>NZ_JBASFM010000025.1:0-163075 GCF_049653025.1 Pseudomonas sp. | reverse complement strand
AGCAAAGCAAAGCAAAGCAAAGCAAAGCAAAGCAAAGCAAAGCAAAGCAAAGCAAAGCAAAGCAAAGCAAAGCAAAGCAAAGCAAAGCAAAGCAAAGCAAAGCAAAGCAAAGCAAAGCAAAGCAGTGAAAAATAACTCAGCCATCATTTAATTCAACGTTGTTCCCAGCAGTAGTACAAGTGCTCGACGCGGCATATGGAAAATCATTTCCCCACGACATAACACAAGAAAGCTAGACGAGGCCAGCGACATTAACCTTGGCCCGCCTCCTACTGCCCTCCCGCCAATTTAACTTTCATAAGCTGGCTTTCCATACTTAGCAAAACTATAAAAATCAAAATACTCTTCCTCCACATCAGGAAGGTAGTCCCTAGTCATTTTATCGAAATGCGGAACATCATCAAAGGGTGAGATTGAGTCACTAGCTAGAACTTTCTCAATAATCCTCCCTAGTTCACCATTCAGAAATTCAGCGGCCACCGGATCTTTTGAACCACAAAGAGCCAACCGCAGTTTTTCTGCGCTATTTTTTAACAACCTAACTTGCTCTTGCGTGAACACGCTCTCAGACTTACTCACTTCCGTACACCCTAAGAACATCTACCTTTTCAGGGACGCTCCAGTTTTTAAGATTGGGAACAATAGTTTG
Organism: Pseudomonas sp.; assembly: GCF_049653025.1. Classification (GTDB taxonomy): domain Bacteria; phylum Pseudomonadota; class Gammaproteobacteria; order Pseudomonadales; family Pseudomonadaceae; genus Aquipseudomonas. The sequence goes on along the minus strand of NZ_JBASFM010000025.1, from coordinate 162,426 downwards.
GCGTGCGCCACCTTTAGCTGTGTAACCACCTTCTTTAATCCCAGCAACTTTACTTTCAAATACAGCAGGCCTTGCGCCTGGCCTTGGATTAATAGCATAAACATCGTAACTACCTACAAAATTCTTATAGGGCAACCCTGCTTCTTGAGCCAACTTTTCCGGGTTACTTTTGAAATACTCAACTTCCGACTTCGTGAAGTAGTATGAAGAACGACCTGGAGCATTATTTGATGGCACAAACTTATAGAGAGTTTCGCCCTGATCAACATTACGTTTGATAGGAACAGTTGAGCCAGATCTAATATTTCCGTCGGCTAAATTTATTGCCAAATCATCAGACAAGTCTGCAGCTTTATACTCACTGTACAAATCAGTTCTAATTGATTGAACTGAAGGCAAATTTGGATTAACGCCTTTTGTATTAAAGGGTGAATTTGATGAGATTAATGGTGTATTTAAACCTGCTTCAGAGGCATTATTAGGGGCATTATTAGGGGACAGACCACGGTTTCTATAGCAACAAACCAGACTCTGACGCTTGTCTCGGCCGCCCAGACTTTCCGCGTGTCACTCTTCGCCCTAGTGCACTTTCTACCTCGGCCGTAAACCTTGAACTACCAAGTGCATAATTGCCATTAGTGGCCGTGCGGATCTGATCCACCAAGCCGGGATCAAGTTGATACCGGAAAAACTCTCGATAGCTATCGGCACGCGATTGATCTTCCCCGCTCAACGCCATGTACAGCGGGTGGGGCTCAATCAGATCAGACCACTCTGCTTGAGCATTTACCCGATAACTCGACCACCGATATTCGGCTGGGTGCTCGACCATCCCAGCCCTGACCGGGTTCAACTCGATGTATCGATAGCAGGCCAGTACATAGCTCTCCTCCTGCATCAAGCAGGAGCGGAAGCGACCTTCCCACAACGTGCCACTGCGACGATAAGTACGATTGATGTATTGCACATAGCGCTGACCAAGCCCCTTCATCAGCAGTGAAACGCTTTCCGGCTTGGTCGGCGTCAGCAACAAATGAACGTGGTTGGTCATCAGGCACCACGCATGGATCGCGCAGCCATGCTTTCTTGCTTGGTCCGCAAGGTGCTCTAGATAGAACAGGTAATCTTCCTTGGCGTAGAAACAAGCCGAACGATTATTCCCTCGTTGAATCAGGTGCAGTGTGGCTCCCGGCAGCAGCACACGCGCTCGACGCGGCATATAGAAACTCCTTTTCCATAACATGACTCCAGAAGACTAGACGAGATCAGCGACATTAACCGTGGTCTGTACCTATTGCTCTCTCTGGGCATATTCGATAGCCACCGTCCATGGATGGCTTTCAGCCTAGCAAAACTAACAAAAAAAAATCTGCCCCCTTTCCAACTGTTATACATCACCTACCATGCCTACCGTCTATCTTGAACTCTCGTACCCAAACTATCCTAATTTCAGGCAAATCTTCATAAACCCTTCTGCAAAAATATCTTGTACTACTGTCTAGAGGATCAAGATAGTCATCGCAGATTGAAATCACCCTGACCGATCTATTTTTTTTTAAAAAAAGAAAAATATCCTCTAGATAATTTTCCTTTGACAAATCCCCAGGCACTGTTATCTCTGTGATATCAGGATCGATTACAGCACAGCCATCTAGAGCATTTAAATCAATTTGCACACCTACCTCCCTGCCGTATCTAAACTTATAGTTTCCAGCCTTACTGCATTATTGAACTGACTCCGATTAGGCACAAGAGTTTGTGTTGCCCCACCTATCTGCCTAAATGCACCTTGCTGTGTCGGCGCAACCGTACTTTCAAACACAACCGCACTACCTTTAGGTTTAATTTCAAAAACATCGAATTTAACCCCGTGACTTTGAAGAGGAATACCCAATTTACTTAAAGCGTTGACTGGATCAATTTTAAGGCGGTCCAACTCCTGCTTGGTAAACCAATAAGGGGTTACATCAGACGGACTACCACCGACAGATACAACCTTATAAAGCGGTTCATTAATAGTCTTTTTAACGGGAAGAGTGGAACCTGACTCGATCAAGCCTTTCGCATACTTCTCAGCTTGAACAGGACTCAGCCCCGCATCTTGATATTCCTGTATGAGCGCCCTGCCTTCTGAAATATTTTTAGGATTTATGTTTATTCCAAATGTTTTGAACCCGGCTAACTGCTGAGTAGGAGCTATACCGAACTCATTATCAATAGCACCGGCTAATGTACCCGAATTTGCACCATCCACATTTTTAGGTATCGACGGAACATCCCCATCAAACCCATATTTCTCGATAGTCGCCAACTGAGCAGCCAGTTTCCCACTCGAGCCAGCCATAAGTGCGCCGGCCTTCTCCTTGGTTACCGCAACACCAAATTTGGCTGCCTGCCCTGCGGCTTTCACCGCATCGGCCTCAACAGCCACCACCAAGGTTAACGCGACAGAAAGGATGTGCCCAATCTGCATGCCAAGCTGTTCAGCTTGATCCAAACCCCCAGTGTCCAACGAAACCTTGGCTTTTGCGATGGCCTGCTGCATCTCGTCGTACTTCGCCCCCAGCAGTTGTTTCATTGCTGGGGAATTGATCATCTCGGAGATTTCATCAAGGCTTTCACCTGGGAACGCGGCAAAGCGCGCCATGGTGTCGAGGGTATCGAGCCCGGAGCCGGCCAAACCATCCTTCAAGCCTTTGGCGATACCTTTGCCTGTAGCGAAGTCCTGCTCGACCGAAACCCCCATCCATTTGGCGGATATCTTGAGCTGCTCGCCCACTGTTTTCGCTTCGGCCAGCTCTTTGTTGCGCTGAACCTTCTGCTGCGTGGCCAACCAGTTATTGTCGACATTCGCGGTAGCTGCGTTATTGGCAGTGGCTGCGCTATCCGGGTCCGCAACTGTCGCAATACCGGTGACGATGCTCAGTATCAGGTTGCGCTTGGCTTCACGCTGTTCGCTGGTTTCGTCCGGGCTGGTTTCACTGAATAGCCCCGTCAGCACGCTACTCGACGCAGCCCCCATTGCCCCTGCCGAGCAAGATTGCTGGCTGGCGGCGGCCGCGCCGCAACCGACAATGGCGTGCAGTGCGGCATGCAGCGGGCTACCTTCAATCAAAGCGCCCTTTTCCACCAGCTTGCCGATGTAACCGGAACCCTGTTGTTGGAGGTAGTTGACCACCATGTTCTGCGCGAACTGGCTGGTTCCCGCGTTGACCTGGCCCCCTGCCGCTGCAGTCAGCACAGTCGCAATCTGCCGATAGGTGCCACCAGCGCCCCAATTACCGTTGATAATCTTGGCTTCGTCCTTAAGGGCCTGGGCGTGGGCTATCATGGCCAGTCGCTCTGCTGTCGTTAAGCTGTTTTCATAGTTGTTTGCTTCTGCCTCGATCTTCTTGGCATCAGCATTTTTTTTATCAGCCTCACGTGCCTTTGTTTCTAGAAATGCACCTACGTTCTGGACAAATGCGGTGGTGATTTCGAAGCCGGCAAGAATCTCTTCTTCATCGAAGATCGACTTCAATGCATTTGCGCCGTCCTTCTCGGAAGACACATCACGTTCTAGCTGAGCAACGGTGGTGTTGGCGTCTTTGCCGGTCAGTAGCTTTTGCTTTTCTGGGTCGGTGATCAGAATGGTGCCGCCGCTTATCCCACTTTTTGTGGTGCTGCTGGCGTCATCACTAGCGCTTAACGCAATTGGTGCTGTGGCACTAAAGCCGCCTTCACTAGGAAGAGGGTCACCCGCAGCCCCAGCAGAAGCATTGCCATCTTTATCTTTGCCTACGCTGCCCTTGCCATCCCCGCCCCAGGAGTAACCGCCACTTAAGTTGATACTGCTGGCTTTGTACTCCGCCTCGTTCTTAATGTCTGACGAAGTCAATGTGCCTGTAACAAGTTGGTTCTTACCTGCCTGAATTGCTTGTTCGGTACTGGCAATTACCGCGCCTTTAAGGTCGGTATTACCACCTACAGTAATGTTGAAGCCTTTGTCGCCGGCCTTCACCCCCGACTGCTGTATGACGCTGGCGTATTCACTGTTAATTTTTTGTTGGCTAGCGCTAGCTGAAACACTGCTGGCTCCAGCGCAAATCGGTGGAATACACAAGCTGACACCAGCGCTTGCACTACTTTGTTTGGATTTGTAGGTGCTGGTGTCTTGCAAACTTTCGATGTTGAGATTGCCCCCGACGTCTCCAACAACCTGCTCACCACTAATAATGGCACCTTTGATATTGGTGTCTTGCCCCGACCAGAAACCCAAAGCATTACCGGCCTCAATGGTGGTATGGGTCCAGGACACATCGGAACCATCAGCATTTCCCCGCGACTTATTGGCCGCGAGATCCAATGTGATACCGTTCTGGCTTCCACCGAAGGCAAAGCCAACGCCAACTTTCCAGCCTGAACCTGCATTCTTTCCATGCTGTTCGGCTGTGTTCTTGGCAGCCAGTAAATTGATATCGCCATCTGCTTTTAGCTTAGCGTCACCGCCCGCACTTACTTGGCTACCAACAACGTTAAGATTGCTGTCTGTGCCCGCACCGGTTGCAGTGATGTTGACGTTGTTACCTGCAGCTACCGTGCTGCTTACAACGTTCTGACCAGACTGGGTACTTTTGCTATTACCTTTGTCATTACTGAGATTAACGCTGACTTTTATGCCGCCCACATTGCCGTTCGCCAGCGCTTGCGCACTGTTGTAGGCCGTAGTGGCATACATACCGGCGTTCACCGCAGCCAACGCTTTCAGCCGCGTATCCCCCGTGTTCCCCGCCGCCTCACCCATCTGCTGAATATTGCGCACCGCATCCACCAGCGGAACACTGACCGAGCCGCCAATAGCAGTGCGGTTTGAGCTTTGCTTTTGGCTCTCGCTGAGTTTGTCGTAGCCGGCTTCGATATCGACTTGTTTGCCGATGATGTTGACGTCGCCGGTTGGCGCAATCACTTGGCTGGCGACTTGGTTGTAACGCTCACCGGCCTTCAGGTCGATATTGCCGCCCAGGGAGGCGATCTGACTGGAAATTTGGGTAACACTGCTGTTCTGGTTGGTTTCCTTGAGGCTAGCAACACCGGTGGCGCCCTGGTACCAGTTGCCGATTTCACCGGTGTTTTTGGTCTTGGACGTGGCGCTGGACTTGTTGCTGGTTTCGCCGCTAACCACGCTTAAATTGCGCCCAGCATCGATGCGAATATTGTGGTCGGCCACCAGGGTGCTAGCGCGAATACTGGTGTCGCGACCACTGTCGATATCGATGGTAGCGCCACTTAGGGTGCTGCCCACTTCCTGAGTGCTGCTTTGCTTCGCGCCTTTGCCTTTGTTCTCTAGGGTGAAAGAACCGTTGGTAGCGAGGGAGTCGGTCAGGTGCCAGTTGAGCTTGTTGGACTTGCTCGCCTGGCTGGACTGCTGGCTCTGTTGCGCAGTGCTGATAGCGATATCACGCCCGGCGTCGAGAACAATGCCTTCCTCGGCATGTATCGCAGCGGCGCGCAGGGTGATGTCGTTGTCGGCCATCAGCTCTACGCTTTTGCCATTCAGGCTGCTGCTGGTCAGGCTGCTGCTGTCGCTGCTTTTGGTGCTGGACTTGCTGGAAAACAGGCTGCTTTTGGATTTACCGCTGGCTTGGCTGGCGGCGTTCTCCGCTGCGTTCAATACAATGTCGTGACCGGCATAGACGGAAATTGCTTCATCGCTGCTCAGCTGTGCGCCGCGGGCGGTGATGTCGTTGTTGGCCACCAGGGTCAGGTCGGAACCTGAATGAATGGACGACGACACGGCCAGGCTGCTGGATGCCTCGGACATCGTGGTTTTTGTTTTGCTGCTAAACAGGCCTTCGCTTTTTTTCTTTTTGTAGTAATAGCTGTAATCCTGGTTTTGCGCGGTGTCCAGGTTGAGGTCGCCTTTGGCGTACAGGTAGGCCTCCTGACCTGCCGTTATCTGGCTGGCAGTCAGGTTGGTGTCACCGCCGGAGCTGCTGATGAAGTTGCCACCGGCCTCAATCACTGCACCTTGTTGACGAACCGTGGCGGCCTCTTTGTTGATCTTTTTCTTACTGCTCTTGTAACGGTATTCGCTGCTGCTCTCATTGGCAGCAGAGGCGATGCGAACATCGCCATCCGCGTCCAAGGCGATATCCCCGCCAGCCTTGACCTTGCTGGCAATCACTGCGACATCTCTACCCGCCTCAGCGCTGAGGTCGCCGCCCACCTGCATATCACTGCCGTACTGGGTGGTGCTGGATTTGCTCCAGAAGTGACGCCTGTCCTTGCGCATCTGGCCGTTTTCGGCCTCGGCAGAGGCGATCACCAGATCCTGCCCGGCACTCAGGCTGGCATCGCCGCCGGCCTTGAGGCTGCCACCGATATTCTGCAGATCACGGCCTGCGGAGAGAGTCAGGTCGTTACTGGCTTCAATGCCGGCAGCCTTGTCGACCACGCTGGTGAGCTGACTGAAGTTACGCCCGCTGCGCGCTTCCTGGGTGATGCTGCGTTCATTGCTGATATCACCCTTCTGGGCAATAGCACTGACATCCTTGCCCGCGATGATGCCGCCCTGGGCATTGCGGATGCTGTTAGTGGCCAGCAGCGAAAGGCGCTCGCCCGCTTGCATAAGGCCGGTATTGCCGATGTTGTTGGCGGTAGTGCTAAGGTTTTGGCTGGCGCGTAGGGTGCCGCTGTTATTCAGGCTGCTGCCACTGATCAGCACCACATCTTGCCCCTGAATCAAGGCACCGCCAGGTGCCAAACGGTCGTTGGCATGGGCCAGGTACAGCACGGGAACCAGTACTTTCTGGCCATTCACTACCTGCTCCTGCATCCAGACGATGTCATGGGTCAGGGCAGCCATCTGCTCGGCAGTCAGGGCAATCCCAGGCACCAGACTCAGCGCTTGCTTGCTGGCGATGGCGTTGTTCATCAGGTACTTGAACTGCGCTTCATCCGAGTTCAGGCCGGCCAGGAAGCGCTTGCCGGTGCGGGCGGCGATGGCCTGCTGGATCAGCCTCTGCTCGTACAAGCCATCACCCAAGCGGCGCTGGGTTTGATCAGGGTTGTAGCCCACCGCATCAAGCAGGTAGCCCGAGTTAAGGAAGTTCTTCAGGCTGGCAAAGGCTGGATTGGTCTCAACTAGATAGGGATAACCCGGGTCGTTGTTTAGCTTGAACAAGCCGTTCTGCCCTTGCGGCAAGCTAAAACTAGGCAGGGCCAGCGGGTCTACTACCAGTTGCTGGCTATCTGCCGGCAACTGCGCATTAAGCTGCACCACCAGTGGCTGGCCGTTGCCCGTCACCTGGGTGTTGACGTTCGGGGCGCTACCAACCTGAGGGGCCTGATTATTTAGCACCGAGGCATTGGTCAGGCTTTGCGTCGCCTGAATGCTGACATTGCCACCGGCCTGGATGATCGCCGGCGCTCCGGGACCGCTTGGGGTGTTGGTTTCAATATCGCTGGTCAGGGTCCAGCGATACATTGCGCTCGGTACTTCTTTAGGCAGCGGCTGAGCGTTGTAAGGGTCGATGTGCCTGTCGCGGAAACGCTCATCAGAGCCATCGGTAATACGTCCGGTATTGAAGCGCCGAATCCGCTCGATAATGCCACTGGCGGCCCCCATGTTTTCCAGGGTGACACCAGTAATATTGATATTGCCGCTGGCGCTCAGGCTGCTGTAACGGTTGGCAATGGCATCACCCTGGATGTTCAGGTCGCCACCGCTGTGGATTCGGGAAGCGTCGGAGTCCTGCTCCACCGTGGTAGTAAATCGTTCGGTGGCCACATAGTCGACGTTGTGGTGATCGCCACCGCAGTCGTAGCAGACCACGCTGATGCTGCCTGAGGTGAGCTGTTTGCTTGAAGTAAACAGCTCTTTGCGGTTAGTCAGGGTGACTGCTCGAAGGCTCATATCGCCACTGGACTCGATGCTGCCGGAGCGGTTCTCCAGCAGCGTCGACTTGTTGCCAGCAGCATTCTTGGCAACGGTCAGCGAGCCAAGGCTATAAATGTCTGCATACAGGTTGCTGATGCTGTCAGCCAGCAGCTGCATATCCGCGCCGCTAAATAGCAGGCCGCCCTGGTTGATCAACTGCGCCGCTTCAATATGCAATGCCGCTGCGCTGCCAAGAGTGCCTTGGTTGTTGAGGCTGGCCGCCTTGATGTTCAGATCATTTGTCGAGGTGATCTTGCCGGCGTTGTTCATGCCAGTGCTGATATCAATTTGGGCACTGTCCGCGCTGCGCAACTCGGAACCGCTACCAAGGTCGGCACTGTCCGCAGTCAGGCTGAGATCACCTTGCGCAAGCAATTTGCCATTGCCGGTGTAAGCACCGGTCAGGGTCAGGCTCAGTGCGCCGTCGGTTTCGATGCTGCCGTGGTTTTCCCAGCGCTCGCCACTGGTGGTGATGTCATCAACGGCAATCAATGCACCGGTAGCGCTTTGGGTTAGGCGGTTGATAGCGATGTTAAGCGTCTTGGCCTGCAACGAGCTGATATTGCTCCATTCATCCAGGCTGAGATCGACCGCACCGTTGGTGATAAAGCGACCGCCGGCCTGGCCAAGAGCCGTCAGGTCTAGGGCAAAGCCCTGATCGCCCACGTGACGCACCGTACCGCCCAGGTTGCTCAAGCCAACGCTGCTCAAGGCAAATGCGCCGCTGCCGATCTCGACCAGGCCGGCATCGTTATTGAACAGCCCGCCCAGGACAAACCGGCTATCGCCTTCGCCACCCAGGGCGCGCAGTTTGCCGCCGCTGTTACTCAGGGTATTGGCAGCCAGTTGCAGATCACTGGCGGACTCAATCAGCCCGCCCTGGTTGTCCAGAACCGCACTGAGTTGCAAATCAAGTGCGCCACCGGCCAAGGTGCCGCTCTGGTTAGCCAGGTTGGTCGCCGTCACCTTGATGCCTTGCTGGGCCAGGACTTCGCCGCCTTGGTTGTTCAGCTGGGTACCATTCACCTCGAGGCTTTGCTGCGCGACGATACGCCCGCCCTGGTTTTCCAGCGTTTCTGCGTTGAGCGTTGCCTCACCGGCGCTGAGCAACTTACCCGCGCGGTTATCTAGGGTCTGTACATCGCTGTTCAGGCTGCCGTGGGAGGTGATGGTGCCAGGGTTCTTGACCGTGCTGGTTTGCAGGCTAAGTGTGGCCGAGCTGTTCAGGCTGCCATCGGCGCGTACGCCCGCTTCCACCACGCCCTGGTTGAGCAGCTCACCACCCTTGACGGCCAGCTGCTGGGCCGCCGCCAGGCTTTGCTTGACCTGAGTCTGACTACTGGCCTCGACCACGGCATTGCGCCCAGCGAAGGTATCGGCATTCAGTTCGATGTTCTCGGCCTTGAGCTGCAGGTCGCGGCTGGCGGCGGTGCGCGCCATGCTCAGTTGACCATTGGCGTCGATCTGAATATCGCCGGCACTGGCCGCCATATCACCCGCCAGCTTGACGCCGACACCCGTTTCAGTACCGACCAGACGAATCGCCCCAGCATACATGCCGCCCAGCGCCGAGCTGTCGATGGCCAGTTGCGGCTTGGCGCTGCCGTCATCGGTTTTAGCCGTGGTCGCCAAGGTGGTCGCATCCACCTCGTTACGCCCGGCGATCACATTCAACTGATTGGCATGCAACTCGGCGTTGATCTGCGCACTGCGAGTGATCAGGTCGAACTGGCTGACATTGCGCGCATTAAGACCATCGCCTTCGATGCTGATCTGCCCGCCATCGACATCAAAGCGATCCAGCCGCCCGCCCTCTACAACCGGCTTGCCGGTGCTGAGAGTCACCCGCGGGGTATTGATAAAGCCACAGCCATCACAGCTGATGCCATGCGGGTTGGCCACGATGACATGGGCGGACTTGCCCGCCACCTCGGTGTAGCCCTTGAGCTGGCTGGGGCTACCACCGTTGACTTCATTGAGGATCAGGTTGGCCGCCCCGCCCTTGAGGTTGGGGTTGCCCACCACGTAGCCGCCCAACTGCGTCTGCACCAACGCCTGGGCGCTGTTGTTGAGAATCAGGCCTTGCTGGCTGACGTTGAAGTCGGTGAATTTGTTGTGCGACAGACCGCTGCCATTGGGCGTGGCGATATTGACCATGGGCACGCCATTGGCGGCCTGGGTTACCGCGGCGTTGCTGCCAGCCTGGGCATCCAGCGCCAGCTCGGCCGCCGTGGTGACGATCGGATTAAGGAACAATACGCCGATCAGGACACAGGCAATGTTTTGGAAAAAAGGCGTGCGAACGTCCATGTAATAACTCCAACCCTAGGGCTACAAATCAGAAATCAGCAGAAAATCAGAAGAACAGGTCGAGCCGGAAATACACCGGATGCTCCTGACGCTCGATGGCGTCCGGGCGTTCCAGTGAGCGGGCTAGGGTCACCGAGGCGGCCAGATACTGGCCGCGGGCACTCAGCTCGATGGCGTTGCCGGAGAGGCGGCCATGTTGATCCGGGTTGTAGCGCCCACCACTGATCACCCCGACGTCATAAGCGAAGGCCACGCCATATTCCTGAAGAACGGGCCGTAGTGGCTCCCAGGCCACTGGTTTGCGCCAGCGCAGCTGGTTGCGCCAATAGCCGCCACTATCACCAGCCAGCGACTGCTCCTTGAACCCGCGTACCGAGCTCAAGCCGCCCACGCTGATGCGCTGCGGGCTGTACAGCACATCCTCGCTACGCTGGCCGCTGGCCAGGCTGTCGAAACTGAACGACTCCCCCCACAGCTGGAAAGGCTGCAAGTAGCTCAGGGTCAGGCTGTATTTGTTGTAACGGGCGACCGGCTCGCCGCCTTGTGGGTCACCGCTGCGTTGCGCATCGAAGGCACCGATGCCACGCTGCCAGCCAAGATCAGCGTTGATAAAGGCGCTGCCGATACGCCGGCCATGGTTGAACCCCAGCTGCGCCTCGGACAGCCGCTGGCTGGAGACATCAACCAAATTACCCAGGATGAAATTATTGCTGCGCAGGTGGCTGGTACCCAAATTGACCGCCGTCTTGCTCACATTGTCGCGATGCAGCACGCGCTCGGCGCGCAGGGCATGGGTCGCGCTGTCGCCGTCCTGGTCGAAGGCAAAGCCATTGGCTTCGCTCTCGGTGCGGTAGTAGCTCTGACTGTAGCTGTAATTGAAGGTCCACCAGCCATACGGCAGGCTGTAGTTGAGGCTCTGGTTATGTGAATGGCGATAGCTGTCGCTGACCGCATCGCGGCCAGCCCGCAGGCTCAGCTGATCCGCCAGACCCAACGGGCTGTCCCAGTCCAGGCCCAATCCCCATTGCTGCTCACCGGTACTCAGCTGGCCGTCGTTGTGCCTGGCCAAGCTGACCCGCCAAGGCTTGCTGCGTTGCCCTTGCAATTGCACGCGGCTACCACCGACCTGCTCACCCGGCACCAACTCCAGTTGCGCCTGGCGTGACGGCAGGCGGTTGAGTTGCTCGACCAGTTGTTCAAGCTCACGTAGGTTCAGCACGCGCTCGGTCGTACCGGGAAAGCTCATGGCTAATTCGCGATCAGATGCCAGCGCCGAACTATCTAGGCCTTCGAGCTGCCCTTCGACCACCATGACCTGCAGGGTACCGCTGGCCAGATCCTGCTGTGGCAAGTAGGCACGCGTGGTGACATAGCCACGCCCCAGGTAGTGGTTGGTGATGTCCTTGAGCAGCTGATTAAGCTGACCGACACCCAGGCACTGGCCATTGTAGGGTTTGAGAATGGCCGCCTGATCTGCGGGACTGAGCAGCGTTGCCCCGACCAGGTTGATTTGCTTGATGGCAAAGCAGCGCTCATCTTCTGTGGCAGGCGCTGCCGGCAGTTGCTCGGCCTTGCCTGGCAGTTGGCGCAAATCCTCCAGGCGACGCTCCTGCTCTTGTAGCAGACGCTCCTGGCGCTCACGGATAAGGTCACGATCACCTGGCGTTTGCGCCAGCGATACAAGGGGAACAACAGAACACATCAGCCAAACGGCCAAAAAATGGCCGGGAGCCATTTTTAACGTCGCGCAGCGACGGCCAGCAGGGTGGCCGCCACGGATGGCAGGCCATAAAGGTCTAATACGAAGAGCCATGCCTTCAGTCCTTTGAATAGCGGATATACAGAATCAAAATGCGGCGCGCATTAGAACATATGGCGACTTGCCATCAGCCACATAACGCGTGAACCACCGCACAGAACCGGCTATTCATCCTGAACTTCTGACCACCGGTTGCTGTCGCCGCGAACCCTACAGAAATGCCCATCAATTGAGAAGCAGTCGCAATGCGCCAGAAATAAAAAGCCCCCGCAGGCTCTCGCCGGCGGGGGCTTTTTAGTTAGCTAGAACTGGATCAGTTCTTGGCTTTCTTGGCAGCGCGGGTGCGCTCGCCTTCGTCGAGGATCTTCTTACGCAGACGGATCGACTTCGGCGTGACTTCGCACAGCTCGTCGTCCTGGATGAATTCCAGAGCCTGCTCCAGGGTGAATTTCACCGGTGGAACCAGGGCAATGGTTTCGTCCTTGCCGGAAGCGCGCATGTTGTCGAGCTTCTTGCCTTTGGTTGGGTTTACGCCCATGTCGTTGTCACGGCTGTTCAGACCAACGATCTGACCGTTGTAGATTTCCTGGCCGTGCTCGACGAACAGCTTGCCGCGCGCCTGCAGGGTTTCCAGGGAGTAGGTCAGTGCCTTGCCGGTTTCAACCGAAACCAGTACGCCGTTCTGACGGCCGGACATGTCGCCGGACTTCATGGTGTCGTAACGATCGAAGATCGAGGTCAGGATGCCAGCACCGTTGGTCAGGGTCAGGAACTGGTTACGGAAACCGATCAGACCGCGAGCAGGGATGTTGTATTCCAGACGCACACGGCCTTTGCCATCCGGCACCATGTTGGTCAGGTCGCCCTTACGCAGGCCCATCTCTTCCATGACCTTGCCCTGGGACTCTTCCGGGGTGTCGATGGTGACGTTCTCGAACGGTTCTTGCTTGGCGCCGTCGACGACGCGGATGATCACTTCCGGACGGCCCACACCCATTTCGAAGCCTTCGCGACGCATGGTTTCGATCAGTACCGAGAGGTGCAGCTCACCACGGCCGGAAACCTTGAACTTGTCAGCGCTGTCGCCTTCTTCAACACGCAGGGCCACGTTGTACAGCAGCTCTTTGTCCAGACGCTCTTTGATGTTACGGCTGGTGACGAACTTGCCTTCTTTACCGCAGAACGGCGAATCGTTGACCTGGAAGGTCATGGATACGGTCGGCTCGTCGACGGTCAGCGGAGTCATCGCTTCGACATGGTTGATGTCGCACAGGGTGTCGGAGATGAACAGCGAGTCCATGCCGCTGACGCAGACGATGTCACCGGCGGTGGCTTCTTCAACGTCGATGCGGTGCAGGCCGTGGTGACCCATCAGCTTGAGGATACGACCGTTACGCTTCTTGCCGTCGGCGTCGATGGCGATCACCGGGGTGTTCGGCTTGACGCGACCACGGGCGATACGGCCAACGCCGATAATGCCGAGGAAGCTGTTGTAGTCCAGTGCGGAGATTTGCATCTGGAACGGACCGTCGATATCAACCTGCGGGGACGGCACGTTGTCGACGATGGACTGGTACAGCGGGGTCATGTCTTCAGCCATGTCGGTGTGATCCAGACCGGCAATGCCGTTCAGGGCCGAGGCGTAGACGACTTTGAAGTCCAGCTGCTCTTCGGTAGCACCGAGGTTGTCGAACAGGTCGAAGATCTGGTCCAGAACCCAGTCCGGACGCGCGCCTGGACGGTCGACCTTGTTGATCACCACGATTGGACGCAGGCCGGCTTCGAAGGCCTTCTTGGTCACGAAACGGGTTTGCGGCATCGGGCCGTCTTGGGCGTCGACCAGCAGCAGCACGGAGTCAACCATCGACATCACGCGCTCAACTTCACCGCCGAAGTCGGCGTGGCCGGGGGTGTCGACGATGTTGATGTGGTAGCCGTTCCAGTTGATCGCGGTGTTCTTCGCGAGAATGGTAATGCCGCGCTCTTTTTCCTGGTCGTTGCTGTCCATCACGCGCTCGTCGTTGAGCTCGTTGCGCTCAAGGGTGCCGGACTGGCGCAGGAGTTTGTCTACCAGGGTGGTCTTACCATGGTCAACGTGGGCAATGATGGCGATGTTGCGTAGATTTTCGATCACGTGTGTATCTCGATCAGAGGATTCGGTGTGCCGCTTATTCTAGGCGGCGAGTATTAACTAATTGCGATTTCTGCCAGGCGGCGTACCAGCGCTGTGGCTGTTACGCCGCCTGTGGGTCGGGAGGGCGATGGCGAATACTGCCGCCATTCAACCCGGGCGTTTTATGCCGGACGATAAACGCGCACATTGGCATGCCCCTCGCTCAGCAGGTGGTGGGCATGCAAACGGCTCATGACGCCTTTGTCGCAATACAGGAGGTATTGGCGCGTAGGGTCCAGCTCTTTGAAGCGGCTGTTGAGGGCATAGAACGGCAGCGTTTGCACGTCGATGCCGGCCAGCTCAAGGGGCTGCTCTTCGGCATTATCCGGGTGGCGGATGTCGATGATCACATGACCGGCCAGGGCTTCGCTGACTTCCTCGACCTGCACGTCCTTGCCCAGCTCGTCGATCACTTTGTCGATCGGCAGCAAGGTCGCACGCTCAAGAGCGCGCTCGAAGATGGCCATGTCGAACTGGCTTTCCTCGTGCTCAATGCGCGGCTTCTTCGCCTTGGTAGTCGGGTTGACCGAAATCACCCCGCAATATTCCGGCATGTGCTTGGCGAACTCGGCGGTGCCGATGCGTGTGGCGGTGTCGATGATGTCTTGTTTATGGCTGGCGAGCAGCGGGCGCAGCACCAGCATGTCGGTGGCCGAGTCGATCACCGCGAGATTCGGCAAGGTCTGGCTGGACACCTGGGAAATCGCCTCACCGGTGACCAGCGCATCGATCTGCAGGCGCTCGGCCATCCGCGTGGAGGCGCGCAGCATCATGCGCTTGAGGATCACGCCCATCTGGCTGTTGTCGACCTTGCCGAGAATCTCGCCGAGCACTTCCTCGAACGGCACGCTGATAAACAGCACGCGCTGCGAGCTGCCGAACTTCTGCCAGAGGTAATGCGCCACTTCCATCACGCCCAGTTCGTGGGCACGGCCGCCGAGATTAAAGAAGCAGAAGTGGGTGACCAGGCCGCGACGCATCATCTGGTAAGCGGCGACGGTGGAATCGAAACCGCCGCTCATCAGCACCAGGGTCTGCTCCAGCGAACCCAGCGGATAACCGCCCAAGCCTTCATGCTGGCGATGGATGACGAACAGGCGCTGGTCGCGGATCTCCATGCGCACCACCACTTCGGGATCCTTCAGCGAGATCCCGGCGGCGCCGCACTGCTGGCGCAACTGGCTGCCGACATAGCGCTCGACATCCATGGAGCTGAACGCATGCTTGCCGGCGCGCTTGCAGCGCACGGCGAAGATCTTGCCCGGCAGCTGATCGGCGAAGTGCAGCTTGCACTTTCCCACCACGTCGTCGAAATCACCCAGCGGGTATTCATCGACTTGCAGGAAATGGGTGATGCCCGGCGTGCAGCTCAAGCGCTCGATCATCGCCTGCAGGGTTTTCGGCTCACTGATCTGGGTTTCGACTTCCAGGTTGTCCCACACGCCGCTGACCTGCAGCTGCGGATCGAACTCACGCAAAACCGAGCGAATATTCTTCGCCAGCTGCCGGATAAAGTGCTTACGCACCGGCCGACTCTTGATGGTGATTTCTGGAAAGACTTTTACGATCAGTTTCATGAAAACAGTGCGTGCCGAGGCCGCCAAAAAACAGGGGCGCGGATTATAGCGGAAATTGCTCACGCTTTGATCAAAAATCGTCAAGCGCCCAACTCACGCACCATTAACGAGCAGTCGCGAATTTAAGCGCCCCACAATAGTGCAAATATTCCATATAAATCACGCCACAGCCCCCGCCAGCCCTGAGTTTCAGGGCGCGCACCCATTCCTGTGCACTGGCATGCAATTTGCTCTCTTGTGAGGCAGGATGCCCTGGCGGACTATGCCGCCGGGCTGCACCGTACTATTAAGGGCTTATCATTCCGAGCCTTATCCACCTGGAGGACAGCATGTCGAAGTCGATTCAACTTATTAAAGAACACGACGTGAAGTGGGTTGACCTGCGCTTCACCGACACCAAGGGCAAACAGCACCACGTGACCATGCCGGCACGCGATGCGCTGGACGACGAGTTCTTCGAAGTCGGCAAAATGTTCGACGGCTCTTCCATCCATGGCTGGAAAGGCATCGAAGCCTCCGACATGATCCTGCTGCCGGTTGACGAAACCGCCGTACTGGATCCGTTCACCGAAGAGCCGACCCTGATCATCGTTTGCGACATCATCGAGCCAAGCACCATGCAAGGCTACGATCGTGACCCGCGCTCGATCGCCAAGCGCGCTGAAGAGTTCCTGAAAACCACCGGTATCGGTGACACCGTTTTCGTCGGCCCAGAGCCTGAGTTCTTCATCTTCGACGAAGTGAAGTTCAAGTCCGACATCTCCGGCTCGATGTTCAAAATCTTCTCCGAGCAAGCGTCCTGGAACACCGACGCTGACATCGAAGGCGGTAACAAGGGCCACCGCCCAGCCGTCAAAGGTGGCTACTTCCCAGTTCCGCCGTGCGACCACGACCACGAAATCCGTACTGCCATGTGTAATGCCATGGAAGAAATGGGCCTGGTCATCGAAGTTCACCACCACGAAGTGGCGACTGCCGGTCAGAACGAAATCGGCGTGAAGTTCAACACCCTGGTTGCCAAGGCTGACGAAGTTCAGACCCTGAAGTACTGCGTACACAACGTGGCCGATGCCTACGGCAAAACCGCGACCTTTATGCCGAAGCCACTGTACGGTGACAACGGTTCGGGTATGCACGTACACATGTCCATCTCCAAAGATGGCAAGAACACCTTCGCTGGCGAAGGCTATGCCGGGCTGTCCGACACCGCCCTGTACTTCATCGGCGGCATCATCAAGCACGGTAAGGCCCTGAACGGCTTCACCAACCCGTCGACCAACTCCTACAAGCGTCTGGTCCCAGGTTTCGAAGCGCCAGTCATGCTGGCCTACTCGGCGCGTAACCGTTCGGCTTCGATCCGTATTCCATACGTTTCCAGCCCGAAAGCTCGCCGCATCGAAGCACGCTTCCCGGATCCAGCTGCCAACCCATACCTGTGCTTCGCTGCACTGCTGATGGCTGGCCTGGACGGCATCCAGAACAAGATCCACCCTGGCGATGCTGCCGACAAGAACCTCTACGACCTGCCGCCAGAAGAAGGCAAGCTGATCCCACAAGTGTGCGGCAGCCTGAAAGAAGCCCTGGAAGAGCTGGACAAGGGCCGCGCGTTCCTGACCAAGGGCGGCGTGTTCTCCGATGACTTCATCGACGCTTACCTCGAGCTGAAAAGCGAAGAAGAAATCAAAGTCCGCACCTTCGTACACCCTCTGGAATACGACCTGTACTACAGCGTCTAAACCAGTACGCAACACAAGAGGCCACCTTCGGGTGGCCTTTTTGCGTTTAGCGGCAAGCCAACAGCGCCTTTTAACCCGATGTTTTCTGCGCTGGCACACGCCCCGCCATCAGCGCGCTTGCCAGAGCGGCCAGCCAGTGCAAGTCTTAGCCACACATCCCTCAGGAGAGTCAGGCATGCGCCCTCTACTCATCTGCCTGTTACTGGCCCTGGCACTGCCCGCCAGCGCGCAGATCTACAAGTACACCGATGCCAGCGGCAATACGGTTTTCACCGACCAACCGCCGGAAGGCCAGGCCGCACAGAATGTCGAGCTGCCGAAGACCAACAGCGTGAGCATGCAAGCGCCCAGCGCGCCGCCTACCGAGCCGCCGGCTGCGAGCAGCGCCGCGCCCTACACCACCCTGCAATTGACCGGCATTCCCGACGACGAAGCCATGCGCGCCAACAACGGCACCTTCAGCGTTGGCGTTGACCTGCAGCCACGCCTGGCGAGCAATCACCGCCTGCGCCTGCTTCTCGATGGCAAACCCCATGGCCAGCCGAGCAACGTACCGCGCCTGCAGGTCAGCAATGCCGACCGCGGCGAGCACAGCCTGGCCGTCGAGGTGCTGAGCGGTGATCAATCGATCCAGCAGAGCCCGACCGTGACCTTTACCGTACAACGGGTCAACACCAGCAGCCCCGCCTTGCGGCCACCCCCACCCAAGCCAAAACAGGTCCCTTGATCCATGCGCAACCTGTTGTTCTGCAGCC
Organism: Pseudomonas sp.; assembly: GCF_049653025.1. Classification (GTDB taxonomy): domain Bacteria; phylum Pseudomonadota; class Gammaproteobacteria; order Pseudomonadales; family Pseudomonadaceae; genus Aquipseudomonas. The sequence goes on along the minus strand of NZ_JBASFM010000025.1, from coordinate 144,198 downwards.
TGATGCTGCTCGCCCTGCCCGCCCTGGCGCAGGTCTACACCTATATAGATGGCGAAGGGAATCGCGTCTTTACCGACAAACCCAAATCCGGCGATGCCGAACGCATCGAACTGGCCCCCAGTAACTCGATGCCAACCGTAGGCTCACAGCCTGCCGCTGAAGCCGAGACACCGCCCGAACCCGGGCTGCGCTACAACCTGCTGCGTATTCTGGTGCCGCAACCCGACGCCACCATCCGCGACAGCGCCGGCAACCTGATTGTCAGCGTCAACAGCGAGCCAGGCCTATTCCCCCAACACAGCTATCGCCTGCTGCTGGATGGCGTACAGGTGGGTGAAGCAGGCAGCAGCCCGGTGTTCCCACTGGAGAATATCGACCGCGGCACTCATCAGCTGGCGGTGGAAATCATCGACCAGCAGGGCCGCATCATCGAGCGCACGCCTAATCAGCCGTTTCATATGCTGCGCATCTCGCTGGCGCAGAAACGCATGGTCACGCCCTGCAAAAAGGCCGATTACGGCGTCCGCCCGGAGTGTCCAATAAAGGACAAACCGCCGGAAAAGAAAGACATTCCCTTCGTGCCGTTTATCTAATCCCGCACAGCGCACCAAAGCAGTGCGCATATTGCCCGGCATTTCTATACTCTCCCTGTTTTGGGTCGCGCCACACGACCCTGCTGCGCTGAAAAGCAGCCAATTCCCTGCTTCCTACAGCTAAACACGCTTCTTTTCGGGGCTTTGGTTTGCTTCTTGCATTTTCCCGCTGCATTGCCGGAAGCCAACCTATGATCATCAACGACGCACTGCACCGCCTGCTGCTGGACAACCTGACCACCGCCACCTTGCTGCTCAATAACGACTTGCGTCTTGAGTACATGAACCCGGCAGCGGAGATGCTCCTGGCCGTCAGTGGCCAGCGCAGCCACGGGCAGTTCATCAGCGAGCTGTTTACCGAGTCAAGCGAGGCCCTCAGCGCCCTGCGCCAGGCGGTCGAGCACGCCCACCCGTTCAACAAGCGTGAAGCGGTGCTGACCTCGGTCAGCGGCCAGACCCTGACCGTCGATTACGCCGTTACCCCGCTCTTCAGTCGTGGTGAAACCCTGCTGCTGCTGGAAGTGCACCCGCGCGACCGCCTGCTGCGCATTACCAAGGAAGAGGCGCAGCTGTCCAAGCAGGAAACCACCAAAATGCTGGTGCGCGGCCTGGCTCACGAGATCAAGAATCCACTCGGAGGCATCCGCGGCGCGGCGCAGCTGCTGGCCCGCGAGCTGCCCGAAGAAAGCCTCAAGGATTACACCAACGTGATCATCGAGGAGGCCGACCGCCTGCGGAACCTGGTCGACCGCATGCTCGGCTCGAACAAACTGCCGTCCCTGGCGCTGACCAACGTGCACGAGGTGCTGGAGCGCGTCGGCAGCCTGGTCGAGGCGGAAAGCCAGGGCAGCATCACCTTGGTGCGCGACTACGACCCGAGCATCCCGGATGTACTGATCGACCGTGAACAGATGATCCAGGCGGTGCTGAATATCGTGCGTAACGCCATGCAGGCCATCGGCGGGCAGAACGAGCTGCGCCTGGGCCGCATCACCCTGCGCACCCGCACCCTGCGCCAGTTCACCATCGGCCACAGCCGGCATCGCCTGGTGACCAAGATCGAGATCATCGACAACGGCCCGGGCATCCCCAGCGAACTGCAAGAAACCATCTTCTACCCCATGGTCAGCGGGCGTGCCGACGGCACCGGCCTGGGCCTGGCCATTACCCAGAACATCATCAGTCAGCACCAGGGCCTGATCGAATGCGAGAGCCATCCCGGCCACACCGTGTTTTCGATCTTCCTGCCGTTGGAACAAGGAGTAACTCCGTCATGAGTCGCAGTGAAACCGTCTGGATTGTCGATGACGACCGCTCCATCCGCTGGGTCCTGGAAAAGGCCCTGCAACAGGAAGGCATGACCACCCAGAGCTTCGACAGTGCCGATGGCGTGATCACTCGCCTGAGCCGTCAGCAGCCGGACGTGATCATCTCCGACATCCGCATGCCGGGCGCCAGTGGCCTCGACCTGCTCGCGCGGATTCGCGAACTGCATCCGCGCCTGCCCGTGATCATCATGACCGCGCACTCCGACCTGGACAGCGCGGTGGCCTCCTACCAGGGCGGCGCGTTCGAGTACCTGCCCAAGCCGTTCGACGTCGACGAAGCCGTGTCGCTGGTCAAGCGCGCCAACATGCACGCCCAGGAGCAGCAGAGCCTGAGCGTGCCGGTCGAGCAGCCGCGCACCCCGGAGATCATCGGTGAAGCGCCGGCCATGCAGGAGGTGTTCCGCGCCATCGGCCGCCTCTCGCATTCCAACATCACCGTGCTGATCAACGGCGAATCGGGCACCGGTAAAGAACTGGTGGCCCACGCCCTGCACCGTCACAGTCCGCGCGCGGCCTCGCCGTTTATCGCACTGAACATGGCGGCGATTCCGAAAGACCTGATGGAGTCCGAGCTATTCGGCCACGAAAAAGGTGCCTTTACTGGCGCGGCCAACCAGCGCCGCGGTCGCTTCGAACAGGCCGACGGCGGCACCCTGTTTCTCGATGAAATCGGTGATATGCCGGCCGACACCCAGACCCGCCTGCTGCGCGTACTGGCCGATGGCGAGTTCTACCGGGTCGGCGGGCATACGCCGGTCAAGGTCGACGTGCGCATTATCGCCGCCACTCACCAGAACCTGGAAAACCTGGTGCAGGCCGGCAAATTCCGTGAGGACTTGTTTCACCGCCTCAACGTAATCCGCATCCATATCCCACGGCTGTCGGACCGCCGTGAAGACATTCCCACCCTGGCTCGCCACTTCCTCAGCCGCGCCGCGCTGGAGCTGGCGGTCGAGCCCAAGTTGCTGAAAAGCGAAACCGAGGACTACCTGCAGCAACTGCCGTGGCCGGGCAACGTGCGCCAGCTGGAGAACACCTGCCGCTGGATCACCGTGATGGCCTCGGGCCGTGAAGTGCATGTCGACGATCTGCCGCCGGAACTGCTCAGCCAGCCGCAGGAAAGTGCGCCGGTGAGCAACTGGGAGCAGGCGCTGCGCCAGTGGGCCGATCAGGCGCTGGGGCGTGGCCAGTCGAGCCTGCTGGATACCGCCGTGCCGGCGTTCGAGCGGATCATGATCGAAACCGCGCTCAAGCACACCGCCGGCCGCCGCCGCGACGCCGCCGTGCTGCTGGGCTGGGGCCGCAACACCCTGACCCGCAAGATCAAGGAGCTCGGCATGAATGTCGACGGCGCGGACGACGAGGACGGCGACGACTGACCACTTGCTCTGCGCAGAATAGAAAACGGGCCCGCTGGGCCCGTTTTCTGTTACAGCGGCAAACTCCCTGAAAATGCGCCAGAGCAAAGCACCCGCATCAGCCTGGTGCACAGCAGCGGTTCACCAGCCGGCCCTTACACACCACTGCCAACGCCCGTCAAAACCCCTGAAACCCAGTATTTACAAGGCCTGCAGGCAACGTAATAAAACTGGCACACAGCCTGCATAGACTCTAGCAATCCCAGTTTTGGGGACCTTGGTACAGGCAGGCCGGGGATTCCCCTCTTTTATTGCTGCGCCAGGCTGATCGTCAGCCGCCACAGCCCGTCTACTTCCTCAGCGCGCCATTCGCCGCGCAGTGGACGGGCTGCCACCACCCTCAGTAGCAAATCCCTTCGCTCACGCTGCAAACGCCAATTAGCCAACTTCCCTTGCACCTGCAACTGGCCCTGCTGTTCGCGACCAAAACTCTGCAGGCGCAGGATAAATACGCCGCCCGCATGCTCTTCACGCGGCAGCGGCTCGACGTTGAACCACAGCGCCAGCCCATCATCGAGCACCTCAACACGATCCAGCCAGAGCGGATCGGGTTGCAGCATGCGGCCGATCATCAAGCCGATCAAAAAGCCAAACAGCGCCAACGAACCGATCACCCGCACCCACGGACGGGGGCGCGGGTCTGTAGAATACTGCTCGCCTTCAAGCTCGGAGCCGCGCATGTTTCACGTCATCCTTTTTCAACCGGAAATTCCACCGAATACCGGCAACATTATCAGGCTCTGCGCCAACAGCGGCTGCCACCTGCACCTGATCGAGCCGCTGGGCTTCGAGCTGGATGACAAACGCCTGCGCCGTGCCGGCCTGGATTACCACGAATACGCCACCCTGCAGCGCCACGCCGACCTGCCCAGCTGCCTGGAAAGCCTCGGCCAGCCGCGCGTGTTCGCTTTCACCACCAAGGGTTCGCAGCCGTTCCATCAGGTCAGCTACCAGCCCGGCGATGCCTTTCTATTCGGCCCGGAAAGCCGCGGCCTGCCACAGGAGATTCGCGACAGCCTGCCGCCCGAGCAACGCCTGCGCCTGCCGATGCGCGAAGGCTGCCGCAGCCTGAACCTGTCCAATACCGTCGCCGTGGCGGTCTACGAGGCCTGGCGCCAGCAGGGTTTTGCCGACGCCCAGTAGCGCCCATAAAAAATTGCCGGGAGCAATTTTTAACGTCGCGCAGCGACGGCCCGCAGGGTGGCCGCCAGGGATGGCGGGCCAATAAAAAACGCCCCGTAGGGCGTTTTTTTGTTCCAGCCGCAAACCTTAGTGAGCGGTAGCAGCTTCACCGGCCTGAGCCTGCTGCATACGCTGCAGCTCTTGCGCGTAGAGGGCGTCGAAGTTCACCGGGGCCAGCATCAGCGCCGGGAACGAGCCACGCACCACCAGGCTGTCCAGGGTCTCGCGGGCATACGGGAAGAGGATGTTCGGGCAGAACGCACCGAGGGTGTGGCTCATGGAAGCCGCGTCCAGCCCCTTGATCAGGAAGATCCCGGCCTGCTGCACTTCAGCGATAAAGGCGGTTTCTTCGCCGTTTTTCACGGTAACCGAGAGGGTCAGCACCACTTCGTGGAAATCGCCATCGAGGGACTTCTGACGGGTGTTGAGGTCCATGGCCACGCTCGGCGTCCACTCCTGGCGGAAGATTTCCGGGCTCTTCGGCGCTTCGAAGGACAGGTCACGCACATAGATGCGCTGCAGGGAGAATTGCGGGTTCTGTTCGCCCTGAGCGGCGCCGTTGCTAGCTTGTTCTGTCATGGCAAAGCCTTCTTATCGTTAGGTGCTAATTAAACAGTGGAGTTAAACCTTGAGCAGCGCGTCGAGCTTGCCGGCGCGCTCCAGGGCATACAGGTCATCGCAGCCGCCCACGTGGGTGCTGCCAATCCAGATTTGCGGGACCGAGGTCTGCCGCGCCTTGCGAGTCATTTCCGCGCGCACATCGGGCTGGCCGTCGACCTTGATTTCCTCAAAGGCCACGCCCTTTTTCGCCAGCAGTTGCTTGGCGCGGATGCAGTAAGGGCACCAGTCGCTGGAATAGATGACGACGGCCGACATCTCACTTCACCAGCGGCAGGTTGTCGCCACGCCAGCTGGCAATCCCGCCGCCGAGCTTGGCCGCGGTGAAACCGGCTTTCTTCAGATCACGGCAGACGGTGCCGGCGTGCTGGCCCATGGCATCGACCAGAATCAGGGTCTTGGCCTTGTGCTTGTCCAGCTCGGCCATGCGGCTGGTGAGCTTTTCATAAGGAATATTCAGTGCGCCGACGATATGCCCAGCGGAAAAATCCTTCTGGGCGCGAATATCCAGCACCACGCCCTGCTCGCTGTTGAGCAATGCCGTCAGCTCGCGGCTGCTCAGGCTTTTTCCGCCCTTACGCGCTTCGGTGAAGGCCAGCAGCGCAAGAAGAGTGATGAACGATCCGCTCAGTACATAGTGGGTAGTGGCAAATTCAATCAAGTTGGCAAGCATTGGGCGGTTCCGGGACGGTAAAATGCCGGCCAGTATACACAGCCACACAGGTCGGCCAAGCCCCGCCCGGCAGTGACGATTGCCGCGCTTGGCCGTAAAATGCCCAGCCTTGTTCCCCGCCCATCGACCCAGAGCGAGCCAGCTTTATGAGCGCCACGCCCAAACCCCTGGTACTGATCATTCTCGATGGCTTCGGCCACAGTGACAGCCCCGAGTCCAATGCCATCATGGCGGCCAACACGCCGGTCTATGACCATTTGCGCGCCACCCAGGCGCATGGCCTGATCTCAGGCAGCGGCATGGACGTCGGCCTGCCGGACGGACAGATGGGCAACTCCGAGGTCGGCCATATGAATCTGGGTGCCGGCCGCGTGGTGTACCAGGACTTCACCCGCGTGACCAAGGCAATCCGCGATGGCGAGTTCTTCGATAACCCGACCATCACCGCGGCAGTCGATAAGGCCGTCAGCGCCGGCAAGGCCGTGCATATCCTCGGCCTGCTCTCGGATGGCGGCGTGCACAGCCACCAGGACCACCTCGCCGCCATGGCCGAGCTGGCCGCCCAGCGCGGGGCAGAGAAGATCTACCTGCACGCCTTCCTCGATGGCCGCGACACCCCGCCGAAAAGCGCGCAACCGTCCATCGAGCTGCTCGACGCCACCTTCGCCAAGCTCGGCAAGGGCCGCATCGCCAGCCTCAGCGGCCGCTACTTCGCCATGGACCGTGACAACCGCTGGGACCGCGTTGAGCAGGCCTACAAGCTGATCGTCGACGGCAACGGCCTGTTCAGCGCCGCCACTGCCAGCGCAGGCCTGGCCGCCGCCTACGAACGCGGCGAGAGCGACGAATTCGTCAAGACCACCAGCATCGGCGCACCGGTGCAGATGGAAGACGGCGATGCCGTAGTGTTTATGAACTTCCGCGCCGACCGCGCCCGCGAGCTGACCCGCGCCTTTGTCGAGCCCGGTTTCAAGGAGTTTGAGCGCCCGCGCGTGCCGCAACTGGCCGGTTTCATCATGCTCACCCAGTACGCCGCGAGCATCCCGACGCCCAGCGCCTACAAGCCGGAGGCGCTGACCAACGTGCTCGGCGAGTACCTGGCCAACCACGGCAAGACCCAGCTGCGCATCGCCGAAACCGAGAAGTACGCCCACGTCACCTTCTTCTTCTCCGGCGGCCGTGAAGAGCCGTTTGCCGGTGAAGAACGCATCCTGATTCCGTCGCCGAACGTCGCCACCTACGACCTGCAACCACAGATGAGCGCCCCGGAAGTCACCGACCGCATCGTCGACGCCATCGAGAACCAGCGTTATGACGTGATCATCGTCAACTACGCCAACGGCGACATGGTCGGCCACACCGGCGTGTTCTCCGCCGCCGTAGCGGCCGTGGAATGCCTGGACAGCTGTGTCGGCCGTATCGTCGCAGCGCTGGACAAGGTTGGCGGCGAAGCACTGATCACCGCCGACCACGGCAACGTCGAACAGATGGCCGACGAAAGCACCGGCCAGGCACACACCGCGCACACCTGCGAGCCGGTGCCGTTCATCTATGTCGGCAAGCGCCCAGCGACCATCCGCCCAGGCGGTGTACTGGCCGATGTGGCCCCGACCCTGCTGAGCCTGATGGGCCTGCCGGTGCCAGCGGAAATGACTGGCACCAGCATTGTCGAGCTGAACTAAGCCGCTGCCCGCAGGCCAGGCGCAACGCCTGGTCTGCGGGCAAAATGACGGGCACTTCACGCTGTCGATTCGCCCCCACTGGCGGCACCGATGACTTGCAGCTTGCTGCCGGTTTTTTAGGCATACTAGGCGCGTCCTTGTCCCAGGTACTACCAGCACCATGTTTCGCGCCCTCTTGGTTATTTTCCTGACTGTTCTGCTGACGCCGGCCTTGGCCGACGAGAAGAGCGATGCCCAAAAGCAACTGGACGCCGCCAGCGCCGATATCACCGAGCTGAAACAACTGCTGAAGAAGCTTCAGCAGGAGAAGTCGGGCGTGCAGAAAGACCTGAAAAAGACTGAAAGCGAGATGGGCCAGCTGGAAAAGCAGGTCAAGGGCCTGCAACAGGACCTGAAGAAGAGCGAAGAGGAAATTCAGCGCCTCGACCTTGAGAAAAAAAAACTCGAAGGCGCACGCCTTGAGCAACAACGCCTGATCGGCATCCAGGCCCGCGCCGCCTACCAGAGCGGCCGCCAGGAGTACGTCAAGCTGCTGCTCAACCAGCAGAACCCGGAAAAATTCTCGCGCACCCTGACCTACTACGACTACCTCAGCGAAGCGCGCATGGAGCAGTTGGCCACGTTCAACGAGACCCTGCGCCAGTTGGCCAATGTCGAGCAGGACATCGCCACCCAGCAAAACCAGTTGCTGGAGCAGAAAAGTGCCCTCGACGGCCGTCGCGAGCAACTCGCCGGAGTGCGCAAGGAGCGGCAACTGGCGCTGGCCAAGCTCGGCAAAGAATTCTCCGCCCGCGACCAGAAGCTCAAGGCCCGTCAGCAGGAACAAGCCAACCTGGCCCGCGTGCTGAAAACCATCGAAGAAACCCTCGCCCGCCAGGCCCGCGAAGCCGAAGCCGCGCGCCAGCAGGCGCTGCTGGCCGAACGCGAGCAGCAAGCAGCGGGCAACAGCGCCAAGCCAGCCAGCAGCGGCCCGCTGGTCAGCTCCGGTGCCAGCTTCGGCGGGCCATTCGACAAAGCCCGCGGCAAGCTGCCGTGGCCGGTCGATGGTCGCCTGGTGGCGCGCTACGGCACGCCACGCGGCGGCGACGCCCGCACAAAATGGGATGGCGTACTGATTGGCGCTTCCGCCGGCAGCCAGGTACACGCCGTGCATGGCGGGCGCGTGGTGTTCGCCGACTGGTTGCGCGGTGCCGGGCTTCTGGTCATTCTCGATCACGGCAATGGCTACCTGAGCCTGTACGGGCACAACCAGAGCCTGCTCAAGGATGCCGGCGATGTGGTTAAAGCCGGCGAAGCCATCGCCACAGTCGGCACTAGCGGCGGGCAAGATACCCCGGCGCTGTATTTCGCGATTCGCCAGCAGGGTCGCCCCAGCGATCCGGCTCAATGGTGTCGCGCGCAAGGATAAGCGCCGCGTTTACCGATTCAGGACAGGAGTAAGTTCGACATGCCGCATCTGTTCCGCCTCACCACTCTGGCCTTGGCCGTCACCTTGCTGGGTAGCGCCGCGCTGGTACAGGCCGCTCCGGCCGCCGCGCCGGTCACCGCCAATGACAGCGCGCCCTTGCCGCTGGATGAACTGCGCACCTTTGCCGAAGTGATGGACCGCATCAAGTCCGCCTATGTCGAGCCGGTCAGCGACAAGACCCTGCTGGAAAATGCGATCAAGGGCATGCTCAGCAACCTCGACCCGCACTCCTCGTACCTGGAACCGGAAGATTTCCGCGACCTGCAGGAAAGCACCAGCGGCGAATTCGGCGGCCTGGGCATCGAAGTCGGCGTCGAAGACGGCTTTATCAAGGTGGTCTCGCCGATCGACGACACCCCGGCATCGGCCGCCGGCATCCAGCCAGGCGACCTGATCGTCAAGATCGACGGCCAGCCGACCAAGGGCCTGTCGCTGATGGAAGCGGTGGACAAGATGCGCGGCAAGGCCGGCAGCACCATCGAACTGACCCTGGTGCGCGAAGGCGGCCAGCCCTTCGATGTCGAGCTGACTCGCGCGGTGATCAAGGTCAAGAGCGTGAAGAGCCAGCTGCTCGACGACGGCTACGGCTACGTGCGCATCACCCAGTTCCAGGTCAACAGCGGCGAAGAAGTCGGCAAGGCGCTGGCCAAGCTGCGCAAGGACAACGGCAAGAAGCTGCGCGGCCTGATCCTCGACCTGCGCAACAACCCCGGCGGCGTGCTGCAGGCGGCGGTCGAGGTGTCTGACCACTTCCTCAAGAAAGGCCTGATCGTCTATACCGAGGGGCGCATCGCCAACTCCGAACTGCGCTTCTCCGCCGACCCGGCCGACGCCAGCGAAGGCGTACCGCTGGTGGTGCTGATCAACGGCGGCAGCGCCTCGGCCTCGGAAATCGTTGCCGGCGCACTGCAGGATCACAAACGCGGCGTGCTGATGGGCACCGACAGCTTCGGCAAAGGTTCGGTGCAGACCGTGCTGCCGCTGAACAATGACCGCGCCCTGAAACTCACCACCGCGCTGTACTTCACCCCCAACGGCCGCTCGATCCAGGCCCAGGGCATCGTGCCGGACATCGAAGTAGCGCGTGCCAAACTGACCCGCGAGCAGGACGAAAGCGGCATCAAGGAAGCCGACCTGCAAGGTCACCTGGGCAATGGTAACGGCGGTGCCGACAAGCCGAGCAAGGGCAAGGCCGGCAGCGCGAAACGCCCGCAGGATGACGACTACCAGCTGAGCCAGGCGCTCAACCTGCTCAAGGGCCTGAGCGTCACCCGCGGCGACTGAGCCACGGCAACGCAATAAAAAAGCCCGACCCTGATCACTCAGGGCCGGGCTTTTTAATGGCCGCTATTTAGAGCCTGTCACAGGTAGTTATTGGTCATTTCATCAATAAAACCTTCAGCGCGCAGTTCATCCAGCGCCTTCTGCAAGCGCTGCACCACCTCGTCCGGGGTGTCCTTGTTCAGCGCCAGGTACAGCTCGGCATCATTGAAGCGCAGCACGGTTGTCAGGCCGCTGACGCCTTCCTGTTTGGCCAGGTAGCGACCGACCGGATCGGTGGTGGCCCACAGGTCAATCTTGCCACTGAGCAGCTTCTTGATGTTTTCCTGATCGCGCAGTGCGTTGACCGGCGTCAGGCCCTGGCTTTCCAGGTGCTGACTGACCGCGTCGTTCTTGTAGGCACCGATCTGGTATTGCCCGGCATCCTTGAGGCTGCCGAGGCTGAGGTTATTGCCTGGCGCTGCCAACAGCACCCAGCCGGTCTTGGCCAACGGCCCGACCCACTTGAACAGCGGCTGCCGCTCGGGGGTGAAGGTGGTGGAGAACAGGCCGTAGTTGGCCTTGTCCAGGGTCAGACGGTACAGCCGGTCCCAGGGGAAACGCAGGGTCAGGCTGTACTTGATATCGGCGCGCTTGAACATCTCGCGCACCACCTCGGCACTGATGCCGTCGATACCGTCGTCACGGGCGAAGTTCTTGTCATCCACCGCCATGTTGAACGGCGGGAAATTCTCGGTCAGCAGCACCACTTTGTAATCGGCCGGCAGTTCGGCATGGGCCGCACAGGCGCTCAGTACAAGCCCGAACAGCAGGCTGGCTTTCAGGGTTTTCAACATAGGTCTTTCCGCTCGCATGAATTGTGATTATGGCTAGCGGCATCCTTGCTCGGGCGGATGCCCGGTGACGTATGATGCTCGGCGTCGACCTTCCATGGCCGCAGACCGGCTTGTGACCGGCCTGCTGGTTTCTCGTGTTAGACGTTGCTCTTACAGGTAGTTGTTCAACGTGTCGTCGACAAAACCTTCGCTGCGCATCTTGTCCAGCTCGGCCTGAAGCTTCTGCACCACTTCATCCGGCACGTCCTTGTTAAGGGCCAGGTAGAGCTCGGCGCTGTCGAAACGCAGGATGGTCTTCAAGCCGGAGATGCCTTCCTGCTTGGCCAGGTAACGGCCGGCTGGATCACCGGTGGCCCACAGGTCGATCTGCCCGGCCATCAGCTTCTTGGCGTTTTCCGTATCGCGCAGCGCGGTGATCGGCTCCAGGCCTTTCTCCACCAGGTGCTCGGCAATCGCGTCGCCCTTGTAGGCACCGACCTTGTACTGCTTGGCATCGTCCAGGCTGTTGAGGGTGATGGCGCTGTCGGCCTTGCCGAGCAAGACCCAGTCATCCGGACCAATCGGGCCGACCCATTTGAACTGCGTTTCACGCTCCGGCAGACGCGCCGTCACGAACACGCCGTAACCAGGTTTTTCCAGCGCCAGCTTGTAGATGCGATCCCAGGGAAAGCGCAGGGTCATGCTGTATTTGATCCCGGCGCGCTTGAACATTTCGCGGATGATATCCACGGCGATGCCGTCGATATTGTCTTCCTGGGCGAAGTTCTTGCCGTTGATCGCCATGTTGTAGGGCGGGAAATTCTCCGTCAGCAGCACCAGGCTGTAGTTCGGGTCGACTTCGGCCCGGGCACTGCCCGAGAGCACCATAAGGGTGCCAGTGAGGGCGATTAGCAGTTGTTTAAACATGGGATCTCACATCGGTAGTGGAGGCTGAGCCTGCAAGCATACCCAGCACAGCTGACTTAGCCCAGCCTGGGAGCAGCCCGCCGGGCGGACTGCACGCGCTTACAGATAGCCGTCTTTGATGGTGCCCAGCTCACCTTGAGCGCGCATACCATCCAGAGCTTTCTGCAACTTCTGCACCACGTCGTCAGGCGTTTCCTTGTTCAGCGCCAGATACAGGTCGGCACTGTGGAAACGATGCACCACCTTGAGCGCGCCCAGCGTCGACTGCTTGGCCATATAGCGACCACCGACGTCATCGGTGGCCCACAGGTCGATCGTGCCCTTCTCCAGCTTGCTGAGGTTTTCCTTGTCCTGCAGGCTGGTTTGCACACTCAGCCCACGGTCGATCAGGAACTGCGAAATCGCATCGTTGCGGTAACCGCCAATGCGATACGCCGAGGCCTGCTCCAGGCTGTCCAGGGCGATGCTGCTGTCCGCCTTGGCCAGCAACACCCAATCACTCACGGCAATCGGCCCGACCCACTTGAACAGCGCCTCACGCTCCGCCGTGCGAATGGTGGAGAACAGGCCATAACCCGGGCTGCTCAACGCCTGGTTGTACAGGCGATCCCAGGGAAACCGCAGGATCAGCTGGCATTCCAGCTGCGCCTTGCTGCACAGCGCACGCACCGTGTCGCTGCTGATGCCTTTGACGTCCGCATCCTTGGCGAAATTGCCGCCACTGGCGGCCATGCTGAACGGTGGCAGGTTTTCGGTAAGCAGCACCAGAGGCTCCGCGCGCACCGAACAGGCGGCACACAACAGCCATAGCGCGGTGAATAGCCGGATAGCGGACATAATAACTCCGAGGATGGGCAAGGCCATCGATGTATGAGGGAGCGGCCGACGGCGACAGCGATGCTGTCGAGCCCGGGCGCAGACCTTGGGGATTTTAGCGGGGCAACAGACATATTGCTGTCGACTCGCCCGCAGCAGTGGCCGGCAGGGCTGCCGGCCAGCATGGTTTAGCGGATCACGATGCCGCGGCTGGCCATATACGCCTTGGCTTCCGGCACGGTGTATTCGCCGAAGTGGAAGATGCTCGCAGCCAGTACGGCGGCGGCCTTGCCTTCAAGAATGCCGGCGGCCAGGTGTTCGAGGTTGCCGACGCCGCCGGAGGCGATCACCGGGATGCCGACCATTTCGCTGATGGCGCGGGTTACGCCCAGGTCATAGCCGCTCTTCACGCCGTCCTGATCCATGCTGGTGAGGAGAATCTCGCCGGCACCGAGGTCTTCCATCTTCTTCGCCCACAGCACCGCATCCAGGCCGGTCGGCTTGCGCCCGCCGTGGGTGAAGATTTCCCAACGCGGGGGTTCGCCCGGCTTGGAGACCTTCTTCGCGTCGATGGCGACGACGATGCACTGCGAGCCGAAGCGCGAGGCGGCTTCGCCGACGAACTCCGGGGTGAACACCGCAGCGGTGTTGATCGAGACCTTGTCCGCGCCAGCATTCAGCAGGTTGCGGATATCCTGCACGGTGCGCACGCCGCCACCCACGGTCAGCGGGATAAACACCTGGCTGGCCATGCGCTCGACGGTATGCAGGGTGGTGTCGCGGCCATCGACGCTGGCGGTGATGTCGAGAAAAGTAATCTCGTCGGCGCCCTGCTCGTCGTAACGCCGGGCGATCTCTACCGGGTCGCCGGCATCGCGGATGTTCTCGAATTGCACGCCCTTAACCACGCGGCCGTTGTCGACGTCGAGGCAGGGGATGATGCGTTTAGCCAGCGCCATGAGTCTGTCCTCAGCCCTTGTAGGAGTCGCAGAAGGCCTGGGCCTCAGCAACATCCAGGGTGCCTTCGTAGATCGCCCGGCCGGTGATCGCTCCGATAATACCCGGTGCCTTGGCGTCCAGCAGAGCCTTGATATCGCCCAGGTTGTGGATGCCGCCAGAGGCGATCACCGGAATCTTGGTCGCCGCAGCCAAAGCAGCAGTGAACGGTACGTTGCAGCCCTGCATCATGCCGTCTTTGGCGATGTCGGTATAAACGATCGAAGACACGCCGTCGGCTTCGAACTGCTTGGCCAGGTCGATCACCTGCACGGTGCTGATTTCAGCCCAGCCATCAGTGGCGACAAAACCATCTTTGGCATCCAGACCGACGATGATTTTGCCCGGGAAAGCACGACAGGCTTCAGCAACGAACGCCGGATCTTTCACCGCCTTGGTGCCGATAATCACGTAGCTGACGCCGGCCTTGACGTAATGCTCGATGGTTTCCAGCGAGCGGATGCCGCCGCCGATCTGGATCGGCAGGTGCGGGTAGCGCTTGGCGATGGCAGTCACCACTTCGCCGTTGACCGGCTGGCCTTCGAAGGCACCGTTGAGGTCGACCAGGTGCAGACGGCGGCAGCCGCCCTCGACCCACTTGGCGGCCATGCTCACCGGGTCATCGGAAAACACCGTGGAGTCTTCCATGCGGCCCTGGCGCAGACGCACGCAGGCGCCGTCCTTCAGATCGATAGCGGGGATAATCAGCATCGGTGGAACCTGCTCAAGTCGTGTGAATTCGGTGGGTCAGCTCTTTTCGAGTGCCCAGAGGTCGCTTTCGATGCTCTCGAACCGTTCTTTCAGGTGAGCCTGTACATCGAAAATCGCCCGGTTGTAGTAGTGCGGCGCAATCTCGCGGGCAAACAGCTCGAGCACTTCGGCGGCCTCGAAGCTGCCCAGCTCCAGCTCGAAGCGTTCGGCCATAAAACGCTTGAGCGCCTGGCAAGCTTCACGCTCCTGCTCGGCACTCAAGGTCATGATCGGCGGTTTCGCCTTGCCCCGGCTCATTTACCAGCGGCCATCCCAGGCGGCGAAGTTCTGCAGCAACTGCAGGCCGTGGGTGTGGCTCTTTTCCGGGTGGAACTGCACGGCAAAGCGCGAGCCTTCAGCCAGCGCCGCGGCGAAATCCTTGCCGTAGTGGCCGCGACCGACCACCTGCTTGGGGTTGCCGGCCTCGATGTAATAGCTATGCACAAAGTAGAAGCGCGCCAGATCCGGGATGTTGTGCCACAGCGGGTGCTTGACCGACTGCGCCACTTCATTCCAACCCATATGCGGCACCTTCAGCGGCTCGCCATCTTCGACCATACCCTTGCCGAAGAAGCGCACCTGGCCAGGGAACAGGCCGATGCAATCGACGCCGTCGTTCTCCTCGCTGCGCTCCAGCAGCGCCTGCATGCCCACACAGATGCCGAGAAACGGCCGATCCTGACTGACTTCTCGCACCAGGCTGTCGAAGCCCAGGCGCTTGATCTCGGCCATGCAGTCGCGAATCGCGCCGACACCGGGGAATACCACACGGTCGGCTTCGCGAATCACCTGGGCGTCACTGGTCACCAGCACCTTACCGGCACCCACGTGCTCGAGGGCCTTGGCCACCGAGTGCAGGTTGCCCATGCCGTAGTCGATTACTGCAACTGTCTGCATTTACAGACAGCCCTTGGTCGACGGCATCTGCCCAGCCATGCGCGGGTCCAGCTCGGTGGCCATGCGCAGGGCGCGACCGAACGCTTTGAACACCGTTTCGATCTGGTGGTGGGTGTTGGTGCCACGCAGATTGTCGATATGCAGGCTGACCAGAGCGTGGTTGACGAAGCCCTGGAAGAACTCTTGGAACAGGTCCACGTCGAAGCCGCCAACCACTGCGCGGGTGAACGGCACGTGCATCTGCAGACCCGGACGACCGGAGAAGTCGATCACCACGCGCGACAGCGCCTCGTCCAGCGGGACATAGGAATGGCCATAACGGGTCATACCGCGCTTATCGCCGATGGCCTTGGTGAAGGCCTGACCGAGGGTGATACCGACGTCTTCCACAGTATGGTGGTCGTCGATATGCAGGTCGCCCTTGCACTGGATATCCAGGTCGATCAGGCCGTGACGGGCGATCTGGTCGAGCATGTGTTCAAGGAACGGCACGCCAATATCGAACTTGGCCTTGCCGCTGCCATCCAGGTTGATCGAGACCTTGATCTGGGTCTCCAGGGTATTGCGCTCGACGGATGCCGTACGTTCGGCCATCACCAGCTCCAGAAATTGCCCACGGAAAAAGGCGAGCATTATAGGCGGGCATCCGCCTGGGCGGCTACCGGCGGCGATCAGAGGTGCGTTTGCTGGATGTACGGGCCAGCGCAAAGCCGCTGCGACCTGCGCAATCACAGGGAACCGGCCGCCGACTTGCTGATCCAAACGCGCAGCGCCCATGCAGCGCTAACCCGCTGGCGATTGCCGCGCGCGTGGCGCAGGCGCTATAACCGCGACTTGCAAAATCGACGCACAGGCCCGACTGTCAACGGCCTGTAGCAACGCCCGGCGCTATACTCGCCGACTTAAATTCTGTTCACCCGAAACAAGGACTCGCACATGAAAGCGCTCGGCAAAATCCTGGGTCTGTTATTCCTCGGACTGTTGCTGATCATAGTGGCGCTGGGCTTTGCCCTGACCCATCTGTTCGATCCCAACGACTACAAAGACGAAATTCGCCAGATTGCCCGCGACAAGGCCAACCTGGAGCTGACCCTCAAGGGTGATATCGGCTGGAGCCTGTTTCCCTGGCTCGGCCTGGAGCTGACCGACGCCACCCTGGCCAGCGTCAGCACCCCGGAAAAACCCTTCGCCGACCTGCGCCTGCTCGGCCTCTCGGTGCGCGTACTGCCGCTGCTGCGCAAAGAAGTGCAGATGAGCGATATCCGCATCGACGGCCTCAACCTCAACCTGCAGCGTGACGAGAAGGGTCACAGCAACTGGGAAGATGTCGGCAAACCGGCCAAAGCCCAGGCCGCCCCGACCAGCGCCGACGCCCCAGCGACCAGCAGCGCAAGCGCCGATAGCGCCGCCGAACCGAGCGAAAGCAGCCAGCCGCTGAAACTGGATATCGACAGCCTGATCGTCAACAGCGCACGCATCGACTACCACGACGCGCAGAAAGGCCAGCAATTCAGCGCCGAAAGCATCCAGCTGACCACCGGTGCCATTCGCGAAGGTGCAAGCATTCCGCTCAAGCTCAGCGCCTTCTTCGGCACCAACAAGCCGGTGCTGCGCGCGCGCAGCGAATTGCAGGGCGAGCTGCGTTTCGACCGCGTACTCAAGCGCTACCAGCTGGAAGACGCCAAGCTCTCCGGCGAAGTGTCCGGCGAACCCTTTGCCGGGCAAACCCTGACCTTCGGCGCTCAGGGCCAGCTACTGGTCGACCTGGCCGCCCAAGTCGCGGAATGGAACAGCCTGAAGCTTTCCGCCAACCAGTTGCGCGCTCTGGGCGAGCTGAAAGTGCGCGACCTGAGCAGCCAACCCAAGCTCAGCGGCGGCTTGTCGATTGCCCCGCTCAACCTGCGCGAGTTCCTCACCACCATTGGCCAGACCCTGCCACCAAGCAGCGACGAGAAGGCCTTCAGCCAGTTCGAACTGGTCACCCGCCTGAACGGCACACCCAGCAGCCTGGCATTTGAAGAGCTGCAACTGAAACTCGATGACAGCAGCCTCAGTGGCCAGATCGCCATCGCCGACTTCGCCAAACAGGCCCTGCGCGTCCAGCTCAAGGGCGATCAGCTCAACCTCGACCGCTACCTGCCAGCCCCCTCCAAGGACGCCAAGGATGTCGGAGCCGCGCGCAAGGCCGAGGTCAAGGCCAGCGTCGCCAGCGCCGGGCAAAGCGGCAGCACCCCGCTGCCCAACGCTCCAACCCAGCAGGCCTGGAGCAGCCGCGAAGCCTTGCCGGTCGAGGCGCTGCGCAAGCTCGACCTGCAGCTCGACCTCAGCCTCACCCAACTCACCGTGCAGCAGCAGGCCGCCAGCAACGTCAGCCTCAAGGCCAGCAGCCAGAACGGCCTGCTGACCCTGCAGGAACTGCGTGGCGGCCTCGACAATGGCAGCTTCGAGGCCACGGCAAGCATCGACGTACGCCCCACCGTGCCGCTGCTGCGCGTGCAGAAAACCCTTACCCGCATTCCCGTCGAGCCGTTCCTGAAGAAGCCTGAGCAGGCCTCGCCAATCAAGGGCCTGCTCGACCTCAAGGCCGACCTGAGCACCAGCGGCAATAGCCAACAGGCCTGGGTCGATGGCCTCAACGGCAGCGCCAGCTTCGCCCTGGAAGACGGCGTACTGGTCGATGCCAACCTCGAACAGCAACTGTGCCGCGGCATCGCCACCCTCAATCGCAAATCCCTGAGCAGCGATCCGCGCGGCAAGGACACCCCGTTCGAAACCCTGCAAGGCAACCTGACCGTGCGTAATGGCATCGCCCACAACCCCGACCTCAAGGCACGTATTCCGGGCCTGGCGGTCAGCGGTAATGGTGACCTCGACCTGCGCATCCTCGGCCTCGACTACCGCATCGGCGTGACCCTCGAAGGTGATCAACGCGAGATGCCCGACCCGGCCTGCCAAGTCAATGAGCGCTATGTCGGCATCGAATGGCCAATCCGCTGCCGCGGCCCACTGGAAATGGGCGGCAAAGCCTGCCGCCTGGATCAGGACGGCATGGGCAAGGTCGCGGCCAAACTGGCCGGCAACAAGATCAACGAAAAGATCGAAGAAAAGCTCGGCGACAAGGTCAGCCCCGAACTGAAAGACGCACTCAAGGGCCTGTTCAACCGATGAGTCCCGAGCAGTTTTCCACCGCGGTACTCGACTGGTATGACCGTCACGGACGCAAGGACCTGCCCTGGCAACAGGGCATCAACCCTTACCGCGTCTGGGTCTCGGAAATCATGCTGCAACAGACCCAGGTCAGCACCGTGCTGGGCTACTTCGACCGCTTTATGGCCGCGCTGCCAACGGTCAAGGACCTGGCCGAAGCGCCTGCCGATGAGGTGCTGCACCTGTGGACCGGGCTGGGCTACTACACCCGTGCGCGCAACCTGCAGAAGACCGCGCAGATCGTCATGGCCGAGCATGCCGGCGAATTCCCCCGCGACGTCGAACAGCTCACCGAACTGCCTGGCATCGGCCGCTCCACCGCCGGTGCCATCGCCAGCCTGAGCATGGGCCTGCGTGCGCCGATTCTCGACGGCAACGTCAAGCGCGTACTGGCGCGCTACGTCGCCCAGGAAGGCTACCCGGGCGAGCCGAAAGTGGCCAAACAGCTATGGGATGTGGCCGAGCGCTTCACCCCGGCAGACCGGGTGAACCACTACACCCAGGCGATGATGGACCTGGGGGCCACGCTCTGCACCCGCAGCAAGCCCAGCTGCCTGCTCTGCCCGCTGCAGAGCGGCTGCCAGGCGCACCTGCTGGGCCTGGAGATTCGCTACCCGATCCCCAAGCCGCGCAAGACACTGCCGCAGAAACGCACGCTGATGCCAATCTTCACCAACCGTGCCGGCGAGGTGCTGCTCTATCGCCGCCCTGCCAGCGGTCTGTGGGGCGGCTTGTGGAGCCTGCCGGAACTGGACGACCGGCAAGGCATCGAAACACTGGCCAGCCGCCACGGCCTGCAACTGGGCGACAGCCAGGCCTTGAGCGGCCTGACCCACACCTTTAGCCACTTCCAGCTGAGCATCGAACCCTGGCGGGTTCAGGTCACCGCCGCGCCGGCCGCCGTGGCCGAGGCTGACTGGCTCTGGTATAACCTCGCCACCCCGCCGCGCCTGGGCCTCGCCGCCCCCGTGAAAAAACTACTGAAACGCGTGGCCGATGCACTCGCTGCCGAACAGAACACTGGAGAACCGTCATGACCCGCACCGTCATGTGCCGCAAGCACAAACAACAACTGCCCGCCTTGGAGCGCCCACCCTATCCGGGGGCCAAGGGTGAAGACATCTTCAACAACGTCTCCAAGCAAGCCTGGGAGGAATGGCAGAAGCACCAGACCCTGCTGATCAACGAGCGCCGCCTGAACATGATGAACGCCGAAGATCGCAAGTTCCTCCAGGCCGAGATGGACAAGTTCCTCTCCGGCGAGGAATACGCCCAGGCCGAAGGCTATGTACCCCCCAGCGAATAAGCCGCAAGCGCTCGCCTGAATCCCTTCGGGCGAGCCCAGCGAATCACCCGTTTTCCTGCTGTCCGAACCTAAGCGCCCGTAATAATTAAATATTTTCCAACCTCATGCTTGACACCCCCCCTTCAAATCCGTTTAATAGCGCCCCGTTGCCCAGGTAGCTCAGTCGGTAGAGCAGGGGATTGAAAATCCCCGTGTCGGCGGTTCGATTCCGTCCCTGGGCACCACCTTTCGTTTTCAGGTGGTGTCAAAAGCACCCGAAAACACACAAAAAGCCCGCCTAGTGCGGGTTTTTTGTTGCCTGCTGCTTTCCACCGCACCTGCCAGCTCAGATTTTTAGGGGCATCTTTAGGGGCATGTAGCAACACCCCAGCACGATCATCAAGGCGGCAAGTAGAGACAACCGCACGACGGCAGGTTTCCCGCCGAAAATGCCGCGCCACCGGGGCAATATTGCATCGGCGCGACAGCCAACTGCGGTCAGGCGACACCCGCGCCCCGAGCGACTACGAGCGGCCTGCAAACGGCTTGGCGGTCAGCGAAACGCTATGCTAGCTTGACGCCTCGCCAGGAAGGCCACGCAACGCCTGAGCACACCCGAAGAATAAGAGGAAACCCCATGGCCGAGGCCACGCCCGCGCTGGAAATTCGCGATCTGCACAAACGCTACGGCGACCTTGAGGTGCTCAAGGGCATCTCCCTCACCGCTCGCGATGGCGATGTGATTTCCATCCTCGGCTCCTCCGGCTCCGGCAAGTCGACCTTCCTGCGCTGCATCAACCTGCTGGAAAACCCGCACCAGGGGCAGATCATCCTGGCCGGCGAGGAGCTCAAGCTCAAAGCCGCGAAGAATGGTGATCTGGTCGCCGCAGACAGCCGGCAGATCAATCGCCTGCGCAGCGAGATCGGTTTCGTCTTTCAGAATTTCAACCTGTGGCCGCACATGAGCGTGCTCGACAACATCATCGAGGCACCGCGCCGTGTGCTCGGCCTGTCTAGGGCCGAGGCCATAGAGCGGGCCGAAGCGCTGCTGGCCAAGGTCGGCATCGGCGACAAGCGCCACGTCTACCCCAATCAGCTTTCCGGCGGCCAACAGCAGCGCGCGGCGATTGCCCGCACGCTGGCCATGCAACCGAAAGTGATCCTGTTCGATGAGCCGACCTCGGCCCTCGATCCGGAAATGGTACAAGAAGTGCTTAATGTGATCCGCGCCCTCGCCGAAGAAGGTCGTACCATGCTGCTGGTGACTCACGAGATGGGCTTTGCCCGTCAGGTGTCCAGCGAAGTGGTGTTTCTGCATCAGGGCCTGGTAGAAGAACAAGGCTCGCCCGAGCAAGTGTTCGATAGCCCGAACTCGGCGCGTTGCAAACAATTCATGTCCAGCAATCACTAAAACGGAGCAACTACGCATGCAGAACTACAAGAAAATCCTGCTGGCCGCTGCCGCCACTCTGGCTTTTGGCACCAGCGCCGTCGCTGCTGACAAATTGAAAATCGGTACCGAGGGTGCCTACCCACCGTTCAACCTGATCGACGCCAGCGGCCAGGTCGGCGGCTTCGACGTGGAAATCGGCCAGGCCCTGTGCGCCAAGATGAAAGTCGAGTGCGAAGTGGTCACCTCCGACTGGGACGGCATCATCCCTGCCCTGAACGCGAAGAAATTCGACTTCCTGATCGCCTCGATGTCGATCACCGAAGAGCGCCAGGCCGCAGTCGACTTCACTGAGCCCTACTACACCAACAAGCTGCAGTTTATCGCTCCAAAAGGTGGCGACTTCAAAACCGACAAAGCCAGCCTCAAAGGCAAAGTGATCGGTGCTCAGCGCGCCACCATTGCCGGCACCTGGTTGGAAGACAACCTGGCCAAGGTGGTCGACATCAAGCTGTATGACACCCAGGAAAACGCCTACCTCGACCTGGCCTCGGGCCGTCTCGATGGCGTGCTGGCTGACAGCTTCGTCAACTGGGAATGGCTGAAGAGCGACGCCGGCAAAGGCTTCGAATTCAAAGGCGAGCCGGTTTTCGACAACGACAAGATCGGCATTGCCGTGCGTAAGGGCGATGCCCTGCGCGACAAGCTGAACGTGGCGCTGAAAGAAATCGTTGCCGATGGCACCTACAAGAAGATCAACGACAAGTACTTCCCGTTCAGCATCTACTAAGCTGCCGGCACTGCGCCGCCCTCACGGGCGGCGCAGGCTTCTGAGCCCCTCATGAATTTCGACCTCTACGGATTCGGCCCTGCCCTGGCCGCCGGCACCTTGATGACCATCAAGCTTGCGCTCTGCGCGCTCGCCCTCGGTCTGGTGCTTGGCCTGCTCGGCGCATTAGCCAAGACTTCGCCCTACAAGCCGCTGCAATGGCTTGGCGGCACCTACTCGACCATCGTGCGCGGCATCCCTGAACTGCTCTGGGTGCTGCTGATCTACTTCGGCACCGTGCAACTGATGCGCAACCTGGCCGACCTGCTGGGTATCGAAAGCCTCGAGCTGAACGCCTTCGCTGCCGGCACCATCGCCCTTGGCATCTGCTTCGGCGCCTACGCCACCGAGGTGTTTCGCGGCGCAATCCTGGCCATCCCCAAGGGCCACCGCGAAGCGGGCCAGGCCTTGGGCATGTCCAAACCACGAATCTTCTGGCGGCTGATATTGCCGCAGATGTGGCGCATCGCCCTGCCCGGCCTGGGCAACCTGTTTATGATCCTGATGAAGGACACCGCACTGGTCTCGGTAATCGGCCTGGAAGAAATCATGCGCCGCTCGCAAATCGCCGTGACCGCCAGCAAGGAACCCTTCACCTTCTTCCTGGTAGCGGCCTTTATCTACCTGGGCCTCACCGTAATCGCGATGATCGGCATGCACTTCCTTGAAAAACGCGCCAGCCGCGGCTTTGTCAGGAGCGCCTCATGAACTGGGACGTGATCATCAAGTGGCTGCCACGCCTGGCCGAGGGCGCGGTGCTGACCCTCGAACTGGTGGCGATCGCCGTCATCGCCGGGCTGATCCTGGCACTGCCGATGGGCATCGCCCGCGCCTCCCGGCACTGGTACGTGCGCGCCATGCCCTATGGCTACATCTTCTTCTTCCGCGGCACGCCGCTGCTGGTGCAACTGTTTCTGGTCTATTACGGTCTAGCGCAGTTCGATGCGGTACGCGAAGGCCCGCTCTGGCCCTATCTGCGCTCGCCTTACTGGTGCGCTGTCCTGACCATGACCCTGCACACCGCCGCCTATATCGCCGAAATTCTGCGCGGCGCGATTCAGGCCGTGCCACCGGGTGAGGTGGAGGCGGCTCGCGCACTGGGCATGTCCCGCGCGCAAGCCATGCTCTATATCATCCTGCCGCGCGCCGCGCGGATCGGCCTGCCGGCCTACAGCAACGAAGTGATCCTGATGCTCAAGGCCAGCGCCCTGGCCAGCACCGTGACCCTGCTGGAACTGACCGGCATGGCGCGCACCATCATTGCCCGCACCTACCTGCCGGTGGAGATCTTCTTCGCCGCAGGCATGTTCTACCTGCTGATCGCCTTCCTCCTGGTCCGCGGTTTCAAGCTGCTGGAACGCTGGCTGCGCGTCGACGCCTGCCAGGGCCGCTGATTGCCTGAGGGCCCGCGCCCTCAGGCACTATCAATCATGCCAACCTTAGTCCCCGACATCCTGCAAGACGCTGCCCTGCTGCAGCGCTTCAAGGCGCTCGACAGCTTTCTTATCGAGCATCAAGCGCTGTGGCGGCCTCGGCCTTTTGTGCACTACCCAGCCTTACCCTGGGAGGTTGATCACCCGCAACTGGCCGCCTGGCTCAGGACGCAAAGCCTGGAGCATGCCGAAGCCGTGCATAACCAGCCGCACCTGCTGCAAGCACCCGCGCCCTTCACGCAGCTGGCCGCGCAAGCCCGCGCCCTGAGCCAGACCAGCGCCTTGCCGCAGCAGCCCGCAACACCGCTACCCGCGCGGTTCAGCATCGACGTACCGGGGCGTAAATGGCAACAGATCGAGTCATTCGCCCGCAGCCTGACCTTCACGCAAGCGCCGCAACACTGGCTCGACTGGTGCGCTGGTAAAGGCCACCTCGGCCGCCGTCTGGCTCACCAGGGCGGCGCACTGACCTGCCTGGAATACAACCGAGACCTGGTGCAAAGCGGCCTCCAGCTCAGCCAGAAACTGGACATCAATGCGCAGCATATCGAACAGGACGTGCTCGCCGCTGACGCCTCGCTGCAACTCCAGGCGCAGCACACACCGGTGGCCTTGCATGCCTGCGGCGACCTGCACGTGCGCCTGCTGCAGCTGGCCAGCCAGGCCGGCTGCCGACAACTGGCGGTCGCGCCGTGCTGCTACAACCGCATCAGCGGCCCAAGCTATCAGCCGCTCTCGGCTGCTGCGCAGGCTTCAGCCCTGCACCTGTCACTGGACGACCTCGGCCTGCCGCTGAGCGAAACCGTCACCGCCGGTGCCCGAGTACGCCGCCAACGTGATCAGTCGATGGCCTGGCGCCTGGCCTTCGACCTGCTGCAACGCAAACTGCGTGGCAGCAACGAGTACCTGCCCACGCCGTCCCTGCCGCCCGCCTGGCTGCACAAACCCTTTAGCGACTACTGCCAAGACCTCGCCGCACTCAAGCAACTGCCCATCCCAACCACTCAGGACTGTGCAGATCTGGAGCAACAGGGCTGGCAGCGCCTGGCCGAGGTACGCAATCTGGAACTGCTGCGCGGCCTGTTCCGCCGCCCGCTAGAACTCTGGCTGCTGCTCGACCGTGCGCTGTACCTGCAAGAGCAGGGCTTTAGCGTGCGCCTCGGGCACTTCTGCCCCCGCCAGCAAACCCCACGCAACCTGCTGTTACTGGCCGAACGCTACTAGCAATTGCCCACAGCTTCTGTGGATAACTCTGTTGACAGATTCTGAGCAAACCGCGCAAACGCCCGCCACAGCCCTGCATTGCGCGCCTGCTCATTTTTTAACCTGAAAATATCACCATTAAAAACAGATACTTAGCCAATACCGCGAACCACCGCACAAAGCTTGCGCACGTCCGTGCCAGATGCACTGCGTATGTGCATAAGCATATTGCTGCTGATAACAGAGCTTGCGCAGAACTGCGCTCAGACGGCTTTACTCGGGCACGCGAATGGATATAATGGCGACCCTCAAATGCCGGTATAGCTCAGCTGGTAGAGCAACTGACTTGTAATCAGTAGGTCCCGGGTTCGATTCCTGGTGCCGGCACCATACAAACCAAGCCTTTACGGGCGTTAGAATTTAGTGACCCCGTAATCAGATGTTCCCGAGGTACAGTTTCGGTACAGTCCCGTACCGAGCACACCTCGGAGAGCATATGGCGACCCTCGTAAAAAACCTCAAAGCCGGTACTTGGAAAGCAGTCATCCGCAAGACTGGCTGGCCAACCGCATCAAAAACTTTCCGCATCAAGCGCGACGCAGAAGATTGGGCACGCCGCACCGAGGACGAAATGGTGCGCGGCGTCTATATCGAGCGCAGCAGTTCGGAGCGCATGACGCTCGAGAAAGCACTCAATCGTTATCTCGCGGAAGTCTCCCCCACCAAAGCCCCCAAGACCGCTAAATCTGAAGCAGGTAGCGCGAAGGTGCTGATACCGCGCCTTGGCAAATATTCGCTGGCAGCTCTATCTGCAGACATCCTTGCCGACTATCGAGACTCTCGGCTGGCTGAGCGAAGCCGGCGCGAAACCCTAGTCAGTCCAAATACAGTCCGGCTTGAGCTAGCACTTCTGAGCCACCTCTTTACGGTGGCCATCCAAGAATGGCGAATTGGGCTTCCAGCGAACCCAGTTCTCAATATTCGTAAACCTAGCCCCGGCCAAGGCCGTGATCGTCGCCTCTCTGATGACGAGGAGCTCCGCCTGGTGAAAGCGGTGAACGCACACAGCAACCCAATGCTTGGCTGGATCGTGTGCATCGCTCTCGAAACGGGCATGCGCTCGTCAGAGATCACCGGCCTACGCTGCCAGCAGGTCGACCTGGAAAGGCGCGTAGTACGTCTTGCCGATACCAAAAATGATAGCGCCCGAACGGTCCCACTCACGAAGACGGCCACCGAGACTTTCAAGGCAGCCCTAGCCAACCCCGCTCGCCCCAAGGATTGCAACCTGGTGTTCTTTGGCGAGCCTGGCAAGGACAAAAAACGCCACCCGTACGCCTTCACCAAAACCTGGGGGCTGCTGAAGAAGAAACTCGGCATGCCCGATCTGCGCTTCCACGATCTGCGCCATGAGGCAGTCAGCCGATTGGTTGAAGGGGGCCTATCCGACCAGCAGGTCTCGGCTATCAGCGGCCATAAGTCGATGCAGATGCTCAGGCGATATACGCATCTCAGGGCCGAGGACCTGGTTGACCAACTAGATCTGATTCAGAAAAAGAAAAGGGCCTAATGGGCCTTAACGCCCCTCAAAAAGATTCTGCATGCAGAATCTTTTTGAGCCGGGCTTACCCGGGGCTTGCCCTCCCGAGTTGGGCTCTACCAGTGTTAAAGCGGTCTGTAGAACCCAAAACCCCGGATTTGGGGTAGTCGGTTTCCACTATTCAGGCATCCACCCATAAAACGGATGCAAGCATGAGTATTGAAACCGCACATCTCGAACAGCAATTGATCGAACGCTATGGCCTGCTGATCACGCGCAAGCAACTGGCAGAACTCCTACACCGTAGCGAGAAAGCCCTGGATCACACCCTCTATCACCCGTCCGGCTGCCAGCTGGCTACGGCTCTCAACTCAATCAAGATTCGGTTCGGTCGGTCAATCTACTTTCCAGCTGCCGATGTTGCTGCCCTGCTGGCTGGGGAGAAGGCGAGTTGATTGAGAATCGCCTCAGCTTGAGCGCTCGCGAGGCATTACAGCGAGGCATCAATCAACAACAGCGACAGGACCCATCGCCTCGGGACGCGCCAATCCTCAGGGATGTCTCAGCTCGTGATCTTCGAATCGTGATGGACGTGGCTCTGTTTCAGCTGGCTAAGAAACCGCAACCTTACGCGGAACGCATTTACAGGCTTGATGGCGGCGACTTCGTTAAGCTCAGCTCAGGTAGTGCGGGTATGGCAACGGCCTGGGATTACGACATTGTGCTCAAGGCGACCGGGTACTTAGTGCGACTAATGGATCAGTCAGAGCCTGGCCCGCTAACTGGCGGGCGGACAATCGTTATACCCCGCTCCGAGCTGCTCATGGGAGATGGGCAGAACCAGTATGACCGCCTGTATGCGCGACTAGAGCGACTCAGAACCACTACTGTTGAGATCCGACGCAAGACCGGCAAGAACGTCGTAGAAACCTCTGTAGAGGGGCTTATATGCGGGTTCAAAATCATCGAAACAGACGCACGGGTCACAGTAGTCGAACTGTCATTACCGATGTGGCTTCACTCAGAGGTAGTTGGTGGTCGAACACCGAACGTGCTTCGCATTGACCCAGCATATTTCTCTATTCGTTCTTCACTGGCCCGCTATATCTACCGCGTGGCCAGGTTCGCTGCACAGGAGGGGGCACGATACAGGTTCGAAACCCTTTACCTACGTAGTGGCAGTACAGAGGGGAAAAGCCAGTTCTCCGCCCGGCTGCGCGAGCTGATTAAGACCGACTCGATTCCAGAATTTCATTTGCGTGAGATCAGAGGTGAGTCCGGCCCTTTGCTACTGATTAACCCTCGACGATAGATCCGTACATTGGGTACATCCACCCGTACATCGGGTACATGCCCCGTACATGGGATACAAACACCCGTACATCGGCAACGTACATTGAAGATTATTTCCCGTACATCGGATACCGAAAACGATCTAACAATATGATCTATAAGAAATTTTCAGAGCAAGCTCTTTGACTCAACTTCTCTTAAGTCTTCATCTCCGAATCGCCCAACGGTTGTTGTGTTCAGGCAGGGTGGCAGCAGAAGTTTGATGAGCTAGTTACCACACTGATTCATCGCTGTGCGTCACTACCATGGGGTAGTGACGCACAGCGTAGGGCCGCGTAGCGGCCCCCAACGGCCCGCGTAGCGGGCCGCAAAAAAGCGCCTTGGGAGAACGAAAGAGCAGCACTTTCGGGGCTTTCAGGCCATGCGAATTTCCTGCGCGATTTTGAGTTGCAGTGATCGTAGATTCAGATATTTTGCAGTGACAGCTAGGTGATGAACCCTCATTCGCCAGCCGTACGATCAACAAATCTGTCAGCTATTTCTGTTCAGGCTTTTTGATCGGCTGGCGAAGGGGCGATGCGTGGCAAGCATTCTTGCAGCATCGTCAGCCCGCCCTGCTTACGTGGCTATTGCGCGTATACAGAGCGGCAAAAGCGAGTCGATTTGGCAACCGACCCGTTCGCTACAACGCCCTCCGATAGCCGCTCGCTCAGCGTCTGTCGGGGTTTTCACAATGAGCAAAAGGTCCAGCTCCGGACCTAAAAAACTGAGTCGTGCCCCGCGTAAACGGCCTGAAGAATGGATGGGACATTTTTCAGAACCAGGGAACGCTCAGTTTGAGCCACCCCTCCCGACGCTGCGTGGCGTTCGGGTTCCCTTCCGATCCTCGAGATCGGATTGAGTTTGTCGATCCACGCTCGACGAGAAATGGCATGCCTCGCATGCCCGCAGACATCGACGGTGCAGCTAATCGATTTGATTGAGCGCCTGTCGTCGTAATCACCGCCCGCTGCCGGGCTGGTCGTTGCGAGCCACGTTTGGCCGTCTGTGTGAAACGCCGTTCCGCTCCTGAGCGAAAGCTCAGCTCCCGCCGCACTGCGACCGGGACAGGAACAAACACTTACCTCGAAATTGGCGTTTCGAACCTCGTTCATCAGCTATTGGATCGTGCCTATGGACAAGCTCGGCTGGGATTTCGTCCAGCAACAGAAACACAACCGTGATGGCTCGTATGCAACGCAGGCAGCCCGCTCGGCAACTTTGAGCCTCAGCGCCCGCCAGCTGCGAGAGCTGGGCTACCGGAACCTGAGGGCCAACACGCTAGGCCAACGTCACATGCGGGCCCTGGTGCAGCATTGGCAAACTTCAGGCGTATCTGCAGCAACCATCAAAAACCGTATGGCCCATCTGCGTTGGTCGTGCGAAAAGGCCGGTCGCGCCGGCGTTGCTCGGATTAGTAACGACGACCTGGGTATCGCTCGCCGCTCATATGTCGCGAAAGAGAGCCGCGCCCGTGAGCTTCCGAAAGCAAACCTCGATGCGATTACCGACCCGTACATTCGACTCAGCCTGCGCTTGCAAGCCGAGTTCGGCCTGCGGCGAGAGGAGTCGATCAAATTCATTGCGGCGCAGGCCGACAAAGGCGGACACCTCGAGCTCAAGGGGAGCTGGACCAAGGGCGGCAAAGCCCGCGAGATCCCGATTCGTACACGAGCCCAGGAAGAGCTGCTCGCCGAGGTGCATGCGCACACCCGCATGGGGAGCCTCATCCCATCTGACCTCAGCTACAAACAACAGCTCAAACGGTACGAACACCAGATAGCTGCAGCCGGCCTCAGCAAAATGCACGGGCTTCGGCACATGTACGCGCAGCGCCGTTATTTAGAGCTGACTGGCAAACAGGCTCCCGCCGTAAAAGCCTCAATCAGCGGCCAGCTACTCGCAGGAGCGGAGTCCGGCTGGCTCGGAAAGGTCGCCATTCCCAGCGCGGAAGCAGCAGTAACCCCCCCTCTTAGTGACCGTGAAGCCAGGCTGCTTATCTCGCACGAGCTCGGCCATGAGCGGGTCGCAATCACTAACACCTATCTCGGCTCCCCTAACGCCTGACAACACAAGGAAAAATGCCATGGGCATCCGCAGTTTGCTGAATATGCTTAATCGTCTCGAAGGCGGCAGCGCGCCGAGAAAACGCAAGAAAACCAAGAAACAGCGCCGTATTGAAGAAAGGAAAAAGGAAACCGATCAGGAGCATCAGGTATGAGGCTATTCGGGAATGACATCTCACCCCTACGCCTGGTCTTGCTCGCGGCAAGCTATGCCGTCGGTTCCTCGATAGCAATCAACGGCCCCTCGCTCTTTCCCTGGCTGGGCCCCTTCGTCCATACGCCGGGCCTGGTGCTGAGTTTTCTGCTCTTCTATCGGCTAACGCCAACACCCGAGGCAACGCAGATGGCTAAGGAGGAGGCGCGTAATGGATAGCAAATCGTTAGCAGGTCTATCGTGGCTGTTCGGATTGTTCGATGGGGTAGTCGACTTCCTAATTCTGGCTACAGAGCCATTCGTGACGATGATTGGCGCTGAAATCAGTGGGTGGCTAATCGCTGTTGGCTACCTAGCCTTGACCATCATCATGTTTCGCCTCCCATTCGACGGCCCATTCCGCGCGTTGTTTAGCGGTGTGCTGATTTTCCTGGTGATCACCTACGGGCTTCAGCCCACCATGCTTACACTGACCAGCGGCGCTACTGTCCAGACTACGCACGCACAGCGCATCAGTTACAACCTGATCATGAGCTTCAATCAGACACTTAATAGCGCCATCAGTAAAACTATGGCGACGATGAATGTTGATGGGCAGTTCATTCCAACAGCTGCCGTGGTCGACCACAGCGTACAACGCACTGCTGCCCAGTACGCCAATAGCGATCTGGGCAGACTGATCCGCGACTACAACGAGCAGTGCTCCCCTCCTAGAACACTTTATGCTGCCTCAGCGAGTAGTACTGAGGTGCAGGCCTATCACGCAATAGGCCTCCTTGGCGGCTCGGGGCTGGGTATACCTGACGACCAAGTCAGCAGATGGGCCCAAATTAAAATTGTCGGTAGTGGGTTCGCTGATATAGCAGACGCCCTCAACCCTTTTTCCAACAATACGGGCGGCGTGGACACGATCAACAGTGTCCGAGATGCAGATGCGGTCAGAACACGGCGTGCAGAGGGCCTAGCGGCGCTAGAGAAGAGCAATCAGGCATTTGTACCCTCTGGCTCCCAGCCATACACCCTACCCACACAGGAGCATTGGGCTGCGCTAGCCTCCGGTCAGTCCAAGGCCAGCCTCGACTATCTCAGCCTGTCAGAAGCACCAGAAGATATTCGTGAAAGCTTGATAGCTCACGCAATGGTCTGGGCTCCTGAAGGAGGAAAAGAAGCAGGGACCGGATACAAACCCACGTCATGCGTTGAGGCCTACAAGGTTGCTCAATTTGCAGCTGAACAGGCATATCGCGCCCTCACCGAGATCGGAGACAGACGAGCCTCTAACGGACAGAACACAGATACCGATACGGGCGCCATTGCAGCTGGTCGCTCCTGGATGAAGATCCAGCAAGCCGTTTTTGCCGGAGGGCCAGAACAGCAGCCCGGCCATTGGAATACCCTTTTTGCAGGCACCGTCGCCAGTTGGCAGATGCTCAAGTCATACCTGGGCTGGTTAGAGCTTCAGACTCTTCTACCTGTATATGTTGCCGCCCAAGCAGGCTTTTTCTGGCTGGTCTTTCTTACTAGCCCCATTGCACTAGCCATGTCTCCAATAATGGGGGTAGAGAGCCTCGCCCAGTGGATTGGTAGGCTGTTCTTCCCTGTGCTGTGCATCATCTTCGCTCACCTACTTGCGGTTTCCGCTTCCGTAGCGATGAGCTCGGTTGCGCTGGCGCAAGCAGCACTATCGGCAGGTTGGCAAGGTGGTGGATCTGACCTCGATTTACTTTATGGCGCTCTGCAGATGGTCTTCGGCGTACTTCTGGCTGCTGGCACCTGGGTAGCCGCCTCAATGACTCGCGTCTCCATTGGAGCCTTAGCTAGAACTGCAAGAAGCGCTGCGGTTTCTGGCCCAGAGGCGGTCAATGCGTCTCTCAATCTACTCACTAGATCTCTGTCCTCAATAGGACTTGGGTCTGACGCAAGTAAAGGTAAGCGCCCTAGGCCGAGCACCAACAATGGCGGTGGCGGTGGCGGTGGCGGTGGCGGTGGCGGTGGCGGTGGCGCAAATCAAACAGAACGGCACTCAGGCAGGTCAACCGTCATGCAGGATGCCTACTCATCTGCAAGAACCCGCAACTGGAAGCCCAACCCCGGGCTCGCCCGCCCTCCCCAACTAAGCCAACCAGCCAGCAACAGTGATCGATTCGCCACAGGGCGCATACCTCGAAGCCAGAAGAACCGGCCATCAGAGGAAGACCCGACATGACCGCGGCACCGATATTCAGTGCCCCAGCCCGGGAATGGAAAATGGCTTCTGGCACACATAGCAACGAAGTACACATGCGGCTCGAACACATCCTGGAGTCCACAATGCTCAGCTTCCCTGCCTGGCTAACAGCCGATTTCGCAACACACTGGGACACCCCCATCGACGTCCGCTACATCCTGGATCAAGCGACCCTGCACAAAGGCTTGTGCTGGCTACTCAGGGGCGATACCCATCACCAACAACCGCAGCTAAGTGCGATCGTCCATGACCTAGTTGAGATGGAAGGCACACCCATTGAAATACGGCCAATCAGATCTCCGAATCTAGATGCTACGAGCTGGTTCCTGATCGTCAGCGAGCTGAATAAGCGAGGCGGGATCGATGCTCGCCAGGAAGAGATCCACGAAGAACGCTATGAGCACGCCCTAGCCGCGCTGCCGGCCGTAACCGTGCCCTACACGGGGAAAGCCTGATGACTGCTTCGAAGATCCGCCGTAGCTGGTTCGCATCGGTGCTGCTCTCAATTCCGGTAGCCAGTGCACTCTCGTGGTTAACGGCATTCCCCGCACACACTATCTACCTGGCACTCCTATTGATGGCCACGGCTACTGCAATAGCTGCGCTTCACAAGCGCAGCCAGGCCAACCAGGAGCAACAGTTCACCAGCATTTTCCTGGGCCTTTCGGTGGCCCTGTTACTTTCCGCATTAGCGCCTGGAGGAAATTAATGAGTCTCGGAAAAGCACGAGATCCCCTGCGCCTCGTCGCCTTGCTCACCGGTGATGCGGCAGCTAGGGCCGCCTTGTTTGCGACCCTTGGCGAAAACGCAGAAATGGCAATGGAGGCACTGGCCAACTCAATTTGGAGGTCAACTCTGAATGCAGGCTTGCAGGTGCTGGAGATAAACCTGATGGTCTGCAGCCCTCTACTGCCAGCAGACACTCCAGAGCGATACCGCCTCCGAGCTATCGCCCTTATGACAGATGAGCCGCTGAGCCGGGCGGTGCTGCTGCAGATCCTGGGCGAAGCCGAGGCACAGGCACGGAAGGAACTTGCAGAAAGCTGCTGGTCGCAGGCCACTGCAGATAAGGTGCTCGAGCGAAAGCGACTGGCCAGCGAGCTCGGAGTAGCGCTGGAGATAAATCAATAGATGATTTTTGATTTATAAAAAATCATCTATTGACGCAACGTGCAGCAGCAATATACTGGCCACAACAGCGCAACAGAGTATGTAGAGGCTCATGCTGTTAGTGAGAGGGAGGAGGACCTGCGGGGCTCCTCCCTTCGCTTTTTCAGCACCGTGAAAAAGGTGGCTCATGCCAGTACAAGAAGCGTATCTGCGCCAGTACGCGGCTTTTGATATTGTCCAGCGCACCTTGGTTAAGAAGGTCGATGATGGCTGGATGCTGCAAGTCCAGCTCGGAGGCGAGCTACACGCCCTCCAGAGACAACGCGGTGGTAACCGCACATTCAAAAGCCTCGACAAGCTCGCCGCTCTGATTGAAGAGCTCGGCCTGGGCGCATTCGAAGTCCAGCTAGCGGATTGAATATTCACCTGACAGGGCTTCTGTCACAGCGATTTAGCGCGAGGATGCGCCAAGTAGTAGCCAACATGGAGTAGATATATGCCCGCAAAACACTTGAGAGCCTGCGCCCTTGCTGCAGCTATGGCCGTCCTGGCCGGCTGTGGGAATGACTATGACGGTAGCTATTCAGCCGTCAGTGGGTTCATGGGGCCGCTAGTTTTGATACAGGTTGCAGGAAGCGAAGCAACAGTTGCACAGGTGGATATGATCACGGACCGCGTCATACGCGCAGAGGTCTGGAGCGCCGAGAGTAAGGCCGAGAAGCTCTTGCTCACCAACACAAAGGGCAAAACCTATGCCTTCGTGCGGGCCGTCGACGAGAAAGGCTTAGAGTGCCTGAACTGTGGCCTAGGCACAGGCCTCCCGAAATCGTGGCAACCACTCAAAAAACCGGAATAAGGACATCCGCTATGGGTTTTGTAGCTTTCTGGCTGCTTATGGGAGTGATATGCGCAGTTGTCGCCCTGGCCAAGGGGCGCAGCGCTATCGGGTGGTTTCTCTTGGGATGCTTATTTGGCCCCCTAGCTCTGCTGTTTGCAGCAGCCATGCCCGCGACGCCGAGGCGAGTACCCGCTCAGCCAGCACATACTCTCAAGATGTGTCCCTACTGCGCCGAGCAAATCCAGCTTCAAGCTGTTGTATGCAAGCACTGTGGAAAGAGCATCGGGACCATAATCGATCAACATCCGATGAAAGATCAGTGGAACAGCGAACTGGAAAAACTACCTAGAAAGCCTGCTCGCTGGGGATCTTCACCTCAACCGGTAGATGAGAATGCGCAGAGTCGCGATTGAATAAAGGGGAGGCAGAATGTGCCTGCGTCTCTTTCCTTTAAGCCTCTGTTGCGATATCAGCAATCAAAATCATATCTTCGATCCAGGCCGAAAGCGCGTACAAGTCGGTATCAGTGGTTCGCCAGAAAACAGAACTCACCGGATGCCTGAACTTGCTAGACTTATAAAGGCTTGCCAGACTCATAACATCACTATGTGTTTCTCTATTTAAGTGAGCGATAGCGTTACGCACTTTCTGCAAGTGCTTAGGGCCTAATAGACCACCCCCAAAAGATGCCGTCACGTTCGCATGGTTTGATAACTGGCAAAGGGCGGACAATGAAATTATTTTATCAATATCCCCCCAAGTTGGCTCGATCCTCAGGGTTGAGTTAAGGCCACTCGCGGTGATTTTGTGCGGGCGAGATAGCATTGTAGAGATATAGGAAATTCGCTCTTCGCTTACAGGTTGTAAGTTGTTGGCGGCAGCTATCTGGACGCCATTTTTTGTGTAGCATCCCATGCAGCAGTTAAAGAAGTACTCGCGGGAAAATCTATTCCATGCTTGCCAAACGTAATCTACAAGGCCATTCAGAAAAAAAACTTCTTCATTTGTCATAGCCTTATTGGCCAGTCGATACTGGCTTCGAAAGCTTTCGTCCGCCCACGAAAGCCTACGCTCCAAGTTAAGATAGGCCCTCGCCAAATTCATAATTAAGTCCTGAGTGCGAGGGCAAGCTGCATTGTACGTACTTGCCGATTTGGCGCCCGATTAGTACCTCCAGAGCAGGCACGCACATATTCCCCGTACCGTGTTTCGTCCTTGGTCTCATGTGCATAAGCCATATCAAGGAGTTTAGGTAATGCGCGTTCTTTCGATTCGCATAGTTCCCCAATCGGCGCAAGACCAGAGGCCTGCTCAAAGCCGGGAAGCCCATATTTATTATGGAATGCGGCACAGAATAACGAGTGAACGACATACGGCTTCGAAAGGAATGTTTCTCTGTTATCAATCAGTATTTCTGCATAGAAATCGATAAACTCTTGCAGGAGACCTACCAAGAAACCTGCATTATCAAGCCTTTCATCATACTTTTCATAAAGCTCATTCAGTTTTTTGGTACTGGAGGAAGTTATTCCCTCCTCGGTAGCCAAAATCATTTCTGAAAGTAGCTCCGCATCCGCCATTCGAACAAGGCTTCTACTTGCCAGAATATTGAAGCCTGCAAAAAACTCCGTATTATCCGTACAGAGGTTATTTATCATCCACTTGAACTCACCTTGATAGGTAGAGTGTCTTTTTTCAGCATCGTTTAATGGAAGGGTATAGGCATTCATTCTTTTAAACATTTCCAGAATATCTTGCCGTGTCGCATTTCTTATTACGTCCACGGAGACCGGATATGACAAGAATTCATCCTGAACATCTTGCTGCAAATCCGAGAAACGCATGCCAGCGTACTTCTTTGAAACACTGGTTAACGCAAACTTATCCTCTACAAAAGAAACTATCGAAGATATCCGCTGCTGGCCGTCTACCAACTCGCGCTTGGTTTTTCGGGAGGCTTTATCAAGATACTCGTAAAAATATATCTTCGGGAAAGGGAAGCCGCTTAACACAGTATCAATGAAATAACTTCTAGGGCCTGCTGGCCATATCCCTGATCCGCGCTGGTACTCTTTGTTGGCGACAAGGTCTTTTCGCCCCAGCATTTCAATAATCTCGGCAACGGAATATCGACTTTCATCCATTCTCATAAATTGGTTCCTTTAATTTAATAAGCGTTACTGCTTACTGTTGAGCCGCCACTTAATTATATTAGCGTCAGGGCTTTAGGGTTTGATGCTCATACTACGATAAAAGATAGTTTGGACCAATACGTTTAGTCCTTAAAACTCGAAATGAATGGAGGTAGAACGGACTCCAAAAACATCTGAAAAAGCCCTCCCTGAAGCGGGCTCCTTCTTTCATCTTGTTAATGGTTGCCTCTGTCCAGTTTCTGCCTGCGCCCTTGGAGACGGACCATGTCACGTCAAGCGCGAATGGGTGGTCAACAAGAATGCCATTGCCTGGTCAGACCAGTGCCATTTCACAATGAGGCGGCATCGGTCCCGAACAAGGAGCTAGATGACTCTGCTATAGCCTAGCTCTCAAAAGGTACAGCAGAGGTACAGTGCTCGTTGGGGCTAACCGGCAAAAAACAGGTCAAACCCCAGTATATTCAGGGGTTTAGGCTGTTGTACCCGGGTCTTGTAGGGGCTAGACTGGACGGGCCTCGGTGCATTAGGCTACGACTTGTAATCAGTAGGTCCCGAGTTCGATTCTTGGTGCCGGCACCATACGAAATAACGAAAAAGGCTCACCGCAAGGTGGGCCTTTTTCGTATACGGGGAATTCAAAGCTATCTAGTCACAGCTTTGGTCACAGCTTCTCGCGGCATTGAGCTCCGGACTAGCAGTTCGAACCCAAAGGATCTCGCGCATAAAGCCGACCACGCAACCTTCATACATGCCCAGCCTCTCGATCAGTCAGTGAATGCCAGTGCGCATTTCAACCGCCCGCCTGGACTCTGCAGTGATTCGAAATCGGCGGAGAAATACACCGGCTCACGGACCCGCTAGCACTCATAGAAGATCTGCTCGCCTGCGCGCGACCGGACCTGCTCCCCAGCAAAATCCGTGATCAGCTCATTCGGCCAAGAACACCTGCCAGTGCAACAGCTGTATTAGCCGGCTAAGCCACTCCGGATGCTCAGCCAGCGCGGTTGGCAAGCGGTTTGGCTGGGTAGCCATCTGCAGTAGCTCACTGCTCACCGCATCGAGCGGCTCGGTGCGCAACAGCAACCCCTGGCGCCAGACCAGCACATCTTCCGCCGGCCAGTCCTGGGCTGAAGGTGCTGCAACTGCCCCGTGCTGGCTGGCCCACAAGCGGTACAGCGGATGATCCGAGCACAGCAGTGTCACCGAGGGATGCCAGCGAAGAGGCTGCACGAGCCACTCGTTTAGGGTCGCCAAGTCCATCTCTGCAATGCTCATCACGGGCGTGTCCGCAGCATGGAAAGCACACAGACGAGCCCATTCCAAACGGGCGATGTCCGCCAGATAACCGAGCGCACTCAAGGGCTGGAAATGGGCGATATAGTCGGCCAGCTCAGCCCCGTACTCATGCAGTGCGGCCGAGCGTGGTGGATGCTGTTGGATAAATACCGCCGCCAGTGCGGTGAAATAGCCCGGCCCCAGTAACCGCGCCAGCACCGGAAACCCCTGACGCAGGGCTTCCGTGCGGGACGCTCTGACGTTGTTGCGGTAAATGGCAAAACGCTGGGCAAAGGCACCTTCACCACACTCGCCCAGATGCAGTGGCACGGCATCGGCGTTATGCACTGCCAGGGAAAATTCTTCCAGTGCAATGGGCGTCATGCGGGTGTCTCCCGGGAGGCACAGGGCGGCATGTAGGGACTCTGCTGCAGAGCACGAGCGCAATCGGCTTCGGCCGCCAGGGTACCCCAGGCGGGCAACTCGCGGTCCCATTCGATCAGACTAGGGCGTGGGCCGGCCAGCAGCAGCCACTGCACATATAAAGCCCAGGTGTCATCGGCCACTGCACTGGCGTGATCGTCGATCAGCAGCGTGCCTCCGTTGATCTGCACCTGAGTGTGCCCTGCAAGGTGCAACTCCCCTACCCGTTCTGATGGCAATGCCTTCAGGTAACTGTCAGGGTTGCCGCCGCAGTTGTGGCAGCTGATCAGCAGATTGTTGAGGTCCAGCAGCAGGCCACAGTCGGTGGCCCGGCAGAGCTGGCGGAGAAACTCCACCTCGCTCATGCCGGACTCGTCCAGGCGCAGGTAAGCGGCCGGGTTCTCGATCAGGATCGTGCGGCCCAGTGCCTCCTGCACCTGCTGTATCCGCGAGCTCACCCGCTGCAGCGTGGCGGCGTTGTAGGCCAGCGGCAGCAGATCCCCCAGGTACTGGCCAGCGTGCCCAGACCAGGCCAGATGCTCGGACAGCAGCATGGGCTCGTAACGCTCGCACAGCCGGCGCAGACGTTGCAGATGCGGAGCATCCAAGGGTTCCACGCCGCCCAGCGAAAGGCCCACACCATGCACCGACAGCGGCAGGTGCCGGCGCAGTTCAGCGAGCTGTGCATGCAGCAAGCCGCCCTCTCCGAAATAGTTCTCCGCATGAACCTCGATGAAGTCGACGCGCCCGGGGTTGGCCAGCAGGGCTTCAAAATGCACCGGTTTGAACGCCACACCGGCACCGCCACGGAGCGCATAACCGCTCATGGTTCAGGGCCGCTGCACGGGCTCGAGCGAGCCCTTGCCGAACGGCGTTTCTATCTGCAGGCAGGTGCCTGCCGGGACCAGCTTCCAGGCGTTGCCCTGATAGTCGATCTTCGAGGTGCCCGCGCAGGAGGTGCCGGGCCCGGCGGCGCAGTCGTTCTGCCCGGCCAGCGAGATGCCGTAACACTTTTCCTTGCCGGCATTGACCGGAGCATTGGCGGCACTGGCTGACTGGGTGGCGGCGAGCAAGGCACTGGCCAGCGACAGGGCCAGACAGGTACTAAGCGTTTGCATAAGGTGCTCCTGGGTTAGCTAGGTGGTGGGAGTTCAGTTTTGCAGCCGGGCCAATGCCCGCTGTACGGCAGGCCGGGAAGCGATCCGATCAACCCAGGCCCGCACATGGGGGAATTTGTCCAAGTCGACGCCGGCATAGTCGGCAATGCGCAGCCAGCTGTAGTGCATGATGTCGGCGATTGAGTAGGTACTGCCGGCGAGCCAGGGTGTCTCGGCCAGACGCTCGTCCAGCAGCCCGGTCAGGCGCAGCGACTCGTTGCGGTAACGCTCGATGGCCAGCGGCACCGGCTCCGGAGCCGAGCGCAGGAACCAGCCGGCCTGGCCGAACATCGGCCCGACGCTGGCCACCTGCAGGAACAGGTATTCCATGGCGCGCTGGTACTCACGCGGGTCCTGCGGCAGCAAGGCACCGTGCTTCTGCGCCAGATACAGCAAAATGGCACCGGACTCGGCGAGATTGAGCGGCTGAGCGCCGGGGCCGTCGAGGTCGACCAGCACAGGAATCCGCCCATTGGGATTGAGCGCCAGAAAAGCCGGGCGCTTCTGCTCGCCCTGGCTCAGGTTTACCTTGATCAGCCGGTACTCGACACCCAGTTCTTCCAGGGTAATAGGCACCTTGAGGCCGTTGGGGGTGTTGGCGCTGTAGAGCTCTATCATTGCGGTGCCCTCAGGCATTGTTCCGGGTCGGCATGACCAGCGCAGGGGTTCTGGCTGACGCCGTGGCGACGCCGCCACAGGCGTTGCAGCCCGTGATCAAGCGCCAGACGTCCGCCGCCCTGCCTGATCAACAGCAGCAATGCCACCGCCCAGGTGCCGTGGGTGGGCCAGGCATCGGGGTAGACCAGCAGCTGAATCACCAGCGTCATCCCCAGCAGGCCGGCGGCCGCCAGACGTGTGCCCAGCCCAAGCAGCAGCAAGATCGGCAACAGATGCTCGGCAAAGGCGGCGAGCCCGGCGGCCAGCGCCGGATCGATCAGCGGCAGGCGGTACTCCTGCTGAAACAGGTAGAGCGTCGAATCCTTGAGCTGCCAACCCTCGACCTTGGTCCGGCCGGACTGCCAGAACAGCGCGCCGGGAGTGATGCGGGCCAGCAGCAACAGGGCATCACGGCCCAGCGCCTGCCAGCGTGCGGATACAGTTCGGACGGTCATGTCATCTCTCCGGAAAGCCCCTGCCGGCGGCAATCGCAGGCAAGGGGCGGCAGGCTTACAGGCTGCTGGGGGCCTTGTCCTTGATGGACGGCCAGTTGGCGTTGGCCTTGGCGATGTTGCCCGGCACGTCCTCGGACCACTTCTTGAACACGTCCGCGTTAACGTTCAGGTACAGCTTGCCGTCGACCACCTTGTACTGGCTCGGGTCGACATCGAGCTTCTTGCCCAACGCCGCGCCCATGGCGCAGAAGCCGCCGAACTGCGGCACGTAATGCGCGGCATCGCTCTGGAAGGTCTTCATGTTCTCGGCCGAGGCAAAGTAGTAGGTGGCACCGTCATGCTTCACGGCAAAACGCTTGTCGCCCATGGCCGGCTTGCCCTGGAAATAGGACACGCTGTCGTAACCCTTGAGGATCACCTGGCCGGCTTCGACGTTGATCGACGCAGTAGAGGTTTCGTCGTAGGCGAAGCTGCTGGTGGCGGTCAGCAGAGCGGCACCGCCGCTGGCCAGAGCAACGGCGAGGGAGGTAGCAATAAAGGAGTTCTTCAGGTTCATCGTGGTCTTCCTTACTGGATCAGTTGAACAGCGGGTGAACGTCAGAACCCGTTGAGTCCGACGTGAGCGCACTGTAGAAACCAAAGGAAAAAACAAGAACAACCCGATCTAGCAAAGCTCTATTGCAGAATCTGTAATTAACCACGCAGACTGTGGCCTCACATTGGGAGCCCAATATGGACCGCTTTCAGGAAATGCAGGTGTTTCTGGCCGTCGCCGAGGAACAGGGGTTTGCCGCCGCCGCCCGCCGGCTGAACATGTCGCCACCCAGCGTGACCCGCGCCGTGGCGGCGCTGGAAGAACGTATCGGCACCCTGCTGCTAACCCGCACCACCCGCAGCGTGCATATCACCGAGGCCGGCCAGCGCTACGCCGAGGACTGCCGGCGCATCCTGGCCGAACTGGAAGAAGCCGAGGAGTCGGCCGCCGGCAGCCATGCCATGCCGCGCGGGCAACTGACGCTCACGGCTCCCGTGTTGTTTGGCGAACTGTTTGTCACCCCATTGATGGTCGACTTCCTGGAACAGCATCCAGCCGTGCAGATCCGCGCGCTATTAGTAGACCGGGTGGTGGGCATGGTCGATGAAGGTATCGACGTGGCGATACGCATCGGCAACCTGCCCGACAGCGGCCTGAATGCGCTACGGGTCGGTGAAGTACGCCGCGTGATCTGCGCCTCCCCGGTTTTTCTCGATGAACATGGCCGGCCGACTCACCCTGAGCAGCTGCAGCAGATGCAGGTGGTGGCCTCGGCCAGCAGCCCGCTGCTCAGCGACTGGCAGTTCGAGGACAACGGCAGCCCGCTCAGCGTGCGCCTGCAACCGCGGCTGGTGGTCACCGCCAATCAGGCAGCCATCAATGCGGCCGCATTGGGCTGGGGCCTGACCCGGGTACTGAGCTATCAGGTGGCGGCCAAGGTCGCCAGCGGCGAGCTGGAAATCGTCCTACAGGAATTCGAGCAGCCGCCACTGCCCGTGCATGTGGTGTATCAGGGTGGGCGCAAGGTGGCGGCCAAGGTGCGCGCCTTCGTCGACTTCTGCGAACAGCGCCTGGGCCAGGACCCGGCGCTCAACCCTGTCCGGCAGGCCTGAGCCATGGACCGCCAGCAGCAGATGCAGGTGTTCCTCGCGGTCAGCCAGACCCTGAGCCTGGCCGCCGCGGCGCGTCAGCTGGAACTATCGGCCCCGACCGTGACCCGCGCCATCGACGCGCTGGAGGCCCGGCTGAACCTGGCGCTGCTGCAGCGCAGCACCCGTGGCGTGCTGCTCACCGAGGCGGGTGAACGCTTTGCCGCCGACTGCCTGCGCATTCTCGCCCAGGTACAGGAGGCCGAAGCCTCGGCCAGCGGCCTGCACAGCCAGCCACGCGGGCATCTGACGGTGAGCCTGCCGCTGCTGTTCGGGCAGGAGCTGATGCCGGCCATCCTGCTCGATTACCTGCAGCAGTATCCCGAGGTGCAGCTGTATGTCCGCTATCTGGACCGCCAGCCGAACCTGCATGAGGAAGGAGTGGATGTGGCGATTCTCGCGGGCACCCTGCCCGACTCCTCGCTATTTGCCCTCAAGGCTGGGCAGATCCGCCGCGTGGTCTGTGCCAGCCCGGCGTATCTGGCACGGCATGGCACGCCCGCTCGTCCCGATGAGCTGGCGCAGCACCGCATCATCCACTCCAGTGCCGATGCGCGGCTGACCGAGTGGCGCTTTCAGGTCGGTGGTGCCGTACGACATTACCCGTTGCGTCCCCGGTTGAGCTGCACCACCAATCAGGCGGCGATTCGCGCGGCCTGCGCCGATGGCGGACTGACCCGCTGTATGAGCTACCAGGTGCATGAGCGCCTGCAACGCGGCGAGCTGGTCGAGGTGCTACAGGCGTTCGGCTTGCCGGAGCTGCCGGTGCATGTGGTCTACCGCGAAGGCCGACGCGCCGCGGCGCGGGTGCGCAGCTTTGTCGATTTTGCGGTGAGTCGTTTGCGCGAGCACCAGGCGCTGCGCTGAACGACGGGTTCATTTCATTTCACGCAACAATGGATTGCCGATTCTGGCGATTCTGCGATTTGGCTCGATGACTCAGCATGGCTCCCACAGCACGGCACACCCGATGCCGCTGCTTCACCTAGCTAACTGCGGAGTCCACCATGTCCAAGCCGATCAAACTTTTCCGTCACCCGCTCTCCGGCCACGCCCACCGTGTCGAGCTGTTCCTCTCGCTGCTGAATCTGCCGACCGAACTGGTCTTCGTCGATCTGGCCAAGGGCGCGCACAAGTCAGCCGAGTTTCTGGCCATGAACCCCTTCGGCCAGGTGCCGGTGATCGATGACAACGGCGTGGTACTGACTGACTCCAACGCCATCCTGGTCTACCTGGCCAAGCAGTACGACACCAGCGGTCAATGGCTACCCAAGGATTCG
This sequence comes from Pseudomonas sp., assembly GCF_049653025.1. Lineage (GTDB taxonomy): Bacteria > Pseudomonadota > Gammaproteobacteria > Pseudomonadales > Pseudomonadaceae > Aquipseudomonas. The sequence goes on along the minus strand of NZ_JBASFM010000025.1, from coordinate 101,057 downwards.
CTGCTAGCGGCCCAGGTACAGCGCTGGCTGTCAGTCGCCGCCGGGCAGATTGCCTCGGGGCCCGCTACTGCACGTTTGATCACGGTGTTCGGCGCTCCCTACGACGCCGAATCGACCATCGCCCGCTCCCACGCCTTACTCAAGGTAGTCGAGCAGGAACTGGCCAGCCGTCCGTACCTGACCGGCAACCTGCCGACCCTGGCCGATGTCGCCAGCTATACCTATATCGCCCACGCTCCCGAGGGCAATGTGTCGCTGGCCGACTACCCGCAGGTGCGTGCCTGGCTGGCCCGTATCGAAGCCCTGCCGGGCTTCGTGCCGATGCAGCGAACTGCAGTCGGCCTGCAAAGCGCCTGAGCCAAACCGGCGCGGGTCACAGCCGCGCCGGTCTCCTTCATTCAGCGGAGTCCTGCCATGACCAGCCCACTGTCGCCCACCCCATCGCCCTGGCACTACGGGGAAAAGCAGTTGCAGGAACGCGTGGGCGTGGCCGGTCGCATGGAAGAATTCGGCCGGAGGGTGATCCGCGACCATATGCCCGACCAGCACCGCGACTTCTACCGGCAGCTGCCGTTTGTGCTGCTCGGCTCGGTCGACACCGCTGGCCGGCCCTGGGCCAGCATCGTCGAGGGTCCGTCGGGCTTTGCCCATTCGCCTCAACCGCGCCTGTTGCGACTGGATACGCAGCTGGCTGACGGAGATCCGGCGGCGCTGGCGCTGCAGGACGGCACGGCCGTGGGCCTGCTCGGCATTGAGTTACATAGCCGCCGACGCAACCGGCTCAATGGCCATATAGTCGGGCGTGATGAGTTCGGTCTGGGCATCGCCGTGGATCAGGCGTTCGGCAACTGTCCTCAGTACATCCAGCTGCGCCAGCACCTGCTGCCCGTCAGCCAGCAGCTGCCTGCGGTAGTGATCGAGCGACTGGACCATCTGGATGAGCCGGCGCAGCAAATGATTGCCGGTGCCGACACCTTCTTCGTCGCCAGCTACGTCACCCTGGACGATGGCCGGCTGGCGGTGGACGTTTCCCACCGGGGCGGTCAAGCCGGCTTTGTGCGCGTGCAGGGCAATCGCCTGAGCATCCCCGACTTCGCCGGCAACCTGCACTTCAACACCCTCGGCAACCTGCTGCTCAACCCGCAGGCCGGCCTGTTGTTTATCGACTTCGCCACGGGTGATCTGCTGCAGCTCAGCGGGCGGACCGAGCTGACTCTGGAGGGCGAGGAAATCCGCGCCTTCCAGGGTGCCGAGCGACTCTGGCATGTGGAGGTCGAGCAGATGATTCGCCGGCGCGGTGCGCTGGCGCTGCGCTGGGATTTCCAGAGTTACTCGCCCAACAGCCTGATGACCGGCAGCTGGGTGCAGGCTGCGGCCCGGCTGCAGGCGCAGGTCCAGCGCGATCAATGGCGGCCCTTGCGGGTGACCCGCGTGATCGAGGAAAGCGCCAATATCCGCTCGTTTTATCTGGAACCGGCCGATTCCGGTGGCTGGCCGGCGTTCTCGGCCGGCCAGCACCTGCCCCTGCGCCTGACCATTCCCGGGCAAGTGCATCCGGTCATTCGCACCTACAGCCTGTCCAGCGCGCCATCCGATGACTTTCTGCGAATCAGCGTGAAGCGCGACGGGCTGGCCTCCGGCTACCTGCATGATCAATTGACCATCGGCAGCCTGCTAGAAGCCAAGGCACCGCAGGGCCAGTTCGTGCTCGACCCCGAGCAGCGCCGGCCATTGGTGCTGCTCGCCGCCGGCGTCGGCATTACCCCGTTGCTGAGCATGCTGCGCGAAGTGGCTTACCAGAACCGCCGGCTGCGCCGTCGCCGCGCGGTCTGGCTGATTCAGAGCGCCCGCCAGCAGGCGGAACTCGCCTTCAGCCGGGAGCTGCAGGCACTGCAGCAGGAGACCGACGACACCCTGCAATGGCTGCGGGTACTTAGCCAGCCCGAAGCCGGTCTGCAGGAAGGGCTGGACTTCGACCGGCACGGGCGCATCGAAGTGGCGCTGCTCAAAGCCGTGCTGCCATTCGATGACTATGACTTTGTCCTGTGCGGCCCGGCTGGCTTCACCCAGGCGCTATATAACGGCCTGCGCGATCTGAACATCAGTGACAGCCGGTTGCATGCCGAGACCTTTGGTCCCTCCAGTCTGCAGCGGCGCCCGGACCTGGCCGGCCCATCCCAGGAGTTGCCACCAGTAGCCACCCATCCCGTCCCCGTGCTGTTCGAGCAGTCGGCCAAGGAGGCGCGTTGGCTACCCGGCAGCGGCAGCCTGCTGGAGCTGGCCGAAAGCCGCGGCCTGACTCCGGAGTTCAGCTGCCGAGGCGGAACCTGCGGCACCTGCCGCACACGCATCGTCAGCGGTCAGGTGACCTATCCGCAGCCACCGGCCAACCTGCCGGCCGAGGGCGAAGCGCTGATCTGCTGCTCCGTGCCCGCCGCAGGCAAGGACAGCACACAGCCACTGATACTCGATCTTTAGTTACTGGCACTGCCCAGCGCAGCGCCAGTCGACCCTCCCCTCAACCTCGAGGTCCCATCCATGTCTTTAGAAGCACGCCCTCCCTTCCCGCCCTTCACCCGAGAAACCGCCGCGCAGAAAGTGCGTATGGCCGAGGATGGCTGGAACAGCCGCGACCCCGAGCGGGTGGCGCTGGCCTATACAGCCGACAGCCAGTGGCGCAACCGCAGCGAGTTCCTGCGGGGCCGCGAGCAGATCCGCGACTTCCTCACCGACAAGTGGCAGCGCGAACAGCAATACCGCCTGATCAAGGAACTCTGGGCCTATGAAGGCAACCGCATCGCCGTGCGCTTCGCCTACGAGTGGCATAACGCCGAGGGCCAGTGGTGCCGTTCCTACGGTAACGAAAACTGGGAATTCGACGAGCATGGCCTGATGCAAGTGCGCCATGCCAGCATCAACGATCTGCCAATTCGTGAAGATCAGCGCCTGTTCAGCTGGCCGCAGGGCCGTCGTCCCGAAGATCACCCAGGGCTGACGGAGCTCGGCCTCTGAATGCGCCGGTTAAACTAGTTTCGATTCAGATGCTCAGCCAAGCGTAGACAGAGCGACCGCCTTACTCGGATTCGAACCCGACACCGAAGATGCTGAAGCCACCGCGTTCTCGCTCGGCACGGCCCCCTCCTTCGAGAGGGGCGCTGGGCTACGCAGCAGAAAGTGTGACAGCGCGGGAATCAGGATCAGCGCGCCGAGCATGTTCCACAGGAACATAAAGGTCAGCAGGATGCCCATGTCGGCCTGGAACTTGATCGGCGACCAGGCCCAGCACACCACGCCAGCCGCCAGGGTAATCCCAACCAGGCCAACCACACGCCCGGTGAAGGCCACGGCGTTGCGGTAGGCCTCGGTGAGTGGCATGCCCTGGCGCTGGTAGTGCAGCTGCACACTGAGCAGGTACAGCGCGTAGTCCACGCCGATGCCGACGCCCAGGGCAATCACCGGCAGGGTTGCGACCTTGACGCCGATGCCCATGGCCACCATCAGGGCCTCGCAGAGGATCGAGGTGAGCACCAGTGGCAGCAGTGCCACCAACGTCGCGCGCCAGCTGCGGAAGGTGATCAGGCAGAAGATGGTCACCGCCAGATAGACGTACAGCAGCATGGTGCGATTGGCTTCGCGCACCACGATATTGGTCGCCGCCTCGATCCCGGCTGAGCCTGCGGCCAGCAGGAACTGACGATCCTCGGTGCTGTTGTCGCGGGCGAACTTCTCGGCGATGGCCACCACGCCATCCAGGGTCTCGGCCTTGTGGTCCTTGAGGAAGGCGATCACCGGCATCAGCGAGCAGTCGGTGTTGAACAGTTCCGGGGCATTCACCGAGGCCTGCTGGGCGGCATAGTTCAGCACGTTCTGGTTGCGCTGGATGCTGTTCAGCTTGGGGTTGCCCTCATAGGTGCCGGCGGTGATCTGGCGCACCGCATTGACCAGCGACGCAGTGGCCTGCACCCCAGGATGCTGCTGCAGCTCCCAGGCCAGGCGGTCGGCCAGGATCAGGGTCTGGTAGTTCAGGCAGCCTTCGGCCGGGGTCTTGATCATCACCGCGAACAGGTCGCTGGACAGCGCGTAGTGGCTGGTGATGTAGGCGTTGTCGCGGTTGTAACGCGAGTCGGCGCGCAGCTCCGGGGCACCGCTATCGAGGTCGCCGATCTTCAGCTGCAGGCTGACCACGAAGCCGCCGACACCCAGCAGCACCGCCACCAAAACGGCACCGGTGGCCCACTTCGGCGTGGTGAAGCGATCGAGCAGATCCCACAGCTTGCCGAAGCCACGATTCTGCGCCGCGCGGGTGTCGATCTTCAGCGCGCGCTCGGCGGCTTTGGCACCGACGCCAACATAGGACAGCGCCACCGGCATCAGCAGCAGCGAGGTGAAGATCAGCACGGCCACGCCGATGCTGGCGGTGATGGCCAGGTCCTGGATCACCGGGATGTCGATCAGCATCAGCACGGCGAAGCCCACGGCATCGGCCAGCAGCGCGGTGACCCCAGCCACGAACAGGCGGCGGAAGGTGTAGCGCGCGGCGATCAGCTTGTGGGTGCCGCGGGCGATGTCCTGCATGATGCCGTTCATCTTCTGCGCCGCGTGGGACACGCCGATGGCGAAGATCAGGAAGGGCACCAGCACCGAGTAGGGGTCGATGGCGTAGCCCAGCCAGGCGACGATGCCCAGCTGCCAGACCACCGCGATCAGCGAGCAGCCGACCACCAGCAGAGTGCTGCGCACGCAGCGGGTGTAGAGGTAGATGATCAGCAGCGAGGTGGCCACGGCCAGGCCGAAGAACATCATCACCTGGATCAGGCCGTCGATCAGGTCGCCGATCAGCTTGGCGAAGCCGATCACGCGGATCTTGTACTTGCCGCTGCCTTCCTCGCCCGAACCGTGCGCAGCGCTGTCACCGGCGAACTCGATCTTGTTGCGCAACTGCTCTTCGAGCAGCTGCGAGAATTCGTAGTAGTTGAGGCGCTTGCCGGTGGCCGAGGCCTTGTCCAGCAACGGCACGATCAGCATGGTCGACTTGAAGTCGCTGGCCACCAGGCTGCCGACGATGCCGGCGCGGTTGATGTTCTGCCGCAGCTGCTCGATATCCGTGGGCGAGCCCTGGTAGGCATCGGGCATCACCGGGCCACCCTGGAAACCTTCCTCGGTGACTTCGGTCCAGCGCACTGCCGGGCTCCACAGCGATTTCATCCAGGCGCGGTCGACGCCTTCGCTGAGGAACAACTCGTCGTTGACCTGCTTGAGCACGGCCAGGTACTCGGGGTCGAAGATATCGCCCTGGGTGTTCTCCACCACCACCCGCACCGAGTTGCCCAGGCCGCGCAGCGACTTGCGGTTCTCCAGGAAATTCTGGATGTACGGCTGGCTCTGCGGAATCATCTTCTCGAAGCTGGGGCGCAGCTCCAGGCGGGTCGCCGCCATGTAGCCCAGCACCAGGGTGGCCAGGGTCATGAGCAGCATGAACAGGATGCGGTTGTTGAACACCAGGCGTTCCAGCCGGTTGCCTGAGCTGCGATCGAAATCCACCAGTTCGCGGATCACCGGCATGCTGTCTTGCTTCAAATTGCCCATGTCTGGGTACTCGCTCTAATTCTTCTGGTTATTCGATGGGCAGCGTGCGTACGCCACGGCTACCGACCAGGGCCAATTCGCCGTTGCTGCCCAAGGCGGCACCCGCCACTGGCGACTGGGCGGTTTGCGCCACCAACTGCAACGGGCTGTTGCCCGCGCCGCTCAGCAACATGTGCCCGGCCTGGCTGAACAGCCGGTAACGCCCGCTGCCATCGAGCAGCGCGGTGCTGATGCTGACCTGCAGGCCGCTGTCGAGCTGGGCCCAGCTGTAGCCACCATCGGTGCTGCGAAATACATGGCCGCGCAGGCCATAGGCAAGCACTTCGCCGGGCTGGCCGACGATGCCAAAATAGCTGCCTTCATAAGGGGTTTCGAGGGCGATAAAGCGCTCGAGGCTGGCGTCCCACTTGCGCAGCAGGCCCTGTTCGCCAGCGATGTACAGCGCATCACCGGTGAAGGCGATGGCATTCAGGTGCAAACCCTGCGGGTTGTCGGTGCGGTCCTGGAACGGCGTCCAGCTCTGGCCGCCGTCGGTGGTGCGCAGGATCAGGTTGAACACGCCGATCACATAGCCGAGCTGGTCGTTGGCGAACCAGACATCCAGCAGCGGCTTGTCGGCACCTTCCTCGATCAGCCGCTGGCCTTCGGCGGCCAGCGTGGCCCACTGTTCGTTAGCCGGCTCGGCACTGGCCAAGGCGGAATAATGCTTGAGCACCAGCTCGCCGACCTGGCGGCCATCGAGCTGTTTGTTCCAGGTCATGCCGGCGTCGCTGCTGTGCAGCACCACGCCATCGTTGCCCACCGCCCAGCCCTGCTCGGCGGACGGAAAATGCACGGCGCTCAGGTCGGAACTGACCGGCACCGCAGCCTGTTGCCAGGCCTTGCCGGCATCATCGGAATAGACAATGTGGCCACGTTGGCCGACGGCAACCAGGCGCTTGCCGGCCTGGGCCAGATCCAGCAACGGACTGCGCGACGCCAGGGCACTCGGTTTGGCCGGCAGATCCAGCACGTCGATGTAGCCCGCCGCCTGCGCCACGCCTTGCCACAGCACCAGTAGCACGCCCAGCGCCAGCAGCAGCGCGCGCTTGTTGAATGAACACATAACGCGTCCTCTTGAGAAAACAGCGCCGGGGGCACTCAGGGTGCAGCCCGGCGTCGAATCAGGTCGTCGCGCGGCGCGGCCCGAGGGTCGAGTCGCTGCCGGCCGTTGCAGGATCGCTGCAATGACCGGCCTGGACACCTGTCACACTGCTTTAGCGGATACCGGCACCCGCCAGGGACTCCGGCGACCACTGTGCCTTCGACAGCGACTCGCCGTACTTGATGCCGCCGTGCGGGCCTACCACACCGTTGATGTTGTAGGTGCCGCCGACTAGGTCGTAGATCATGAAGGGCGTGGTATCCGGGATCTGCTTGTCGTAGCTCTGGCTGAGGAACGCGAAGGAACCACGGAACAGCTGGCCACGGGCGTCGTACTGGTCAGAGGCCAGAGCCATCCAGCTGTCCTCGTCCAGGTAGAAGCGACGCTTGGCGTAGATGTGCCGCGCGCCGTCCTTCAGCGTGCCCTCCACGACCCACACGCGGTGTTTCTCCCAGCGCACGTGCTGCGGGTTCAGGTGATTCGGCGTAGTCAGCGCCTTGGCATCCGGCTGGTAGGTCAGTGCGTAGGTGTTGTACGGCACGAACATTTCCCGCTTACCCACCAGCTTCCAGTCGAAGCGGTCCAGCGCACCGTTGAAGACGAACACGTCATCGTAGGTGCCGGCACCAGCGGTACCCGGGTTCGGCGTGTCGTAGGCGAGGTTCGGGGCCAGCTTGACCCGACGCTGACCGGGCAGGTACTGCCAGGCGCGGCGCGGTTGGTCCAGCGGGTTGGCGGCGTCGCGCAGCATGATCGACTCGCCGGCGCGACGGGCCGGGCCGGTGTAGTACAGCTTCATCTGGTAGTAGGTGTCCTTGGCCGTAATCGGCTTGGACATGTCTTCGTAGATGGCGTAGTTGATAAAGGCCTGGCCAGTCACGGCCAAGGCCGCCACGCCCGCCGAGTCGACGTTCCAGGAGTCATATTTGCTCGCGATGTTCACCCCCTGGTAACGCAGCAGGAAGTTCCACATGGCCTCGGCACCCGACTGCGGGATCGGGAAGGGAATACCTGGCAGCGCATTCTCGATGGCATTGCCGCCTTCCAGCGACTTGGCCACGGTGGCGTTCTTCAGCGTGTTATCCAGCACGGCCTGCGGCAGCGCCACGCTGCGGTGAGTCGGGTAGACGTCCACGCGGAAGCTGGGGAAGCGGGTCGCCAGCTCGACGGCGGTAGCGGTCAGCTGGTCCTTGTACTGGGCAACGTTCTTGCCGTCGATCACCAGCAGCGGCTTCTCGCCGGCATAGGGATCGGGGCGCATGCTGTCACCGGCCTTGAAACCGGCCGGAGCAGTGGTCAGGCCACCGGTGTAGGCCGGAATGGAGCCGTCGGCGTTGGCCGCCATCTCGGCACCGACCGGGGTCAGGTTGCTGCCCAGCTTAGCGGCTTCGTCAACCGATACGGCCGCCAGCACATGGCCGGAAACGGCCAGAGTCAGTGAAGCGGCCAGCAGAGTTTGTACAAATTTCATCGTGTTTATCTCCTGCTTACTTACTAAGCAATTCGTAAATCAGAAGGTGGTTTTCAGGGTCAGATAGACGGCACCACGGTCTTCGGTAGTGGCACCACCACCGGAGAAGGACGAGTAGCCTCCGGCGTAGCAGGTGTAGCGCTGGGTGCCATCGAGCGCGTTCGGCGTGGAACCGTCGGTCGCACCGTTTTCGCACTTCTCGGACTCACCAAAGGAATCCACATACTTCAGGTCGACGAAGTACTGGTTGTAGATGGCCGCCCCCACACCGATCGCATAGGTGCCGGTATCTTCCGCACCACCGCCCTGCACGGGGGAAACCCCGTCGAGCCCGACGTTGACCGACATCGGCAGGCTCATGTCGACACCCGGGAACACCTGGTACCAGGTCGGCGTGAAGTTGACGGCCAGCCCCCAGTTGTCGCGGGTCGGCTTGTCGAGGCCGCGGTAGGTGTCCTTGCCCTTGTACAGCGCCTCGTTATGGCTATCGAGTTCCAGCAGGTTGCTGTAGTACAGCTCGCTCAGCAGCACGGCCGAATCGAACAGCGGCGTGTCGGCGATGGTCATCAGGCCATTGAGAGTCCAGTGCAGGGTATCGCCGGTGGCACCGTAGCCATCGCTGGTATCCACAATCACCCCGGTGCTGGCTTTGCGGTCAGGCAACGCCAGCGTGCCCTGCGCCAGCCCATCGGGGCCCGGTGCACTGAGAATCGCCGGGATGCTGGAGAGCGGCATGTTGTGGCGAATGTTCAGGTCGCTGCCGACGCTGATCCCGGCGACATCCTTGGACAGGCTGATGCCGTAGATATCGACGTCCTCACCGTAGGCAAGTGCGTAGCTGGTGGTATCGATCGTATTGCGCAGCGTTGGAACCCCCGCCGGCGCACCCAGCCCACCGGTATTCAAGCCGCGGGCATCCAGTACCGCCTGCGGCAAGATATCCGAGGTATTGCGGTAGTAGACGCCCAGGGTGCCGTCCAGCCATTCCGGCGACCACTTGGCCATCAGGCCCCAGTCGCCACGTTCGTCCGGGGTGATGTCATCGCCACGCCGGATATTGCTCAACGTGCCATTCGGCCCGGCCAGCCCAGGACCACCGGTGTGGCCCAGGAGGAACGACTGCGCGCCTTCGCCGACCAGATCGGAACCGCCGTAATAGGTGCCGGCTTCCGGTAGACGGGCGGCATCCCACTTGAAGAAGTATTGCGCGGCCAGGGTCAGCTCGGGATTGACGGTGAAGGAGGTGGAGAGCTGGTTACGCGGAACGAACAACTCCTTGGCCTCGGTACCCGGCGACGCCGCTAGCTTGGCCAGGTCGAGGCCGGACTGGCCGTAGCTGATCGAGTGCACCGGGTTGAGCAGGGTCTCGCCCCAGAACACGTTGTGCTGGCCGGCCTTGACGCCGAGCAGGGACTCTTCACCCACTTCGGTGCTGTAGAACACGAAGGCATCGAGAATCTCGCCAGACGGGCCGCTGTAATAACGCTGGGCGTAATTGCTCAGATGCGGGCTGCCAAACATGGCCGGCGCTGTCGGACGGCCATTCCACCCCGCAATACCCGAGGTTTCACCATTGCCGTTGACGAACGGATTGGAGCTGGAGCCGGCGTTGTCGTACGCCTTGTCGTACCAGCTGGCCGCACTGACACGGAAGCCCATGCTGCCCTGATAGACCACGTCCATCTCGGTCAGGATATCGACCCGATTGCTGATGTTGGTGCCGGCCTTGCGGAAGTTGTAGTCGCCGTCGTTGTTGTTCGGCGTGCCGAGCATGCGCTTGTCGGCACTTTCGGTGCGCACACCGTAGTTGTACTTGACGGTGTTGTCGAAACGCACCGCCCAGTCCTCACTGCCGGTGTCGACCTCAAAGGCGTGGGCAGTTGGCAAGGACGCCAGCACGATGGCCGTCGCCAACAGGCTGCGCCGCCAGGATATAGGGCTGTGAGATTTATTATTGTTGTGCACGGGTTCTCTCCGCTTGTGGTGAATAGGGTTCTAGCAATGACTCACACCCGGTTATGGGTGAGGTGTGAGCGCTATTGATTCGATCCATCCTTAGACGCTGGCGCGTCATGCTTGATAAGCGCTACGACAGGCTTGTCGCAGCCTGTTTGACCTAGCGATCCAGCTCGCGAACAAACGCCTCGGCCTGCGACCATTCGCCATAGCCGGAGGCCGGGTTGAGATGGCCGACCTCACCGAGGTTGACCAGCTCGCTGCCCCAGTCCTGGGCCATGCGGGTGACCGCCTCCAGGCTGGCCAGGTGATCGTTGCTGCTGGCGGCGACAATGCTGGGGAACGGCAGACGGCCCTTGGGCAACGGTCCCCAACCATTGGCGCTCAGGCTTTCCGGGGCCGGATAACCTGGCGGCCAGCTGGCGTCGAGATCCGGCGGCGCGGCCAGCAAGGCACCCTTGAGCGGGTATTGGGAGCCGTAACGGGCCGCCCAGTGCACCAGCATCAACACGCCGGCACTGTGCGCGACCATGATCAGCGGCCCGTCGATCTGCGCCACTTCACGCTGGATGGCATCGACCCGAGCCGCGCAGCTGAGCTTGCAGACTTCCAGCGGTGGCACGCTGCGCACCTTGCTCAGCTTGGCAGCCAGCAAGGTCTGCCAGTGCTCGCTGACATGCTCACGCAGGCCCGGCACGATCAGAACAGTTGCGGCCGTTTGATGTTTATCCACTTCAGCACCTTGCCTTCTCGATGACTCGACTGACTGGGTCGTCAGCACCTTGCATAGCGTTGACAGTAAAGCCCCCTCGGCAGGTGTGCTTTTCATTGAACGTCAGCTGCTTTTCATTTGGTGACACGCGCTCAATACCCCCAGCCACAGCGCGCTTCGGCGACTAGCGGTAACGCACAGCCCAACAACCAGGCAGGCCCCGACCCGCTCAGCGGCACCTGCGGGAACCCAGCAGCAATCGCCGATCGACGCCAACTCAGGCATTGAAACGCGCGACCAGCGCGTGCAGCGAATGCGCGGTGGCCTCCAGCTCGCCGCCCAGCTGGGCGGAGCGTGTGGTGACCTCGGCATTCTGTTCAGCGGCCTGGGAGATATTGCCGATCTGCCGCGAGATATCCTCGGCCACCAGGTTCTGCTGTTCGGCGGCGGCGGCCATCTGCTCGGCCATCTGGTGAATGCGCTCGACCGCGACGGTGATGCCGCCCAGCGCCGTTTCGGTCTCGACCACCCGCGCCACGCCGGCGCGCGCCTCTTCGCTGCCCTGGCGGGCAATCTGCACGGCCTGCCCCGCCACACCCTGCAGGTTGGCGATGATGTTCTGGATGGCCCCGGTGGACTCCTGGGTCTTCGACGCCAGCGCCCGCACCTCGTCCGCCACCACGGCAAAGCCGCGGCCCTGCTCGCCGGCCCGCGCGGCCTCGATGGCGGCATTGAGGGCCAGCAGGTTGGTCTGTTCGGCAATGGCGCGGATCATGTTGGCCGCCTGCTGGATCGACTGCGCCTCATTGGCCAGCCCCGCCACCGAGGCACTGATGCTCTCCACCGTGTGCGCCAGCTTCTCCACCACCGTGCGGCTCTGCTGCGCCTGGCGGGCACCATCGAGCGACAGCTGGCTGACCTGACGCGCTTCCACGGCTGTCTGCTGCACGTGCACGGCAACCTGGCCGATCGAGGCGGCCATCTCGTGCATGGCAGTAGCCGCCATGTCGGCCTCGACCCGCTGCGCCTGCAGCGAACGCTCGGCCTGCTGCACCAACAGCCCATTCTCCGACGCCTGGCTGGCGGTGCGCGTGGCCTGGTCGCCGAGCAGACCGAGGGCCGTGCGAATCCGCGCGCCCTCACTGATCAGCGCCAACTGCAGGCGCGACACGGCACCGGTATCGTCGGTATAGGTCCGCGCCACCAGCTCGCTGGCAAAGGCCTTGGGCGAGGCCAGAGCCACCCGCTGCAGAGCCCGTTTGACGAAGCCCAGGGTGGCCACAGTCTGCGCCAGCGCCAGCAGCACCAACAGCGCGATACCAAGCCCGGCCTGGCCCAGGGCGTAGAGCGCCGGCCCCAGCAGGAGAGCAAGCAGCGGCAGCAGCAGGAAGCGCGCCGCCACGCCGAGACGCTCAGCCACCGACGACGCCGCGCGTCCCTGATTCAGGCGGGCGTAAAGGGCCGTGGCGCGGCGCACCTGATCGGCATCCGGCTTGACCCGCACCGACTCGAAACCCACCACTCGGCCGTGGTCCAGAATCGGCGTGACATAGGCGTTGACCCAGTAGTGATCGCCGTTGCTGCTGCGGTTCTTGACGATGCCCATCCAGCTCTTGCCGGCCTTGAGGTATTCCCACATCTGCGCATAAACCTGCGCCGGCATGTCCGGGTGACGCACCAGGTTGTGCGGGCTGCCGATCAGCTGCTCACGGGTGAAACCGCTGACGGTGACGAACTCGTCGTTGCAATAGGTGATCTTGCCGTGAGTGTCGGTGGCTGAAATCAGGCGTTGATCGGCCGGGTACGTGCATTCCCGACCGCTGAGGGGCATGTTGACGCGCATGTGGATTTCCTGGGCATGGGGCCGTGGGTCGGCCCTCTGGGTGGCATTCTCGAAGCACTGCCCGGTGCCACTGAACGGCAGCGGACCCGGCAAATCTCGCGACGCCTGCCGCAAGGTCGGCCCGGCAGGCTGCTCGGGAGTGTAGGAACGCCCCTGCCCCACCCGCTTCGCTTTAGCCGTCAGGCACTTTTCATTTCATGACCAAGGCTCTATAAGCTAGAAGCCCGCCCACTGCGGGCACCCCGATCTGCAACCGCCTGGAAGCGAGCCACGCCATGACCGTCCAAGCCCGTGCCGCCGTGCTGACCAACTACCTGGAGGTTGCCCGTCACTACGGCCTGAATACTCATGCGCTGATGTCCCAGGCGGGCCTCAGCCAAGCCGTGCTCAACGACCCCGAGCAGCGCATACCGGTGGAGGCGGCCATCCGCCTGATGGAAGAGTCCGCCCGCGTCAGCGGCTGCGAGACCCTCGGCCTGCGCATGGCCGAGCTGCGCCAGCTGTCCGACTTCGGCGAGGTCAGCCTGCTGCTCAGCCACCAGCACAGCCTGCGCGATGCCCTGCAGGTGATCGTGCAATACCGCCACCTGCTCAACGATTCGCTGGCGATCTTTATCGAGGAGGCCGGCAAGACGGTGATCATTCGCGAGGAAGTGGTCACCGACTACCCGAGCCACAGCCGCCAGGCCATCGAGCTGGCCATCGGCGTGATGCACCGTTTCTGCGCCGCCCTGCTAGGCGCACACTGGCACCCGATCAGCGTCAACTTCAGCCATGAAGCCCCGGCGGACCTCTCGGTGCACCGGCGCATGTTTGCCTGCCCGCTGGAGTTCGGCAGCGAGTTCAACGGCATCGTCTGCCCCTCGACCAACCTGGACACCGCCAACCCGCTGGCCAATGCCGCCATGGCCCGGCATGCGCAGCGCTACCTGGATTCGCTGAACCGCGCCGAGGAACACTCGCTGGAGCAGGACGTGCGCAAGGCCATCTACCTGCTGCTGCCCATGGGCCGCGCCACCATCGAGCAGATTGCCCAGGCCCAGGGCATGAACGTGCGCACCCTGCAGCGCCGCCTGGAAGAGGAAGGCGCAACCACCTTCAGCGATCTGATCAACGGCGTGCGCCGCGAGCTGGTGATCCGCTACATGGAAAACCCCGGTTACACCCTGGGGCGTATCGCCGACATGCTCGGCTACTCCTTGCCGAGCTCATTCACCCGTTGGTTTATCTCGCAGTTCGGCATGCCGCCGGCGGCCTGGCGCAGCGAGCACAAGATCGTGCCGCGCAAGCACAGCTAGCGCGGACCGCATGCGGATTGGCCTGGTCAGTTGCTGGACGGGGGCTGGACCGCCACCGTTGACCTCTCCCCCGCCACCAGCACGGCCTGCGCCAGCTCATCGAGATCGATCACGGCACGCCCGAGATAGAACTCGGCACCGCCATGGGTCTGGCTGGTGCTCTGCTGCAACTCGGCGCGCACGAACTGGTAACTGCTGTTGATCTTGCGCAGCACCTCGACATGCTCGGGGTGGCGCTGCAACAGGCTATCGAAGCCCTGCTCGATGCTCCGTTCGAGCGCCTGCAACGCTTCGCTCGACAGGGGCTGCTGGGTCTGCTCAGGCAAGGGGTAGTGGCGCAGCTGGTAGTCCAGCAACAGGCTGGCCAGCGCATTGCTCTGCGCGTTGAGGGGCAGGCGAGCCGCCAGTTCGGCCGGGCTCAGCGGTGCCTGCAGCGCGGCGGCGGCCTGGCGCAGTTGCTGCTGTTGCAGCAACAACTGCCGAACCAGCTGCGGATAGCGCTGGCGCTGACGCCTGGGCAGCGCGTCCAGCTCGGTGAAGAGCCGCTGCATGACCCGCAGCGGCTGCACCAATGCGGGCGGCTGGCCGAGCTGGACGATGGTCGTATCCAGGCTCTGCAGATGCTGGAACACCGCCGTCAGGCCGCGCGGATCGGGCTCGCGTTCCAGCGGGTTGAAATACAGCAGGGCACTGGCGCACAGCAGCTGGCTGCGACTGCCGAGCTCGCTCAGCTGCTGAGCACTGCGCTCATCACCCCAGACCAGTGAAACGTGCAGGCACAACAGACACACCACGACTATCGTTCGCATCTTCCCTCTCCTCGCTTTTTATTGTTATGGCGGGTGCTATGACGAATCGGTTCGATTGCTTCGGTTTACTCCCGCAGTGGTGAACCCAGTGGGCGGCATGCCGCGCCAGGCGTGGCGTCGTGCCAAAATAAAAACCGGTCGGCTGCCGAAACAGCCGCCGTAAAGGTTCCGCGGGAATACCCCGCGGAAAAGTGCCACGCGCCGCCATGGAGTAAACGGCGCGCAACGCTTAGCGCAGGATCTGGCAGCCCGTCACGGCCTGCAGGTCCTCGAAACTCACATCGGGGGCCATTTCCACCAGGCGCAGACCGCCGTCGGTGACGTCCAACACGGCCAGGTCGCTGATGATCCGATCGACCACGCCGACGCCGGTCAGCGGCAGGTCACAGCGCTCGAGAATCTTGTGCGTGCCGCCCTTGGCGCAGTGCTCCATCAGCACCACCACGCGCTTGACCCCGGCCACCAGGTCCATCGCGCCGCCCATGCCCTTGACCATCTTGCCGGGGATCATCCAGTTGGCCAGGTCGCCCTGCTCCGACACCTGCATGGCCCCCAGCAACGCCAGGTTGATGTGGCCGCCACGGATCATGGCGAAGCTCTCGGCACTGTCGAAGAAGCTGCTGCCGGGCAAGGTGGTAATGGTCTGCTTGCCGGCGTTGATCCGGTCCGGGTCGATCTCTGCCTCATCCGGGAACGGGCCGATGCCGAGCAGGCCGTTCTCGCTCTGCAGCCACACATCCATGCCCTCGGGAATGTAGTTGGCGACCAGGGTCGGCAGGCCGATGCCGAGGTTGACGTAGAAGCCGTCCTGCAGCTCAAGGGCGGCGCGCTGCGCCATTTCTTCACGGGTCCAGGCCATGCTCAGTTCCTCACCGTACGGACTTCGATACGTTTTTCCGGGCTGCGGTTGAGCACCAGACGCTGCACATAGATGCCCGGCAGATGGATCTCGTCCGGGCTCAGTTCGCCGACCTCGACGATATCCTCGACCTCGGCGACGCACACCTGGCCGGCCTTGGCGCACAGCGGATTGAAGTTGCGCGCGGTCTTGTTGAACATCAGGTTGCCGGCCTTGTCCGCCACCGCGCCCTTGATCAGTGCCAGGTCGGCGCTCAGCGCCCGCTCCATGACGTACCAGTGGCCATCGAACTGACGGGTTTCCTTGCCTTCGGCGATCAGCGTGCCGTAGCCGGTACGGGTGTAGAAGGCCGGGATGCCGGCACCACCGGCGCGCAGCTTCTCGGCCAGAGTGCCCTGGGGAGTGAATTCCAGCTCCAGCTCGCCGGCCAGGTACTGGCGCTCGAACTCCTTGTTGCCACCGACGTAGGAGGAAATCATCTTCTTGATCTGCCGGCTGTACAGCAGCGGACCGAGGCCGAAGTCATCCACCCCGCAGTTGTTGCTGATGATGGTGAAGCCGCTCTTGCCGGTTTCACCCAGCGCCGCGATCAGCCGCTCGGGAATGCCGCACAGGCCGAAGCCGCCGGAGGCGATGGTGATGCCGTCGTGGACGATGCCGGCCAGCGCGGCATGGGCATCGGGATAAAGCTTGTTCATGAAAGTCCTCTGCTTGAATGGGCGCAGCGCACAGGGGTGGGTAGTGGTGTGAGCCGGCTCAGGCCCCCCAGTGCAGCAACAGCAGCACCAGGGCGACGAGGAAGACGCTCTCGCCGATCATCAGCAGGATCGGCTTGATCCCCACCGCGGCCAGTTCCTTGATCTGGGTCTTCATGCCCAGGGCGCTGATGGCCACCACCAGGCACCAGCGCGACAGCTCGTTGACTCCGTCCTGTACCACCTGCGGCACCCAGCCGGTGCTGTTGACGCAGGCCAGCACGAGGAAGCCGACGGCGAACATCGGCAGCAATGGCGGGCGCTTGCCGGTCGGGTCGGCACCCTGCATACGAGTGATCATGGCCGCGGCGACGATCACCGGCAGCAGCATGGCCACGCGCATCAGCTTGACCACGGTGGCGGTGTCGCCGGTCTCGGTGGACATGCTGTAGCCGGCACCGACCACCTGGGCCACATCGTGGATGGTGGCACCGAGAAACACCCCGGCCACCTGCGGCGACAGGCCGGCCCAATTGGCGATCATCGGGTAGAGAATCATCGCCACGGTGGACAGCGCCGACACGCCAATCACGGTAAACAGAACGGCGCGCTCCTTCTGCGGGTGATTGGGCAGCGCGGCGGCCAACGCCAGCGCCGCCGAGGCACCGCAGATAGCCGTGGCACCGCCGGTGAGCATGCCGAACAGGCGCTGGAAACCCATCAGCTTGGCCGTCACCACCGACACCAGGATGGTCACCACCACCAGGGTCACCACCAGCACCGGCGGCTTCCAGCCCAGCGCGGCGATCTGTTCCAGGGTGATGCGCATACCCAGCAGCGCCACGCCGATGCGCAGCACGCTGCGCGCGGTGAACTCGATGCCGGCCTTGCACTGGCCTTCAGCGGAGAGAAAATTCAGCGCCATGCCGAGCAACAGGGCGAACAGCATCACCGGCGCGCCGTAATGCTCGGAGAGAAAGGTCGCGGCGGCGGCGACAATCAGGCTGACCACGACGCCCGGTGCCAATTCGCGCCCGCGCGTGTGGATGGTGGCAAACGCGAGACTGCTCATGCCGACTGCCCCTGGGCGGCGCTGTAGGCCAGTGCCTCATGCATGGCCGCCAGCAGCGCCTCGGCCGGTTGCGCCCCGGACACCGCCTGGCGGCGGTTGAGAATGAAGTGCGGCACCCCGCCCGCCGCCGCGTTGACCCGGCCGACAAAGGGGCTGGCGTCGCCGCGCAGGCAATCGGCCACAGCCGACTGCTCAAGGCCACAGGACTCGGCGATGGCCAGCAGGGTCGCGCTATCGCCGAGGTTTTCGCCCTGCAGGAAATAGGCGGCGAACAGGCGCTCCAGCAGCGCCGCGCGCTGGGCCGGCGTGGCCACGGCGTCGGCCCGCTGCAGCAGGCGATGAGCGTCGGCGGTATTGGGCATGCGGGCGATGCTGGCCAGGGAAATCTCCAGCCCGGCTACCGCCGCGGCCTGCTGCACCTGAGCCTGGCGCTGACGCACAGCCTCGGCGCTGCCCAGCCGGTTGAGGTAGAACTCGGCGAAAGGCTCGCCCTGCGCCGACAGCTGCGGCAACAGCTGCACGCCGTGCCAGGCCAGGTCGACCTCGACCTCCGGGCGGCTGACGTGCAGCAGCTCGAGGGCACGTTCCAGCTGGCGCTTGCCGATCAGGCACCAGGGGCAGATGAAATCGAAGAACACATCGATACGCAGCGCACGACTCATGCCTGTGCCCCCAGTGCGGCATCGACAGGTTTATCCTCGACGCCCTCGCCTTGTAGGCGGGCCATGTCCTTGTGGTAATGGCGCTTGCCATAGAGGAACACCGCCGCTGCCGCGATACTGACCAGCGGCACCAGCTGGAAGGCGTTGTCCAGGCCGATCAAGTCGGAGAGCTTGCCCGTCAGCAGCGGGCCGGTGGCCAGGCCGAGCAGGTTGTTGGCCAGGGTCAGGGTGGCGAAGGCGGTGGCGTGCACGCTGTAGTGGGTCAGGTTGGCGACCATGGCACCGGCCGGGCCCGAGGTGCCAGCGGCGATCACCATCCCCAGGCAGATCATCACCAGCTGCGGCATCCCGAACGGCAGGGCGAAAGCCAGCAACAACAGCAGGCAGCTGCCCAAACAGTAGGCGATGGACAGCACGAACTTGCGATCCGGACGGTTACGGCACATGCGGTCGCTGAGCATGCCGCAGAGGATCATGCCGACGCCGCTGCACAACACGATGATCGCCGACATCGCGCCGGCCTTGTCGGTGGCCATGCCATAAAAACGGTTGAGGTAGCTGGGCATCCACACGATCACGGTGCCGCCGACGAACAACTGCAGACCGCTGCCGACATAGGCGCTGAGCACCGAGCGGCTGGAGTACAGGGTGCGCAGCGGCCGGCTGACCTTGTCCGCCACCTTGCGCGCGGCAGAGGCTGCCGTCTGCGGGGCGATCCGCGAGGTCCTGACGATGATCGGGTAGAGCACAGCCAGCAGCAGGCCGAACAGCGCCATCCCGGCAAACGCCCAGCGCCAACCAAAATGCTGGGCCAGCACGCCGCCGGCGGCCATCCCCAGCACCGAACCGAACATGCCACCGGAAATAAAGGCCCCGGACAGGGTCGCGCGCATCTCGCGGGGGAACACCGAGACCACCACGGCGATGCCGACGCTGCCGTAGGCGGCCTCGCCGACCCCGACCAAAAAGCGCGCAACGAACATCTGCTGATAGTTCTCGGCCAGAGCGCAGCCCAGGGTCGCCAGGCTCCACAGCACGGCCATGATGGTCAGGCTCTTGATCCGGCCGAAACGGTCGGCCATGAGCGACAGGGGGAAAGTCAGCAAGCCGACCATCAGGGCGACGATGCCGCTGAGCAGGCCGAGCTGGCTGTCGGACAGCACCCATTCGCTCTTCAGCAGCGGGAACACCGCGTTGAGCACCTGCCGCGACATGTAGTCGGAGATCAGCAGGCCGAACGTCAGGGCAAAGACGATCCAGGCATAGGTGCGCGGAATGCCGAACGACGTGTCGACGTCGCTATCCGCCGGGCTGTGGTGAAAGGCCATGGTGCCTCCGGTTGCCTTGCGTGAACTTATTGTGGCTTTGGGGCAGTTGCAGGGTGGGTTAGACCGAAGGCCGCCACCGTGCAACTGCGGGTGAATCACTTGCGCAGGAAGCCCTGCTGACCGGCCTTGGGATTCGGGGCGAAGCCGTTGGCGGCCAGGGTTTCTTCGACGGTGTCGTAGAACACGCCGATCTTGAGGATTTCGCGGGCTTCCTGGCCGTTGGCAACCGGGCGACCGATCTCTTTGGCGATGCGCACCAGCTGTTCGATCTGCTCGACGGAGGTCATCCTGCGCGAACGGTCCTGGGTCCAGATGTTGTCCTCGATACCGCAGCGCACGTGCAGGCCCATCGCCATGCCCATCAGGTTGACCGGCAGGGTGTTGAGCATGGTGCTTTCCACCGTCAGCATGGTGCCGTCGGGGATGGCACGCAGGAAGTTGGCCAGGCTGTAGATATGCGGCTGGTCCATGCCACCGCCGATCGCCACCCAGTTGCACGCCAACGGTCCCTTGTAGACGCCGCGGCGGATCAGACGCTCCACCGACTCGTAGCTGTTGATGTTGTAAAACTGGAAGGCGCTCTGGATGCCCGCAGCGCTGAGGCGCTTGACGTGCTCCTCGATAAAGCTCGGGCCCGAGGGCACGATCATCTCGCGGTAGGCCTCAAAGGTATCGCTAGCCATGGAGGTGCCGGCGTAGTCGCGCACATCCATCTGCTCGGTGACGTTCATCTGCGTGGTGTTGACCGTCACCGTGACCTGGTCGGGCTTGGGATCGAGTTCGGCGAGCATGTGACGGGTGTCGTCATGCAGCCACTGCGCCGCCGCGCCGTCTTCCGGAGGGGCGAAGGAGATGGAGCCACCGACCTGGATGACCATGTCCGGCACGGCCTTGCGTACGCCGGCAATCAGCTCGTTGAACTTGGACAGGCGTTTGGAACCCTTGCCGTCCAGCTCGCGCACATGCAGGTGGAGTACCGAGGCACCGGCTGCGTAGCAGTCGACGGCCTTCTGAATCTGTTCTTCCATGGTCACCGGAATGTCTTCCGGGTAGTCGGAGGGGAACCATTCGGGGCCATAGGGGGCCGCAGTGATGACGAGTTTGTCCTGATTTTCAGGAAAGAGAGAACCGTCAAGGAAGTTCATGCCTGTTGCCTCAAATAATTATTAGTAAGTGGCGCGACTGGATGTTTCGACTCAGTAGGTCGTGTCGCCGATGATCCCGGCACGTTCCATCTTGCGATGGCACGCCGGGTAGTCCATGACGGCGTAGTGCTGGGTACAACGGTTGTCCCAGATCGCCACGCTGTTCGGCTGCCAGCGCCAGCGCACCTGGTACTCGGGGATGTACGCCTGGCTGATCAGGTAGCGCAGCAGGTCGGAAGCCCCTGGATTGGCGTCCTGGCCGAAGCGCACCCGCTCGGGGGTGTGGTAGTTGCTGAAGTGGGTGGTGAAGGCGTTGACGAACAGAACCTTCTCGCCGGTTTCCGGGTGGGTACGCACCACCGGGTGCTCGGCATCCGGATAGGTCGCCTTGAGCGCCAGGCGCTTGTCGATCGGCATGGCCGCACCGAAGCTCGCCTCGATGCTGTGGCGGGCACGCAGGCCCTCGATCTTGCTCTTGATCTCGGCCGGCAGGTTTTCGTAGGCCAAGGCCATATTCGCCCACATGGTGTCGCCACCTACCGGCGGGCACTCCACACAGCGCAGCACACAGCCCATGGGCGGTGCCTCGCGCCAGGTGGCGTCGGTGTGCCAGGCGTTTTCGTAACGGTCGTTGGGCGCGTCCGGCGACTTGTAGATGCGCACCAGGCCCGGATACTCCGGGTCGCTGCCGGCCACCGGGTGGTCCTCCAGCTCGCCGAAGCGGCGGGCAAAGGCCACGTGTTCGGCCCGGCTGAAGTCCTGGTCGCGCAGGAACAGCACCTTGTGTTGCAGCAGCAGTTGCTTGATCTCGGCGAACAGGCCGTCGTCGCGCGCTGCATCACCCAGGTTCACACCACTCAGTTCGGCACCGATGGCACAGGTCAGTTGTTCGACTCGCATGACAGTTGCCCCCCTCAGATGACGAAGATCGATGAACCCGTGGTCTTGCGCGACTCCAGGTCGCGGTGCGCCTGCACCGCGTCCTGCAGGGCGTAGTGCTGGTTGATCTCGATCTTGATCCGGCCGCTGCCGACGTGGTCGAACAGCTCGCCGGCCAGGGCGGCCTTCTCGGCCGGATCGGCGATGTAGTCGGCCAGGGCCGGGCGGGTCATATACAGCGAGCCCTTCATCGCCAGCAGCTGCGGGTTAAAGCCTTCGATCGGACCGGAGGCGGTGCCGACGCAGACCAGCAGGCCACGACGCTTGAGCGAATCCAGCGAACCCATAAAGGTGTTCTTGCCGACGCTGTCGAACACCACGTTGACGCCGACGCCGTCGGTCATCTCACGCACGCGCTGGGCGACGTCTTCATGGCTGTAGTTGATGCAGTGGTCGCAACCGTGGGCCCGGGCGATTTCCGCCTTGGCATCGCTGGACACGGTACCGATCACGGTGAGGCCGAGCAGCTTGGCCCACTGCGCCACGATCAGGCCGACACCGCCGGCGGCAGCGTGCAGCAGGATGCTGTCACCCGGCTTGAAGTCATAGATACGGCGCATCAGGTACGCCGAGGTCAGGCCGCGCATGGTCATGGCCGCGGCGGTCTCGAAGGCGATGGTTTCCGGCAGCTTGATCAGTGGCGCGGCAGAAATCAGGCGCTCGGTGCTGTAGGCCCCGAGGGTATTGAGAAAGCCGGTGTAGGTCACCCGGTCGCCCACCGCCACGTTGCTCACACCCTCGCCCACGGCCTGCACCACTCCGGCGGCTTCCACGCCCATGCCGTTGGGCATTGGAATTGGGTAGGTGCCGTTGCGGAAATAGGTGTCGGCGTAGTTCAGGCCCACTGCGACGTGGCGCAGACGCACCTCACCCGGGCCCGGGTCGCCTACCTCGACGTCCTCGTAGCGAAGGACTTCGGGACCACCGGTTTCGTGGAAGCGTACGGCTTTGGCCATGCCTGTTATCTCCAATCAGCTATCTGGGCGAACTGCGTCGATTTGCGTTGGTTGGACTGTAGGGCGCAGGTTGTTTGAGCGCTTCACATCAGACGACAGCCACTTTTCATTTAATGACAAACACCGCCAGCCGCCCCCTTCCTATAACCTGCGCCTCAGCCACAGCAGGGCCAACCCGTTGCCGTCGTTGCACAGGGTCATAGCCGCTTGTAATACTGCCGTGACCGCACCCAGCGATCAGCATTGGAAGGCCTTGAACCCGTGCGCATCCTAATCACCGGCGGAGCCGGCTTTATCGGTTCGGCACTGATTCGTCATCTGCTGGCCAACACCGAACACCAGGTGTTCAACCTCGACAAACTGACCTATGCCGGCAACCTCGAGTCGTTGCTCAGCGTCGCGGCGCACCCGCACTATCGCTTTCTGCAGGCGGATATTGCCGACAGCACGGCAGTCGCTCAGGCACTGGCTGAATTTCAGCCCGACGCCATCATGCACCTGGCGGCGGAGTCGCATGTCGACCGCTCGATTGACGGGCCGGCGGCCTTTATCCAGACCAATATCGTCGGCACCTACACCTTGCTCGAAGCCACGCGCGCCTACTGGCTGCAACTGGACCCGGCGCGCAAGGCGGCGTTTCGCTTCCACCATATTTCCACCGACGAGGTGTATGGCGACCTGCACGGTGTCGACGACCTGTTTAGCGAGTCCACGCCCTACGCCCCCAGCTCGCCCTACTCGGCCAGCAAGGCGGCCTCGGATCATCTGGTGCGCGCCTGGCAACGCACCTATGGCCTACCAGTGCTGGTCAGCAACTGCTCGAACAACTACGGCCCCTATCACTTCCCGGAAAAGCTGATCCCGCTGGTGATCCTCAATGCCCTGGATGGCAAGCCGCTACCGGTATACGGCAATGGCCAGCAAGTACGTGACTGGCTGTATGTGGAAGACCATGCCCGCGCGCTGTTAACGGTGGTGAGCGAGGGCCAGGTCGGCGAGACGTACAACATCGGCGGGCACAACGAGCAGCAGAACCTGCATGTGGTGGAGAGTATCTGCGCACTATTGGATGAGTTGGCCCCACGCCAGAGCGGCTCGTATAAGGCGCAGATCAGCTTCGTCAGCGACCGCCCAGGGCACGATTTGCGTTACGCCATCGATGCCCGCAAGATCGAACGCGAACTGGGCTGGAAACCCGAGGAAACTTTCGCCAGTGGCCTGCGCAAGACCGTGCGCTGGTACCTGGATAACCTCGACTGGTGCCGCCGCGTGCAGGATGGTCGCTACCAAGGCGAGCGTCTCGGCGCACTTTAAGGAACCGCACCCATGAAAGGCATCATCCTCGCCGGAGGCGCAAGCACCCGCCTACACCCGACGACCCTCGGCGTCTCCAAACAGCTGTTGCCGATCTACGACAAACCGATGATCTATTACCCGATCTCGGTGCTGATGCTCGCCGGCATCCGCGAGATCCTGATTATCTCGACCCCGCAAGACCTGCCCAATTTCCAGAAGATGCTCGGCGATGGCAGCCAGTTCGGCGTGCATTTCGCCTATGCCGAACAATCCTCGCCCGATGGCCTGGCCCAGGCCTTTGTGATTGGCGAACGCTTTATTGGTGGCGGCTCGGTGTGCCTGATCCTCGGCGACAACATCTTTCATGGCCAGCACTTCACCGAGAAGCTGCTGCGCGCCGCCGCCGAACCTTCGGGGGCCACCGTTTTCGGTTATTGGGTCAGTGACCCGCAGCGCTTCGGTGTTATCGAGTTTGATGAGCATGGCAAGGCCATCTCCATCGAGGAAAAACCGGCAGTGCCGAAGTCCAGCTACGCGGTCACCGGCCTGTACTTCTACGACAACGATGTGATCGCCATCGCCAAGGCGGTCAAACCCTCGGCACGCGGCGAGCTGGAGATCACCGACGTCAACAACGCCTACCTGCAACGCGGCGACTTGCGCGTCGAGCGCTTTGGCCGCGGTTTCGCCTGGCTCGACACCGGCACGCCCGACAGCCTGCTGGACGCCGCAAAGTACGTGCAGACCATCGAACACCGTCAGGGCTTGAAAATCGCCTGCCTGGAGGAAATTGCCTACCAGCAGGGCTGGATCGATCGCCAGCAACTACTGGCACAGGCCAACGCCTTCGGTAAAACCGGCTACGGCCAGTACCTGTTCAAATTGGCCGAGGAGTGAGCATGCAGGCTGTTAGCACTGACCTCCCCGGCGTGATCATTCTCGAACCCAAGGTGTTCGGCGATCAACGCGGGTTTTTCTTCGAAAGTTTCAATGCCCGCAGCTTTGCCGAAGCCACCGGCCTGCAGCGCGAATTTGTGCAGGACAACCACTCGCGCTCGCAACGCGGCGTGCTGCGTGGCCTGCATTACCAAGTGCAGCAGGCGCAGGGCAAGCTGGTGCGGGTCACCGCCGGAGAGGTCTACGACGTGGCCGTGGACCTGCGCCGCAGCTCGCCGACCTTCGGCCGCTGGGTCGGCGTGCACCTGTCTGCCGAAAACAAGCGCCAGCTCTGGGTGCCGGAAGGTTTCGCCCATGGCTTTGTGGTGCTCAGCGACTACGCCGAATTTCTCTACAAGACCACCGACTACTACGCCCCAGAACATGAGCGCTGCATTCGCTGGGATGACCCGACGCTGGCCATCGACTGGCCGCTGGATGGCGCGCCGCAGCTATCCGCCAAGGATCAGGCCGGTCTCAACTTCGCCGATGCGCAGGTTTTCCCATGAAGATGCTCCTGCTCGGCCAGCACGGCCAGGTCAGCCAGGAACTGCAGCGCGCCCTGCAAGGCACAGGCGAGCTGACGGTGCTGGGCCGCGAACAGCTGGATCTGGCCCAGCCCGAGCTGATTCGCCAGCACATGCAGCGCCTGCGCCCCGAGCTGATCATCAATGCCGCCGCGCATACCGCTGTCGATCAAGCCGAGAGCGAGCCGAAACTGGCCTTCGCGATCAACGCCACAGCGCCCGGCATCCTGGCTGAAAACGCCGCAGAGCTAGGCATTCCGCTGATTCATTACTCCACCGATTATGTATTCGATGGCAGCCAGACCGAGCCTTACCGCGAGAGCGATGCCACAAACCCACTGAGCGTCTACGGCCGTAGCAAGCTGGCTGGAGAGCAGGCAATTCAAGCCGTCGGCGGCGCGCATCTGATTCTGCGCACCAGCTGGGTCTACTCGCTGCACGGGCGCAACTTTCTATTGACCATGCAACGCCTGCTGCAGGAGCGCGAAAGCCTTTCCGTGGTGGCCGATCAGATTGGCGCGCCGACCTGGGCCGGCACCATTGCGCAGGCCACGGCGCAGTTGATCAAGCAGTGGCGCAGCGGCCAGGCCGGGCCCTGGGGCGTTTATCACCTGACCGCACAGGGTGAAACCAGCTGGTTTGGTTTTGCCAGCGCGATTGCCGCGCACCTGCGCAGCCAGGGTAAAAACGTCGCGACACTGCAGCCGATTCCCAGCAGCGCCTACCCAACCCCGGCGCAGCGCCCGCTTAATTCGCGCCTGGATTGCAGCCGCCTGCAACAGGACTGGCAGGTTCAACTGCCGAATTGGCAGCAGGCGCTGTCTGACTGCCTAGCGACTCAATCACTAAACAACTAAGCCCTGAAGCGCTGAATCTGCAGCTGCAAACCAGTCGCCAGCTGCGCCAGGTCACGGCTGGCAATCGAACTCTGCTCCGCACCATTGACCACCTCGCCAATGCTGTCGTTAAGGCTGCTGATGTTCTGGCTGATCTCGTTGGCCACCGCCGTCTGCTCCTCGGTGGCGGCGGAAATCTGCACATTGCCATCGGCAATGCCCTCGATGGCATGCGCGATATGGTTGAGCACCTCGCCGGCCTCGCGGGCATGGCTGACGCTGCTTTGCGCCTGCTCACGCGACAGCTGCATGGCGCTCACCGCGCTGCGCGCGCCACCCTGCAGGGCATCGATCATGCTGCGGATCGACTCGGTGGCTTTCTGCGTATTGCTCGCCAGGCTGCGTACCTCGTCGGCCACCACGGCAAAGCCACGCCCGGCATCACCCGCGCGCGCCGCCTCGATGGCCGCGTTCAGCGCCAGCAGGTTGGTCTGCTCGGCAATGCTCTGAATCACCCCGAGCACCTTGCTGATTTCATCGCTCTGGCTGTGCAGGGTATCGATCACTTCCCCGGCCTTTTCCACCGAAGCCGACAAGCCCTGGATCGCCTTGAGATTGGATTGCACCAGCTCGCTGCCCTGGCGCGCCTCCTTGTTGGCGTCCTCGGCATTGCTGGCGGTGGACTGGGCATTGCGCGCCACTTCCTGCACCGCCACGCTCATCTGGTGCACGGCGGTGGCCACCATGCTGGTCTGATCGCCCTGGGCCGTGGCCGCCTGGCTGACCTGAGCACTGATCGCACTCATTTCCTCAGACGCCGCCGCCAGCTGGGTAGCGGTATCGGCCAGGTGGCGGATCAGCGCCTGCTGGTGTTCGAGCATGGTATTGAAGGCCCGCGCCGTCTCGGAGACCTCGTCGCGGCCACTGGCATCGGCACGCAGGGTCAGGTTGGACGACTGCTGCACCTCGCTGATCAGGCTGCGCAAACCCGACAGCGGCCGAATGATCGACAGGCTGATCAGCAGCGCCGCGCCAAGCAACAGCACCAAGGCCACTGCGCCTATCACTAAAAAGCTGTTGCGGATCGAGCTGTACTGCGCCTGCGCCTCGGTATTGAGTTTCACCCCCTCGTCCAGCTGCAGCTTGATCAAGGCCTCCAGCTCGCCACCCAGCGGATCAATGGCACCGTACAGGCGCTCGTTGAAGCCCTTCGCTTCCTGGGCGCGCAGCTTGCCGCCATCGACTTCGCTGAGCAGCTCGTCGGTCAACCGTTTGACCTGACCGAACATCGACTCGATGCGCTGCACCCGCGTGCCTTCCTCGCGGGTCAGCTTGGTCGAGGTATAGGCACGCCAAGCCTGGTCGGTGCGCTGACTGGCATCGCTGAAATTCTGACGGAAGGTCGCCTCGTCGAACACCCCGGCGCGGTACTTGTGGGTCGCATCGACGATGCTCACCGCATAGGCATCGGAAATGATCTTGAGTTGACTGATCGGCTGCATGCGATCGTTAAATAATTCGGCAAAACTGCTATTGAGGCGACTGGCGTTGGACAACGCCATGGCGATTACCGCAATCAACACCAGCAAGGGCACCACGGCCAGCAACAACAGCCGCGCACGCACCGTTAATTGAGCCAGCATGATGGTATCTCCAAGGACAAGGCGCAGGCTGTCCATGCTGGGCGCAACCAATGGCGACATCCGTACTCCAGAGCGATGTCGAACACCTTGAGTATTGACCATATTGGCGAGCTTGCCCGCTTATTGCATAGGCACTGAAAAGTGATACTTCTACTCGAGTAGCCTGCATGCCCACCCCGCATCCTCACCCGCGTCGCCCGCGCTGGCGCAGCCTGGTAGTCCTGGCATTACTGCTGGTTCCGCTGCTGTGGCCGCTGCAACAACTGGCCGAGCGCTATTACCGCGGCGAGTTGCTCGAACAGAACAGCCAGACCCTCGATCTCTACGTCGCCAACCTGCTCGGCACCCTGCGCCGTTACGAAGTGCTACCGCCGATTCTCGCCGACCTGCCCGCCGTGCGCCTGGCCCTGCAACAGCCGCAGGATGCAGCCGCGCGTCACGCCGCCAACCAGTTGCTGAGCCAGGTGCGCGAGCAGACCGGGGCCGATGTGATCTACCTGATGGCCGCCGATGGCAACACCCTGGCCGCGTCCAACTGGCAGCAGGACGACTCCTTCGTGGCACGCAACTTTTCCTACCGCCCGTATTTCCGCGAGGCCATGCACGGCCGCCCGGGGCGCTTCTTCGGCCTGGGGACCACCTCGGGCAAGCGCGGCTACTTCTTTGCCGCGCCAATCCGCGAGGGCCAGCAGATTCTCGGCGTGATGGTGGTCAAGATCGACCTCGACCACACCGAAACGCTCTGGGGCCAGCGCCCCGAACAGCTGCTGGTGACCGACAACTACGGCGTGGTGATCCTGACCTCGCAGACCGAGTGGCGGTTTCGCGCCACCCGCGAACTGGATAACGCCGAGCGCGCGACAATTGCCGACACCCAGCCGTACCGCGTGCAATCGCCACCGCCGCTGCAGCTCGACGCGAACGCCTGGCTGCGCCAGGACCGCCCGCTCACCGACATCGACTGGACCGTGAGCATTCTCACCCCGCGGGTCCAGCTCGACCGCTCGGCGCGCACCGCCGTCGCGGTCGGCGGCAGCGCGTTGCTGGTGCTGATCCTGCTGCTCGGCCTGCTGATGCAACGCCGCCGCCATTACCTGGAGCGCATTGCCTTCGACAGCCAGGCGCGCCAACAGCTCGAACAGCGGGTGCAGGAGCGCACCCAGGACCTGGAACGCCTCAACAGCCGCCTGAAACAGGAGGTGCTGGAGCGTGAGCAAGCCCAGCAGGAGCTGGTCCAGGCCCAGGACGAACTGGTCCAGGCCAGCAAGCTCTCGGCCCTCGGCACCATGAGCGCGAGCATCAGCCACGAGCTCAACCAGCCGCTCGCGGCGATCCGCAGCTACGCCGACAACGCCGGCGTGCTGCTCGACCAGCAGCGTGCAGAAGAGGCGCGCGGCAACCTCAAGCTGATCAGCCAGATGACCGAGCGCATGGCCTCGATCATCGCCCACCTGCGCGCCTTCGCCCGCCGTGATCGACACGCCCCGGAAAGCGTGGCCCTGCAGCCGGCCATCGATGACGCCCTGGCCCTGCTGGCCAAGCGCCGCCAAGCCATGCAGGTGGAACTGACCCGCGACCTGCCGGACGCCACCCTGTGGGTCCAGGCCGGCGAAACCCGCCTGCGCCAGGTGCTCGGCAACCTGCTGGCGAATGCCCTCGATGCCTTAAGCGAAGTGCCGCCGCCGCGTCGCCTGTGGCTGAGCGCCGAACGCAGCGACTACGGCGTCGACCTGCACCTGCGCGACAACGGCCCCGGCTTCAGCCAGGACGCCCTGCAACGGGCGCGCGAACCCTTCTTCACCACCAAGACCAGCGCCCAGGGCCTCGGCCTCGGCCTGGCCATTTGCGATACCTTGATGCGTGCCCTCGGCGGCGAACTGCTGCTGGCCAACCACCCGGACGGCGGCGCACAGCTGACCCTGCGCCTACGCAGCGCCGATCAGGGCATCCAAACCCAGTCGCCAGAGGATTTTGTTGTATGAGCATGATCGACTCCCGCACCCAGGTCCTGCTGATCGACGACGACCCGCACCTGCGCCAGGCGCTCAGCCAGACCCTTGATCTGGCCGGGCTCAAGGTCAGCAGCCTGGCCGATGCCCGCGGGCTGGCCGCGCGCATCGAACACGACTGGCCCGGCGTGGTGGTCAGCGATATCCGCATGCCCGGTATCGACGGCCTGCAACTGCTGCAGCAACTGCAGGCGCAGGACGCGGAACTGCCGGTGCTGCTGATCACCGGCCACGGCGATGTGCCCCTGGCGGTGCAGGCCATGCGCGCCGGGGCCTATGACTTTCTGGAAAAGCCCTTCGCCAGCGACGACCTGCTCGACAGCGTGCGCCGCGCCCTCGACCTGCGCCGCCTGGTGCTGGATAACCGCAGCCTGCGCCTGGCCCTGGCTGACCGGCAGACCCTGGCCGCGCGCCTGATCGGCCAATCACCAGCGATTGCCCGCCTGCGCGAACAGATTGGCGCGCTGGCCGCGATCAACAGCGACGTGCTGATCCTCGGCGAAACCGGCGCGGGCAAGGAGGTGGTGGCGCGCGCGCTGCACGACCTGTCCAGCCGCCGTACCGGGCCGTTCGTGGCGATCAACGCCGGCGCGCTGGCCGAATCGGTGGTGGAAAGCGAGCTGTTCGGCCATGAGCAGGGCGCGTTCACCGGGGCCTCGAAACGTCGCATCGGCAAGTTCGAATTCGCCAATGGCGGCACCCTGTTCCTCGATGAAATCGAAAGCATGAGCCTCGACGTGCAGGTCAAGCTGCTGCGCCTGCTGCAGGAGCGGGTGGTCGAGCGCCTCGGCGGCAACCAGTTGATCCCCCTGGATATCCGGGTGATCGCCGCGACCAAGGAAGACCTGCGCCAGGCCGCCGACCAGGGCCGCTTTCGCGCCGACCTGTATTACCGCCTAAATGTCGCCACCCTGCGTATTCCGGCCCTGCGCGAACGCGGCGAAGACGCCTTGCTGCTGTTCCAGCACTTCGCCGAAGCGGCCGGCAGCCGCCATGGCCTGCCGCCGCGCAACCTGGCCGGCCAGCAGCGCGCCGCCCTGCTGCGGCATACCTGGCCGGGCAATGTGCGCGAATTGCAGAACGCCGCCGAACGCTTTGCCCTGGGCCTGGAGCTGGACCTCGAGCAGGATCAGGCCATTGTCACTGTGCCCGACAGTGACAACGCCAGCGACGGGCTGAATGCCCAGGTGGAAGCCTTCGAACGCAGCCTGATCAGCGCCGAACTGGCGCGCCCGCACAACTCGCTACGCAGCCTGGCCGAAGCGCTCGGCCTGCCGCGCAAGACCCTGCATGACAAGCTGCGCAAACACGGGCTGAATTTCGCCGACACTGGCGCAACCTCGCCAGACGGCCTCGACTAACTGGCGGAAAACCGCCAAATCTCATCGTTAGCGCTCAAAGGGCTCGGTCTAACCGCGCGCCAGCTCTGGCAGATCACCGGACAACCCCAACGCCTGACGTACAAACAGCGCCTTGGCCTCGGCCTGGCCGTCGACGAAGTCGAGCCCGGCGTTGCGCAGCCAGCGCAGCGGCAGCGGGTCGGCCTGGAACAGCCGCTCAAAGCCTTCCATCGCCGCCATCATCGCCAGGTTATGCGGCATGCGCCGACGCTCGTAACGACTGAGCACCTTCACATCACTCAGGCGCTCGCCGCGCTGCGCGGCATGCAGCAGCACCTCGGCCAACACCGCCACATCGAGAAAGCCCAGGTTGACGCCCTGGCCGGCCAGCGGGTGAATGCTGTGCGCGGCATCGCCGATCAGCGCCAAACCCTCTTCGACATAACGCTTGGCGTGGCGCTGACGTAGCGGAATACAGACCCGCGGGTCGGCCTGCAGTACCTCGCCCAGGCGATGCTCGAAGGCAAAGCCCAGCGCACGACGGAAGCCCGCATCATCCAGGGCCATCAGGCGCTCGGCTTCAGTTGGCGTAACCGACCAGACGATCGAGCACCAATGCTCACCTTCGGGACCAGCCAGCGGCAAAAAGGCCAGCGGGCCGTCATCGGTAAAGCGCTGCCAGGCGGTGGCCTGGTGCGGCTTGGCGCAACGCACGCTGGTGACGATGGCGTGGTGCAGGTAATCCCATTCGCGGGTGGCGCACCCGGCCAGGCGGCGCACCGCCGAGTTGGCCCCGTCGGCGGCAATCAGCAACGGCGCACGCAGTTCACGGCCATCGCTCAGGCTCAGCAACCAGCCATCACCGGAGCGGCGCAGCTGTTCCAGGCGGGCATTGGCCAGCAGGCCGATCGGGCTGTCGTGCAGGCGTTCGAGCAGGGCATCCTGGACCACGCGGTTCTCGACGATATGGCCCAGCGATTCGGCGTGCACGCTGGCGGCGCTGAAATGAATCTGCCCAGTACCGGAACCGTCCCACACCTGCATCTCGCCATAGGGGCTGGCGCGCCGTGCGGCGATCCCGTGCCACACGCCGAGACGGTCGAGAATGCGCTGGCTGGCCACCGACAGCGCGCTGACCCGCGGCTCGAAAGGCGCGAGGGCGTCGAAAGGCTTGACGCTGAGCGGGCCGCCATCGACCAGCAGAATCTCCAGGCCCTGGTCCTGCAGGGCCAGCGCCAGGGCGCTGCCCACCATTCCTGCACCGACGATGATCAGGTCCGCTTGCATGGGCTTCCTTATCCAGCCTGCCGCGCGCGCGGCTTGAGGCGTACGTAGAGGGTCTTGTGCGCGACGGCCACCAGGGTTCCGGCCGCGTCGCGGATGTCTACCTGCAACTCGGGCAGGTATTTCTCGCCGCCGGCGGTCTTCGTGCGAATCTCCGCCAGCAAGGCGTCGTCGATGCGGAAGTCGGCATACACCGGGCCCTTGCCCGGCGTGACGAAATCGATGCTGGCGGCTTTGTCCCAGACGATGTAGTCGTCGCCCAACAGCGGCATCAACAGCAGCATGTAGAACGGATCAACCATGCTGTACAGCGAGCCGCCGAACTGGGTGCCGACGAAGTTGCGGTTGTACCAGCGCAGCGCCATGCGCACCCGCGCCTCGCGGCAATCGGGGGAAATGCGCTGCACCTTGATGCCCGCCCCGAGGTACGGCGGGTAGAGGTTCAGGCCCAGGCGCAGCAGGCGGGCGCGGCGCGCCAGTTTACGCTCACTCATCAAACAGTCTCATAAAGTACGGGTGCCCAGGCCCATGGCCTGGCGGGCGAACCAGCGTTTCGCCGGGGGTAACAGATCGAGGCCGAGCAGGCCGAGGTTGCGCCCGGCGGCCAGCAGCGGCTGGCCAGTGCTGAACAGGCGGGTGACCTGATCGGAAAAGCCTACAGTCAGTTGCTGGTCCAGCTGCTGGCGGCTCAGATAGAGCTGCAAGGTGGCCAGATCGCCCAGTGGCGCGGCACTTTCCAGCAGGGTTTCGGCCAGCACCAGGGTATCGCGCAGCGACAGGTTGTAGCCCTGCCCGGCAATCGGATGCAGGCTGTGCGCGGCATTGCCGAGTACCACCAGATGCTGGCGCACCTGCTCCTGGGCGGCGCTCAGGGCCAGCGGGTAGAGATGCCGAGCGCCAACCTGGCGCAGGCTGCCCAGGCGATAGCCGAAGGCCTGCTGCAGCTCGGCGAGAAACGCCGCATCGTCCAGAGTAGACAGTCGCTCGGCTTCCAGGGTGGCGCGGGTCCAGACCAGGGCGCAGCGGTTATCTGCCAGCGGCAACAAGGCCATCGGCCCTTCTTCGGTGAAGCGCTCGAAGGCCAGGCCGTTGTGCGCGTCCTGCGGGCTGACGTTGGCGATCAGCGCGCTCTGCCCGTAAGGCGTGTTGCTGACGGCGATGCCCAGTTGCTCGCGCAACCCGGAGCGGCCGCCCTCGGCGAGAATCGCCAGGTTGCATTCAAGCTCACTGCCATCGTCCAGGGTCAGGCGGTAGCCGTCGGCCAGGGCCTGCATCCGCGTAACCTGCGCAGGGCTGCGCCAACTCACTACCTGCTGGTCCAGCGCCTGCCACAGGCATTCACCGAGCCAGGCGTTTTCCACCACATAACCCAGCGCCGGTACACCTTCTTCCTCGGCGCTCAGCCGCGCGGCGGCGAAACGGCCACGGTCGGAGACATGAATCTGCTTGATCGGCTCGGCACGCTGACCGATCGACGGCCACAAACCGAGACGCTGATAGATCTGCTGCGAACCGAACGACAGGGCGGTGGAGCGCGCGTCGTAGCTGGGCTGATAGCCACTACCCGGGGTAAACGGCTCGATCAGGCAAATGCTCCAGCCACGCTGCTTGGCTTCGGCCTGCAAGGCCACGGCCAGGCTGGCACCGACCAGGCCTCCGCCAATAATCGCAATGTCGACGCGTGGCATGCTCTAGGCGGCCACGCTGCGGGCGGCGGCCATCAGCGCTTCGATCTCGGCGACGGTTTTCGGCACGCCGTTGGTAAGAATCTCGCAACCGCTCTTGGTCACCACCACGTCGTCTTCGATACGCACACCGATGCCGCGCCACTTCTTCGCCACGTCCTGATTGTCCACAGCGATATAGATGCCCGGCTCGACGGTCATGGCCATGCCGACCTCCAGCTCACGCCATTCGCCGCCGACCTTGTACTCGCCGACGTCGTGCACATCCATACCCAGCCAGTGGCCGGCGCGGTGCATATAGAAGGGTTTGTAGGCCTCAGTGGCGATCAGCTCGGCCACATCGCCCTGCAGCAGGCCGAGCTCTACCAGCCCGGCGGTGATCACCTGCACCGTGGCTTCGTGGGCCTGATTCCAGTGCTTGCCGGGGCCGATTTCCTTGAACGCGGCTTCCTGGGAGGCCAGCACTAGCTCGTAGATGGCTTTCTGTTCTGGCGAAAACTTGCCGCTGACCGGGAAGGTGCGGGTGATGTCGCTGGCGTAGCAGTCGATCTCGCAGCCGGCGTCGATCAGCACCAAGTCGCCGTCTTTCAGCGGCGCGTCGTTCTCGCGGTAATGCAGGATGCAGGCGTTCTTGCCCGCCGCGACGATTGAACCATAGGCCGGCATCTTCGCCCCGCCCTTGCGGAACTCGTAATCCAGCTCGGCTTCCAGGTGGTACTCGAACAACCCGGCGCGGCTGGCCTGCATGGCGCGCACATGGGCGCGGCAGGAGATGTCCGCAGCTTCTTTCATGACTTTGACTTCGGCAGCCGACTTGTACAGGCGCAGGTCGTGCAGCAGGTGTTCGAGGGTGATGAATTCGTTGGGCGGCGAGGCACCCTGGCGCGCCTTGGAGCGGATCACGTTGATCCACTCCATCAACTGGCGGTCGAACTCATGGTTGCTGCCCATGGAGGAATAGACCCGATCACGGCCCTCGATCAGCCCCGGCAGGATGTCGTCGATGTCGCCGATCGGGAACGCGTCATCCGCGCCGTACTGGCTGATCGCGCCATCCTGACCGGCGCGCAGGCCGTCCCACAGCTCGCGCAGCGGATCGCGCTCGCGGCAGAACAGCACGTACTCGCCATGCTCACGCCCGGGAATCAGCGCAATCACCGCCTCCGGCTCGGGAAAGCCGGAGAGGTACTGAAAGTCGCTGTCCTGGCGGTAGATGTGCTCGACATCGCGATTGCGGATATACACCGGCGCCGCCGGCAGAATCGCGATGCTGTTGGGTTCCATCTGCGCCATCAGCGCCTTGCGCCGACGGGCATATTCCGACTTGGGGATGCTGATCATGGGCAGATTGAGTCCACTTCTATTGCATGAAAATCAATGCAGCGACGGCTTCAGCGCCGGTGCGACAGGCTTGGCGCACTCGCTGAACAGCAGCAGCGGCGCGACGCGCAAGTACTCCATCACTTCCATGTAATCGCTTTCGCCGTCCTCGGATTCTTCCAGAGCATTCTGCACCTGGGAAATCGCCGAGAGGTCCTGCAGCACTTCCATCGCTTCGCCGCTCAGTGCGCTGTCGCGGGCGGTCAGGCCGAAGCCGCCGAGGAAGCCCTGGCACCACTGGCCCAGCGCCACGGCGCGCTCGCCCAGCGGGGCATCGTCGTTGGGCAACAGCAGCACCACGGTGACGTCGTTGCTCGACAGTTCATTCTTGACCATTTCCTGCAGGCCGATCAGCGCCTGACGAACGCTGTCTTCCGGGGCTGCGCCGAGCAGTTCGGCGGCATCGACCAGCCAGGAGTCGATCTCGAAGCCGGCACCGGCGCAGCTGCGACCGAGCAGCTGGCCATGCAGCTCGGCAGGGGAAATGGTGTAGCCACTGCTGGCAAGCAGGGCGGCAAAAGCGGAGTACGGCGAATTCTGAGTGGGCATATGAGCTAGGCGCAAGACTGCGCAATGACTAGAATAGAGGCCTTGTATCCTAGCACCGGCAAGCCCGCCAAGACTATTCAAGGTGCTCGACGGATCAGCCCCAGCCCACCGCATCCCGATACCCGCCTGCGCACAAGGTAAGCGTCACATGCCGTTTTTCTACGAATTCTTTGCCGGTGGTGGCATGGCCCGCGCAGGCCTTGGCGAAGACTGGACCTGCAGCTTCGCCAATGACTTCTCGGCGAAGAAGGCCGAAGCCTATATCGCCAACTGGGGCGGCGAGCACCTGCACGTGGCCGACATCAACAGCCTGAGCAGCACGCAACTGCCTGGGCAGGCCGACCTGGCGTGGGCCTCGTTCCCCTGCCAGGACCTGTCGCTGGCAGGCAATGGCGCGGGTTTGCAGGGCCGCCGCTCGGGCTCGTTCTGGGGCTTTATGCAGCTGATCGGCGAGCTGGCCGAGAGCGGGCGCAAGCCGGGCATGCTGGTAATCGAAAACGTCTACGGCACCCTCACCTCCCATGAAGGCAAGGATTTCGAGGCCATCGCCAACGCCCTGGCCGCCGCCGGCTACCTATTCGGCGCACTGGTGATCGATGCCGTGCAGTTCGTTCCGCAGTCGCGCCCACGGCTGTTTATCCTCTGCGTCGACCAGAACTGGCAGATTCCCGCCGAGCTGGTAGGCCAGCGCCCGTCGCCGGCCTGGCACCCGGAAAAGCTGATTGCCTGCCATAACAATTTGACCAAGCAGACTCAGCGGCAGTGGCGCTGGTGGAAACTGGCCGAGCCGGCCACGCCGATGCACACCCTGGATGACATCATCGAAACCGAACCCAGCGGCGTCAGCTGGCACAGCGCCGCGCAGACGCAGACGCTGCTGGAAATGATGAGCCCACTGAACCGACAGAAGGTCATCGCCGCGCAGCAACTCGGGCGACTGCAGGTCGGCACCATCTACAAACGCACCCGCAATAACGTGCAGCGCGCCGAAGTGCGCTTCGACGGCATTGCCGGCTGCCTGCGCACACCGTCCGGCGGTTCGAGCCGGCAGACCATCATGACCGTCGACGGCCAGTCGATCCGCTCACGGCTGATCTCTCCACGCGAGGCCGCGCGCCTGATGGGCCTGGCCGACAGCTATCGGCTGCCCGAACGCTACAACGAGGCCTATCACCTGCTCGGCGACGGCGTGGTGGTCGCAGTGGTCGCCCACCTCAACCAGCACCTGCTGCTGCCGCTGCAACGTGCCCAGCAACAACCCCTGGCGCAGGCGCTATGAGCCTGCTCAGCCAAAGCCTCCTGGACCTGCCGCAAGAGCCCGGCAGCGCCATCGCCACCGCCGAGCTGCCGCTGGAAACCCGCGAGCTGCGCCGCCTGCTCGACGATTTTCTCAACCGCGAAGTGCGCAATCCGCTGGACCAGAGCCTCGGCAAACTCGGTAACTACCGCTGGGGCGTTTACGCCTTCTATGACTACGACGGCGAACCGATTTATGTCGGCCAGACCAAAGAGTCGCTGCGCACGCGTATTCGTCGGCATCTGACCAACCAGCGCACCGACGCGGTGGCGATGAGCGTTCTCGACCCCTTCGAGGTCTACCGCATCGTGGTCTACCCGCTGCCGCAGCTGGAAACCCGCAGTGCCAATGACGCCCAGGCCAAGGAGCTGCTCGACGCGCTGGAGCAGCAGGTCTACAGCCAGGCCATCGCCACCTCCAAGTTCGGCGCAATCCTTAACGAAAAAGAGCCGCCGGCAGCCAAAGTCGCAGTAGAGGTGCCGGAAAGCTTCAGCGGCATCATCGTCTCGGATGCCGTGCGCGCGATTCGCGAGCACCCGGACATGCGCATCGCCCGCCGCACCCAGACGATTTCACGGCTGGCGATGATCATCAGCCAGCGCCGCGTGCAAAAAGGCTTGCGCAAGGTCCTGCACGTACAGGCCTTGCGGCTTGAATGGTTAACCCGAAAACGCTTCAACAGCGCATCTGATACTGTCGAAGACGACTGAAAGACGCTATTTTTCGACTGTCAGCCCCGCTCCCATAGCCACGAGTAGAGAATCAATGGAAGACGCCGATCTGCATGCCCTCACGACCAAGCTGGACTTGCTGATCCAGCGCGTCGAGCAGCTCAAGTCGCAGAACCGACAGCTTCTGGCGAGCGAAAAAGCCTGGCGCGAGGAACGCGCCCATCTAATTGAAAAGAACGAAATGGCCCGGCATAAGGTCGAATCCATGATTTCGCGCCTCAAAGCCCTGGAGCAGGATTAATGACCCAGTCGAATACCTTGACCGTTCAGATTCTGGACAAAGAATATTGCATCGCCTGCCCGAGCGATGAACGCAGCAATCTGGAAAGCGCCGCGCGCTACCTGGATGGCAAGATGCGGGAGATCCGCTCAAGCGGCAAAGTCATCGGTGCCGACCGCGTGGCCGTGATGGCCGCGCTGAACATCACCCACGACCTGCTGCACAAGCAGCAGCACCTCGACCAACAGGCCGGTGCCAACCGCGATCAGGTGCGCAGCCTGCTCAACCGGGTCGACAGCGCTCTGGCTCGGGATGCCGATGAGCAAGGCAGCTGATTGCGCTCAGGCAGATTCGGGTATACTGACCGCCGCTCCCTGGAGTGTGCGCCAGTTGGTGATGTCCCTGAGCCGATTCGCACAACCCCGGAGGTTGCACGTTGAAGCCGGTGTGCATGTCCGCTTGACGGAAAGCCTTAACGCCTCCTGCAACCTCCACCTTGAACTTTCGGGTTCAAGGGCTAAGCCGACAGCGGCACGTCGGGGAGTCACTCTTTCCAGCCGGTTGCCCCTTCGCGACGACCGCTACTGCCACACACCATGCTCGACACCTCTGCACTAAGCCGCGCGCAACTGCGCCGCCATCTGCGCCTACAGCGCCGCGCTCTCAGTCGTCACGCCCAACGCCAGGCCGCCCACGGTTTGTATAAACAGTTGGCGCAGCACCCGCTGTTTCGCCGCGCCAAACAGATTGCCCTGTACCTGCCCAATGACGGCGAGATCGACCCGCGCCCCCTGCTGCGTGCCGCACAGCAACGAGGCAAAGCGACTTATTTGCCGGTGCTCAGCCCCTGGCCGCGCAGCAAGATGGTGTTTCAACGCATTCGCGCCGGCGAACCTCTACTGAAGAATCGTTTCGGTATTTATGAGCCACGGCGCAACCGCGCTCAGCAACGCAAGGTCTGGACTTTGGATCTGCTGCTCTTGCCGCTGGTCGGTTTCGACCGCCACGGCGCGCGCCTGGGTATGGGCGGCGGTTTTTATGATCGCAGCCTGGCGTATCGGGCAATGCGCAAAAATTGGCACAAACCGACATTGCTGGGTCTGGCGCACGAGTGTCAGCAGGTGGATCGACTGGCCATGGCCAGCTGGGATGTGCCACTGCAAGGCACAGTGACGGATAAGGCGTGGTATTGATTCGGGCTGTCGTTAAAGGCTGTACCGCACTCCCTGCGGTACATACCAGGTTCAACCAGCCGCTTGCGACTGACTGACCGGCGCATCAGCCTGGCGATCCCACAAACTCTGGGTATAACCGGTAGTTACCACACCCAGGCTGAACAGTATTACCAAAATCAACAACACATCGGGTTTACGTTTCATCGAATGCCTCCCCCTTAAAGGCATAGCGCACGCTGTATTCGCGGCGATTATTTTTATAGGTCCGACAGCGGCTGCCATCCACACGCACCGGCTGCAAAACTGCAACACGCCGGGCACCACCAGGTAAACAGCGCCTACCCGCTAACGGACTTAATTACAGGAGCAAAGTTCATGCCTTATTGGCTAATGAAGTCGGAACCCGACGAACTCTCGATCCGCGACCTGCAGCGCCTGGAGCAGGCGCGCTGGGATGGCGTGCGCAACTACCAGGCGCGCAACTTCCTGCGCAGCATGCAGCCGGGGGACCTCTTCTTCTTTTATCACTCCAGCTGCCCGGAACCGGGCATCGCCGGGATCGGCCGTATTGCCTCGGCGGTCTACCCCGACCCCACCGCGCTGGAGCCCGACAGCCACTACTTCGATGCCAAGGCCAGTACCGAGAAGAACCCCTGGAGCGCCCTCGACGTGGCCTTTGTCGAAGCCTTCAAACGGGTTATTCCGCTGACGCAGCTGAAAGCGCAGAGCGCGCTGCTGGAATTGCCCCTGGTACAGAAGGGCAGCCGCCTGTCGGTGATGCCGGTCGGTGCCGAGGAGTGGGCGGCGATACTCGCGCTGCGCTGAAATGGCGCAGCGCCAGGCGACACCCTTACTGAATGATCAGGTTGTTGAACAGCAGGTCTTCCACCAGCGGCTTGCCCTCTTCCTGGGTCAGCACGCCCTGCACCTGCTTGAGCGCCTCGGCGCGCAAGGTTTCCCGCGCACCCGCAGCGGCCATAGCCTCCTCGGTCTGCTGGGAGAACAGCATCACCAGCTGATTGCGGATCAGCGGCTCATGGTGTTTGACCTTGGCTTCGACGTCCGCCCCAGTCACCCGCAGGGACAGATCGGCCTTGAAGAACTTGAGTTTTGGCCCCTCGCCGAAATTACCCACCAGCGCCGGTACCAGGGTGACGTAAGACACCACCGGAGCGGCCCCTTCTTTACCTTCCTCGGCTTCTTCGTCGCTCGAAGCCTGCGCAATCAAAGGCAAGGACAGGGCCAACAGCAATGCGATCCAGACTTTCACAGGCGGTATTCCTCAAGAGTTCAGGCCCTAGCATAGCCACAGTCGCGCAACGGCCCAAGCCCCAAGCTTATGCATGACCATCAGGCACAGGCATGCTCGTTGACCCAGCACCGCCCGCACCTACACTGCATGGCCATCAACCGCAGAGGAAAAGCCCGATGAAAGCCGTGCTGTGCAAAGCCTTCGGCCCCGCCGAAACCCTGGTACTGGAAGAAATCGCCAGCCCCGAAGCGAAGAAGAACGAAATTCTGCTCGACGTGCATGCGGCCGGGGTCAACTTTCCCGACACCCTGATCATCGAAGGCAAATACCAGTTCAAACCGCCCTTCCCGTTCTCCCCAGGTGGCGAAGCCGCTGGTGTGGTCAGCGCGGTGGGCGAGAAGGTCAGCCACCTGAAAGTCGGCGACCGGGTGATGGCCCTGACCGGCTGGGGCAGCTTCGCCGAGCAAGTCGCGGTGCCTGGCTACAACGTGATGCCGATTCCAGCCAGCATGGACTTTGCCAGCGCCGCCGCCTTCGGCATGACCTACGGCACCTCGATGCACGCCCTCAAGCAGCGCGCCAACCTGCAACCCGGCGAGACCCTGCTGGTGCTCGGCGCTTCCGGCGGCGTCGGCCTGGCGGCGGTGGAAATCGGCAAGGCCATGGGTGCCAAGGTGATCGCTGCGGCGAGCAGCGCGAAAAAGCTCGAAGTGGCCAAGGCCGCCGGTGCCGATGAGCTGATCAACTACAGCGAAAGCAATCTGAAGGACGAAGTGAAGCGCCTGACCGGCGGCCAGGGCGCGGACGTGATCTACGACCCGGTCGGTGGTGACCTGTTCGATGCGGCCATTCGCAGCATCGCCTGGAACGGCCGCCTGCTGGTAGTGGGCTTCGCCAGCGGGCGCATCCCCGAGCTGCCGGTCAACCTCACCCTGCTCAAGGGCGCAGCCGTGGTCGGGGTGTTCTGGGGCTCGTTCGCCCAGCGCCAGCCGCAGGACAACGCCGCCAACTTCCAGCAGCTGTTCGCCTGGCACGCCGAAGGCAAGCTCAAGCCGCTGGTGTCGCAGACCTTCCCACTGGAACAGGCTGCAGAGGCAATCAACACCCTCGGTCAGCGCAAAGCCGTGGGTAAAGTCGTCGTCACTGTGCGTTAAGTCCAGCGCGCAGCAAAAGGCCGCCCATCAGGCGGCCTTTTTTATGCACGGGATTCAGCCGCGCGGCGCGTAGGCAAACACGTCGGCGCGCATCTGATGCGCATCCAGGCCGGCCTCGACCAGGGCATCCAGAGTCGCATAGACCATTGCCGGCGAACCGCTGGCATACACATGCAGCGAGCTAAGGTCGGGGAAGTCCTCGCGCACCGCTTCATGCAGCAAGCCGCAACGGCCCTGCCAAGCGCATGGATCGCTGACCACCTTATGCAGGAACAGGTTGGGCAGTTGCTGCCACTGCGCCCAGTGCTCCAGTTCATAGAAATCTTCCGGTCGACGCGCCCCCCAGTACAGGTGCACCGGGTGAGCAAAGCCGGCAGCGCGGCAATGCTCGATCAGGCTGTGCATCTGCGCCATGCCGGTGCCGGCGGCGATCAGCACCAGCGGGCCATTCGGCAGCTCCGCCAGATGGGTATCGCCGAAGGGCAGCTTCACCCGCACCATGGGATTGCCTTGCAGTTGCGCGACCAGGGCGATGGTGACCTCGTCACGCGCCAGAATATGCAACTCCAGCT
Organism: Pseudomonas sp.; assembly: GCF_049653025.1. Taxonomy (GTDB): domain Bacteria; phylum Pseudomonadota; class Gammaproteobacteria; order Pseudomonadales; family Pseudomonadaceae; genus Aquipseudomonas. The sequence continues at coordinate 58,696 of NZ_JBASFM010000025.1, read as the reverse complement.
GACGACCGCCGTGCGGAGCCGAAGCCAGGGAGAACGCCGCATAGTCATCATCGTCGCGGCGCAGCAACAGATACTGCCCGGCGTGGTAACGCGGCACCTTGCCGGCCGGGGTACGCAGGCGCAGGCGATACACGTCACCGCCCACCTCGTCACACGCCAACACCTGGCAGGCCAGCTCGCGTACCGGCAACTCACCCGGCGCGAGCACGCCATCCCAATGCAGCACGCAGTCTTCCAGCGGCTCGGCCAGGCAGGTGAACAGCTCGCCATGGCTCAGTTCTACGCCGCTTTGCTGCACCCGTCCCTCGACCAGCAGCGCCGCACAGATATGACAATTGCCATTGCGACAGGCCTGCGGGCAGTCGTAACCCAGACGCCGCGCGGCATCCAGAATGCGCTCACGGGGCTGTACTTCAAGCACTGCACCTGAAGGATTCAGGGTGACTTTCATCAATCGATTCCCAACTCAGACCAGAGCGCATCGATGCGCTGCTTGACCGCTTCATCCTGAACGATAGCCCGCCCCCATTCGCGCGTGGTCTCGCCCGGCCACTTGTGAGTCGCATCCAGGCCCATCTTCGAGCCCAGGCCGGAGACCGGCGAGGCGAAGTCGAGGTAGTCGATTGGCGTGTTCTCGATCAGCACCGTGTCGCGCTTGGGGTCCATGCGCGTGGTGATGGCCCAGATCACGTCGTTCCAGTCGCGGGCGTTGATATCGTCGTCGGTGACGATAACGAACTTGGTGTACATAAACTGGCGCAGGAACGACCACACACCGAGCATTACGCGCTTGGCGTGGCCTGGGTACTGCTTCTTGATGGTGACCACCGCCATGCGATACGAGCAGCCTTCCGGCGGCAGGTAGAAGTCGATGATCTCGGGAAACTGCTTCTGCAGGATCGGCACAAACACTTCATTCAGCGCCACGCCGAGAATCGCCGGCTCATCCGGCGGACGACCGGTGTAGGTGCTGTGATAGATCGGCTTTTGCCGGCGGGTAATGCGCTCGACGGTAAACACCGGGAAAGTGTCGACCTCGTTGTAGTAGCCGGTGTGATCGCCGTACGGGCCTTCCGGCGCGGTCTCGCCCGGATGAATTACTCCTTCGAGAACGATTTCGGCGCTGGCTGGCACCTGCAGATCACTGCCACGGGCCTTGACCAGCTCAGTACGGTGGCCGCGCAGCAGGCCGGCGAAGGCGTATTCCGACAGACTGTCCGGCACCGGCGTCACCGCGCCGAGAATGGTCGCCGGATCGGCACCGAGGGCCACACAGACCGGATACGGCTTGCCGGGAAACTTCTCGCACCAGTCACGGAAATCCAGCGCGCCGCCACGGTGGCTGAGCCAGCGCATGATCACCTTGTTGCGACCGATCACCTGCTGACGATAGATACCGAGGTTCTGCCGCTCTTTATTCGGCCCCTTGGTGATGGTCAGGCCCCAGGTGATCAGCGGACCAACATCGCCCGGCCAGCAGGTTTGCACCGGCAGCTTGCTCAGGTCGACGTCATCGCCTTCTTCGATCACTTCCTGGCACGGCGCGTCTTTCAGCACCTTGGGTGCCATGGCCAGCACCTTGCGGAAGATCGGCAGCTTCGACCAGGCATCTTTCAGGCCTTTCGGCGGCTCAGGTTCCTTGAGGAAGGCCAGCAGCTTGCCAATCTCGCGCAGCTCGCTGACCGCCTCCGCGCCCATGCCCAGGGCCACGCGCTGCGGCGTGCCGAACAGGTTGCCAAGCACCGGCATATCAAAACCCGTGGGGTTCTCGAACAGCAGCGCTGGACCGCCCTTACGCAGAGTGCGGTCGCAGATTTCGGTCATTTCCAGCACTGGGGAAACCGGCGTCTGGATGCGCTTGAGTTCGCCGCGCTGTTCCAGACCGCGGATAAAGTCGCGCAGGTCGCGATACTGCATGTTCGAGCCTCGTTTCAGCCGGGCCAATCGGGGCGCAAAGTTTAGCGCCGAAGTCGGTCTTTCAGAAGGTAGATACAACGCGCAGATGCACAAAAGCCGGGTTTCCCCGGCTTTTGCGTTGATTACATAAGTTTAGGATCGTAGCGAGCGAAGGTCAGGCAAGGCAAAAACAGGCGAAGAAGCGGAGTGTACTTTTGTACATGAGCATTCTGAGTCTGTTTTTAACGCAGCATCACCGAAGCGCAGTAGATCCTCTTACTTACGCTTCATCGACATAAAGAACTCGTCGTTGGTCTTGGTCGCTTTCAGCTTGTCGATCAGGAACTCGATGGCGGCAATCTCATCCATCGGGTGCAGCAGCTTGCGCAGAATCCACATGCGCTGCAGCTCGTCTTCGGCGGTCAGCAACTCTTCGCGGCGGGTGCCGGAACGGTTGATGTTGATCGCAGGGAAAACGCGCTTCTCGGCAATACGACGGTCCAGGGGCAGCTCCATGTTGCCGGTACCCTTGAACTCTTCGTAGATCACTTCGTCCATCTTCGAGCCGGTTTCCACCAGCGCGGTGGCGATGATGGTCAGCGAGCCGCCTTCTTCGATGTTACGCGCGGCACCGAAGAAGCGTTTCGGCTTCTCCAGGGCATGGGCGTCGACACCACCGGTGAGGACCTTGCCGGAACTCGGGATCACGGTGTTGTAGGCGCGCGCCAGACGGGTGATGGAGTCGAGCAGGATGACCACGTCCTTCTTGTGCTCGACCAGGCGCTTGGCCTTCTCGATCACCATTTCGGCAACCTGCACGTGGCGGGTTGGCGGCTCGTCGAAGGTGGAAGCGACCACTTCGCCGCGCACGGTGCGCTGCATTTCGGTCACTTCTTCCGGGCGCTCGTCGATCAACAGAACGATCAGGTGGCACTCGGGGTTGTTACGCGCGATGTTGGCCGCGATGTTCTGCAGCATGATCGTCTTACCGGCTTTCGGCGGTGCCACGATCAGGCCGCGCTGACCTTTGCCGATCGGGGCGCAGAGGTCGATAATGCGGCCGGTGATGTCTTCGGTGGAGCCGTTACCGGCTTCCATGACCAGACGCTTGGTGGGGAACAGCGGCGTCAGGTTTTCGAACAGAATCTTGCTCTTCGCGTTCTCGGGACGATCGTAGTTGATCGTGTCGACCTTGAGCAGCGCGAAGTAACGCTCGCCTTCTTTCGGCGGGCGGATCTTGCCGACGATGGTGTCGCCGGTACGCAGGTTGAAGCGGCGGATCTGGCTCGGCGAGACATAGATGTCGTCGGGGCCAGCCAGGTACGAAGCATCCGCGGAGCGCAGGAAGCCGAAACCGTCCTGGAGGATCTCCAGCACGCCATCACCGGAGATTTCCTCGCCGCTTTTAGCGTGTTTTTTCAACAGGGAGAAAATCACGTCCTGCTTGCGCGAACGGGCCATGTTTTCCAGGCCCTGTTGTTCAGCGAGTTCCAGCAGTTCGGTAATCGGCTTTTGCTTGAGTTCGGTCAGATTCATATAGGAATGACGTAATCATTTAGGAGGGAAAGTAAGCTATTTAGCTTGGGAGGCCGTGCCGCTGAGAAGACGGCTTGACGCCGGCTTGTATTTCGAAAGTTTCGAATTAGGAATGCGTCGGCGACGGCTTGCAGGGGGCTGCATAGGAAATGCAGCGAGGCCGAATGTAACACCGGCTTTATTGATACGTCTAGCGTTCAGACAGAAAAAAGCCCCGCGATTTGCGGGGCTTCTGGCACTCGACGCGACTTAGATGTTGCTGTCGAGGAAGGCGGCCAGTTGCGACTTGGACAGTGCGCCCACTTTGGTCGCTTCGACGTTGCCGTTCTTGAACAGCATCAGGGTCGGGATACCACGTACGCCGAACTTCGGCGGGGTGTCCTGGTTTTCGTCGATGTTCAGCTTGCAGACTTTCAGTTTGCCCGCGTAGGTCTGGGCGATCTCATCGAGAACCGGTGCAATCATCTTGCACGGACCGCACCACTCAGCCCAGTAATCGACCAGCACCGGACCCTCGGCCTGGAGAACATCCTGGTCGAAGCTGGCATCGCTGACGTTGGTGATGAAGTCGCTCATGGAAAATCTCCGTGTTCGGAAGCATAAAGATGGCCGACATCATAGCCCGGCTTTAACCACACAGGAAGGCAAGTGCAATTGAGCTTATCTATGGGCATTCGCGACGCAAGCTAATCAACCCCAGCTAGAATGCCTGGGCCACGGTTGCCTCAGCACCCTACACAGGCGGTATGCGTTGGCTGGATCGGCCTATCGTGGCACGATGACAGGGTTCCCAACGAGATGATGCTGTCATGCCGTATACCCCTGCCGAGTCTTTTCCTTTGATTGCAGCTATCGACCTGGGCTCCAACAGCTTCCATATGGTGCTGGCCAAAGCCGACCACGGCGAGATCCGTATTCTCGAGCGGCTCGGTGACAAAGTGCAGCTGGCGGCGGGCATCGATGAACAGCGCCTGCTCAGCGAAGAGGCCATGCAGCGCGGGCTCGACTGCCTGCGCCGCTTCGCCCAGCTGACCGCTAGCCTGCCGGAAGGCGCGGTGCGCGTGGTCGGCACCAACGCCCTGCGCGAGGCGCGCAATCGCATCGAGTTTATCCGCCGTGCCGAGGCGATTCTCGGCCATCCGGTGGAAGTCATTTCCGGGCGTGAAGAGGCACGACTGATCTACCTCGGCGTGTCGCACAGCATCGCCGACACCCCGGGCAAGCGCCTGGTCACCGATATCGGCGGCGGCAGCACCGAATTCGTCATCGGCCAGCGTTTCGAGCCGCTGCTGCGCGAAAGCCTGCAGATGGGTTGCGTAAGCTTTACCCAGCGTTTCTTCAGGGACGGCAAGATCACCCCGGCGCGCTACGCCCAGGCCTATACCGCCGCCCGCTTGGAAATCATGGGCATCGAGCACGCCCTGCGCCGCCTCGGCTGGGAAGATGCGGTGGGCGCGTCGGGCACGATCAAGGCCATCGGCCTGACCATCCAAGCGGCCGGCCTCGGCTCGGGCGAGGTCAACGCCGCCGGGATCGCCTGGTTGAAACGTAAGCTGTTCAAGATCGGCGAGGCGGAAAAGCTCGACCTCGACGGCATCAAACCCGACCGTCGGGCGATTTTCCCCGCCGGATTGGCGATTCTCGAAGCCATCTTCGATGCCTGCGATATCCAGCGCATGAGCCATTCCGAAGGCGCGCTACGTGAAGGCGTGCTCTACGACCTGCTCGGCCGCCATCAGCATGAAGACGTGCGCGAACGCACCCTGAGCTCGCTAATGGAGCGTTACCACGTCGACCTGGAGCAGGCCGCGCGGGTCGAGAGCAAGGCGCTGTCGGCACTGGATAAGGTCGCCAAGGACTGGCGCTTACAGGACGACTGGCACCGCGAGCTGCTCAGCTGGGCGGCCAAGGTGCACGAGATTGGCCTGGATATCGCCCACTACCAGTACCACAAGCACGGTGCCTATCTGATCGAGCACTCGGACCTGGCCGGCTTCTCCCGCCAGGACCAGCAGATGCTCGCGCTGCTGGTGCGCGGCCATCGGCGCAATATTCCCAAGGACAAGTTCGCTGATTTCGGCGAAGAGGGTCGCAAGCTGATCCGCCTGTGCGTGCTGCTGCGCTTCGCCATCCTGATCCACCACATCCGTGGCACCCAGGAAATGCCCAAGGTGCAGCTCAAGGCCGCCGAGCAGCGCCTGGAAATTCAGTTCCCCGAAGGCTGGCTGACTGCCAACCCGCTGACCCAGGCCGATTTCACTCTGGAAGCGGACTGGCTCAAGCGCGTCGGTATCGAACTCAGCGTGTGCTGATCAGCGGCGCGGTCAATTTCTCCAGCAGACCGGCCTGCGCGTTGCGCGGGTTCTGGTTGCCACTCGGGCTGCAACGCAGGTAGCGCCCGTCCGGCTGCAGCACCCAGGCCTGGGTGTTGTCGGTGAGGTAGCTTTCCAGCTCCTTCTTGACCCGCAGAATCAGCTTCTTGCCTTCCACCGGGAAGCAGGTCTCGACGCGCTTGTCGAGGTTGCGCTCCATCCAGTCGGCGCTGGACAGGTAGATCTGCTCGTCGCCGCCATTGAGGAAGTAGAACACCCGGGTGTGCTCGAGGAAGCGACCGATGATCGAGCGCACCTGGATGTTGTGCGATACGCCGATGATGCCCGGACGCAGGCAGCACATGCCACGCACCACCAGGTCGATCTTCACCCCGGTCTGGCTGGCCTTGTACAGCGCACGGATGATCTTCGGATCGGTCAGCGAGTTGAACTTGGCCATGATGTGCGCCGGCTTGCCTTCGGCAGCCAGCGTGGTCTCGCGAGCGATCATGTCGAGCAGGGTTTTCTTCAGGGTGAACGGCGCGTGCAGCAGCTTCTTCATGCGTAGGGTCTTGCCCATGCCGATCAGCTGGCTGAACAGTTTGGAGACGTCCTCGCACAGCGCCACGTCGGCGGTCAGCAGGCTGTAGTCGGTGTACAGCTTGGCGTTGCCGGCGTGGTAGTTGCCGGTACCCAGGTGCGCGTAACGGACGATATCGCCACTCTCGCGACGCAGGATCAGCATCATCTTGGCGTGGGTCTTGAAGCCCACCACGCCGTAGATCACCACCGCACCGGCCGCTTGCAGACGGCTGGCCAGCTGCAGGTTGGACTCTTCATCGAAGCGCGCGCGCAGCTCAATAACGGCGGTGACTTCCTTGCCGTTGCGCGCCGCCTCTACCAGCGCATCGACGATTTCCGAGTTGGCCCCGGAACGGTACAGGGTCTGCTTGATCGCCAACACGTGCGGGTCTTTCGCCGCCTGGCGCAGCAGGTCGACCACCGGGGTGAACGACTCGAACGGGTGCAGCAGGAGGATGTCCTGCTTGCTGACCACGCTGAAGATGTTCTCGGCGTTCTGCAACAGTTTGGGGATCACCGGAGTGAACGGCTTGTACTGCAGTTCCGGATGGCTTTCCAGACCGGTGATGCTGAACAGCCGAGTCAGGTTGACCGGGCCGTTGACGCGGTACAGCTCGGCCTCGGTCAGGTTGAACTGCTTGAGCAGGTAGTCGAGCAGCGGCCGTGGGCAGGTATCGACCACTTCCAGGCGCACCGCATCGCCATAACGGCGACTGAACAGCTCGCCGCGCAGGGCGCGGGCCAGGTCTTCGACGTCCTCGGTGTCCACCGACAGGTCGGCGTTACGGGTCAGGCGGAACTGATAGCAGCCCTTGACCTTCATGCCCTGGAACAGGTCGTCGGCGTGAGCGTGGATCATCGACGAGAGGAACACGTAGTTGTCGCCCGGGCCGCCAACATCCTCCGGCACCTTGATAATGCGCGGCAGCAAGCGTGGGGCTGGGATGATCGCCAGGCCGGAGTCGCGACCGAAGGCGTCGACGCCCTCCAGCTCGACGATAAAGTTCAGACTCTTGTTCACCAGCAACGGGAACGGGTGCGTCGGGTCGAGGCCGATCGGGGTGATGATCGGCGCGATCTCGTCGCGGAAATAGCGGCGCACCCAGGCCTTGTGCTTGGCCGTCCAGAAGCGCCGGCGGATAAAGTTGATGCGGTGCTTGGCCAGCGCCGGGAACAGGTTGTCGTTGAGAATCGCGTACTGACGATCCACCTGCTCGTGCACCAGCTCGGCGATCCGCGCCAGCGCCTGGTGCGGCTGCAGGCCATCGGCACCGGCCTGCTCACGGGCGAAGTTGATCTGCTTCTTCAGCCCCGCGACGCGAATCTCGAAGAATTCGTCGAGGTTGCTGGAGAAGATCAGCAGGAACTTCAGCCGTTCGAGCAGCGGATAGGACTCGTCCAGCGCCTGTTCCAGCACGCGGATATTGAATTGCAGCTGCGACAGCTCGCGGTGGATATACAGGCTGCTGTCGTCCAGGTTGGTGACCACCACCGGGGCCGCGACTGCGACCACTGGCACGACCTCCACGGGCACTGCCTCGGCAATATCCGCGACCAGAGGCGGCTCGACGAGCGCCTCGGCATCCTGCAATTCAGTGTTACTGAGTCCTTCGGTGTTCATTGCCAAGTCCTGGAGGGGCTAGCGCCCCTGCTTCAACAGTTCTGCCGCGCGCACGGCGAAATAAGTCAGGATGCCATCGGCACCCGCACGTTTGAAGGCGGTCAGTGACTCAAGAATCACCGCCTCGCCCAACCAGCCATTCTGGATGGCCGCCATATGCATGGCGTACTCACCGCTGACCTGATAGACAAAGGTCGGCACCTTGAATTCCGTTTTGACCCGCCAAAGGATGTCCAGATAGGGCATGCCCGGTTTGACCATGACCATATCCGCGCCTTCGGCCAGGTCGGCGGCCACTTCGTGCAGCGCTTCGTCGCCGTTGGCCGGGTCCATCTGGTAGCTGGCCTTGTTGGCCTTGCCCAGATTCGCCGCCGAACCCACCGCATCGCGGAACGGCCCGTAGTAGGCGCTGGCGTACTTGGCCGAGTAGGCCATGATGCGCACGTTAGTGTGATCGGCCAGCTCCAGCGCCTCGCGGATCGCCTGCACACGGCCGTCCATCATGTCCGACGGCGCGACCACCTGGGCTCCGGCGTCGGCATGCGACAGCGCCTGCTTGACCAGCGCATCGACGGTGACGTCGTTCTGCACATAGCCGTCGGCATCGAGAATGCCGTCCTGGCCATGGGTGGTAAAGGGGTCGAGGGCCACATCGCTGATCACCCCCAGCTCAGGGAATTTCGCGCGCAGGGCACGGATCGCGCGCTGGGCAATACCCTCCGGGTTCCAGGCCTCTTCGGCCAGGAGCGATTTCTTCTCCAGCGGCGTCACCGGAAACAGCGCCAGCGCCGGGATACCCAGGGCCACCCAGTGCTCGGCTTCCTTGAGCAGCAGGTCGATGGACAGGCGTTCGACGCCCGGCATCGAGGCAATCGCCTCGCGGCGGTTTTCGCCGTCGAGGACGAACACCGGCAGAATCAGGTCATCGACACTCAGGCGATGCTCGCGCACCAGGCGGCGGGAAAAATCATCACGGCGGTTACGGCGCAGGCGAGTGGCGGGAAACAGGCGATTGGCGGGGGTAAAGCTCACGGCAGACTCCGTAGCCCGTAGCGACGGGCGAGTGTGACAGTTATAAGCGGCCATTATGACCAAAGTATGACGGTCCACGACAGCGCTGCGACCGCGTGCCGCAAGCGCAGCCAGAATAGCGCCAGGGCCGGCGCGAGGATATGCCGAAGCAGCAGAAGGCAGCCCGCGTTCAGGAGCCCGAAAACAACAACGGTGGAGAGGCCTGCACCTGTCCACCGCTGTTGAGCCTAGCAATAAGGCTGCAGCGATCCCGGCCTAGGCGGGTAGCGCAGCCTGCCCGCGCGGCGTCCAGAACAGCGCCCCCAGGCTAAGCAGGCTGTAGCCCAGCAGCAGCGTCCAGAGCAATGGCTGGTCGACCTGCAGGCCCAGGTGCAGCGCCAGCCAGGCCACTGGCAGGTTCAGCAGCAACCGCAGCACTTCCAGGCGCTTGGCGCTGGGGCGGTTTTCCAGCCAGAGGCCAATGATCGTCAGCCCCGTCGCCATCCAGGCGATACCCAGCAGCGTCTGCGCCAGGTTCAGCTGCTCGCCCATGCCCAACAGCAAGGTGCCGGCCACCACATACAGGCTGAACTGCACGCCGGCATAGAGCTTTTGCGCCAGGCTCAGCGGCACATCGAATTTAACGAACTGGCTAAGGTCTGGCTTGCTCTGCGGGTACTTGGCCGCGACATCGGCCGGACGCCAGCCGGTGCGCATAAACCAGATGCGCAGCTTGTCCCACCACGACTCGGCGCGCACGGCGTCACGCCACAGCGCCACATAGAACTGCGCATTCGCCCACAACGGGTTCCAGCTGGCCAGCGGCGTGGTCACGCCGAACACCACCGGCTCTTCATCCAGCTCTTCCTGGAAGGTGCCGAACAGACGATCCCAGAGAATGAACACGCCGCCGTAATTGCGATCCATATAGACCTGATTCTGCGCATGGTGCACGCGGTGGTTGGACGGTGTGATAAACACCCACTCGAACCAGCCCAGCTTGGCGATATGCCGGGTGTGCACCCAGAACTGATACAGCAGGTTCAGCGCCCCAACCGTCAGGAACACCAGCGGCGGCACGCCGGCCAGGGCCATCGGCAGGTAGAAGATCCAGCCGAAGATAAATCCGGTGCTGGTCTGCCGCAGCGCCGTGGAGAGATTGTAGTCCTCGCTCTGGTGATGCACCGAATGCGCGGCCCACAGCACATTGCGCTCATGGCCCAGGCGGTGGTTCCAGTAGTAGCAAAAGTCGTAGAAGACGAAGGCGAACAGCCAGACCCACAGGCTGCTGGCCGACAGTTCGAACAGCGCCAGCTGTTGCCAGGCCAGGGTATAGGTGAGCAGGCCGACGGCTTTGGTCAGCAGGCCCACGGTGGTAGACAGCACCCCGGCGCTGAGGCTGTTGATGGCATCGGAAAAGCGGTAGGTGCTGACCCCACGCCAGCGGTCGAGCAACAGTTCCAGGGCAATCAGCGCAAAGAAGAACGGTACGGCGTAGAGGATGTAATTCATGGTTTCACCAGTTGCATAGGCCATATCGCTGCACGAGGCTAACGGCTAGGATTGCTTAATGAATCCTAGCCCAGCAGCGCACCACCCTCGCGGCGCACCATGCCAACCTGGGTGGCATATGGCGACAGCTAAGGTCACGACTCAATCCGGTACGACTCGCAATTCAGGAGAAGTTGATGAACAAGAAAGTCGCGGTGATTCTTTCCGGCTGTGGCGTCTATGACGGCGCGGAAATCCATGAAAGCGTGATCACCCTGCTGCGCCTCGATCAGCGTGGTGCCTTGGTCCAGTGCTTCGCCCCCAATGTGCCGCAGCTGCATGTGGTCGACCACTACAGCGGCGACGAGACGGATGAAACGCGCAACGTGCTGGTCGAGTCGGCGCGCATCGCCCGTGGCCAGATCAAGGACGTCAAGGAGCTGCATGTCGGCGACTTCGATGCGCTGATCCTGCCCGGCGGCTTCGGCGCGGCGAAGAACCTCTCCGACTTCGCCATCAGCGGGGCCAACTGCACGGTGCAGCCTGACGTGCTGACGGCCGCCCAGGCCTTCGTCAAGGCGGGCAAACCGGTCGGCCTGATCTGCATCGCCCCGGCGCTGGCGGCGAAAATCTTCGGCCCAGGCGTGATCTGCACCATCGGCAACGACCATGACACCGCCGCCGCACTGACCCAGATGGGCGCAGAGCACCACGAGTGCGAAGTCAGCGAAATTGTCGAAGACGTCGAGCGCAAACTGATCACCACCCCGGCCTATATGCTCGCCCAGTCGATCAGCGAAGCCGCCGCCGGCATCAACAAGCTGGTGGATCGGGTGCTCGAACTCAGCCACCCGGTCTGAGAACCTATCTCGGATCTGCTGCGCGTCAGCGATACTGCGTTAAAAGTGGCCTCGGAATGCTCATTTACAACTCGTAAACTCCGCTTCCTCGGCCACTTTTGCCTTGTCTCGCTCTAGCTCGCGAGATCCGAAACAGATTCTGAGACTGAAGCCTATTAATCGGCTGGATCAAGCCAATCGTGCCAATGCGCGCGGTACTCCGGCCGCGCCTCTGGTCAGGCGCGCGCCACTGCGGCAGTTTGCTCACTCACTCGCCCAGGCCTACTACTTATGAGCAGCCAACCCTTCGAACTCAACGCCGAACTGCAACAGGCGGTCGGCAGCTTCTTCCAACGCATCCCCTTCAACCAGATGCTTGGCATCGAGCTGGATGAACTGAGCACCCAACGCGTGACCATGCACCTGCCGATGAAACCCGAACTGATCGGCAACTTCGTCCACGGCATCCTGCATGGCGGGGTGATTTCCTCGCTGCTCGACGTCGCCGGCGGGGCCATGGCGCTGATCGGCGCATTCGACAAACACCAGCACCTGTCCAGCGCCGAGCGCATGGCGCGACTGTCCAAACTGGGCACCATCGACCTGCGCATCGACTACCTGCGCCCCGGTCGAGGCCAGCGCTTTACCGCCAGCGCCGTGCTGCTGCGCAGCGGCAACAAGGTGGCGGTGGTGCGCAGTGAGCTGCACAGCGATGACGGCACCCTGGTGGCCGTCGGCACCGGCACCTATCTGTGCGGCTAACCGCGCTACCAAGGGGCTAACAAGCACCGGCAAACGCTTGGGCTTTGCCGCGGGCGCGCTTACACTGCGGCTAACCGCGTCAGACACACCAGTGGCTACCCGAATTGCCTGTGGTTGGAGCCATGCATGTTTTCACTGCCCCTATTCAGCCCACCTGCCGCCGGACAGATGGCACTGCTCGACTGCAGCCATGACCCGCTGCTGGTCTTGCTGTCCTACCTGATCGCCAGCGCTGCCGCCTTTACTGCCCTGAACATGGCCGAACGGGTCAGTCGCGAGCAGGGCCGCGAGTTATGGCGCTGGGTCGGTGCCTGGGCCTTGGGCGGCGGCATCTGGTCGATGCACTTTGTCGCCATGCTGGCGTTTGCCGCGCCGCTGGCATTCAGTTACGACCTCAGCATCACCCTGCTCTCGCTGCTGATCGCCATCGGCGTGTCCTATGTGGTGATGCGGGTGATTGGCCATGAGCGGCTGCGCTTCTGGCAAACCGTGGCAGCCGCCATCGTCGCCGGCTGCGGCATCGCCAGCATGCACTACACCGGCATGGCGGCGATCCGCTCGGCGGCCAGCCAGCACTACGATCCCAACCTGTTCATGCTGTCGATTCTGATCGCCATCGCCGCCTCGCTCGCCGCCCTGTTGCTGGCCGGTTATTTCCGCGGGCAAAGCGGCCGTCGCGCCAACTGGTTGCGCCTGCTGGCCAGCCTGATCATGGGCGGGGCTATCGCCTCCATGCACTTCACCGGCATGGCCGCCCTGACTCTCAGCGTGCCCGTCGGCCATCCCCTGCAGCCGGCCGCCAGCCAGGAAGGCCACCTGCTGCTCGGCGCATCGATCAGCCTGATCGCCCTGCTGATCATCCTGATCGGGGCGCTGGCCGGCTGGGCCGATCAGCGCCTGCGCCAGGAACGTGGGCAGCTGCGGCGGCTCACCCAGCAACTCGACACCCTGACCCACTACGATGCGCTGACCGGCCTGCTCAACGGCCAGGCCTTCAGCCAGATGCTCAACACCACCCTGGCCACCGCGCCGCCACACGGGGCGACGCTGCTGTTTATCGACCTGGACAACTTCAAGCGGATCAACGCCAGCCTCGGCCACGGCCGTGGCGACGAGCTGCTGCAGCAGGTCGCCCAGCGCATCCGCAGCGCGCTCGGCCGTGAAGACCTGCTGGCGCGCTTTTCCGGCGATGAATTCTGCGCCTTTGCCCTTCACGCGCCGCTGCAACACAGCCTGCAGCTGGCCGAGCTGATTCTCACCCAGCTGCGTCAGCCCTTCAGTCTGGAGAGTGGCCGACTGAGCCTGACGGCCAGTATCGGCATCAGCCGCTACCCGCAGGACACCAGCGACGCCAGCCAACTGCTGAAACAGGCGGGCATCGCCCTCGGTCACTGCAAGCGCCAGGGGCGCAACAACTACCTGGCATTCAGCACCCAGCTGGAGCACGACGCGCAGGAGGAGCTGAGCCTGGAGCAAGAGCTGCGCCTGGCGCTGCACAGCGATGCCCTCGAGGTGTATTACCAACCCATTCTGTCGGGCCGCGCCGACCAGGTGGTTGCCCTGGAAGCGCTGGTGCGCTGGCAGCACAGCGAGCTGGGGGTGATCAGCCCGGAGCGTTTCGTGCGCATCGCCGAGCAGCACGGCTTTATCCACGAGCTGGATATCTGGGTGCTCAAGCGCGCCTGCCGCGACCTCAAGTGGCTGCACCAAAATGGTCATCGCCACTTGCACCTGGGGGTCAACTGTTCAGCCCTGAGCCTGCTGCAACCGCACCTGGTCAAGGCCATGGAGATCGAGCTGCAACGCGCCGATCTGCCGCTCAGCTCGCTAACCCTGGAAGTCACGGAAAACGCCCTGATGCACGACCTCGGGGCCGCGCAGATGCAACTCGACAAGATTCGCGCCCTGGGCATGACCATCAGCATCGATGACTTCGGCACCGGCTACTCGTCCCTGCAATACCTCAGTCGCCTGCCAGTGGACAGCCTGAAGGTTGACCGCAGTTTTATCCGCGAGATTCCAGGTTCCAGCAGCGGCATGGCGATCACCGCCGCGATCATCGCCATGGCGCACAAACTCAAACTGCGGGTGGTCGCCGAAGGCGTGGAGAACATCGAACAGATGGTGTTTCTGCAGGAGCAGCAGTGCGACCTGCTGCAGGGCTACCTGTTCAGCAAACCATTGCCGCTAGATAAGCTGCATACCTGGCTGAATGGCGGACATTATCGCCAGCGTTACGCCCCGGTTTGACGCTGCAAACGGGTCAGGATGCGATCCAGTGAGTTAGCAAACGCCTGCTTGTCGCGCTCGCCATAAGGCGGCTGACCGCCGCCAACCTGACCCAGCTCGCGCAGCTCGGTAAACAGGTTACGCACCGCCAGCTTGTCACCCATATTGCGCTCGTCGAACTCACGGCCACGCGGGTCGAGGGCGGCAACGCCCTTCTTCACCAGGCGGTCGGCCAGCGGCACGTCGCTGCAGATCACCAGCTCACCCGGCAGCGCATGCTCCACCAGGTAATCATCGGCCGCATCCGGGCCGCTGGGTACCACGATCAGCCGCACGCAGCTGTAGGCCGGCTTGATCTGCGCCTGACCGGCCACCAGCAGCACCTCGAAGCCGCGCTTCAAGGCGAACTTCACCACTTGATCCTTGGCCGCCTTGGGGCAGGCATCCGCATCAATCCAGACTCGCATCACCGAGCATTCTCCAGAGGCAGCAAAGCCGGCATGTTAAGCCATGCCGGCAGCCGCTGCGCTTCAAGCCTGAGACAGACGGCGACGCTCGCCCAGCCAGCTGCGCCCGTAAAGCAGCGCAATGGCCACCAGCGCTGCAGCCTGGGCCGTGAGGCTGTAGGCATCATCGTGAATACCCAGCCAGTCGAACTCGAAGAATGCCACCGGTTGTGTGCCGAGCACCCCAGCTTCCTGCAACGCGGCTACGCCGTGGCCAGCGAAGACCACCGAGAGCACGCACAGCAGCACGGCGTTGACGCCGAAGAAGGTCGCCAGCGGCAGTTTGCGCGAACCACGCAGAATCACCCAGGCCAAGCCCAGCAGCAGAACCAACGCCGCCGCCGCACCGGCCAGCACCATGCCATGGCCTTGCGGGCCGGCCTGCAGCCAGAGGGTTTCGTAGAACAGGATGACTTCGAACAGCTCGCGGTACACCGAGAAGAACGCCAGCACGGCAAAACCGAAACGGCCACCACCGCCAACCAAACTGCTCTTTATGTAATCCTGCCAGGCCGCAGCATGCCGGCGATCATGCATCCACACCCCAAGCCAGAGCACCATCACGCTGGCAAACAGTGCGGTCACGCCTTCGAGCAGTTCACGTTGCGCGCCACTGACATCGATCAAATAGGCCGCCAGCGCCCAGGTGCCAGCGCCGGCCAGCAGCGCCAGGCCCCAGCCGATATGCACACTGCGCACCGCCTGCTGTTGGCCGGTGTTGCGCAGAAAGGCGAGGATTGCCGCCAGCACCAGAATCGCTTCCAGCCCTTCACGCAGCAGAATCAACAGGCTGGAGAAGAAACTCAGCGAATCCGACAGGCCATCGCTGTCGAGCAAGGCAGCGGAGGTCGCCAGCTCGGCCTTGGCCTGCTCCAGACGCTGCGCCGCCTGCGGCACCGACAGGCCGTCCTGCAGCGCCTGGCGGTAAGCCATCAGCGCGCGCTCGGTGGTTTTGCGCTGCACCGAGTCGAGGTTATCCAGGGCGCTTTCGACCAGCTCGAAGCCTTCCAGGTAGGCACCGACGGAGAGGTCATAGGCCTGCTCGTGATCACCGGCGCGGTAAGCCGCCAGGCTCTGCTCCAGGGTCGCGCGGGTGTGTTCGATCAGCTGCTGCGGGCCGCGTTGCTGCACCGGCGGCTGCGCACGCTGGGCGCGGAACGCGGCAACGGCAGTTTCACCCTGCGCGGCAGCGACCTCGGCCGGCGTCATACCGGCCAGCGCAGACAGGGCGAATGGCTCGCCCTTGAGCGTGGCATCGGCGCTAAAGCCGGCGATATAGCTGGCCAGGTCCCAGCGCTGGCGCTCATCCAACTGGTCGGCAAAAGCCGCCATATCGGTGTCGTCGATGCCCAGGCCGATGGTGTTGAACAGGTCGTAGAGGCTCAGCCTATCCATCCGCGACAAATCGCGCAGATTGGCCGGCGGCGGCTCCAAGCCGATGCCCGCCGGGCCGTCGCCGGCACCGCTGTCGCCATGGCAGACGCTGCAGTGCTGGGCGAACAGCGGCGCGCCACGGCTGGGGTCTGGAGTAATGGCCGGGGTCTGACTGACGCCATAAGCGCTGGCCAGGGTGGCGGCCAACTGACGCGCCTGCACGGCGACCTGCTCGCCGTCCACGCGCTGCTCGATGCCCTGGCGCAGGCTGGCCACACCCTGTTGCAACTCGGCCTGCTCGCTACGCGCTGGCAGCGCAACGATCAGGCCTTGCAGCACGGTGAGAAACTCCAGCTGCTCGCGGTATTCGCCGGAGTCGATGATTTGCCCATTGGCCACGGTGGCGGGGTAGTCAGCGCCCAGGTAACCGAGCAGGTGTAGGGCTTGCGCCGCGCCATCGATGGGCTCGGCCATAACAGTCAGGCTGCACACTGCCAAAACAGGCAGCAGCAACCAACTGAAGAAACGCAATACGGAGGTCATATAGGAGTAAATCCCAAATACGAATGAATGAGATTATATTGTTGCCTCCCTAACGACTTCACTCAACCCTTGATCGCTCAAGGGCCGTGACCGATTGTCGCAATACCTAGCAGCCCGCCAGCAATGAGTCAGGCGGCGCGGCGCACACTGGCCAGCAGCGCCGCCGCGCCGACAAACAACGCGCCGAAGGTGCGGTTCATCAGTTTCTGCTGGCGCGGCGAACGCAACGCGCCCAGCACTCGCGCGGCCAGGCCGGTGTAGCCGGCCATGACGATCAGGTCGACGCAGATCATGGTCACGCCCATCACCAGGTACTGAGTCAGCAACGGTGCCTGCGGATTGATGAACTGCGGCAGCACCGCGAGCATAAAGACAATCGCCTTGGGGTTGCTGAAGTTGACCAGAAAGCCCCGCAATACCAAGGTCAGCGGGCGGCCACTGGGGCGTTCGGTCTGCGCCGTCATGTCGCTGGGCAACGCCTGCCACTGGCGATAGCCGAGGTAGACCAGGTAGACCACGCCGAACCACTTGATCAGGCTGAAGGCCAGTTCCGAAGCGGCCAGAATCGCGCCAACACCCGCCGCGACAATCGCGATCTGCAGCGCCAGGCCCAGCTGCAGGCCCAGGGCGTTCCAGTAACCGCGCCAGAAGCCGTATTGCAAACCTGCGGACATCGAGGCAATCGCCCCCGCGCCCGGCGACAGGCTGATGATCCAACAGGCCACCAGGAACGCAAGCCAGGTTTCGAGTGCCATGGCATTTCTCCATTAACCAGCAGTGCAATAAAAAAGGGGTAGGCCACGTAGCCTACCCCTTGTCAGTTACCGCGCCCAGCCTGGCGATCAGTCCGGCAGGTCTTTACGCAGTTGCACCGCTTCCGGCTCTGCTTCCTTGCGTGCGCGGGCACGGGCCGTGCGCATGCGGATGTTGACGGCTTCCACGGCCAGCGAGAAGGCCATGGCGAAGTACACATAACCCTTCGGCACATGCACGCCGAACGCTTCGGCGACCAGCACGGTACCCACCACGATCAGGAACGACAGGGCGAGGATTTTCAGGCTCGGGTGCTTGTCGATGAAATCGCTGATGGTGCCTGCCGACAGCATCATCACGATCACCGAGATGACGATGGCCGCAACCATGACCGGCACGTTGTCGACCAGGCCGACCGCAGTGATTACCGAGTCGAGGGAGAAGACGATGTCGATAATCGCGATCTGTACGATGATGCCCATAAAGCCGTAAGTCTTGCCACCAACGGTTTGGGACTCTTCTTCGCCTTCCAGACTGTGGAAGATCTCGGCAGTACTCTTCCACAACAGGAACAGACCACCGAAGAACAGGATCAGGTCACGCCCGGAGAAGCCTTGATCGAACACATGGAACAGGTCGGCCGTCAGGCGCATCACCCAGCTGATCGACAGCAGCAGCAGAATCCGCGTACCCATGGCCAGGGCCAGGCCGAAGAAACGCGCCTTGGGTTGCTGATGCTTGGGCAGGCGGCTGACCAGAATCGAGATAAAGATGATGTTGTCGATGCCCAGAACGATTTCCAGGGCAGTCAGGGTCAAGAAAGCGACCCAGAGTTCAGGGCTGGCCAGCCATTCCATAAGTGTTTAAACCTCTTGTTTACGCGTGTGGGGAGTTCGCCGTTGCGCCAACGGCGTACAGCTTTTTGAAAAAAACAGGCTATTGGCTACCTGCATCCAGGCACCCACACCCTCATCGCGGAGATCCTCGAGGGTGGTGTAAAACAGATTGACCGACAACATCCGGCCGGCACGGAGCAACTCAAGCGTCAACTGGCGGCCTCCAGTTCGGCCTGCAAGGCTTCCAGGGTTTCCAGCGCCGACATCCAGCGCTCTTCCAGGTCGGCTTCACGGCTTTTCAGCTTGGCCTGCTCGGCCAAGGCATCGCGCAGCTCATCCTTGCGCGCGGCTTCATAGATATCACTGTCGCCCAGGCGGGCTTCAACGGCAGCGAGCTTCTCGTGCAGCTGGCCCAGCTCCTTTTCCAGCTTGTCGGCTTCGCGCTTGTGTGGGGCCAGCTGCTGACGCAGGGCCGCCGCAGCCTGACGCTGCACGCGCTTATCGGATTTGTCCGGATTGCTCTCGCCGGTGCTTGCCGGGGCCTGCCGCGCGCGGTAATCCACCAGCCAGCGTGCGTAGTCTTCCAGATCACCGTCGAACGGCTGCACCTGGCCATCGGCGACCAGCAGGAACTCATCGGTGGTGCTCTTCAGCAGGTGCCTATCGTGGGACACCACCACCACTGCGCCGCTGAATTCCTGCAGCGCCATGGTCAGCGCCAGGCGCATCTCCAGGTCGAGGTGGTTGGTCGGCTCATCGAGCAGCAGCAGGTTGGGCTTGCCCCAGGCGATCAACGCCAGGGCCAGGCGGGCCTTTTCACCGCCGGAGAAATTCAGCACGGGCTCGTCGCAACGCGGGCCGCGGAAATCGAAGCCACCGAGGAAGTCGCGCAGGGTTTGCTCGCGCTCGGTCGGGGCCAGGCGCTGGAAGTGCAGCAGCGGGCTGGCCTTGTCATCCAGGGCATCGAGCTGATGCTGGGCAAAATAGCCGACCACCAGGTTCTCGCCGCGCTGCAAACGCCCGCTGATGGGCTGCAAATCGTTCGACAGGTTCTTGATCAGAGTCGACTTGCCCGCACCGTTCGGCCCAAGCAGACCTAGGCGTGCGCCAGGCGACAGGTTCAGTTTGACCTTCTCCAGTACCACCTTGTCGCCATAACCGAGGCGACCTTCGCTGAGGTCCAGCAGCGGGCTGGAAATCTTGTCGGCCTCACGGAAGCTGAAGTCGAAGGGCGAATCGACATGCGCCGCGGACAACTCTTCCATCCGCTCCAGCGCCTTGATCCGGCTCTGCGCCTGGCGCGCCTTGGTCGCCTGGGCCTTGAAGCGGGCGATGTACTTTTCCATGTGCGCGCGCTGCGCCTGCTGCTTCTCGTAGGCCTGCTGCTGCTGCGCCAGGCGCTCGGCGCGGGTGCGCTCGAAAGCCGAATAGCCGCCGCGATACAGGGTCAGCTTCTGCTGATCGAGGTGAGCAACGTGGTCCACTACGGCATCCAGGAAGTCGCGGTCATGAGAGATCAGCAACAGGGTACCGGGATAACCTTTCAGCCAGCTTTCCAGCCAGAGGATCGCATCCAGATCCAGGTGGTTGGTCGGCTCATCGAGCAGCAGCAGATCGGACGGGCACATCAGCGCCTGCGCCAGGTTCAGGCGCATGCGCCAGCCCCCGGAGAAGTCGCCGACGCGACGATCCATCTGCGCGCTGTCGAAACCCAAACCGGCCAGCAGCTTGCGCGCGCGGGCATCGGCGCTGTAGCCGTCGAGGGTATCGAGCTCGGTGTGCAGGCGGGCGATCGCCGCACCGTCATGGGCGGCTTCGGCAAGTGCCAGATCGGCTTGCACCTTACGCAGTTGCAGGTCGCCATCGAGTACATAGTCGACCGCCTGGCGCTCGACCGCATCGATCTCCTGGCGCATGTGCGCGACGCGCCAGTCGGCGGGAATCAGGCAGTCGCCCGCGTCCGCGCTCAGCTCGCCCCGCAGCAAAGCAAACAGGCTGGATTTGCCGGCACCGTTGGCACCGATCAGGCCGGCTTTATGGCCGGGATGCAGGGTCATCTCGGCGTCTTCTAGCAGACGCTGAGGGCCACGCTGTAAAGTCAGGTTCTGGAGTCGGATCATAATGGCGGCGGAGTCTACCAGAGTCCCCCTTGAGAAATCCGGAAAGCACCATGCCCGCTGACCTGTGGCGATTCGCCGAAGCTTTTTACCAACGTCCCGAAGTGGAGCCTGTGTGCTTGCAGTTACAAGCGCAGGGCGCGGACGTTTGCCTGCTGATTTGCGCGGTCTGGCTGGAGGTGCGGCAGGTGGCCTGTGACGACGTTCGTACTGCCGCCCTGGCCGATCTGGCGCGACCCTGGCAATGTGACGTGGTGCAGCCGCTCAGGCACACCCGGCAGGCCTGGCGCGCCTTGGCGCAGAGTGACTCGGCCTTGGCGCTGCTGCGCGAGCGGCTTAAACAGCTGGAACTGCTCGCCGAACGGGAGCAACTGGAGCGCCTAGCCGAACTCAGCCGAGACTGGCCAAATGCGGCAGCGGCCGAACCCGTGGACTGGCTCGAGCGGCTCGCTCCGGTCGCGGCCGAACGCGCCGCGCTGCACATTTTGCGCAGCGCGGCGACACAGCTTGCAACTAATTAACCAGCGTTTGGCGGGGTGCTGCCATTGCTGCTTGCCGCAACGGTTGGCGCACTGGCAGGCGCTTTGGCCATCACTGGCTTGGCGGCTGCGGGCTTAGCGGCTGGCTTTTTCGCAGCAGGCTTGGCGGCAGGTTTAGCCGCTGGCTTGCTGGCGGGTTTGCTGGCCGGAGCCTTAGCTGCAACGGGCTTAGCCGCAGGCTTGGCTACCGGCTTGCTGGCAGCAGGCTTGACCTGCGTGGCCTTGGCCGTACGGATGTCCAGTGCCTTGCTTACCGCTTCCTTGACCTTGCCGACGCCTTGCGCCAGTTTCAGGCTCTCCTGGGCATCACGCTTGAGCCCAGCGATGTAGGTGCGCGTCTCGCCCTGCCGATCCTTCAAGGTATCGAGCAGGTCTTCCAATTCGGCTACGGCTTCCTTGGCTTTGCTCTGCGCCTTGACCTTACCGGCTACAGCGGCGTCCTGCAGTTTGCTGCGGGCCTTGTGCAGTTTTTCCTGGGCCTTGCCGCGCTGCTTCTCCAGCTTGGCGAGCAGTTTCTCGGCATCGACCAACGCCCGCGTGCAGGCATCTTCAAGATGTTCGAGCAGGCTGTGGGAAAGTTGCTGCAACAGGTGCAGCGGCGTACTCACTGACTTCTTCTTTGCACTCTTTGTAGCCGACATGACGCGCCTCCTAGCGGATGAAGATGACGGTCATACTAGACCGCCTTTCGCCTGCCTTGCCACCTTGCGCATTGAGCTTGTGGGCGCTGCTGGCATAATCGGCGCAACTTAGGCCGGAGAACACCCATGCCACGTTTCACCTTGCTACTGCTCTGCCTGCTCGCCCCGTTGGCGCAAGCCGACAATCACTCGCACGACCTGGCCTACAGCCTGGGCGTAAAGCTGGGCGAGCGACTGCGCGACGAGGTCCCTGACCTGGAGCTGCAAGCCCTGCTCGACGGCCTGCGTCAGGCGTATCGCGATGAGCCTCTGGCCCTGGATGAACAACGCATCGAAAGCCTGCTGGCCGAACACGAAGCCCAGCTTGCCAAGGCACCGCAACGCATCGAAAAAGCCATCGCTGCCGAAAAGCGCTTCCTCGCCCAGGAGAAAGCCAAGGCCGGTGTGCGGGTGCTGAAGAATGGCGTACTGATGCAGGAACTGCGCGCCGGTAAAGGCCCCAAGCCGGGGCCGAAAAGCCGTATCCAGGTGCGCTATGTGGGGCAATTGGCAGATGGCAGCCAGTTCGACGAAAGCCAGTCGCCACAATGGTTTCGCCTGGACAGCGTGATCGCCGGGTGGCGTAGCGCCTTGCTGGAAATGCCCGTTGGGGCGCAGTGGCGTTTGGTGATTCCTTCCGCCGAAGCCTATGGCGAAGAGGGTGCCGGCGACTTGATTGCGCCTTACTCGCCCCTGGTGTTCGAGCTGGAGCTGCTCGACACCCAGGACTAACGAGTCACCATTACAACGCGGGAGCGGCTTGCTCCTGGTGAGCGTTATGCAGGACTTCGATCAGGCAGTCCTCCAGCTCAAAGCGCTCGTGGAGCAACTGACCCAGGCGTTTCAGCTCATCGATCAGCGATACCGAATCATGGCAATCGCCATTGTCGCAACGGTCGTTGAACGCCAGCGCCACCTCGGTGATGGCCTCGATACGTGGATAGATCTGCTTGGCCAACTCGAGGCCGCGCTGATCACCAAAGGCCTTGGCTTCGCTGGTCAGTTGTTCATAGACCTCGAAGTGTCCGGCTGACACGTAGTCGACGAGAATTTCGCAGAAGTGCTGCAGCGTTTCGGCATTCGCGCTCGGCGCTTGCGGCGAGCTGTTGATGGCCGCGTAGGCATCTACCAACTCCTTGCGCTCTTGCAGCCAGCGGTCGATCAGCAGGTGAACCCCACCCCAACGTTCCTGAGCGTTCTGACAACTCTCGAGCATGATGACCTCTACTTCCCTATTGCTATTAGTGTTGTTCGCCTGCCCCGAGACATTTTTTTGTCAGTCGACGCAGGGGATGGGAAGACAACCGTGAAACGGCAACTTTCCGGCGGTACATGCGAGCCAGATTATTCCCGCACGCCTAAGCCTTCAAGGCAGCCCGGGAGAAAATTTCATACAAGCGTTTAACTTGTCCTCACGCAACCCTGCCGATCGCTCCAGTGGTTAGATCGGCGCTCCCAGCGCAACAGTCGCTCCGCCAACGACAACCGGTGCCGGCTCGCCCAGGCGCTGATCGAGCAGGCTCAAGCCTTCCTGATACAGGCTGTTGCTGCGTTCCAGCTCACCCAGTTGCGCCAGCAGGCGAGCCAGCTCGACACAGGTTTCCGGGTGCCGCTGCAAGGCCAGGCTGCTCTCCAGATAATCACGCGCCTTGCCCCACAGCTGGTTGTGCAGGCACAGACGTCCCAGCGTCAGCAGCAAACCAGCGTCGCTCGCATGCTGCTGCAACCAGCCTTCGGCGGCCTGCAACTGGCGCTCCAGATCAAGCCCGCGCAGCAGCCCGTAGAGGCGCACCAAGCCGCTGTCGTAATGCTGCTTCAGGGCATGGCGCAGCAACTCTTCGGCATCGTCCTCGGCACCCAGCCCACGCAATTGCTCGGCATATACCGCCAGCAGGTCAGGCTCCTGGCGCAGCGCAGCGCTCATGCTCTGCCAGGCCTGCTGCAGCGCTGCCAGCCCCGCCTGTTCGTCGCCCTCGAGCGCACGCCCAGCCTGCAACAAACGCCCGCGCCAGGCCTGGCGCTCAAGTTCGCTCAACTCGGCGTTGCCCAAGGCTTTTTCCTTGCGCAAATCCGCCAGCAACCCGAGCAAGGCCGACCAGTTGCCCGATTGCAGGTAGAGGCGCTGCAACTGCCGCAGCACCAGATGATGGTGCGGGTAGCGCTCACGCATGACCTGCAAGGTGTCCTGCGCCGCCGCCGCCTGGCCGCGCGCCAATTGCAGTTCGGCATGTTGCAAGGCAATCGCCAGCTCCGCCTGGGGCTGACGATCGAGGGCTTTCTCCAGCAGCGCATCGCTGTCTTCATAGCGCCCCAACTGGTTCGCAGCGCGAGCGGCACCCAAGTAATAGCTCAGCGGTTGCGCCTCTCCGGCGGCGGCCCGCTGCAGATGGCGCAAGGCGCGAGCCCAGCGGCCTTCGGCCAGGTCGAGAAAGCCCTGTTCGGAGGCCAGGCGTACGCGCCGGCGGCTGTGCAGGCGCGACCAGGGATTGAGCAGGCCGCCCGAGGTGGCCAGCATGCGCAGCGTCAGACGCACCAGGTAGATCGTCAGCCAGAGCACCAGCAGCAGCGCCAGAAAGGCCCACAGACTGGACTCATAACGAAAGCCCTGGAAGGCAATCAGCACATAGCCCTTGTGCTCGGCCAGCGGCAAGCCGAACAGCACCAGGCTGGCACCGGCGGCCACCACCGCCAGCACGATCAGCACCACATAGAGGCGCTTCATTGCAGCGCCTCCTGCAGTTGCGCCTCGGCATCCGCGTCAGAACCCACCTCGACCTTCTGTTCCGAACGCGCCGACCGCTTGGCATGCAGATACGCCTGCACCGCATTCAGGGCCGGGCCGAGATCGGGAGGGGTGATGGCCACAGGGCGTGTTGCCAACTCGTCGATACGCGCACGCAAGGCGCGGCTGTTGGGGTTTTCCACATCGAAATGCCCATCGAGCACTTCGCGAGCCTGCTGCAAGGCCTGTTTATAGACAGCCGTCTGACCGTGCAGGGCCGCCCACTGCGCCTGTTCCAGAGCCAGGCTGAGCGCCAGGCGCACCTGGGTCAGGGCCTGGCCGGACAGCAAGGGGCGAATGTTGTTGTCGGCGTTGAAATCGAGGCGGAAGTATTCCGCCAGCGTCTGCAACCAGCGCTGCCACCACTGCTGCTCGACGCCCTCGCTGGCCAGCTCATTGAGCACCCCGCCCGCGCCATCGAAGGTCGGGGCCTGGGCATTCAGCTGGGCAACCTGCTCGCGCAGTGCGCCCAGTTGCAGGAACAGTCCGGTGCGATCGGGATTGGGCGTGCTGCGCAGTGCCTCCAGGCTCTTGGCCAATTGCTCGCGCGCCGAGAACGCCGCCGGGTCGTCCTGCTCCTGCAGAATCTCATCGGCAGCCTGAACCAGCGCGGTGGCGCTGTTGATGTCCTGCAGCGCAGACAGGCGCAGGCTGGCCAGGCGCAGCAGGTGCTCGGCCTCGGCCAATCGCCAATCCTGGCGACTAGCCCCCAATACGGTTTCCAGACGCTGGTTGAGCAACTGCTGATCGCCTTGCAGCTGCGCGAGCAGGCGGCGGCGGCTGTCCAACTCTTCGGCAGTGGGCAACTGGGCCAACTGTGTGCTGAGCTTCTGGCTGCCTTGCGCCAGACGCTGCGCCTCCGCGCTGACGGTCTGCAGCTGCCCCGCCTGCTGTTGCCCGCGGGCATCCAGCGCCTGCATTTGCCAGAGCCCCCAGCCACCGGCGGCCACACCTGCCGCGCCAACCAACAAGGCCAGCAGCGCCAGCCCATTACCCCGCGCGGGCGGCGTGGCGGCGGGCTGCTGTGCTGCCAGCACGTCCGGCTCGGGTTGTTGCTGCTCTTTCGGGGTAGTCGCTTCGCTCACGTATCCATCCTTTGCGTCAGAGGTCGGGGGCAGGTTGCGCCTGCAACGCTGCCAGCAACGCCGCAGCACTCGCGCCACGACAATCCACAACAGATTGCGCACCCGCCGCACGGGCCATTTCGGCCACCCGCGGGCTGGGTACAAACAAGGGTAGCCGTGCCAAAGCCGGCCAATCCGCGCCGGCCAGCTCGCACAAATGTACAAAGCCCTGCCCACTGCTGACCACTAGGCCATTCAGGCGTTCGCCACGCACTCGTTCAAGCAAGGCTTCAGGCGGGTAGTACGTCAACAATCGGCGATAGAGTGGCAGATAGTCCACCTGCACACCTTGGCCGCGCAAACGCTCGCCGAGTAACTCTCGGCCAGTATCACCGCGCATGATCAATACCCGCGCATTGACCGTGGCCGCCAGCACCTGCTGCAGGCGCGACAGATCGAGCAAGGCTTCACTGTCATCACCCTGCGCCGGGTATGACACGTCCAGACCGTAAGCAGCGAGAATTTCCGCCGTGGCGGCACCGACGGTAAACCAGGCCTGCCCGGCCGCGGGCTGCGGCCGGTAGCGCTCAAGCAGCTGCAGGCCAAAACGCGCGGCGGGCTTGCTGACGACGATCACCGCGCAGTACGACTGCAGCTGCGCAAGGGTGGCGCGCTGCTCGGCACTTTCCGCCAGGGCCTCGATGGCCAGCAGCGGCATGCTGCTGCTGTAGATGCCCTGCTGCGCAAGGGTCGCCGCTAAAGCGGCAGACTCCTGCGCCGGCCGAGTCAGCAACAGGCGCCATCCACTCACTCGGCAGCGGCCTCGCCATACACCGCCTGCAGAATGGCCGCCGCGCCCTGCGCCAGCAACGCCTCAGCCACCTGCACGCCCAGCTGCTCGGCAAGCGCAACCGGTGCGCGTTGTTCGGCACGCAGCAGTTGCGTGCCATCCGGCTGGCCGACCAGGCCGCGCAGCCACAGCTGCTCACCTTCGAGCACCGCATAACAGGCAATCGGCACCTGGCAGCCGCCATTCAGGTGTTTGTTCAGCGCGCGCTCGGCGGTGACCCGCACGGCGGTATCGCGGTGATGCAATGGGGCAAGCAGTGCGTGAATTTCTGCATCGCCGGTGCGGCATTCGATCCCTACCGCGCCCTGACCACCCGCCGGCAGGCTGTCTTCGACCGTGATCGAGGCGCGGATACGGCTCTCGAAGCCCAGGCGGATCAGCCCGGCGGCGGCGAGAATAATCGCGTCATACTCGCCGGCATCCAGCTTGGCCAGGCGGGTGTTGACGTTGCCACGCAGGAACTGGATTTTCAGATCCGGGCGGCGCGCCAGCAATTGCGCCTGACGACGCAGGCTGGAGGTGCCGACCACGCTACCCGCCGGCAGCGCATCGAGGTTGGCGTAGGTATTGGAAACGAAGGCGTCGCGCGGATCTTCGCGTTCGCAGATGCAATACAGACCGAGGCCCTCGGGGAAGTCCATCGGCACGTCTTTCATCGAGTGCACGGCGATGTCGGCCTGGTTTTCCAGCAGAGCGGTTTCCAGCTCTTTGACAAACAGACCTTTGCCGCCGATCTTCGCCAGCGGCGCATCGAGCAGCTTGTCGCCGCGACTGACCATCGGCACCAAACTGACTTTCAGACCAGGGTGCGCCTGCTCCAGGCGGGCTTTGACGTGTTCGGCCTGCCACAGGGCCAAGGCACTTTTACGGGTGGCAATGCGGATTTCGCGAGACATGGGCAATTCCAGAAAACGGACTGCCGGGGATAATAACAGGCTGGCCCGCCGCAAGCCTGCCACCCAGAGTCGATCCGGGCCAGCAGACGGCGGCTAGAGGTGATGCATCAGCTTGCGCACCCCGGCCACATGCCGGCGGCTGACGATCAGCGCTTCCTCGTTCATGCCCTTGAGGAACAGTTGAAAATGCCCAAGCGGGGTGCGCTGCAAGCGCTCGATACGCTCGCGGGCCACCAGGGCATTGCGGTGGATACGCACAAAGCGATCACCAAACTCGTCCTCAAGTGCCTTCAGCGGCTCATCCAGCAGCACTTCGCCACCGGCGTGGCGCAGGGTCACGTACTTGTGGTCGGCGATAAAATAGATCACCTGATCCAGCGGGATCAGCTCGATACCTTTGCGGGTGCGCGCACTGATATGGCTGCGCGGCCCGCCGCCGCTGTCCAGCGCCGGACGGGTCAGTGCGGCAAGCTGCACGCGGTTCGGCCGCTCGGCTTTTTTCAAGGCTTCACTGAGGCTTTCCGAACGCACCGGTTTGACCAGATAACCCACGGCGCTGACCTGAAAGGCTTCCAGGGCGAATTCATCATGGGCGGTGCAGAAGATCACCGCCGGCGGTGCCTCGCGTTCGCACAGCCGCGCCGCCACCTGCAAACCATCCAGGCCGGGCATACGGATATCCAGCAACACCACATCCGGCTTCAGGCTGTCGATCAGGCTCAGCGCCTCCTCGCCATTGCTGGCTGCGGGTTCGAGCACACGATAGCCATCGAGCTCGCCCACCATACGGCTTAGGCGCTCACGGGCCAGGGGTTCGTCATCGACAATCAGGACATTCATAATGCACGGGCTTCCTGCATGGGTCTGGCACAAGGATAGCGTAGACAAGTGAAGTGGCGACCGTCACGGCGCTCTACGCTGAGACTGGCACGCGGCCCGAAAAGTGCCACCAATCGCGCATCGATATTGTTCAGCGCCTGATGGGTACCACGTGAAGGCGGCTCCTCGCCGAGTTGTTCGTATGGATTGCTCACGCACAGCTGGAATACCCCCTCGTGATAACTCGCCTCGACCCGCACCAGGCCGCCCTCGATACGCGGCTGAATGCCGTAGATCAGGGCGTTCTCCAGTAACGGCTGCAAGGTCAGTTGTGGAATCGGCAGATCGTCCGGCACATCGGCAACCTCCCACTGCAACTGTAGTCGCTCGCCAAGCCGATAGCGCTCAATCGACAAATATCGTTGCGCCAGCTCCAGCTCCTCGCGCCAGGGCACCAGGCTGCCAGGCTTGGCCAAGCTGGCGCGGAACAGATCGGAGAGGTCCAGCACGGCCTGCTCGGCCTTGTACGGGTCGACCACCACCAGGCTGGCAATGCTGTTCAGGCTATTGAAGAGAAAGTGCGGACGAATCCGCGCCTGCAACGACTCGATGCGCGCGCGCAACTCTGCCTGCTCCTGGCGACGCCACTGGCTTAGCAGGTAGAAATAACGCAGCAGCAGCGCCGACATGATCAGGCTGATCAAGGCATGGCGCAGGTACAGGTTGACCTCGCCCGCCCGCGGCAGCGGCCCCCCCAGTTCGTAATAGTCGGCAACCGCGGTACAGCCCAGGCTCAACCCGACCACAATCGCACAGCACAATGCCCCCGCCGTGGCCGCTGGCATGCGCGCCATAAACGGCCGCAGGCGGCACAACACCGCGGCCGACAGCAGCACGATCCACTGCACGAAGAGCGAAGTCAGGGCCAGGCGCACCCAGTCGAAGCCCGGCTGCATCGGCTCGGACAGCACCAATACCAGCACCAGCAGCTCGGCCAGTAGCACCATGCTCAGCAAGGCATCCGGCTGGCACAGTTCGGGAACGAAGAAGTCGTCGACCGGTGGTAGTTGTTTTTCGGGTAAAACGTTTTTTATTTTCATCACGGCAGTTTCCGCGTGGGCCGCTCCAGCGGCAAGGTAGACAGCTCCGGCCGGGCAAAATAAAGCGCCGAAATGCGCCCGGGCCGATAAAACTGTGACCGGCGCAACATTGCCCGGCATAAGCCTAGCTGCCGCCCCTGACAAAGCGACGCGGCGAATTTGCCTGCCAGCCTGTTATTATCGGCGCACTTTTCCGTCTTGCCGGCCGCCACGCGCGGCCAGCCCGTTTTAGCGCACTAGCCGAGCGAAGCCCATGAGCACTGAAAAAACCAACCAATCCTGGGGCGGCCGCTTCAGCGAGCCTGTCGATGCCTTCGTCGCCCGCTTTACCGCCTCGGTCGAATTCGACAAGCGCCTGTATCGCCACGACATCATGGGTTCAATCGCCCACGCCACCATGCTGGCCAAGGTTGGCGTGCTGACTGACGCCGAGCGCGACGCCATCATCGCCGGCCTGACGCAGATTCAGGGCGAGATCGAAGCCGGCCAGTTCGACTGGCGCGTCGACCTGGAAGACGTGCACATGAACATCGAAGCGCGTCTGACCGACCGCATCGGTGTCACCGGCAAGAAGCTGCACACCGGCCGTAGCCGTAACGACCAGGTCGCCACCGACATCCGCCTGTGGCTGCGTGACGAGATCGACCTGATCCTGGCCGAGATCACCCGCCTGCAGCAGGGCCTGCTGGAGCAGGCCGAGCGCGAAGCGGCAACCATCATGCCTGGCTTTACCCACCTGCAGACCGCGCAGCCCGTGACCTTCGGCCATCACCTGCTGGCCTGGTTCGAAATGCTCAGCCGTGACTACGAGCGCCTGGTCGACTGCCGCAAGCGCACCAACCGTATGCCGCTGGGCTCGGCCGCGTTGGCCGGCACCACCTACCCGATTGCCCGCGAGATCACCGCAGAACTGCTCGGTTTCGACGCCGTTGGCGGCAACTCGCTGGACGGCGTATCGGATCGCGACTTCGCCATCGAGTTCTGCGCTGCCGCCTCGATTGCCATGATGCACCTGTCGCGCTTCTCCGAGGAGCTGGTGCTCTGGACCAGCGCGCAATTCCAATTTATCGACCTGCCGGATCGCTTCTGCACTGGCTCCTCGATCATGCCGCAGAAGAAAAACCCGGACGTACCTGAGCTGGTACGCGGCAAAACTGGCCGGGTATTCGGCGCACTGATGGGCCTGCTGACCCTGATGAAGGGCCAGCCGCTGGCCTACAACAAGGACAACCAGGAAGACAAAGAGCCGCTGTTCGACGCCGCCGACACCCTGCGCGACTCGCTGCGTGCCTTTGCCGACATGATCCCGGCGATCAAGCCCAAGCACGCGATCATGCGTGAAGCGGCGCTGCGCGGCTTCTCCACCGCCACCGACTTGGCCGACTATCTGGTACGCAAGGGCCTGCCCTTCCGCGATTGTCATGAAATCGTCGGCCACGCAGTGAAGTACGGCGTGCAGAGCGGCAAGGATCTAGCCGAAATGAGCCTCGACGAACTGCGCCAGTTCAGCAACCAGATCGGCGACGACGTGTTTGCCGTGCTGACCCTGGAAGGCTCGGTCAACGCCCGCGACCATATCGGCGGCACCGCACCGAATCAGGTGCGCGCAGCTGTGGTACGCGGCAAGGAGTTGCTCGCCAGCCGCTGAGGCTGCAGCCGCCGGGTGCCACGCACCCGGCCCTTCAAGGACGAAAACGATGTCTCTGCATATCCGCACCGCTACTGCCGAAGACGCCGCGCTGATCCTGCGCTTTATCACCGACCTGGCGATCTACGACAACGCCGAGCATGAGGTGCAAACCGATGTGGCCGGTATCGAAGCGAGTCTGTTCGCCCCGGACAGCAGCGCCCATGCGCTGATCTGCGAGCACGAAGGCCAGCCCATCGGCTATGCGGTGTACTTCTTCAACTACTCGACCTGGCTGGGCAAACACGGGCTGTACCTTGAAGACCTCTATGTCAGCCCGGAAAAACGTGGCCTGGGCGCGGGCAAGACCCTGCTGCGACACCTGGCGCAACTGGCCGTGGCCAAAGGCTGTGGCCGTTTCGAGTGGATCGTGCTGGACTGGAACCAGCCCGCCATTGAGTTCTACCAATCATTCGGCGCACAGCCGCAGGACGAATCGACCCCCTACCGCCTAACCGGCCAGGCCTTGCTGGATTTTGCCCAGGGCTAAGCCGCCACCTTCCGGAGTACCCCATGAGCGAGCAAGACGACGAAGATTTTGCCCAGGACACCCTGACCCAGGCCATCGAGAACCAGCTGGAAGCCGGCGAGCCGGCCTTTGTCCAGGCGGTGCTGAACAAACTGAGCCTGGTCGGCTACGAGCGCGAGGAGATCATCGAGCTGATGGCCCTGGTGCTGGCCGACGAAATCGATGCCATGCTGCTCGCCGACCGCGGTTTTGATCTGGCCCGCTATGAGCAAGGCCTGCGCGCCCTGCCGGAACTGCCCGAACAGAAGTAGCGGACGGCGCACAGATATTTAACCCACCCGCCGCCGACTTCTGGCAGCATCAGGTCACGGCAGACTGCCCGGCACTTCACTACACTGCCCTGGCAGGCTGCCCATGTTTCAGCCGATTTACCGCAGCGGGTGCTGCCGGCCCCAGGCCGCAGCTCACTAAAACAAGAAGCTGGAGTACCTATGGCCTTTACCCCCGAACTGATTGCCGAACTGGAAATCCTTGCGCTGTTCAACCTGGGCACGACCCAGGAAGGAATCAAGGTTCACCACACCGCCGCCCCGTCTGCCATCGCCGCAGCCAAACGCTTGCATGACAAAGGCCTTATCGACCAGCCCGATGGTGGCTACCTGACCAGCCTCGGCCTGGATGCCGCCGAGCACGCGCAAGTTCTCCTGACCATTCTCAATGTGACCGAAGCGGCCTGAGAACCTACCCCTCTCACCACCGTAGCCTGCGTTGCACCAGCACCCTCAAGCTGCCGGCGACGCAGGCGATAACCCGGTACCCGCAGCCGTTTGCCAGCCCCCTGGCAAGGCACGATGTCGTACCGCCCTGCAGAGCCTGAGCATGAGTCGCACCGAAGAAATTCGCCCGGATATCGAAGACGGTATCGATCGCAAGGTGCTGACGCAGCTGCGCGCCCGTTTCCTCAAACTCAATCAGGGTCGCCTGCAACGCGCCATGCAGGCCCTGTCGACGCGCCAGCAGCTGGTCCTCAAGCTGTTGCCGCTGCTGTTTCACGTCAATCACCCCCTTTTGCCCGGCTATGTGTCCGGGCTGACCCCGGCCGGCCTCAGCGGTTTCGAGCCGGATGACGAACTGCTCGCCGAAGTGCAGCGGCTGACCCGCTCGTTCGCCTACAAACCCTATCGCGGCAAGCAGGCTTTACCGATTCACGGGCTGTTTCTGATGGGCAGCCTGGGCACCGTGGCTCAGGCCGAGCAGAGCGATATGGACCTGTGGGTGTGCCACGCCAGCGACCTCAACCCGGAGCAGTTGCGCGAGCTGAGCAAGAAATGCGAGCTGCTGGAAAGCTGGGCGGCGACCCTGGGTGCCGAGGCGCATTTCTTCCTGATCGACCCGGCGCGCTTTACCCAGGGCGAGCGCGAGGCCCAGCTGACCTCGGATGACTGCGGGACCACCCAGCATTACCTGCTGCTCGATGAGTTCTACCGCACCGCGATCTGGCTCGGCGGGCGCACGCCGCTGTGGTGGCTGGTGCCGGTGTATGAGGAGCAGCGCTACCAGCACTACACCAACGAGCTGCTCTCCAAACGCTTTATCCGCGCCGAGGACGTACTCGATCTCGGCCACCTGGCGCGCATACCGCCGGAGGAGTTTATCGGCGCGGGCATGTGGCAGCTGTTCAAGGGCATCGAGTCGCCGTACAAATCGGTGCTCAAGTTGCTGCTCACCGAGGTTTACGCCAGTGAACATCCCAAGGTCGAGTGCCTGTCGCTGCGGTTCAAACAGGCGGTGTTCGCCAATCGCCTGGATGTCGATGAACTCGACCCCTATATCGTGGTGTACCGCCGCCTGGAGGAATACCTGGTCGGCCGCGGCGAGCATGAACGCCTGGAGCTGATCCGCCGCTGCCTGTACCTCAAGGTCGACAAGAAGCTCAGCCGCCCGCCGCGCAACAACCGCAAGAGCTGGCAGCGCCTGCTGCTCGAGCGCCTGACCCGCGACTGGAACTGGGACAGCCGCCAGCTGGCGATGCTCGACAGCCGCAGCCAGTGGAAGGTGCGCCAGGTCAGCGCCGAACGGCGCATGCTGGTCAACGAACTGACCTACAGCTACCGCTTTCTCTCCGAGTTCGCCCGCAGCGAACAGGCCGGCAGCTCACTCAACAGCCGCGACCTGGGCATTCTCGGCCGCCGGCTGTACGCCGCCTTCGAGCGCAAGGCCGGCAAGATCGAATTTATCAACCCGGGGATTGCCCCGGACCTCGCCGAAGACACCCTGACCCTGGCCCAGAGCCCCAGCCCGGATGCGCCCAATGAAACCATGTGGGCGCTGTACAGCGGCAGCGTGAATGCCCAGGAGCTGGAGGATTTCTCACCGCTCAAGCGCTCGCGCGAGCTGATCGAGCTGCTCGCCTGGTGCCAGCGCAACGGCGTGATCGACAGCAGCACGCGCCTGTCGCTGCATCCGGGCCATAGCGACCTGACCGAGTTCGAACTGGCCAACCTGCAGGCGAGCCTGCAGCAAGTGGTGCCGCTGCCCTTGCCGGCGGTCGATGAAAGCGCACTGCTGCGCGCCAGCGTGCCCAGCGAGGTGCTGCTGCTGGTCAATGTTGGCGTCGACCCGCTCAAGCAGTTCAGCCAGATGAACATGCACATGACCACCGAGCGCACCGATGCGCTGGGCTACTCCGGGGTGCGTGAAAACCTGATCTTGACCATCGACCAGGTCACCCTGAACAGCTGGAACGAGCTGCTGGTGACCCGCTATGACGGCCCACACGCCCTGCTCGATTGCCTGCGCGACTTCCTCAACAGCCTGCCCAACGAAGGCAAGAAGCCCAACCTGCGCGTACGCTGCTTCTGCCGCAACCGTGCCACGGCGATTGCCGAACGGGTCGAAGAGCTGTTCCGTGAAACCCTCGCCAGCTTCAGCAGCGAACAGGCCAACCGCTTTCTGCTGCAGATCAAACAGCAGTACCACGTGCTGGAACTGAAACCCGGCCAGGTCAGCCATACCAGCCTGAAAGACCTGCCGGCGCTGGTCGAGCACCTGGGTGAGGAATTGCCCGGCTACAGCGAGCTGCACCTGGATCGCAGTGCGTTAGAGGGCGAAGACCTGGCGCTGATCCTGCCTGTGGGGCGGCCGCAGTGCATTCAGGTGTTCTACCGCTTGAATGAGGCCAGCGCCACGGCCGAGCTGAGCGTGCTCGACGAGCACAATGCGCTGTGGCGACAGAACATGCCCTACCGTGATGAACAGAGTCTGCTGACCCCATTGCAACGCTTTCTGCAGTCGGTGCTGTACCGGCGCAATGCCCTGCTGCCGCTGGACAACCTGCCGGCACACCAGCCGCTGGAGGTGCTGTATTACCAGGTGCTGCCGGATGCGCCGCTGCGCGCCCAGCGCCTGGAACGGCGACCGCCGCCGCTGTCGCCGATCAGCCACCCGTTCTATGACGTGCAGGCCATCGTCGAGCCGGCGGACCATAAACGCTCCCACGTCACCCTGTACTGCAACCACCGCGAGTTTTCCGAACTGGAGTACGCCGGCGACCTGTTCGCTGCGGTCGCCCAGCACATCCTCGCGCAGCGCCGTGATGGCGCGCGCTACCCCTGCTATATCACCGACCTCGACCTGTCAGCGGTGCTCGGCGAGGGGCATATGCAGAGCGTGCATTACCTGCGCTACAAGGGCCGCCTGGAAGCGGCGCTTAATCAGGCGCTGCAGAAAGCCTGATCAGTCGCGCATCGGTGCCTGTGGGTTCTGCAAGGCGTACAGGTAACAGCCGGCCAGGCTGTGATTGTCGCCTACCGAGGCGTAGCTGGCGCTGAAGGTTACTGCCAGCCCCAGGTGTTGATACAGCCACTTGCCGGTCACTCCCGGCGGCACCTGCGGCACCAGATCACTGTCATTCACTACGCGGAAAGTCGGCACCTGCAGCCCGTTGTAGTGCGCGGCAAAGTCCGGGGCGGCCACCCGCGGGCTGGCGAAGCTGTAATGCTGCAACGGCAGGTCGGGCCAGCGTTCGCGCAGATCGAGCACCGCCAAACTGGATATCGCACCACCCAGGCTGTGCGCGCACAGCCACAGCGGACCGTTCGGCCGCAGGCTGTCGATGGCCTGCAAGGCCTGATCCCGCAGCGAAGTGTAGAGTTTGAGAAAGCCGTCATGCACATTGCCCAGGCCAGCTTGCCAGGGGTAGGCGCGCTGATCGGCATCCAGGTCATCCAGCCAGTCCTGCACCGTGTCGGTACCGCGAAACACCAGGTAGACCTCGCCCTGCGGACCACGCGCAGCAAAGCCAAAGGGTTCCGACTCATTGAGAAAGTGCAGTTCGCTGAGCACGCTCCAGATCGGCGCGGAGAACTGCCAGTCCGCCAGCGACGGCGGCTGCCAGGTGAAATCCTGGGGGCGGCGCGGGCGCTGCTGGGCTTGCCACTGGCCGTACTGCGCATAGGCCGCGTCAACCAACTGGGCGCACAGCAGCGCCTGAGGGAGAGCAAAGCCTGAGGGGAAATACAGGGGCAGACTGGACATACGGGCCTCCTTGCCGGAATGCGTGATACGCAGATTTATACCGCCGCGCTCAGCGCACAGCGTGCGCCTTACTCGCGGTTGTATTCACCCGCAGCTTCAGGCTGATACTCCACCGCCAGCAGCGTCAGCTTGAGCACCTTGCCGCCGGGTGCGGTCCAGTCGATATGCTGGCCCACCGACAGGCCCAGCAGGGCGCTGCCAACCGGCGCGAGAATCGAGACCGTGCCTTCTGCGCCGGCGTCCTGCGGGTAGACCAGGGTCAGGTGGTAATCCTTGCCACTGCTCTCCTCGCGGCAATGCACCCGCGAATTCATGGTCACCACCCCGGCCGGCACTTCGTCATGGCCAACCACGTCGGCACGGTCCAGCTCGGCCTGCAACGCGATGGCACCCGGGCCGAAATCATCCAGGCTGTCGAGCAGATGCTCCAAACGCTGCAAATCAAGGCGGGTGATAGTGATCGAAGGTGCGCTGGTCATGGTGCGGGTACATCTCCTTTAACGGCAAAAAAGCAAAACCCCATCATTGGAGATGGGGTTTGCAAGGGTTAGGCCGACCGTATCACAGCCACTCAAATAAACAAGACTGCCCGGTCATGGCGCGGCGTTGCGCTGCTGCAGGCGCGCCTCGGCAGCCACGCAGATGGCACGCTTGCGCGCCCTGTCGGCGTTGCCCCAGTCGAGAATGTCCTGCAACGTGCGGCCACAGCCCAGGCAGATATCCTGATCATCCAGACAACACTGGCGGCGGCAGGGCGAGGCGACCTCCTGGCCCGCGCCCTCAGAGCTCTTCGAACTCAAGGTCGGCACCGGATTGTTCCAGGGTGATGCGCGCCAGCATTTCGCCCAGCAGCTCGTCGCTGCTGTCACAGATCCAACGCTCGCTGGCCTGGTCGTAATCGAAATGGAAGCCGCCCGAACGGGCCGCCAGCCACAGCTGACGCAGCGGCTCCTGGCGGCTGAAGATCAACTGGGTGCCGTTCTCGAAACGTACGGTCAGCACCCCGGCGGAGTTTTCCAGGTCGAGGTCCAGGTCGCTGTCATCGAAAATATCTTCCACCGCCTGCTGGGTGGCATCGACCAGATCGTGAAAGCGGGCTTCGGTCAAACTCATTACGACTTACCTCAAAAAATTCAGCGCCTGCAAAAGTCTTGGGCTGCAGTGGTTAATGTTCTTTCAAGCAACGGCGATATTCGCCTGGGCTCTGCCCGGTCCAGCGGCGAAACGCGCGGGCCAGTGAACCGGGTTCGCTGAAGCCGACCAGAAAGGCGATTTCCGCCAGCTCCAGCGCCGGGTCGCGCAGGTAATGCAACACCAGCTGCTGGCGCGTTTCATCCACCAACTGATTAAAGGATAACCCGGCTTCGCGCAAACGCCGCTGCAGGGTACGCGGACTGAGCGCCAAACGCGCGGCGATTTGCTGCAAATCCGCGCCCACTTCCGGCAGTTGCCGCGATAATTCCAGGCGCGCGCGGTCGAGCACGCTATGACCCTGCTGAATTTCGCCGAGCAGGCGATCAGCATAGGCGTCGAGCATCAACCGCACCTGCGCATCGGCCTGGCCCAGCGGCGTGGCGAGCAGGCGCTTGGGAAATATCAGGGCATTATCGGCCTGATCGAACAGCACCGGACAGCGAAAAATCCGCTGGTACTCGGAGACATCCGTCGGGGCCGAATGTTGGAAACGCACCTCGGTCGGCGGGATATCCAGGCCACTGATCCAGTGGCCGAAGGTGACCCAGCCGGCCAGGGTTTCCTCACTGAGCTGACGCTGCTGTTGTGGCAACAAAGGCTGCCAGCTGTGCGCCACCTGCGGTTCCAGCCCAGCGCGCGGCGGCTCATCCGCCAAGTCGACCTGGCCCAGATTACCGACCAGCGCGGCGTAGCGCGCCTGGCGATGCAAGGCATCGGCGAGGGTCGCACAACTCATGATCAGATAACCGAGCACGCCGTAATACCCCGGCCGCACTGCTTCACCCAGGTGCAAGCCCAACTGCGCATCCCCGGTCAGGCGCACGCCGTGGCCGAGCAATTCCAGGTAGGCACTGGCCGCGACGCGCTGGTCGCGCTGAGCAAGAATCTGCGGACCGAGCTGCACCCGCTCCAGCAGTTGCGCGCTGTCGACGCCCCGGCGCGCCAGGTAATCGAGCAAACCTTGCAGGTAAGCAACTGAAACCGAGCTGCTCGTAGGTACGGGGTTGTCCATCCAGTCTCCTGAACGCTGGCGATGGGCGCAAAGCTAGCCGCAAAGATACAGGCAAAGCCCCGCCCGACGGGAATCCTGGCGCATAGGCAAGGCGTCGGGGGGTCGGTATACTCCGGCGCAATCATGCTTTATTACAAGGATTCCACCATGAAGCGGCTGTTTACTGCCCTTATCGCGATGCTTGCCGTCAGTACGCTGCTGGCTGGCTGTGGCCAGAAAGGCCCGCTGTTCCTGCCAGAAGAAAGCGCACCCGTGCCCGTACAGGCCGAGCCTGCGGCTGAACCAGCAGCTGAACCTGCACAGACCGAATAAGGACGGCTCATGAACGCCTTCAACTACCGCGACGGTGCGCTGTTCGCGGAAGGCGTGGCGTTGTCCGCCATCGCCCAACGCTTCGGTACGCCGACCTACGTCTACTCGCGTGCGCACATCGAGGCGCAGTACCGCGCCTATGCCGATGCCCTGCAGGGCATGCCGCATCTGGTGTGTTTTGCGGTTAAAGCCAACTCCAATATCGGCGTGTTGAATGTGCTGGCGCGCCTCGGTGCCGGTTTCGATATCGTCTCCCGCGGCGAACTGGAGCGCGTACTCAGCGCAGGCGGCGAGCCAAGCAAGATCGTCTTTTCCGGTGTCGGCAAGAGTCGTGACGACATGCGCCGTGCCCTGGAAGTCGGCGTGCACTGCTTTAACGTCGAATCCACCGACGAGCTGGAACGCCTGCAACTGGTTGCCGCCGAGCTGGGCAAGACTGCGGCGATCTCGTTGCGGGTCAACCCGGACGTCGACGCCGGCACCCACCCGTATATCTCCACGGGTCTGAAAGAAAACAAATTCGGCATCGATATCGAGCAGGCCCCGGCTGTTTATGCCCGCGCCGCCGCGCTGCCAAACCTGCAGGTGGTCGGCGTCGATTGCCATATCGGCTCGCAGCTGACCACGTTGCCGCCGTTTCTCGATGCCCTCGACCGTTTGCTCGCGCTGATCGATCAGCTCGCCGCTGCCGGCATCCGCATCAAGCACCTGGATCTGGGTGGCGGTCTCGGCGTGCAGTACCGCGATGAACAGCCACCACTGGCCGGCGATTACATCAAGGCCGTGCGTGAGCGCATTGCCGGCCGCGACCTGGCCCTGGTATTCGAGCCGGGCCGCTCGATTGTCGCCAACGCTGGCGTGCTGCTGACCCAGGTCGAGTACCTCAAGCACACCGAGCACAAGGACTTCGCCATCGTCGATGCGGCGATGAACGACCTGATCCGCCCAGCCCTGTACCAGGCCTGGATGGATGTAGTGGCCGTGCAGCCGCGCGACAGCGCAACGCGCAACTACGACATCGTCGGGCCGATCTGCGAGACCGGCGACTTCCTCGCCAAGGATCGTCAGCTGGCCCTGGCCGAAGGCGATCTGCTGGCCGTGCGTTCAGCCGGTGCTTACGGATTTGTCATGAGCTCCAACTACAATACCCGCGGCCGCGCCGCCGAGGTGATGGTGGATGGTGAACACGCCTTCGAAGTGCGTCGTCGTGAGACGCTCAGCGAACTCTTTGCGGGCGAAAGCTGCCTGCCGCCCGCGAGTTAAAAGGACCAGGCGATGTTATTGCGCTTTACCAAGATGCACGGCCTCGGCAACGACTTTATGGTCCTCGACCTGGTCAGCCAGCACGCGCATATCCAGCCGAAGAACGCCAAGCAGTGGGGCGACCGCCACACCGGCGTGGGCTTCGACCAGCTGCTGCTGGTCGAGCCGCCGAGCAACCCGGACGTGGATTTCCGCTACCGCATCTTCAATGCCGACGGTTCGGAAGTGGAGCAGTGCGGCAACGGCGCGCGCTGCTTCGCCCGCTTCGTGCTGGACAAGCGCCTGACCGTGAAGCGGCAGATGCGCGTGGAAACCAAGGGCGGCATCATCGAGCTGGATG
The DNA here is from genome assembly GCF_049653025.1 of Pseudomonas sp. Lineage (GTDB taxonomy): Bacteria > Pseudomonadota > Gammaproteobacteria > Pseudomonadales > Pseudomonadaceae > Aquipseudomonas. The sequence goes on along the minus strand of NZ_JBASFM010000025.1, from coordinate 18,745 downwards.
TGCGCAACGACGGGCAGATCAGCGTCAACATGGGCGCGCCGCGCCTGGTGCCGGCCAACATCCCGTTCCAGGCCGAACAGCAGGCGCTGAGTTACAGCGTCGCAGTCGACGGCCAGACCGTTGAACTGGCCGCCATATCCATGGGCAACCCGCATGCCGTGCTGCGCGTCGACAGCGTCGATAACGCGCCAGTGCACAGCCTGGGGCCAAAACTCGAACACCATTCGCGCTTCCCACAGCGGGTCAATGTCGGCTTCCTGCAAGTGGTCGACCGCCAACGCGCCAAGCTGCGCGTCTGGGAACGCGGTGCCGGGGAAACCCAGGCCTGCGGTACCGGTGCTTGCGCCGCCGCAGTGGCGGCAATCAGCCAGGGCTGGATGGATTCACCGGTGCAGATCGAACTACCCGGCGGCAAGCTGTCCATCGAGTGGGCAGGCGCAGGTCAGCCCGTTATGATGACCGGACCCGCAGTACGTGTGTACGAAGGACAGGTTCGCCTATGACCGACAAGCAGGATTCACCCAAGCCACTGGATTCGGAAACGGTTGCCGCGTACCTGCGCCTGCATCCGGAATTCTTTATCGACCACGACGAGTTGATCCCCGAGCTGCGTATTCCGCACCAGCGCGGCGATACCGTGTCGCTGGTCGAGCGCCAGGTGAAACTGCTGCGCGAGCGCAATATTGAGATGCGTCACCGCCTCTCGCAATTGATGGACGTGGCCCGCGACAACGACCGGCTGTTCGACAAGACCCGCCGCCTGGTGCTCGACCTGCTCGATGCCAATAGCCTGGAAGAAGTGGTCAGCTGCGTCGAAGACAGCCTGCGCCGCGAGTTTCAGGTGCCCTTCGTCAGCCTGATTCTGTTCAGCGAAGCACCGCTGCCCGTCGGCCGCTCGGTCAGCAGCGCCGAAGCCCATCAAGCCATCGGCGGCCTATTGGCTGGCGGCAAAACCATCTGCGGCGTGCTGCGTGAGCATGAGCTGAACTTCCTGTTCGGTGCCGAAGACGGCGCGCAAGTCGGCTCGGCGGCAGTGGTGAGCATCTCCTATCAAGGCCTGCATGGCGTGCTGGCGATTGGCAGCGCCGACCCGCAGCATTACAAAAGCTCGCTGGGCACGCTGTTCCTCGGCTATATCGCCGAAGTGCTGGCGCGCGTCGTACCGGGCTTTGCCACACCGCTGCGCTCGGTGCGTTAATCGCGCTAAACATCGCCCCGACCGCACCGCAGGGAGCTTCCATGCAAGACCTCTTGGACGCCTACCTCGAACACCTGCGCAGCGAGCGCCAGCTTTCCCCCCATACCCTGAGCGGCTACGGCCACGACCTGAGCACGCTGTTGGCGTTCTGCACCCAGGAGCAGATCGACAGCTGGGCCGCGCTCGATACCGCACGCCTGCGCCGTATGGTCGGCCGCCTGAATATGCAGGGCCAATCCAGCCGCAGCCTGGCGCGCCTGCTCTCGGCCACCCGCGGGCTGTACCGTTACCTGATTCGTGAAGGCCATTGCCAGAGTGATCCGGCCAGCGGCCTGATGCCGCCCAAGGGCGAACGTCGTCTGCCAAAAACCCTGGACGCCGACCGCACCGCGCAATTGCTCGATGGTGCGCTGGAAGACGACTTTATCGCCCGCCGCGACCAGGCCATGCTTGAGCTGTTCTATTCATCCGGCCTGCGCCTGTCGGAGCTGGTGGGCCTCAACCTGGATGGCCTCGACCTGCCCGCCGGGCTGGTACGGGTTATCGGCAAGGGCAACAAGACCCGCGAACTACCCCTCGGGCGTATGGCGCGCGCGGCCATGGAGCAATGGCTGCCGTTGCGTGCGCTGGCCAATCCGGCCGATGGCGCGGTGTTTATCAGCCAGCAAGGCCGGCGTATCGGCCCGCGCGCCGTGCAACTACGCGTGCGTCAGGCCGGAGTGCGCGAGCTAGGCCAGCACCTGCACCCGCATATGCTGCGCCACAGCTTCGCCAGCCATATGCTCGAATCTTCCCAGGATCTGCGCGCGGTGCAGGAACTGCTCGGCCACGCCGACATCGCCACCACCCAGGTCTACACCCACCTGGATTTCCAGCACCTGGCCACGGTCTATGACAAGGCTCACCCACGGGCCAAACGCAAAGGCAGCACAGAATGAGCATTCAGCTGATTACCTTCGACCTCGATGACACCCTGTGGGACGTCACTCCGGTGATGCAGGACGCCGAGGCGGCGCTGCGCAACTGGCTGGCCATGCATGCGCCGCGCCTGGACGCGGTGTCGGTCGAGCACCTGTGGGGGATTCGCGCCACCCTGCTGCGCACAGAGCCTGCGCTGCAACATCGCCTGAGCGAGCTGCGCCGACGCATCCTGTTTCACGCCCTGGAAAACGCCGGCTACGCCTACAACGATGCGCAGGCGCTGGCCGAGGGTGGTTTTCAGGTGTTTCTCGCCGCGCGCCATCAGCTCGAGCTATTCGCCGAGGTGCACCCGACCCTGGAGGCCCTGGCCAGCCGTTTCACCCTCGGGGTAATCACCAACGGCAATGCCGATGTGCGCCGCCTGGGCCTGGCCGATTACTTCCAGTTCGCCCTGTGCGCCGAAGAGTTGGGCGTCGGCAAGCCCGACCCGAAGCCCTTCGAGGAGGCGCTGAAACGCGCCGGGATAGCCGCCGAGCATGCCGTGCATATCGGCGACCACCCCAGCGACGATATCGCCGGAGCCAAGGCCGCCGGGCTGCGTGCCATCTGGTTCAATCCGCAGGCCAAGCCCTGGACTGGTACAACCGCGCCGGATGCCGAGATCCGCAGCCTGGCCGAGCTGCCCACCTTGCTGCATAGCTGGGCGTAGAGTCAGTTACGTATCAACCAAGGAAATGCGGCGCGCTGCTTATCCATAACAGCAATAAAAAAGCCCGCACGGCGTTTGCCATGCGGGCTTTTTGCTTGAGCGCTACAGCTTAAATAGGGCGGCTGCCGTATTTGCTGTCTGGCTTCTTGGGCGGGTCGGAGACGACATTAGGCTCGACTTCCTGCACCTTGCCGCCGCGCGAGAGGAACTCTTCCATGGCGCGTGCCAGGGCGTCCCGCTCTTTCTGCTTGGCTTCGATGCTCGGCAGTTCTTCTACGTCGACTGCGGCCTTGACCTTTTTGCTTTTGCTGGCCGGTACGACTTCGTCGTCACCATCGCCATCATCATCGCTGCTGTCGCCATCGTCGGCGGCGGCCAGCTCTTCGCCTTCGTCTTCGTCAGCGCCTTCTAATTCGTCGTGTTCCAGATCTTCGTCGCTCATGTTCCAACCTCATGACTTGCGAAAAGCAGAGTAGTTATAGCCCAGCTGCGTCAGCTTTCTAACGTCGCTGAAAAAAATTCCTGTGGCTGAGCACTGCGCATCGGCGATCTGCGCTCAACGGCGCGCATTCTAGCGCGCTTGCAGAAAAAACAAAGGGCACCATTAGGTGCCCTTGTCGAAACTCCGAAAAATCAGTTCTTGGTGAACTCCGGATAGGCCTCCATCCCGCACTCGGCGATGTCCACGCCTTCGTATTCTTCTTCCTCGGTCACCCGCAAGCCGATCGCCAGTTTGATCAGCGCCCAGACCAGCAGGCTGGCGAGCATGACCCAGGTGAAGATCACGCCGATGCCGAGCAGCTGCGCACCCAGGTTCGAATCGCTGTTGGTCAGGCAGACCGCCAGCAGGCCCCAGATGCCGCCGGTACCGTGTACCGAAATAGCCCCGACCGGGTCATCAATCTTCAGCTTGTCCAGGCTGAGAATGGAGAACACTACCAGCACACCACCGACGCCACCGATCAGCGCCGCCTGCACGGCAGTCGGTGTCAGCGGTTCAGCAGTAATCGACACCAGGCCTGCCAACGCGCCATTAAGCGCCATGGTCAGGTCGGCCTTGCCAAACAGGATGCGCGCCACGATCAGCGCGGCGATCAGGCCACCGGCAGCCGCCATGTTGGTGTTAACGAACACATTGGCCACGGCGTTGGCGTCTTCGATGCTGCTCAGCTTGAGCTGCGAGCCACCGTTGAAGCCAAACCAGCCGAACCAGAGGATCAGCGTACCCAGCGTCGCCAGCGGCAGGTTGGCCCCCGGGAAGGCGTTGATCTGCCCCTTGGGCCCGTACTTGCCCTTGCGTGCGCCAAGCAGGATGACCCCGGCCAAGGCCGCCGTGGCACCGGCCATATGCACGATGCCGGAACCAGCGAAGTCCTTGAAACCGGCCGCCTTGAGGAAGCCACCACCCCAGGTCCAGTAGCCTTCCACCGGGTAGATCACGCCGCACATGACCACGGCGAAGGCGAGAAAAGCCCACAGCTTCATGCGTTCGGCCACTGCGCCGGAGACGATCGACATGCAGGTTGCGGCAAACACCACCTGGAAGAAGAAGTCCGCACGCTTGGAATAGTAAGGCGCGCCATCACCGCCGGCGGCGACCACCGCCGGCACATGCTCCTCGCCAATCAAAAAGCCCAGGTTGGGCAGCACGCCACCGGCATCGCCGCCGTACATCAACGCATAACCCAGCAGCAGGTACATCACGCACGCCAGGGCGTAGAGCACGATGTTCTTGGTCAGAATTTCAGTGGTGTTCTTGGCCCGTACCAGGCCGGATTCGAGCATGGCAAAACCCGCCGCCATCCACATCACCAGGGCACCACAGACCAGCAGATAGAAGGTGTCGAGCGCGTACTGCAAGGGAATCAGTGCGGTATTTTCCATAAGTACTCCGTTGTACCGTAGGACCTGCGCCACCGTTGGCGCGGATATAGAAAATGATCAGGAGTCATTTTTAACGTCGCGTAGCGACGGCCCGCAGGGTGGCCGCCAGGGATAGCACGCCATAAAAAATAGCCAGGAGCGATTTTTGACGTCGCGCAGCGACGGCCCTCAGGGTGGCGGCCATGGATGGCATGCCATAAAAAACGCCCGGCGGACCGGGCGTTTTGCACAGCAGTTGGGCTTACAGGTTGTAGCCGCGCTCGTTGTGCTCGGAGAGGTCGAGACCGACGGTCTCAGCTTCTTCGGTTACGCGTAGACCCATCACCAGATCCAGTACTTTGAGGATGATGTAGGTCACTACAGCGGTGTAGACCACGGTGAAACCGACGCCCATCGCCTGCTTGAGCAGTTGATCGCCGATATCGGTCACAGTCCCGAAGCCGCCGAGCGCTGGGGCTGCGAACACACCGGTCAGCAGTGCGCCGACGATGCCGCCGATGCCGTGCACGCCGAACGCGTCCAGTGAGTCGTCGTAGCCCAGCTTGCGCTTCAGGCTGGTGGCGCAGAAGAAGCAGATCACGCCAGCAGACAGACCGATCACCAGGGCACCCATCGGGCCCGCAGTGCCGGCAGCCGGAGTGATGGCAACCAGGCCGGCAACCACACCGGAGGCGATGCCCAGGGCGCTTGGCTTGCCGTGGGAGATCCACTCGGCAGCCATCCAGCCCAGTGCAGCGGCGGCGGTTGCGATCTGGGTCACCAGCATGGCCATACCGGCAGTGCCGTTGGCGGCGATGGCGGAACCGGCGTTGAAGCCGAACCAGCCGATCCACAGCATGGCAGCGCCCATCAGGGTGTAGCCGAGGTTGTGCGGCGCCATGGCAGTGGTCGGGAAGCCTTTACGCTTGCCCAGCACCAGGCAGGCCACCAGGCCAGCGATACCGGCGTTGATGTGCACCACGGTGCCGCCAGCGAAGTCCAGTACGCCCCAGTCCCACATCAGGCCGCCGTTGCCGGACCAGACCATGTGTGCGATCGGTGCATAAACCAGAGTGAACCACACGCCCATAAAGATCAGCATGGCGGAGAACTTCATGCGCTCAGCGAAAGCGCCGACGATCAGGGCCGGAGTGATGATGGCGAAGGTCATCTGAAACACGATGAACACGCTTTCAGGGAACGCGCCGACCAGGCTGCTTGGGGTCAAGCCGCTGAGGAACGCCTTGGATAGGCCGCCGACGAAGGAGTTGACGTTGACAACGTTCTGCTCCATGCCGGTGGTGTCGAACGCGATGCTATAGCCGTAAATGACCCACAGCACGCTGATCAGACCGGTGATGGCGAAACACTGCATCATCACCGAGAGAATGTTCTTGGAACGAACCATGCCGCCGTAGAACAGCGCCAGGCCCGGGATGGTCATGAACAGCACCAGCACGGTGGCGGTCAGCATCCAGGCGGTGTCGCCTGAGTTGAGGACAACCTCGTCAGCCATGGCCAAGCCAGGGGTTACGAGGGACAAAAGGGCTCCTAGCCCTGCGATCTTACGCAGAGTCATATTTTTTTCTCCTGGGGCGTGTGGGGGTTTGGAGGCTTAAACTGCGTCGGTGCCGGTTTCGCCGGTACGGATGCGGATGGCCTGTTCCAGATTGACGACGAAAATCTTGCCGTCACCGATCTTGCCGGTGTTGGCCGCCTTGGTAATCGCCTCGATGACCCGATCCAGCTGGTCGTCGGCAATCGCCACGTCGATCTTCACCTTTGGCAAAAAATCGACCACATATTCAGCGCCGCGGTACAACTCGGTATGGCCCTTCTGGCGACCGAAGCCTTTGACTTCAGTGACCGTGATGCCCTGCACGCCGATCTCGGACAGCGACTCGCGGACGTCGTCCAACTTGAACGGCTTGATGATGGCAGTGACTAGCTTCATTAACTCTTCTCCCGTATTGATGGACTTGCCCCAGGAAAACAAACCCGGCCCAAGTCTATGCGCAGTGTCTGGCTTTTGAAATGCTACGACCGCGCTAGCTCGGCTACTCCGATATCAACCAACCACACCAGACGAAACACTCCCCCGCTTCGCCTGACGCACCGGAACTGCATCGGTGCATGCGTCGCCAGTGACAAAGCAGAAAGCTTGCCAGAACGTCTAAAAACTATTTATTTCATGCAGTTAGCCCGTAACCACGGGGTTTTGCGGAATATCAGCTGGCCATCACCGCACAACAACAGTGCAGCCACCCCCTGGCCGGCGCGCGAAAACCGTGCAGTTGCCCGCCAATGCGCCCGCTGCGTGCCCGGCAAGCCGCGCCAGGCTGCGTGCTACACTGCCGCCACCTGTCACTGGAACCTCACCATGCTGCCACCTAAAGCCCTGCTAGACGCCCTCAGCACCCACGCCTCGCGCCTATTCAACGGCGATGCGCCATTACCGCGCGGTGAATTCGAAGCGCAGTTCAAAGTGTTGCTGCAAAGCGCCTTCAGCAAGCTCGACCTGGTCAGCCGGGATGAGTTCGACAGCCAGATGGTGGTCCTCGCCCGCACCCGCGCACGCCTGGAAGCCCTGGAGGCCAAAGTGGCCGAGATGGAAGCCCGCAGCACCCCAGCAGAAGCCACGCCGCTTAGCGAGTAATCCGCTGCAGCAGCACGATCAAGGAGTGATCGATGTCCCTGGCCATAGTCCACAGCCGCGCCCAGGTAGGTGTCGAAGCACCGGCCGTAACGGTCGAAGCCCATCTGGCCAACGGCCTGCCCTCGCTGGCCCTGGTCGGTTTACCCGAGACGGCGGTCAAGGAAAGCAAGGACCGGGTACGCAGCGCGATCCTCAATTGCGCTTTCGACTTTCCCCCGCGAAGAATCACCCTGAATCTGGCCCCCGCCGACTTGCCAAAAGACGGTGGACGCTTCGACTTGGCGATTGCCTTAGGCATTCTCGCCGCCAGCGGCCAGATACCGGCAGCGGCCCTGGAACAGCTCGAATGCCTCGGTGAACTGGCCTTGTCTGGCGCAGTACGCCCAGTGCAGGGCGTGCTGCCGGCGGCGCTGGCCGCTCGTGAAGCCGGACGCACCTTAGTGGTGCCGCGGGAAAACGCCGAGGAAGCCAGCCTGGCGTCCGGGCTGACGGTGATTGCGGTCGAGCATCTGCTGCAACTGGCTGCTCACCTCAACGGCCAGACGCCGATTGCGCCTTATCAGGCCCAGGGCCTGCTGCGACAGTTGCAACCCTACCCGGATCTGGCCGAAGTGCAGGGGCAGATTGCCGCCAAACGCGCGCTGCTGGTGGCCGCTGCGGGGTCACATAATCTGCTTTTTACGGGGCCGCCCGGCACCGGCAAGACCCTGCTGGCCAGCCGCTTGCCAGGCTTGCTGCCGCCGCTGGATGAGCGCGAAGCCCTGGAAGTGGCCGCCATTCACTCGGTAGCCAGCCACACCCCGCTAACTGCCTGGCCGCAGAGACCCTTTAGAACGCCACACCACAGCGCCTCGGCCGCCGCGCTGGTCGGCGGTGGTGGACGCCCGCAACCTGGTGAAATCACCCTGGCCCATCACGGCATTTTGTTCCTCGACGAGCTTCCCGAGTTCGATCGCAAGGTCTTGGAAGTTTTGCGTGAGCCCCTGGAAAGTGGACAGATCGTGATTGCCCGCGCCCGCGACAAGGTGCGTTTTCCGGCGCGGTTCCAATTGGTCGCGGCGATGAATCCCTGCCCGTGCGGGCACCTGGGCGATCCTTCCGGGCGCTGCCGCTGCTCGGGTGAGCAGATACAGCGCTACCGCGGCAAACTCTCAGGACCGCTGCTCGACCGCATCGACCTGCACCTCAATGTGCCGCGCGAAACCACCCGCCTGGAAACCCGCAACGACCCAGGGCCGAACAGCGCCGAACTGGCTGTGCAGGTCACCCATGCGCGGCAACGCCAACTCACGCGGCAGGGCTGCGCCAACGCCCATCTGGATCTGCCTGGGGTGCAACAGCATTGCGCACTTAGCGGCGAGGATCGGCACTGGCTGGAAAATGCCTGCGAACGCTTAGGCCTGAGCCTGCGCGCGGCGCATCGGGTGCTGAAAGTGGCGCGTACCCTGGCCGATCTGGACAGTGCCGTGAGCATCAATCGCAGTCATCTGGGCGAGGCCTTGCAGTACCGCCCCAGCATCAGTGAAAGCTGAAGACAAGAAAAAGCCCCGCATGGCGGGGCTTTTGTACCAGCTCTAAATATTACTGCTGGCGCTGCGCCGCACGCTCGCGGCAGGCATCACCGAAGGCCTGGAAGATCTTCACCGAATGCGGGTTCTGCGCAGCCTGCCACTCGGGGTGCCATTGCACCGCCAGGGTGAACTGCTCGACCGCCGGCAGGTGAATCGCTTCGACCAGACCGTCTTCGGCATAGGCCAGTGCTTCGACGCCTTCACCCAGCTTATCCAGCGCCTGACCATGCAGGGAGTTGACTGGGAATTCTGCCTGGCCCATCAGCTCGGCGAACCAGCTGTCTGGCACCGGACGAACCTTGTGGGTTTCGCCGTACTGCACATCCACCGGATCGTCGGAATCCTCACGGTGGTCATCTATACCCTCGACTTCATAGGCCTTCTGATGGATATCACCACCCAGCGCCACGTTGATTTCCTGCATGCCGCGGCAGATACCGAACAGCGGCAGGCCGCGGGCGATGGCAGCGCGGATCAGCGGAATATCGAAGAGGTCGCGGTCGCGATCCTGGCCCTTGGTCGGCGTCAGGTTTTCCTGGCCGTAGAGCGCCGGATCGATATTGCTGCCGGCTCCAGTCAGGTAAACGCCATCGACCATCGACAGGTACTGCTCAAGATCGTCGACACCAATGCAGGTCGGTGCCAGCAGCGGCACACAGCCAGACAGTTCGACCAGGGGGGTTATGTATTTGTGGGTCATGACTTGATAGGCATGCCCTTTGCGCTCTTGAGCGCCCATGGACATCAGGACAACCGGTTTACGCGCGCCTAGGCGCTGTTTCGTATTGTTGTTGGACATACATCACCTTGGGGCAGACAGGGCGTCTGCCGTTGCTGTGCAGGAGAGGCGACGACTGCCGCACGACCTCCTGTTTTTACCGCTGGTTGCGTCTGTCAGCGCCGGCGCAAGCACCTGGCCAAACGGGCGACAAATCTGCTTAGAACGCCCACCTGACAGCCGAAACCCTGAGGCCAGTCTGCCAAAGCCGTAAAATATGTCAAACAAATACGTGCGAAATGTTAATAAATCAGGACGCAAGTAACGGCCATAGCCTCTAAACACACAAGCAAGCCATTGTTTTAACTTAACTTAATTTGAAATCCACGACACAGGCAGTCCAATATTTTTTACGCCAGCCCTACACGCCGCTTAACGCGCACCTGGCGCGACCGACTGCACCGCCGGCAACTGCATGGCCGCCACTTCCGTGAGCAGGAAGTCACGCAAACGCCGAAAGCGCTCCTGGCCGCGCCGTGCTTTTGGCCACACCAGGTAATAGCTGCAACCGCTGGGCACCGCGCACGGCCAGGGCAAACCCAGACGGCCTTGGGCAACGTCTTCGGCGACCATCACCAGATCACCGATCGACACGCCATAACCGCGTGCGGCGGCGACCATGCCGAGTTCCAGGGTGTCGAACACCTGGCCGCCCTTGAGCGGCACCTGCTCAGCCAGGCCCATGGCCTGCAACCATTGCCGCCAATCGCGACGGTCCGGGGTTGGATGCAGCAGTTCGGCGGCCTGCAAGCGCGCCAGGTCCCAGGGCTGCTCGCTCAGCGCCTGCGGCGCGCAGACCGGGATCAGCCATTCGGCAAACAGCTCGGCGCTCTCCCACTCATCGGAGAAACCGCCCTGGCTCAACAGCACCGCACAATCGAAGGGTTCATGGAGGAAATCCACCTTGTCGACATCCATCCAGGCGCTGGTCAGCTGCACCTCGCTGTCGCTGTTATTCAGGCGATAGCGCGACAGCCGTGCCAGCAGCCAGCGCATGGTCAGGGTCGACGGGGCTTTCAAGCGCAGTACCGTGTCGTCGACGCGCAGGGTGTTGCAGGCCCGCTCCAGCGCATCGAACCCATCGCGCAGCCCGGGCAGCAGCATGCGTGCGGTTTCCGTGAGTTGCAGGCTGCGCCCGCGGCGCTCGAACAGGCGGCAGGCGAAGTGCTCTTCCAGGGTGCGCACATGGCGGCTGACCGCGCTCTGGGTGATCGCCAGCTCCTCGGCCGCCCGGGTGAAGGAGCTGTGCCGCGCGGCGGCCTCGAATGCGCGCAGGGCGTACAACGCCGGAAGACGCCGACTCATCTATGCAAACCATGAGTATTAGTCATGAATGACATCGTTTTTTTCCCTTTGTGTCGTTATCAATAGCTCATGAGAATAGGCGCATTCTCTGCCTGCGCGGATCACCCGGGCAAGCTTCTGACTGAGTAGAACTCATCATGCCGCAATCCCTTCGCAGCGAGTTACGCGCCATTCTGCAGCTGGCCGGCCCGCTGATCGCCGCGCAACTGGCGCACGTGCTGATGGTGTTTACCGACACCGTGATGATGGGCCTGCTCGGCCCGGAAACCCTGGCGGCCGGCGGCCTCGGCGCGGCCAGCTATTCCTTTGTGTCGATTTTCTGCGTCGGGGTGATCGCCGCAGTCGGCAACCTGGTAGCGATTCGGCACGGCGCCAATGACCCCGCCGGCGTTACACGACTCACCCAGAACGGCCTGTGGCTCGGCTGGGGCCTGGCGCTGAGCGCCGGCCTGGCGCTGTGGAACCTGGGGCCTGCACTGCTGTATTTCGGTCAGCGCGCGGACAACGTCAGCGGGGCCATGCAGTTTCTCTCGACCCTGGTGTTTGCCCTGCCCGGCTATATGACTTTTATGGCGCTGCGCGGTTTTACCAGCGCCATCGGTCGCCCCGGCCCGGTGATGGCCATCAGCATCGGCGGCGCGCTGGCCAACTTCATCCTCAACTATGCGTTGATCAAGGGCTGGTTCGGCCTGCCGGCCCTGGGCCTGGCCGGCATCGGCTTGGTCACCGCCGTAGTGATGAATGTTATGGCGCTGCTGCTGGCCTGGCATGTGATGCGCCATAGCGCCTACCGCCCTTACCCGCTGTGGCGCGGGCTGCTGCGGCCGGCCTGGGCCGAGCTGAAGGAATTGCTGCGCCTGGGCATGCCGATTGGCGGCACCTATGCGGTGGAGTCCGGCCTGTTTGCCTTTGCCGCCCTGTGCATGGGGGCGCTGGGCAGCCAGCAACTGGCGGCGCACCAATTGGCGATCATGTCGGTGTACGTGGCATTTATGGTGCCGGTGGGGATTTCCTACGCGGTGACATTCCGCATCGGCCAGCACTTCGGCGCGGGTCGCCTGCTCGAAGCGCGCCGCGCCGGACGCCTGGGCATCGGCCTGGGCGCGCTGTGCATGCTGGGTTTTGCCTGCCTGTTCTGGCTCGCCCCGCACTGGGTAGTGGGCTTGTTCCTCGACCGCGCCGACCCGGCTTACCGTGAAGTGGTGGCGCTGGCCGTCAGCCTGCTGGCGATTGCCGCCTGGTTCGAGTTCTTCGATGGCATCCAGACCATCGCCATGGGTGCGATTCGCGGCCTCAAGGACGCCAAGACCACCTTCTTCGTCGGCCTCGGCTGCTACTGGGCGATTGGCGCACCCCTGGCCTGGCTGCTGGCCTTCCCAATGGGCTGGGGTGCCGAGGGCGTGTGGTGGGGCCTGGCCAGCGGTCTGGCCTGCGCGGCGGTCGGCCTGACCCTGGGTTTCGAATGGAAAACCGCGCGACTGCTGCAACCGCAGGCGGCCAGCAGCCCGGCCTGCCTGTCCTGAGTCAGCGCCTCAGTCCAGCGGTTTCTTGAAGCGGTAGAACAGGTTTGGTTCGCTGACCAGATACAGCGTGCCCTGGTTATCCATGGCGATACCCTCACCCTGGGGCACGCTGCGCTTGAGGCCATTGCGCCCGCCCAGCAGCGACAGACTGCTGATCGGCTGGCCGTCGACATTCAGCTCCAGCACCAGCCGCGATTCGTCGGACAGCGCCAGCAGGTGCCCGCTGCGCTCATCGAACTGCAGGCTGGACAGATCGCGCACGAACAACCCGGCATCACGCTGCTGGTCATCCAGCACATGCACGGCGAACGGCTGCTGCGGGTCGCGCTGCGGAAAACCGTGAATCTCGTAGATGCGCATCGGGTCGCGTTCCTTGGCGACAAACAGGCGCTGGCCCACCGAGTCGTACGCCAGCCCCTCAAAGCCCTTGTTACCGTTGCGCCCGAGCGCCAGCGACAGCTGCTGGGCCTGATCGGCGTGCAGAGTGGTGGTGCTGTCATCCACACGCACCTTGATCAGACGCTGCTGGCGCTCATCGGTGATCACATACAAGCCCATGCTGATGTACTCGACCGCCTCCGCATCGCCAAAGCCGTCCAGGTCGATACGTCGCAGAATCTCGCCATCCAGCGACAGCTCGATCAGCTGCGACTTCTGATTGGTCACGGTAAACAGGCTGTTGCGATCCGGGTCGTAGGTCAGCGCCGATACATCATCATCCAACCCGGCAATCGGCTTAGCCTCGATCTCCACCTGGTAATCCGTAAGCGACATGGAGTCTTCCTGCCACTGGCCCGTCTGCTGCCACTGCTGCACGTTGAACCAGGCGCGCTCAAACAGACGGTACTCCTGGGCAACCAGCCCAAGCAGCAGCAACGCGAGCAGCACAATGCTCAACAGCAGGTGTTTCAGGGTCAAATGAATGCGCATATCACTCTCGGCGACTACAGGACGGCATAGCAGCGCCCGCCCGACAGACAAGCTGCGGGCGGGCGTGGGAAACAGGTTAAGTCAATCAGTTGACCAATTCGAGGTACTCGACATCGATCTCACGGCTCATCAGGTCGCGGTCGACTTCACCGCTCAACTTGACGGTCGCTGTATCGGAGATGGCCTGGGCGGGCCAATGCTCATCGTCGATCTCAACGTGGATGGTGCCGCTGGCATCCTTGAACTCGTAGAGCTCATCCTGCAGGCGCTTGACGATCTGCCCCTGCAACACCACCGGGGTGTCATCGGCGGCATCCAGCGCGGCCGCCACCGTAGTGACCTGGGTTGTCGCGCCGGGGCCGGTGTAACCGGCGGCCAGGGCCGCAGTGGAAAACAGGGGAGCCAGCAACAGGGCAAGGGCGAAACGTTTCATGGGGTGAACCTCTAATCAGTTAAGTGATGGGGCCAGATTAGAGGGCGTAGCTGAAGCCAGGCTTAATCGCCGCTTAAGCCAAACTTAATCACTGTCGGGCTGGCTGGCCGGCTCTTTGCGCAACACATAGAACAGATTGGGCTCACTGACGATATAGATATTGCCCTGGCCATCCATGGTCACCCCCTCGGCCTGCTTAATGCCGCCGCGCAAACCATTCATGCCACCGCTCAAGCTGATAAAGCTGACCGGTTCGCCCTGGGCATCCACCTCCAGCAGCAGGCCCGACTCATCCGAAAGCACCAGGGAGTGCCCAGTGCGGGCGTCGTAGGTCAGGGACGAAATATCGCGCAGAAACAGATGCCCGGACGACAGCGGCTGCAAGGCCCCCGTCGCCCCGTCTTCACCAGGGAACGGCAGGCTGAACAGCCCCAAGGGGCCACGTTCCTTGCCGAGCAGCACGCGCTCATTGCGCGAATCCCAGGCAATGCCCTCGAAACCCTTGTTGCCTGCGCCGGCGAAGCCCAGATCGAAGGAGGGATAGTCGGCAAACTCCAGGCTGCGGGTTAGGGCATGTAGCTTGAACGTGGTAAGGGTGCGCTTACGCTCATCGACAATCGCCAGGCGACCGCCTGAGAGCATTTCCACACCTTCCGGATTGGCAAACCCGTGCAAATCGATACGGCGCATCACCTGGCCATCCAGGGTCAGCTCGATCAGCTGAGGGTCCTTACCGGTCACAGTGAACAGGGTGTCGCTTTCATGGCTATAAGTCAGCCCAGACACCTCCTCATCGCCTAAGCCCTGCAACGGCTTGCCCTGCAGCACGGCTCGATAACCAGGCAGCCAGACGCTCTGCTGCTGCTCAGCGGTGCTGACCTGCTGCTCCTTGAACCAGAACGACAGGCGATCATCCCAATGACGATAATTCGCCACCAGCATCACCGCTATCAACACAAGCAACAGCGCCAGGCGCGGACGCAACAAACGGGAAAGCCAACCAGACATCGCACACTACTCAGAAGAACGATGGCTATCAGACTAGAGCGCAACGCTTAAGGTTCGATTACCCGCTCAACAGGCACTTCCATGTGCCTGAAAATCAGAGCGCGCGACTGACGAAACGGCTGTGTCCAAGCAATTCCAGCACCAGCTCGTCGCCCTTGTGCAGCGGGCCGACGCCGGCGGGGGTGCCGGTGAGGATGACATCGCCCGGCTGCAGGCTGAAATGCCCGCAGATATGCTGGATCATCGGCAAAATCGGGTTGAGCATATCGCGGCTGTTGCCATCCTGGCGCACTTCACCGTTGATCGCCAGGCGGATGCCGATATCGCTCAGGTCTTCCACGGCATCGCCGGGGACGAAAGGAGCCAGTACACAGGCACCGTCGAAGCTCTTGGCGGTTTCCCAGGGATAGCCCTTTTCCTTGAGCTTGGCCTGCAGATCACGCAGGGTCAGATCCAGCGCCGGGGCGAAGCCGGAAATGGCGTCGAGCACTTCCTCGGCATTCGGTGTGCGCGACAGCGGCTTGCCGATCAGCACGGCGATTTCCGCCTCGAAATGCACGTCACCACGGCCTTCGACCAGGGTAAAGCCTTGATCCAGCGGCACCACGCAGCTGCCCGGCTTGATAAACAGCAGCGGCTCGCTGGGCACCGGGTTGTTCAGCTCCTTGGCATGCTCGGCGTAATTACGCCCGATGCACACCACCTTGCCCATGGGAAAGTGGATATGGGTGCCATCGATATACTGATGCTGGTAGCTCATCCGCTTTTCTCCGAATCAAATGCTTATGAAGCGTCACGAGCGAAGGTCAGGCAAGGCGGCGGAGTCGGGGAAAAGCGCAGTTGGCTAGTGCCAATGAGCATTTTTCCCGGCTGCGCCAACGCAGCATGGCCGAGCGCAGTAGCTTCAGACGGCGAAGATTTTGCCTGGGTTCATAATGCCGTTGGGATCGAACACCGCCTTGATCGCCTTCATATAGCCAATCTCGGCCTCGGAACGGCTGTAGGTCAGGTAATCGCGCTTGGTCATGCCCACGCCGTGCTCGGCGCTGATCGAGCCGTTGTACTTCTGCACGGTCTCGAACACCCACTTGTTGACCGTGGCGCACTTGGCGAAGAACTCGTCCTTGGACAGGTTCTCCGGCTTCAAGATATTCAGATGCAGGTTGCCGTCGCCGATATGGCCGAACCAGACGATTTCAAAATCCGGGTAGTGTTCGCCGACGATAGCGTCGATATCGTGCAAAAACGCCGGCACTTTCGACACGGTGACCGAGATGTCGTTCTTGTACGGCGTCCAGTGGCTGATGGTTTCCGAGATGTACTCACGCAGCTTCCACAGGTTCTGCAGTTGCTGCTCGCTCTGGCTCATCACGCCATCCAGCACCCAGCCCTGCTCGACGCAATGCTCGAAGGTGGCCAGGGCCGCTTCGGCGACTTCCTCGGTGGTGGCTTCGAATTCCAGCAGGGCGTAGAACGGGCAATCGGTTTCAAAGGCCGCCGGCACGTCGCCACGGGCCATGATTTTGGCAAGGGCCTTGTCGGAGAAGAACTCGAAGGCGGTCAGATCCAGCTTGTTCTGGAAGGCGTGCAGCACCGGCATGATCGAATCGAAGTCCGGGGTGCCAAGGACCATTGCGGTGAGGTTCTTCGGCGCACGGTCCAGGCGCATGGTGGCCTCGACGACGAAGCCCAGGGTGCCTTCGGCGCCGATAAACAGCTGGCGCATGTCGTAGCCGGTGGCGTTCTTGATCAGGTCCTTGTTCAGCTCCAACAGCTCGCCGGTGCCAGTTACAACCTTCAGCCCAGCCACCCAGTTGCGGGTCATACCATAGCGAATCACCTTGATCCCGCCGGCATTGGTGCCGATATTGCCGCCAATCTGGCTGGAACCGGCCGAAGCGAAATCCACCGGGTAGTACAGGCCTTTGTCCTCGGCGAACATCTGCAGCTGCTTGGTCACCACGCCCGGCTGACACACGGCGGTGCGATCGAATTCGTTGAAGTCGAGAATCTGATTCATATAGTCGAAGGCGACGACCACTTCGCCATTGGCGGCCACGGCACCGGCGGAGAGACCGGTACGGCCACCGGACGGCACCAGGGCGACCTTGTGCTGATTCGCCCAGCGGACGATGGCCTGCACCTGCTCGATGCTCTTGGGGAAGACGATCGCCAGGGGGGCCGGGGCGAAATGCTTGGTCCAGTCTTTGCCATAGGCATTGAGGGAATCGGCATCGGTGAGCAGCTTGCCGGGCTCCACCAGGGTCTTCAGCTCTTCGATCAGCGCAGGGTTGGTCATCTACGGAACTCTCATACGATTCATGGTCACCCTGAGCACGCTTCATCTGCCAGGGTAGGTGCTTCGCGGGGCTCGTATGCTAGCATACGCCCCCCGTGAATCGTGCCCCCGCGCCGATCTGCGGGCTGCGGCCGGCGGCGCTCGGCCTCTTCCCTGACACTATTTGTGGGACAACAGGTACTCCGATGAGCAAGACCTCTCTCGACAAGAGCAAGATCAAGTTCCTTCTTCTTGAAGGCGTCCACCAGAATGCAGTGGACACCCTGAAGGCCGCTGGTTACACCAACATCGAGTACCTCAAGGGCGCACTCTCCGACGACGAGCTGAAAGAAAAGATCGCCGACGCGCACTTTATCGGCATCCGCTCGCGCACCCAGCTGACCGCCGAGGTCTTCGACTGCGCCAAGCGCCTGGTGGCCGTGGGTTGCTTCTGCATCGGCACCAACCAGGTCGACCTCGACGCCGCCCGCGAGCGCGGTATCGCCGTGTTCAACGCACCCTATTCGAACACCCGCTCGGTGGCCGAACTGGTGCTGGCCCAGGCCATCCTGCTGCTGCGCGGCATCCCCGAGAAGAACGCCTCCTGCCACCGTGGCGGCTGGATCAAATCGGCGGCCAACTCCTTCGAAATCCGCGGCAAAAAGCTGGGTATCGTCGGTTACGGCTCGATCGGCACCCAGCTTTCGGTACTCGCCGAAGCCATGGGCATGCAGGTGTTCTTCTACGACACCGTGACCAAGCTGCCGCTGGGCAACGCCACCCAGATCGCCAAGCTGCACGACCTGCTGGGCATGTGTGACATCGTGTCGCTGCACGTGCCTGAGCTGCCATCCACCCAGTGGATGATCGGCGAGAAGGAAATCCGCGCGATGAAGAAGGGCGGCATTCTGATCAACGCCGCACGCGGCACCGTGGTCGAGCTGGAGCATCTGGCCGCTGCGATCAAGGACGAGCACCTGATCGGCGCGGCTATCGACGTGTTCCCGGTCGAACCGAAGTCCAACGACGAAGAGTTCGAAAGCCCGCTGCGCGGCCTGGATCGCGTGATCCTCACCCCGCATATCGGCGGTTCGACTGCCGAAGCTCAGGCCAACATCGGCCTGGAAGTGGCCGAGAAGCTGGTCAAGTACAGCGACAACGGCACCTCGGTGTCCTCGGTCAACTTCCCCGAAGTGGCCCTGCCGGCGCACCCTGGCAAGCACCGCCTGCTGCACATCCACGCCAACATCCCGGGCGTGATGAGCGAGATCAACAAGGTGTTCGCGGAGAACGGCATCAACATCTCCGGCCAGTTCCTGCAGACCAACGACAAGGTTGGCTACGTGGTGATCGACGTCGACGCCGACTACTCCGACCTGGCGCTGGAGAAGCTGCAGCACGTGCGTGGGACTATCCGTAGCCGCGTCCTGTTCTAAGAACCTGTATCGGATCTGCTGCGCGTCGGCGATACGGCGTTAGAAATGGCCTCGGGCTGCTCATTTACAGCCAGTAAACTCCGCGCCCTCGGCCATTTCTGCCTTGTCTCGCTCTAGCTCGCGAGATCCGAAACAG
>NZ_JBASFM010000024.1:0-98997 GCF_049653025.1 Pseudomonas sp. | reverse complement strand
TGATGCATCAGATGAAGCAAGAGTTGTACGGACGTAAGTCCACCGACATGCAGCGGTAGTTCAGTCGGTTAGAATACCGGCCTGTCACGCCGGGGGTCGCGGGTTCGAGTCCCGTCCGCTGCGCCATATACGAAACCCTCAGGTAGCAATACCTGAGGGTTTTTTATTGCCTGCAATTCCTGCTCGCCTTCTGCAGGCTGTTGCGCGGCAAACTGTCATCTTGCGTTCATCTGTCTTCTCTAGCCTGATTGGCATGCTCTTTGTATTTGCAATGAGCAGTCGCCACGATATCGGCTGGGAGGAGCAGGCAATGGATGACTATCAAGAAGAACTGCTGGATGCGCGCGCCGTTGAGCAAGACCTGCCAGAGCGGGACGAAGATGCCACCGAGCTCTAAGAGCCTGCTGACGATCTGCTGCGCGTCGGCCATCCGGCGTTAGAAACAGCCTCGGAATGCTCATTTACAGCCAGTAAACTGCGCTTCCTCGGCTTTTTCTGCCTTGTCTGGCTCTAGCTCGCGAGATCGTAAACAGGCTCTAACCCGCTCTACGCTGCTCGCGGCGGTATTCACCTGGGGTTTGCTGGTTCCAGCGTTTGAATGCGCGCTGGAAGGCTTCAGCTGAAGCAAAACCGAGCAGATAGGCGATCTCGCCAAAGGCCAGCTCGGTATCACGGATATAGGCCATCGCCAGGTCGCGGCGGGTGTCGTTGAGGATGCTGCGAAACTGCGTGCCTTCTTCGGCCAGCTTGCGTCGTAGGGTCCAGGCCGGTAGTTGCAGGCGTGCGGCGACTTCCGTCAGATCCGGCTCGCGGCCATGCAGCAAGGGACCGAGCAACTGGGTGATGCGTTCGCGCAGGTTGCGCGTGCGGGTTAGCTGTGTCAGCTCCCGCTCACAGATTTCCAGCAGGTGTCGCCAGGTGCTCGGGCAATGCTCGGGGTTGCGCAGATTCAGGCTGTGCTGATCCAGGCGCAGCTGATTGTGCGTGCTGGCAAATTCCACCGGGCAGGCAAACAGCGCGGCGTATTGCGCGGCGTAGGCGGGGGCCTGAAATTCGATCTGCACCTTCTCCACCGGCATTGGCTGTTGCGCCAGTTTGCTGAGCTGTTGCGCCCAACTGGCCAGCACCGAATCGACCACAAAGCGGTTGTAGGCGTTGTACGGGCTGATCGAATAGAAGCGCAGCCAGGCACCGCGGGCATCTTCGTGCAGGCTCGACTGGCCGCGATAGTTGCTGGCATACAGCGGCTCGAAGCGAATCATCGCGCGCGCCGCCTCACGTACCGTCGGGGCCTGCGCGGCGGTGACGCCTGCCAGGCCCAGTTGGCTGAGGCGGCCGGTTTGGCCCATCAGCAGGCCCAGGCCGGGTTCGTGGCATTGTTGAATGGCGGCGTGGCCCAGGCGCATATAGCGGGGAATCGACAGTCGCGCACGGGGTTCGGCCAGGCGCGCGGCATCCAGACCGTAGCTGTCGAGCAGCGGTTGTGGGTTCTGTTCGAGCTTGCGCATGGCATCGGCCAGGCTGTCGACGAAGCCGACCGAGAGGTCGCCGAGTTTTACCCGAGACGCCTTCATAACCAGAGATTGACCAGGCGCGCGCCGGGGCCGTCCTCGGCGATTGCCTGTTGCCCGTCGTGGCTGAGCAGGCTGTGGCCGGCGCTGCCCATGTCCCAGAGTTGCCCGCGCATAAACACGGTGATGCCGGCGGCCGCGCCGCTACTGGCGAGTCGGGCGGGCATCGACAGGCGTTGCCAGGCTTGGCCTTCGCTCAGTTCGCCGGGTTTGAGCTGCACATCCGTTGGGGTTGCTGCGCCGTTATAGCCGCCCCAGGGTTTGTCCCAGTTGCCATTGCCGGTCAGGAAGGCCGGCACGGCGATCAGCTCGACCTGTTGCTGGGCCAGTTGCTGATAGCCAGCGGGGTACCAGCTATCGGCGCACACCAGCACGCCCAGGCGGCCGGCTGGGGTTTCGACTGTTTGCAGTTGAGCAGCGCTGGCGGCGGCCGTGAAGCCTTGTTCTTCACGTATCGGAAAGACTTTGCGTTGCGGCTGCCCGAGCGGTGCGCCGTCGCGGCCAAATACCAGGCTGACATTGAACAGCGGGCCGCTGCCGGTTTCGAGGCGGCCGTCGACCACCTGCGGTTGCGGCAGCACGATGGAGCCGGCGACCAGGGTGATGCCATATTCCTTGGCCAGGCCGCCAAACAGTGCCTGGTAGTCGCTGGCCATCTGCTGCGCCTTCATGCGAAACAAGGCGTCGCTCAGGCGCTCGCTGCCCTTAGCGGCAACCAGTGCACGCAACAGGCGTAAAGGGTTGCTGGCGGCCAGCCAGGCCATGGCCTGATTGACGCTGCTGGCCTGATACAGCTCGGGTTTTTCGCCGCTGGCCACCAGCCAGGTGCCGATATGTTCTGGCAGTACGGCAACGGTCTTGTCGTTCAGCAGGCCGGCGCTGCGTGCGTGCTCCAGGTACGCCGCCAGTTTCAGGCGCAGGCGCGCGCTGCTCTGGTAGTCGCTGGCAAACAACTCGGGTTGGATACCCAACAGGTTGCCGCGCCCGGATGGCTCGCCCTGGTTGGCGGCCAACTCGCTGCGCAGATCACTGAGGTGATGGCCGAGCGCCGGACGCTGCTGCGCCCAATACAGGTAGCCGCCCAGGCTGGCGATCAGCGGCAAGGTGATGCAGAGGTGGGCGAGTCTGGGCATGGGCGGGCCGGGCGCTGTAATAAGGCTGTCAGGTTAGGTGAGTGCTGAAAGCTTGCCAAGTGGCACTGTTCTTTATGATCAATAAGTTGTCACTTTAGGTCATTGAGGCGTTCGGGCTGGCTCTTTATCGTCTAGACCATATCGACTGCGGCCCATTAAGAGGCCGCAGCATTTTCCGTGAAATGCCAACGCCCGATGTGGAGACTTCCATGACTGCTCACTATCCAAACCTGCTGGCCCCGCTCGATCTGGGCTTCACCACGCTGAAGAACCGAACCCTGATGGGCTCCATGCACACCGGTCTGGAAGAGAAGCCGGGCGGCTTCGAACGCATGGCAGCCTACTTCGCCGAGCGTGCCCGTGGCGGTGTTGGCCTGATGGTCACCGGCGGTATTGGCCCGAACGAGGAGGGTGGCGTGTATGCCGGCGCGGCCAAGCTGACCACCGCCGAGGAAGCCGAGAAGCACAAGATCGTCACCAAGGCGGTGCACGAGGCGGATGGCAAGATCTGTATGCAGATCCTGCATGCCGGCCGTTATGCCTACAGCCCTAAATCGGTTGCGCCGAGCGCCATCCAGGCACCGATCAACCCGTTCAAACCGCGCGAGCTGGACGAGGAAGGGATCGAGAAGCAGATCCAGGACTTTATCAACTGCTCGTTGCTGGCCCAGCAGGCCGAGTACGACGGCGTCGAGATCATGGGCTCGGAAGGTTATTTCATTAACCAGTTCCTCGCCGCCCACACCAACCAGCGCACCGACCGCTGGGGCGGAAGCTACGAGAACCGCATGCGCCTGGCGGTGGAAATCGTCCGCCGCGTGCGTGAGGCCGTAGGTCCGAACTTCATCATCATCTACCGCCTGTCGATGCTCGACCTGGTTGAAGGCGGCAGCACCTGGGGCGAGATCGTCCTGCTGGCCAAGGCCATCGAGAAGGCCGGCGCGACCCTGATCAACACCGGTATCGGCTGGCACGAAGCGCGTATCCCGACCATTGCCACCAAGGTGCCGCGTGCGGCCTTCACCAAGGTCACCGCCAAGCTGCGCGGCGAGGTGCAGATTCCGCTGATCACCACCAACCGCATCAACACCCCGGAAGTGGCCGAACAGGTGCTGGCCGAGGGCGACGCCGACATGGTCTCGATGGCTCGTCCGTTCCTCGCCGACCCGGACTTCGTCAACAAGGCCGCCGCCGGCCGCAGCGACGAGATCAACACCTGCATCGGCTGCAACCAGGCCTGCCTGGATCACACCTTTGGCGGCAAGTTGACCAGCTGCCTGGTCAACCCACGGGCCTGCCACGAGACCGAGCTGAACTACATCGCCACCACCCAGGTGAAAAAGATCGCCGTGGTCGGTGCCGGCCCGGCCGGTCTGTCCGCCGCCACCGTGGCGGCCGAGCGTGGCCACAGCGTGACCCTGTTCGACTCGGCCAGCGAAATTGGCGGTCAGTTCAACGTGGCCAAGCGTGTGCCGGGCAAGGAAGAGTTCTACGAGACCATTCGCTACTTCGGTCGCAAGCTGCAAACCACTGGCGTCGACCTGCGTCTGAATACCCGTGTGTCGGCCGACGAACTGGCCAAGGGCGGCTATGACGAGATCATCCTGGCCACCGGTATCGCCCCGCGTACCCCGGCCATTCCGGGCATCGAGCACGCCAAGGTGATCAGCTACTTGGACGCCATCCTGCAGCGCAAGCCGGTTGGCCAGACGGTGGCGGTGATCGGTGCCGGCGGTATCGGTTTTGACGTGTCGGAATTTATCGTTCATCAGGGCGTTGCCACCAGTCAGGACCGCGAAGCGTTCTGGCACGAGTGGGGCATCGACGCCGACCTGGAAGCCCGCGGTGGTGTCGCCGGGATCAAGGCCGAAGTGCATGCGCCGGCGCGCCAGGTGTTCCTGCTGCAGCGCAAGAAGTCCAAGGTCGGCGACGGCCTGGGCAAGACCACCGGCTGGATCCACCGCGCCGGTCTAAAGAACAAGCACGTGCAGATGCTCAATTCCGTCGAGTACCTCAAGGTCGACGACGCCGGCTTGCACATCAGCATTGCCGGTGGCGAACCGCAGGTATTGCCGGTGGACACCGTGATCGTCTGCGCTGGCCAGGATCCGCTGCGCGAGCTGCAGGAAGGGCTGGAAAATGCCGGGCAGAGCGTGCACCTGATCGGCGGTGCCGATGTGGCCGCCGAACTGGACGCCAAGCGGGCGATCAACCAGGGCTCGCGCCTCGCCGCCGAACTCTGACCGATAAACGCCCCGCCTCGTGCGGGGCGTTTTGCATGTGGCTCACAACAATAAGGAGAAGCTCATGTCCAGCAACGTCCAACTTCAACCGGCCGCGGCGGCCACGCTCGCGCAGTGGCATGGCCTGATGCAGAACAACGACCTGCGTGCTCTGCCGGAGTTGCTGCACCCGCAGGCGGTTTTTCGTTCGCCCATGGCGCACAAGCCCTACGCCGGTGCGCCCATGGTGTCGCTGATTCTCAATACGGTTAGCAAGGTGTTTGTCGATTTCACCTATCACCGTGAGCTGGCCAGCGCCGATGGCCTCAATGTGGTGCTGGAGTTCAGCGCCAAGGTTGGTGAGCGCGAGCTCAAGGGCATCGACATGATCCGTTTCGACGAGGCCGGCAAGATCGTTGAGTTCGAGGTGATGGTTCGCCCGATGAGTGGCTTGCAGGCACTTGGCGACGAGATGGGTCGGCGCTTGGCACCGTTTCTCGCTGCCGCGAAAAACTAGGCGGTTGCAGCGAATCCATCACAGTTTTGCCCTGTAGGCGCTTTTTCTGCGGTTTCCCGGCGGGGCGACTGCCAACCCAGTCACATTGCTGCTCGCGGTTTTTCCCCTAGACTTGCCTGAACAAGGGTATAGCGCCTGAAACGCAGGCCTTGCTTGCCCCGTCAGAATGTTGGCAGTCTTGTGGTGTGTGCCATTTTTTGCGTAACGCACACAAGCCAGTCGTAAGCTAAGCGGATTGCCCCCGTTTCGGCCTAGAGGGAAACCGATGAGCATGCAGAACAAGCCGCAGATGGTTGAGGCCGTGATGTTCTTCAGTGAGCGCGGCGGTATCTGCAAGCAAATGTTTTTCACCGAATTCGAGGCCCTGCTCGATGGCGTAGTTAATATGCCCGAGTTCGCCGACCAGCAGATGCGGGTTGCTTATATCTCGATTAATCCGCGCTTGCTGATAAAGGCTGCGGTATTTTTCTATCTGGATTTCGATGAAAAGGGCGCGCCGGATTCCGGTTGGAATATCCCCTTGCAGGCCCTGGCCGAGCGCGCCGGGCGTGGTCCAGACCTGGGTGCCGGGCCGATTCGCCTGGCGTGTCGCAGCCAGTGCCCGGTGTCCTGGCACCAGATGCACCTGTGGGACCCGAGCCTGACCCCAGGCAACAATGACCTGGCCTTGCTGCGCGATGTGGTCAAGCGCAACAGCCTTGGCCTGCTGGTCGAAGATGACAATACCCAGGCTGTTGCCCTCGAACGCCTGCAAATGGCTTCGGAGGACAAGTGGCACGCCCCGGATCCGGCTCAGGATGAGGCGGTCAAGGCCGGCCAGAAGCTCGATCAGGAACACCGCCTGAAAACGGCTCAATTGATCAAGCAGCAACGCCTGCGCATCAGCAGCCTCGGCCAGCAGCGTGAAGAAGAACTGGCCAAGCTCAAGCTGGCCCACGAAGCGCACAACAAGGGCCTGCAAGGGCAGATTCAGGGCTTGCAGCAGGCCCTGCGTCAGCAGGAAGAACACAACGCCAGCCTGAAGGCGCAACTGGCCGTTCAGGCTGCCAGTTTCCAGACTGCACGTGAGGACATGACCGAGCAGCTGCGTGCGCTTGAACTCGATGGCCGCAGTGAGAGCGATAGCCTGCGCGCGCAGTTCGAAGGTGAGATGCAGGCCAAGATTGTCTCGGCGGTGGCCGAGTACAAGGAGCAGATCGCCATCCGTGATGTCGAGCTGGCCTATCGCAGCGAACAGGACACCCAGGCGCTGCAGGAGATCAATCGACTCAAACGCGCCTATGCCGACCTGGCCAGCCAGGGCGGTGACCAGATTCTCGAACGCCTGGCCAAACTCGGCGTGGTGTTCGTGGTGTATCACCCGGGTGCCGGGCACCTGACCATTCCCTTGCAGGATATTGCGGCCTATCAGGACAACCCGCAGGCCTATGCGGCGGCCAAGTGTTTTGTCAGCGAGGAGCAGTACCGTCACTGGTTGGCGCACTACCAGCAGCCGAGTTGCGAGGCGCTGCTGCCCAGCGGCGAACGCTGCGCCATCCCGATTGACCGCATCGACACGCCCAGCCGTTTTGCCCTGGGTGAATCCAATTGCTGCGCGCGACACAAGGCCAGTAGTCGTTTGCGCACTGTCAGTTAACCTTGCCTGTAGTCCTGCCTGACTGGGCTCCCCATGCGCCCTTGCAGCGCATGGCATTCGCGTGGTCGCAGCAAGCCGGGATCGAACTGGCGATGTTGCGCCTGGATCTGCTGGATCCACTGATCAGCGGCAACAAATGGTTCAAGCTGGTTCACCATCTGCTGGCGGCGCAAGCGCTGGCGGCTGAGGGTGTGATCAGCCTGGGCGGTGCCCACTCCAATCACCTGCATGCGCTGGCAGCCGCTGGCAAACGTTTCAACTTCAAGACGGTCGGACTGCTGCGTGGTAACGCGCAGGACACGCCGACTGTGCGCGATTTGCAGGCCTTCGGCATGCAGTTGCACTGGCTGGGTTATGGCGGTTATCGCGAGCGCCACGCGGCCGAGTTCTGGCCGCAGTGGCAGGCGCGCTATCCGGACTTTTATCCAGTGCCCGAAGGCGGTGGTGGCTTGCCCGGTGCGCAAGGTTGCATGGCTCTGATTAGGCTGGTGCGCGAGCAGCTTGCCAGTCTGGGCTGGAGCGATTACGACGCCTGGTGGCTGGCGGCCGGTACGGGTACCACCGCCGCTGGATTGGTGTTGGGCGAGGCGGGTGCGCATCCGGTGTATGCCGCGCTGGCGGTGCCGGCCAGCCACGGGGTTGCAGCGCAGGTGTCGGCCATTTTGCAGGAGGCCGCTGCGCCTGACGCCCATTACCAGTTGTTTGAGGCCAGTCGCGCAGGTTTTGCCAAGGTTGACCCCGAATTGCTGAGCTTTATGCACGCCAGCGAGGCGGCCAGCGGCGTCCCCCTGGAACCGCTGTATAGCGCCAAAGCATTAATGGCGTTGCGCCAGCAGGTCGAGGCCGGTTACTTTGCTCGCGGCAGTCGCCTGGTGTTTGTCCATACCGGTGGCCTGCAAGGCCGTGCGGCGGCTTTGTCGCAGCCACTACAGACGTGCTCGGCCAATTAACACGGCTACACTGACTTTCACCAGCGGAGCCTGGATATTCCATGAGCGAGCCCCTTAACCCCGAACAATTGCGCAGCCTGACGCCACTCAATGTGTTGTCTGAACAGCAGTGGCGGGAGTTGCGCGCGCAATTGGTTCCGCAGCCCTTGCTGGCCGGGCAGTTGCTGTTCCGCCTGGGCGATCAGGCACGGCTGACCTATTACCTGCTGGCGGGTGAGCTGCTGTTGCAGTCGGTCGACGGCCAGGAGCTGCGCCTGCAAGCGGGTAGCGAGGCCAGCTGTCATCCGCTGTCGCCCAGCTTGCCGCGCCTGCATGAGGCTCGCGCGCTGAGCGACGCCAGTGTGCTGGCGCTGGACAGCGCCACCCTCAACCGTCTGCTGACCTGGCGTCTGGCTTACCAAGACCTGCTGCTGGAACTTGGGCAGAGTCATGAAGAGGTCGAGTGGCTGGAGCGTCTGCTGGAAAACCCGTTGTTCGCCAAGGTGCCGCCATCCAATGTGCGGGCCATGCTCGAACGTTTGCAGCGAGTCGAGTTGCCAGCCGGCAGCACGGTGTTGCAGGAAGGTGAGGTGGGCGACAGCTGCTACTTCCTCAAGAATGGCCGTGCCGAGGTGATTCGTGGCGCGGGCAGTGCCCAGCAGGTGCTGGCGGAGTTGGAAATCGGCGCATGCTTTGGCGAGGAAGCGTTGCTGGCCGACAGCCCGCGTAATGCCACGGTGACCATGCTGGAAGATGGCGTGGTGCTGCGGCTGGACCGCCAGGATTTCTTCTCCCTGCTCAAGGCTCCGGTGGTGGATGAGGTGTCATTGGGTGAGGGCTCGCGCCTGCTGGCGGCCGGTGCGCAGTGGCTGGATGTGCGGCTGCAGGAGGAGTACGAGCGTGCGCATGCCTTGCAGTCACTCAACATGCCGTTGCAACTGCTGCGCTTGAAGGCGCGCCTTTTGGATAAAAGCCGCACCTATCTGTGCTATTGCGACAGCGGCAAGCGCAGCACCAGTGCGGTGTTTCTCCTGTCGCAGCTGGGTTTCAGTGCTTATGCCTT
Source organism: Pseudomonas sp. (assembly GCF_049653025.1). Lineage (GTDB taxonomy): Bacteria > Pseudomonadota > Gammaproteobacteria > Pseudomonadales > Pseudomonadaceae > Aquipseudomonas. The sequence continues at coordinate 89,926 of NZ_JBASFM010000024.1, read as the reverse complement.
GCGCGATGGCGTCGATGCCTTGCCAGCGGTGCAGCGCGATGCCTTGCTCTGCGAAAGCGGCTCGGGTTATCTGGCACGCTCCGGTGGGCGGACCGAACGCAGCCTCTGAGAACCTGTTGACGATCTGCTGCGCGTCGCCCTGCTGCGTTAAAAACAGGCTCGGAATGCTCATGTACAAAAGTACACTCCGCTTCTTCACCTGCTTGACCAGCCGAAGGCTGTTACTAACGTAGCGCCTTGCATGGCTCTAGCTCGCGAGATCGTAAACAGATTCTGATAGGACAGGGCTGGCCACTCGCTAGCGAGCGGTTTGCAGTGGCCAGTCATCATTGACCAGAAACACCCGCTCGCGTTCTTGCCAGATCGCATTCTCCTCAACCATGCGCACCAGCAGCTGTGCGTTGGCATCCGGCGCTAACGCCGCGAGCCACTGCTCGAACTGCGTGCGCGTCCACAGCTCATTCTGTTCGATGCGCGCGTTGGCCAGCCAGGCCTGACGCGGCAGCGGTTGCCAGTTATCGGCACCCTGTTGGGCGGCAAACTGCGCCCAGTCCCGGCGGTGCAGCCAACACCCGCGCAGATGCTGCGGATTGCCGCCCTGTGGTGCGGTGCATGTCTGGTTCCATGGGTAGAACAGGTAACCGCCCAGCCAGAGCGCGGCCTGAACCTGCTGTATATCCAGTTCGGCCAGAGCGCTGCGCGCTTCGTCACGGGCGGACAGGGGCAGCTGGTGGCGGCCCAGGTGGTCGAGTTTGATATCCAGGCGGTCAAGGCTGCCGGGACCTAGCCAGTGCGCCGGGTCGACACCGCTGGCCTGCTGCGGGCCGAGGTACAGCTTGATCGCCAGTTCCAGGTGATGCACGCCTTGCTCGTCGCGCAGCAGCATGTCCAGTTCGCCCAGGGTATGGCCCTGCTGGCGGATCGGCAGGTTGGCGGCCAGCACCTCGATACCGGGTGCGGCATGCAGGGCGAATTGCCAGAGCCGCTCGTAATACAAACCCAGGCGGCGCACCGAGCTTTGGCTCAGCCAGTGCAGCAGGGCACTGCTATCGACATCCAGGCCCAGTAGCCAGTCGGCCAGTTCATTGGGTCTCAGGCTCCAGCCGCTGGCGCTCAGCGGGTGGCGTTGCGGCCAGGGTGTCAGCGCCAGCATGGGTGGTGAAAGTAGCGTCCAGGCCAAATCGCGCACTACGGGTTGGCGCAGTTGGGCGGGCAGGTCGGCGAGCGATGGAAAAGGCGTCATGCTGCGAGCATAGCGCTTAGCGCCTATTTACGATCTGCTGCGCGTCGGCGATACGGCGTTAGAAATGGCCTCGGAAAGCCGCTTGCGGCTAACGCGCTTTAGCGCGGCCCGACGGGCGAGTGAAACGAGTACTGCTCATTTACAACCGTAAACTCCGCGCCCTCGGCCATTCCTGCCTTGTCTCGCTCTAGCTCGCTAGATCGTAAACAGACTCTCCGTCGTTACCAGGGCAGGTCAGCGGTTTGCTGCTGCCGCCAGCTTTCGCCCATAATCGGGGCCTCTAGATCCAGAGCCTGGCGGGAGCACCATGGAGCAATTTCGTAATATCGGCATTATCGGTCGGCTGGGCAGTACCCAGGTGCTCGACACCATTCGCCGGCTGAAGAAGTTTCTGCTCGCTCGCCATCTGCATGTGATCCTCGAAGACTCCATCGCCGAGGTGTTGCCCGGGCATGGCCTGCAAACCAGCTCACGCAAGATTCTCGGCGAAGTGTGCGACCTGGTGATCGTCGTCGGCGGCGATGGCAGCATGCTCGGCGCGGCTCGGGCGCTGGCGCGGCACAAGGTGCCGGTACTGGGGATCAACCGCGGCAGCCTGGGTTTTCTCACCGATATTCGCCCCGATGAACTGGAGCTGAAGGTCGCCCAGGTGCTGGAAGGCCAGTACCTGACGGAAAATCGCTTTCTGCTGGAGGCGGAAGTACGCCGCCATGACGAGGCGATTGGTCAGGGCGATGCGCTCAACGACGTGGTGCTGCACCCGGGCAAGTCGACCAAGATGATCGAGTTCGAGCTGTATATCGACGGTCAGTTCGTCTGCAGCCAGAAGGCCGACGGCCTGATCATCGCCACGCCGACCGGCTCCACCGCCTATGCGTTGTCCGCCGGCGGGCCGATCATGCACCCCAAGCTCGACGCCATCGTCATCGTGCCGATGTATCCGCATACGCTGTCCAGCCGGCCCATCGTGGTGGATGGCAACAGCGAACTGAAGATCGTGGTGTCCAAGGACTTGCAGATCTACCCGCTGGTGTCCTGCGACGGGCAGAACCACTTCACCTGCGCGCCGGGCGACACCATCACCGTGGCGAAGAAGCCGCAGAAGCTGCGCCTGATTCACCCGCTCGATCACAACTACTACGAGGTCTGCCGTAACAAACTGGGTTGGGGCAGCCGGCTCGGCGGAGGCGACTGATGCAGCTCGATCCCGCTCGCGGTTACGACCTGATCGGCGATATCCATGGTTGTGCCAAGACCCTCGAACACCTGTTGGCGACCTTGGGTTATCGCCGCGAGGCCGGCGTCTGGCGGCATCCGCAGCGCATGGCGATCTTTCTCGGCGACCTAGTCGACCGTGGCCCACGCATTCGTGAGACCTTGCACCTGGTGCGCGATATGGTCGCCGCCGGGCAGGCGTACTGCATCATGGGCAATCATGAATTCAACGCCCTGGGCTGGAGCACGCCGGCCGCTCCCGGCAGCGGCCGCACCTTCGTCCGTGAGCACACGCCTCGGCACGCGCGGCTGATCAAGGAAACCTTGCAGCAGTTCGAGGCCTATCCGGCAGAGTGGCAGGAGTTTCTCGGCTGGTTCTACGAGTTGCCGCTGTTTATCGACGCAGGTCACTTTCGCGTGGTGCATGCCTGCTGGGATGACGGCCTGATCGAACCCCTGCGTGCGCAGTTTGCCGATGGCTGTATTGATGAGCCGTTTCTGCAGGCTGCGGCCGGGCCCGGCAGCTTTGCCAATATGGCTTTGGACCGCCTGCTGCGCGGCACCGATATGCGCCTGCCGCATGGCCTGACCCTGACCAGCGACGATGGCTTTACCCGCGCGCACTTTCGCACCAAGTTCTGGGAAGAAGACCCGCAAACCTACGGCGATGTGGTGTTCCAACCCGATGCCTTGCCGGAGTTGGCGGCGCAGGTGCCGCTTAGCGAAATGCAGAAAACTGAATTGCTGAAATACCCCGCCGACCAGCCGTTGCTGTTTGTCGGCCATTACTGGCGTAGCGGCAACCCCGCGCCGATTCGCGACAACCTGGCTTGTCTGGATTACAGCGCGGTGCTGAATGGCAAGCTGGTGGCTTACCGGCTCGACCAGGAAACGCGTCTGGAGGCCAGCAAGTTTGTCTGGGTCGATGTCGAGAGCCCGGAGGCACGGCCATGAGTGCAGTAGCGGCGATGCGCCTGCCAGAGCATGTCGACTTGAGCGGCTTTATCAGCCTGCTACAACGTTTGCAGGTACCCCACCGCGTTGCCGAAGAGGCGGGCGAGCAGGTGCTCTGGGTTCCAGAAGAACAATTGGCTGAGCAGGTGCGCGAGTTGTATGGGCGCTATCCGCAGGGCGATGCCGAGATGCTGGCCGCGCCGCCAGAGGCCGCTGCGAAGGTGCCTGGTTTTATTCAGCAACTGCGCGCGAGTGTGATGACCAGCGTGATACTGGCGCTGACCTTTGCCGTAGCGGCGCTGACCTTGTTGGGCGATCAACTGACTGCGGTGAGCTGGCTGAGCTTTGTCGACTACCGCGTGCAGGGCGACTACATCTACTTCGGCTACCTCAACGACACCCTCGCCAGCGGTCAGTGGTGGCGGCTGCTGACGCCGATGCTGATTCATTTCGGCATCCTTCACCTGGCGATGAATACCCTGTGGTACTGGGAGCTGGGCCGTCGGATTGAGGCGCGTCAGGGGGCCGTGATGCTCTTGGGTTTGACCCTGTTGTTCAGCCTGGCGGCGAATTTCGCCCAGTACCTGCATGCCGGCCCTTCGCTGTTCGGCGGCTTGTCCGGCGTGCTGTATGGCCTGCTCGGGCACTGCTGGATCTTCCAGCGCTTGGCGCCCACGCCCGCGTATCGGCTACCGCCAGGCGTATTGGTGATGATGCTGGCTTGGCTGCTGATCTGCATGACCGGCATCTTCGAGCTGCTGCAGTTCGGCGCGATTGCCAACGCGGCGCATGTCGGCGGGCTGCTGACCGGTTGCTTGACTGGGCTTGTGGGCGGTGCGCTGGCGCGTCGGCGACGCAGTTAGTTCTTCATCAGGCTGGTAAACTGCCACTTTGTATTTGGAGGCGCGTATGTCGTCCTTTCTCGAAGCGATTGAAAACATCACCCCGGAGATCTACCAGAGCCTCAAGCTGGCGGTGGAAATCGGCAAGTGGCCCGATGGCCGCAAGCTGACCCAGGAGCAGAAGGAGCTGACCCTGCAAGCCCTGATCGCCTGGGAAATCCACAACCTGCCGGAAGATCAGCGCATCGGTTATATGGGTCCGCAGGAGTGCAGCTCCAAGTCCGAGCCAGTGGCCAACCTGCTGTTCAAATCCTCGGAAACCCTGCACTGATGAGCGAGCTGGCCCGTGGTGCCCTGAGCAAAATGTCGGTGCAGCTGGATGCGCCGGTGCAATACAGCTTTCGCCTGGGCGATGCATTGCTGCCGGTCAATCCGCTGATCGGCAAGACCCTGCGCCTGGAGTTTCTCGGCGCGATCCACTGCAGCCATTGCGGGCGCAAGACCAAGAGCAGCTACAGCCAGGGTTATTGCTACCCCTGCATGCAGAAGCTGGCGCAGTGCGACATCTGCATCATGAGCCCGGAGCGCTGCCACTATGAGGCCGGCACTTGCCGCGAGCCGAGCTGGGGCGAGCAGTTCTGCATGACCGACCATGTGGTCTACCTGGCCAATTCCTCCGGGGTAAAAGTCGGCATCACCCGCGCCACGCAGATTCCCACCCGCTGGATCGACCAGGGCGCGAGCCAGGCCTTGCCGATTCTGCGGGTCGCCACCCGCCAACAGTCCGGTTTCGTCGAAGACCTGTTGCGCACCCAGGTGGCGGATAAAACCAACTGGCGCGCGCTGCTCAAGGGCGATGCGACCCCGGCCGATCTGTTGGCGGTGCGTAAGCAGCTGTTCGACAGCTGTGCCGACGGGCTGCACGAACTGCAACAACGCTTTGGTATCCAGGCCATTCAGCCGCTCAGTGATCAGTCGGTGGTGCAGATTGCCTACCCGATTGAGGCTTATCCGGCGAAGATCACCAGCTTCAACCTGGACAAGAATCCGCTGGCCGAGGGCACGCTGCTGGGCATCAAGGGCCAGTACCTGATGTTCGATAGCGGCGTGATCAATATCCGCAAATACACCGCTTATCAGCTGGCCGTCCACGAACTGGCCGCCTGACTTACCTATTCGCGAACCCGGCGCCCGCGCGCCGCAGACAAAGGGCCATAAGCCATGCGCACCGAACAGCCGAAGATGATCTACCTCAAGGACTACCAGGCCCCGGATTATCTGATCGATGAAACGCACCTGACTTTCGAGTTGTTCGATGACCACACCCTGGTGCATGCGCAACTGGTGATGCGCCGCAATCCGGCTGCCGGTAGCGGCCTGCCGCCGCTGGTGCTGGACGGTCAGCAGCTGGAACTGCTCAGCGTAGCGCTCGACGACCGCGAACTGAGTGCCGACGACTATCAGCTGAGCGACAGCCACCTGACCCTGCAACCGACAGCGGCCAGCTTTGTGATCGACAGCAGCGTGCGCATCCACCCGGAAAGCAATACCGCGCTGGAAGGGCTGTACAAGTCCAGTGGCATGTTCTGCACCCAGTGCGAGGCCGAGGGCTTCCGCAAGATCACCTATTACCTCGACCGCCCGGACGTGATGAGCAAGTTCACCACCACCCTGAGCGCCGAGCAGCATAGCTATCCGGTGCTGCTGTCCAACGGCAACCCGATTGCCAGCGGCAGCGATGAAGGCGGTCGGCATTGGGCGACCTGGGAAGACCCCTTTATGAAGCCGGCCTACCTGTTCGCCCTGGTCGCCGGTGATTTGTGGTGTGTGGAAGACAGTTTCACCACCATGAGCCAGCGTGATGTGGCGCTGCGCATCTATGTCGAGCCGGAGAATATCGACAAGTGCCAGCACGCCATGGACAGTCTGAAGAAGTCGATGAAGTGGGACGAAGAGGTGTACGGGCGCGAGTACGACCTGGACATCTTTATGATCGTCGCGGTCAACGACTTCAATATGGGGGCCATGGAGAACAAGGGCCTCAATATCTTCAACTCCAGCTGCGTGCTGGCCAAGGCCGAGACTGCAACCGATGCCGCGCATCAGCGTGTAGAAGCGGTAGTGGCCCACGAGTACTTCCACAACTGGTCGGGTAATCGCGTGACCTGCCGTGACTGGTTCCAGCTGTCATTGAAAGAAGGCTTTACCGTATTCCGCGACGCCGAGTTCAGCGCCGATATGCATTCGCGCACGGTCAAGCGTATTGAGGATGTGGCCTATCTGCGCACTCACCAGTTCGCCGAAGATGCCGGCCCCATGGCCCATCCGGTGCGCCCGGACGCCTTTATGGAAATTTCCAACTTCTACACCCTGACGGTGTACGAGAAGGGTTCGGAAGTTGTACGGATGATTCGCACCCTGGTCGGTGCCGAGGGTTTCCGCAAGGGCAGCGACCTGTACTTCGAGCGACATGATGGTCAGGCCGTGACCTGTGATGACTTCATCCGCGCGATGGAAGAGGTCAATGGCATTGACCTGACCCAGTTCAAACGCTGGTACAGCCAAGCCGGCACGCCACGCCTGGCTGTTAGCGAGGCCTATGACGCGAGCGCCAAAACCTACAGCCTGACGTTTAAACAGAGCTGCCCGGCAACGCCGGGGCAGAGTGAAAAGCTGCCGTTCGTGATTCCCGTGGAGCTGGGCCTGCTCGGTGCCAAGGGCCAGTCACTGCCATTGCGCTTGCAGGGCGAAGCTTCTGCGGGTGCTTCGTCGCGGGTTATTGCTATTACCGCCGCCGAGCAGGTGGTTACCTTTGTCGACGTGCTCGAGCAGCCACTGCCATCACTGCTGCGCGGCTTCTCCGCCCCGGTCAAGCTGAGCTTCCCCTACAGTCGCGATCAGCTGATGTTCCTGATGCAGCATGACAGCGATGGCTTCAATCGCTGGGAGGCGGGGCAGCAGTTGTCGGTGCAGGTGCTGCAGGAATTGATCGGCCAGCATCAGCGCGGTGAGCCACTGCTGCTCGACCAGCGCCTGGTCGTTGCGCTGCGCAGCGTGCTGGAAAACCAGCAACTGGATCAGGCCATGGTCGCCGAGATGCTCTCGCTGCCAGGTGAGGCGTATCTGACCGAAATCAGCGAAGTGGCGGATGTCGAGGCCATCCATGCTGCGCGTGAGTTTGCTCGCCAGCAACTGTCCGCAGCGTTGTTTGACCTGCTGTGGCAGCGCTACCAGGCCAATCGTGAGCTTTCGCGCAACAGTGCTTATGTGGCCGAGGCCGAGCACTTCGCCCGGCGTAGCCTGCAGAACATTGCCTTGTCCTATCTGCTGCTGAGCGGCAAGGCCGAGGTGTTGGCAGTTTGTCTGGAGCAGTTCGAAGTCGCCGACAATATGACCGAGCGTCTGACGGCGCTGGCGGTGCTGGTCAATTCGCCGTTCGAGCAAGATAAGGTCGCCGCACTGGCCAGCTTCGCCGACTTCTTCAAAGACAACGCGTTGGTCATGGATCAGTGGTTCAGCGTGCAGGCCGCTTGCGCCTTGCCTGGCGCGCTGCAGCGGGTCGAGCAACTGATGCAACACCCGGCGTTTACGTTGAAGAACCCGAACAAGGTGCGCGCGCTGATTGGCGCATTCGCCGGGCAGAACCTGCTGGGCTTCCACCAGGCCGACGGCAGTGGTTACCGTTTCCTCGCTGATCAGGTGATCACCCTGAATGCACTCAACCCGCAAATTGCCTCGCGCCTACTAGCACCATTAACGCGTTGGGCCAAGTACGGCAGTGCTCGTCAGGCACTGATGAAGGCTGAGTTGCAACGCATTTTGGCCTCTGGCGAGTTGTCCAGTGATGTCTTTGAGGTCGTGAGCAAGAGCCTGGCTGGCTAGATGTTTCAGTAACAGCTAGGTACTCGCGTATTTGGCCGCTGTGAGGGCTACCTCTCAGCGGCTGGCGCGGTATCAATCTTTGGTGTCATTTAGTTTGGCAGTAATCTGTCGGGCGCTATGTGCAATGCATAGTTGCCGCTAATGATGTTAATCGCTCACCTCCCTTGCCAATAGAAGTGTTACCCGTCTCGGGGCAGGTAACACTTTTGTGTTACCCGTCGAGAAGTAAGCAAAGTTTGCGCAAACAAGATTGGGCTGCTTGGCTTGACCTGGCTTTGATTGTTTGAAGCAGTTAATTGCTGTGCAAGCAGGGTGAGTGACGGATCGCGCCAGATGGTAGGACAAAAAAGGATAAAAACAACATTGCACGGCGCTATTTGTATGCGGAATGATCAGTCATAAAATGGATTGCTGGTTGTTTTGTCCGGGCTAATATTTTTTTATACGGTTGTTTGAATTGGCACTATGGTTGCAGGAGCTGTAAGGAATTGACCTCGCCATGGCATATGTCAGGCAGTGAGGTGCGTGTAAACGCGTTGGGGGATTGCCTTCCAATCAACATTTAAGGCCGTCATCAGTACGGTCATAACGTGCCTCGCCGGTTGAGGTGCAAAAAAGATGATCTGTCCACGGAGTAACGTTTCGATGGAAATTAAGTCCCGTAAGCCCGTATTGCGTTTTGCACCTGCCAAGGCAGGTTTTGCCTTTGTCGGCATTCTTCCGCTGTTGGTGGCTGCTCATGCCCAGGCTGTGGAATTCAGCTTCGCCGACAATGAAATCAGCGGCTCCATCGATACCACCGTTTCCTACGGCCAACTCTGGCGCGTACAGGGTCAGGACAAAACCAACAACGATATCAACACCAACGACGGTAATCGAAACTTCGATACCGGCCTGGCTTCTGAAGTATTTAAGGCCACTACCGATCTGGAAGTGACTTACCAGAACTACGGTGCCTTCGTTCGTGGCACAGCGTTCTATGACACCCAGATCATGGACAAACGCAACGACTACTACGACACCAGTCTGGCCTATCAGCCGAGCCAGAACGTGCCGAAGGACAACAGCTTTACGTACGAAACTCGTCATTCTGCCGGCCGCAACGCCGAAATTCTAGATGCCTATGTTTATGGCAACTGGGATGTTGCCGATATGCCGGTCGGCGTGCGCTTCGGTAAGCAAGTATTTAACTGGGGTGAAGGCATTTTCTATCGCGGCGGTGTGAACACCACTAACCCGGTGGATGCTGGTAAGTTCCGTTTGCCAGGTGCTGAAATTAAGGAAGTATTGGTCCCGGTTGAAGCACTGAGCTTTAGCGCTGGTTTGACTGATAGCCTGTCCATGGATGCCTTCTATCAGTTCAACTGGAAAGAGTCGGCGATTGATCCGGTTGGTACTTACTTCTCTGAAACCGACTTGTTCGGTGAGGGTGGTAATACTGCCTATAACAATTTTGAAGATACGGCGCTGGCACCAGCTATTACCGGTTACAGCGCAATTGCAGCCGGGAAAGGGCATCCCAACCCTATTGTTGCAGCGGGACTTTTGGCGGCTGCTAAAAATACTGGCTTGTATAAGAGTGGTGTTAATACGAGCTACGGCGACATCCTGAAAGTTGCTGATGTCACCAATGACATTAACGCCAAAAATGATGGTCAGTACGGTCTTTCGTTTAAGTATATTGCTGAAGAGTTGAATTCTACCGAGTTTGGCGCTTACCTGGTTAACTATCATGCCAAAGAGCCAACCATCTATGCTGATCTGAGTGGCTATGATGGTGTTGATATTACAACCCTTGCGCAGGTTGTGGGTGGTGGCCCTGGTTGCTTTTTGGTTGATGCAAACGCCAACGGCAAACCTGACTGTGTGGAAACTGCAGGCGGGCTAGCAACAGTCGATCTGTTAGGGTCTACTCAAGCTAAGCGCGAATATGCCGAAGATATTCGCATGTACGGCTTCAGCTTTAACACCACTTTGAATGAAACATCAGTTTTTGGTGAGCTTGCATATCGTCCAAATCTGCCTGTAGGTATTTCTGCAACCAACGATTTGCTTGGTGATATTGTTTTGCAAGGTGCTCAGCTTGCGGATACCTCAGGCCTCTTGCCAGGTGCCGGTACTGCACTTGTTGCGGGTCAAGAAGTTATGCTTGATGGCTCTGTAAGCAACTCGCGTCGCCTTGAAGCGTTTAACGCCTCGGTTGGTGCAATCCATAACTTTGGTACCGCCCTGAGTTTTGATTCGCTGTTCGGTGTTGCAGAACTTGCGTCCGAACATCTTCGCGGTGATAGCTTGAAGTATGACTCTGTCACTGGTGAACGTTGCATCGCCGGTCGTGGCAATACCTCTTATGCCAACGATGCGGCAATGGCCAAGCAAGATTGCGCTACCAGCGATTCCTACGGCTACACGCTGGTACTGTCCGGTACCTGGAACGACGTTTATGCGGGTGTAAACCTGTCGCCATTCACCGTGTTCAAGCATGACTTCCAGGGCAACTCGCACCAGACCGGCAACTTTATTGAAGACCGCAAGGCTTATACCCTGGGGCTGCGCGCCAGCTACCTGAACAGCCTGGAAGCCGAAATTCAATACACCGAGTTTATGGGCGCAGGTCAAAGCAACTCTGGCCGCGACCGCGACAACGTCGGTTTGAACGTCAAGTATTCCTTCTAAACATAACTAGAAAATATCGAGTGCCTACGGGCACTCGGTTGATGACTTATCACGGAGAATCAAGATGCTGAAAAAGCACACGCTGATTGGTGCCGCCATTGCGCTGGCGCTGTCTGCTGGCAGCGCGCTGGCTGCAGTTTCGCCTACGGAAGCGGCCAAGTTGGGCGCGAGCCTCACCCCGTTCGGTGCCGAGAAGGCCGGTAACGCGGCGGGCACCATTCCTGAGTGGACCGGTGGTATCACCCAGGCACCTGCTGCCTACAAGACTCCGGGCCAACACCATCCGGATCCCTTTGCTGATGACAAGCCGCTGTTCACCATCACCAAGGCCAACCTGGATCAGTACAAAGCCAACCTGACCCCGGGTCAGATTGCGATGTTCAACACTTACCCGAACAGCTACCAGATGCCGGTTTATCAAACCCGTCGTTCCGGTTCTGCGCCAAAGTGGGTGTATGACAACAGCATCAAGAACGCCAGTACGGCCAAACTGCTCGATGGCGGCAACGGTTTCTCCGACGCTTACGGCGGCATCCCGTTCCCGATTCCGCAGAATGGTGTAGAGGCGCTGTGGAACCACATCGCGCGCTATCGTGGTACCTACATCGTGCGCCGTGCCTCGGAAGTGGCCGTGCAGCGCAATGGCAGCTACTCCCTGGTGACCTCGCAACAGGAAGCCATGTTCAAGTTCTACAACCCGAAAGGGACTGCAGCCGACCTGAACAACATCATGTTCTACTACCTGTCCTTCACCAAGAGCCCGGCGCGTCTGGCGGGTGGTGCGGTGCTGGTGCACGAAACCCTGGATCAGGTTAAAGAGCCGCGTCAGGCCTGGGGCTACAACGCCGGTCAGCGTCGCGTACGTCGCGCACCGAACCTGGCGTATGACACCCCGATCGCTGCCGCTGACGGCCTGCGTACTGCAGACGACACCGACATGATCAACGGTTCGCCCGATCGTTATGACTGGAAGCTGGTAGGCAAGAAGGAAATCTACATTCCTTACAACAGCTACAAGGTCACCAGCCCAGAGGTTAAGTACAAGGACCTGCTGCAAGTCGGTCACTTGAACCCAGCCTTTACCCGCAACGAGCTGCACCGTGTGTGGGTTGTCGAGGGCACGCTGAAGTCTGGCGCTCGCCACATCTACTCCAAGCGCACCCTGTTCCTCGACGAGGACAGCTGGCAAGCAGCGGTGGTTGATCAGTACGACGGTCGTGGCGAGCTGTGGCGCGTATCGATTGCCTACCTGAAAAACTACTACGACCTGCCGACCACCTGGTCTGCACTGGATAGCTTCCACGACCTGCAGGCACGTCGCTACCACGTACAGAACCTGGACAACGAAGAGCCGAGCACCATCGACTTCAGCCAGCCAATTCCGGACGATGGCTACTTCAAGCCTGCCGCGCTGCGTCGTCGCGGCACGCGTTAATCGCCGTGTAGTTTCAGTGAAAGGCCGCTACTGTTGTAGCGGCCTTTTTCTATTTGTGGTCGAACAGGGCGGCAGGGCGCGGGCGGGTTTAACAAAACATAACGTCATGCGCATTGTCAGGCCTTTTGAAAGCTCAGTAGGATAGGTGGACTGCTATCAGGGTAGTGCTACCTATAAGAATAAGGGGGAAGGTATATGAGTGAGCCCATTATGCGGCGCACCCAGGCCGGTCATGCTGTGGGTTTGCCCCGCACGCCGGCGTTCCGCGTTCACTCGCCACTGGCTAAAGCGCTTTCGCTGTGCAGTGTGCTGTCCATGTTGATGCTTGCCAGTGTGCCTTTGCAGGCGCAAACCGCCACTGCCGAAACTGGGGTTTATTCTGTCGAGTCGGCCAAGGCCCAGCACAGCTCACTGCTGGATGTGGTCAGCCTCGGCAAGCGCCTGGTGACTGTTGGTGATCGCGGGCACATCTTGTACTCCGATGACAATGGCGATACCTGGACCCAGGCCAAGGTGCCGACCAAGCAGATGCTTACGGCCGTGTTCTTCCTCGATGAGACGCATGGCTGGGCCGTAGGCCATGACGCACAGATTCTTGCCAGCAGCGATGGCGGTGCCACCTGGGTCAAACAGTTCGAAGACCTGGAACGTGAAGCGCCGCTGCTCGACATCTGGTTCAAAGACCGCAACAGCGGTTTCGCGGTTGGCGCTTACGGTGCCCTGTTGGCTACCACCGATGGTGGTGTCACCTGGGAAGACGTCAGCGACCGCATGGACAACGAAGATGCCTACCACCTGAATGCCATCATCGAGGTCAAGGACTCCGGTCTGTTTGTCGTCGGTGAACAAGGCGTGATGTTCCGTTCTCCGGATTGGGGCCAGACTTGGGAACAGCTGGAAAGCCCATACGAAGGTTCGCTGTTTGGCGCACTCGGCACCGGCGAGCCAGGCGCTCTGGTGGTTTACGGCTTGCGCGGACATATGTTCCGCTCGGCTGATTTTGGCAACAGCTGGCAGCGTATTTCGCTGAAGGCAGCCAACAACGGTGAGCTGGAATTTGGCCTGGCCAATGGCAGCGTGTTCAAAGACGGCAGCATTGTCGTGGTTGGGCATGGCGGCAGCGTGCTGCGCAGCATCGACAAGGGGCATAGCTTCAGCGTGCTGAACCGCCCCGATCGTCTGTCTTTGGCGGGTGTGGCCATGGATAGCAATGGCCGTCTGATCCTGGTGGGTCAGGGCGGGGTGCATGTTTCTGCGCCGACTGATGCCAGTCTTGGCCAACAATAATAAGCTGGGGTAGCGTTTGATGAGTAACCATCACCAGGACAAGGCGAGCTTTCTTGAACGCCTGATTTTCAACAACCGGCCGGCGGTGATTCTGATCTGCTTGCTGGTGAGCATTTTCCTGTTCTATCAGGCCACTCAAGTCCGCCCTTCGACCAGCTTCGAAAAAATGATTCCGCTGAGTCATCCGTTCATTCAGAACATGATGAAGCACCGCAATGACCTGGCGAACCTGGGCAATACCGTGCGTATTTCGGTGGAGGCCAAAGAGGGCGATATCTTCACCAAGGAATACATGGAGACGCTGCGTCAGATCAACGACGAAGCCTTCTATATCCCGGGTGTCGACCGTTCTGGCCTGAAGTCGCTGTGGACCCCCAACGTGCGTTGGACCGAAGTGACCGAGGAAGGCTTTGCCGGTGGTGAGGTGATTCCGCAAACCTACGACGGCAGCCCCGAGAGCATGGAGGAGTTGCGCAGCAACGTGCTCAAGTCCGGGCAGGTCGGCCGTCTTGTGGCGAACAACTTCAAATCCAGCATCGTCGATGTGCCGCTGCTCGAGTCCTATCCTGATCCGAACGATCAGGGCAAGCTGATCAAGCTGGATTACCAGCAGTTCTCCCACCAACTGGAAGAGAAGATTCGCGAGAAGTACCAGGCACAGAATCCCAATGTGCAGATCCATATCATCGGTTTCGCCAAGAAGGTCGGCGACCTGATCGATGGCCTGGTGATGGTGGTGGGCTTCTTCGCCATCGCCTTGCTGATTACCTTCGTCCTGCTCTACTGGTTCAGCTGGTGTATCCGCAGCACCGTCGGCGTACTGGTGACCACCCTGATTGCAGTGGGCTGGCAGCTGGGCCTGATGAATCTGGTGGGCTTTGGTCTCGACCCGTACTCCATGCTGGTGCCGTTCCTGATCTTCGCTATCGGTATTTCCCATGGTGTGCAGAAGATCAACGGTATCGCCCTGCAATCCAGTGGTGCCGATAACGCCCTGATGGCCGCGCGGCGCACCTTCCGCCAGCTGTTCCTGCCGGGCATGATCGCGATCCTGGCGGACGCCGTGGGCTTTATCACCCTGTTGATCATCGACATTGGGGTGATCCACGAACTGGCCATCGGCGCGTCGATCGGTGTGGCGGTCATCGTGTTCACCAACCTGATTCTGCTACCGGTAGCCATTTCCTACCTGGGCATCAGCAAGAAGGCGATCGAGCGCAGCAAGAAAGACGAAGTGGCCGAGAAGCCGATGTGGCGCTTGCTGTCCAACGTTGCCCACCCGAATGTCGCGCCGTTTATGGTGGTGCTCGGTCTGGTTGCCGGGGTCAGCTGCTTCTTCTACCAGAAGGCCTACCTGCAGGTTGGTGACCTCGATCAGGGCGCGCCGGAGTTGCGTCCGGATTCGCGCTACAACCTGGACAACGACTTCATCATCAAGAACTACTCGACCAGTTCGGATGTACTGGTGGTCATGGTCAAGGCTGCACCTGAAGGCTGCTCGGCCTTCAAGACGCTGTCTGCCATGGATGAGTTGATGTGGAAGATGGACAACACCAAGGGCGTGCAGTCGGCCGTTTCCATGGTCACGGTGTCGCGCCAGATGATCAAGGGGATGAACGAAGGCAACCTGAAGTGGGAAACCCTGTCGCGTAACCAGGACGTGCTGAACAACTCGATTGCCCGTGCCGATGGTCTGTACAACGCCGACTGTTCGGTGGCTCCGGTATTGGTGTTCCTCGAGGACCACAAGGCCGAGACGCTGAAGCGTGCGGTGGGTGCCGTGCAGGACTTTGCCAAGGAGAACAACCAGGAAGACCTGGAGTTCCGCCTGGCTGCCGGTAACGCCGGTATTGAAGCGGCCACCAACGAAGTGATCTCCACCTCGGAGCTGACCATCCTGGTGCTGGTGTACGTGTGGGTCGCGGTGATGTGCATGATCACCTTCCGCTCCGTGCCGGCCACCATCTGCATCGTGCTGCCGCTGATCCTGACCTCTATTCTGGGTAATGCCCTGATGGCCTTCCTCGGCATCGGCATGAAGGTCGCGACGCTGCCGGTGATCGCGCTGGGTGTGGGTATCGGTGTCGACTACGGCATCTATATCTACAGCCGCCTGGAAAGCTTCCTGCGCGCCGGTTTGCCGCTGCAAGAGGCCTACTACCAGACGCTCAAGTCGACCGGTAAAGCCGTGCTGTTCACCGGCCTGTGCCTGGCCATCGGTGTCGCCACCTGGATCTTCTCGGCGATCAAGTTCCAGGCTGACATGGGCTTGATGTTGACCTTTATGTTTATCGTCAACATGTTCGGCGCACTGCTGATGCTGCCGGCCTTGGCGCGCTTCCTGATCAAGCCCGAGAAGCTGGTGGGCAAGACAGGTGGCTCGTTGCTCGCTCACTAAGCCTGGCTAACGGGATAGACCGCCAGCCGGTTTATCCCGAAAGCACGGCTTAGCTCGCATCAACGCGGTACCCAACAAACCCTCGGAGAAGCGATTCCCGAGGGTTTGTTGTTTCTGCCGTATACGAATCTGTGTGGATGAGTTCGACTCGGTGCTCAGGCTGCGTGGCCGGTCTTGCTTGAGTCGCGGCTGGACTGCGTACTAGCCGCATGAGGAAGCCCTGAGCGGCTGAGCTGTTGGGTTGCGAGGTGGCGGCCGCCGGGATGCTTGGCGGCGCGATCTGGGATTGGATGCCTGTGGTTTAGCGCGGATAGAGCGGCGGCAACGGGCTGGCTTCCTGGCTGACCTGTGCATCAAGCGCTTCAGGGGCGGGCAGGCTGCGAATCGCCAGCCACAAGCTGCGACCTTGCCAGTGCTGGCCGCTCTCGCTGTAGAGCGCGCCATTGAGGCCGTCGAGGGCATCCGACAACGGAGTAAAGCGCGCGGCCATATCGGCCAGGGTTTCCGGCTGTTGTCGCGCCCAGGCGTCGAGTGCATGTCGGGTGGCCTGCGAGTCGTTGGCCAGGCACGTGCGCTTGAGGTCATCGAGCAGGTTGCGCGGGCTCGGCCCGGCCTGCTGGCTGGGCAGCACGGCCGGCTGGCGACGGGCGCGCCACCACAGGGCAAAGCCGAGCAGAGTACTCAGGCCGAGTAGCACGGTGCTCAGTTGCCAAGGCCATAGCGCCGGGCCGGGCAAGTTGCTGGCGGGCAGCGTCTCGGATTCGGCTGGGGCGGCATCCAGCAGCGGGTTGGCCGCAACCTGCAGGTTACGGGCCGGCAGCCTGCTGCGCTCGAGCTGGTCGGTCTGGGTGTTCCACCACAGCACTTCGACCGCTGGCAGGGCAATCAGCCCTTCGCGGTTGGCCACCAGCGCCTCGCGCTCTTCGCGGCTGCCGATCAGCCCGCGCTCTTCGGCCTGGTCAGCCAGTTGCGGTTGATCCGGGTAACGACGCATATCCGTGACGCGGGTGGCCGGCAGCGGTGGCAGTTGTGCGCTGGCCAGCCCGTCGACCTTGAGCAGCAGGCTGCGGGTCAGTGAGTCGCCGACCCGGGCCTGTTCCGGTTGCGGGTTCCATCCCTCCGTCAGGCTCAGTGCGCGGGCCGGTAGCCAGGGGGCATCGGCCGGATAACTGGCTGGCTTGGCTTTCACCGTCAGCGGGATTTCCGGCGATTTGACCCGGGTGACTTTGCCGGGGCGCGGACCAAACGGCTGGTAGTCGTCGCTGCTGGTGCGATCAACCGCCGTGGCGGTAAACACCTGCGCGGGAATCAGCAACTCGCCGCTTTGCTGGGGGAAGATCGCGTAGCGCAGCTCAATCACGCCATGACGCACGCCGTTGATTTCCTTTTCATAGGTGCGCGGCTCGCCGAGTGATTCGACCAGCGCCTGGGGCATTTCCAGCTGGGTCAGGCTGCTGTCGTCATACAGCGATACGGAGTGGTAGATGCGCAAGGTCAGTACGGCCTGCGCCTGCACATAGACGCTTTCCTGGTCCAGGCTGGCGTCGATAAACACCGGGGCCAGGCTGTTGCCGTTGCCGGACTGGCTGTCCTGCACGTGCAGGGTAATCGGCGCGCTGCGCAACTCGCCAAGGCTCAGTGGCGGGATCACTACGTAGCCGCTGTGCTTGGGTTGCAGGGTGATGATCCAGCGAGTGCTGGCTTGCGCGCCATTGCTGCCACTGGTGAGGCGGTTGACCTGACGCGTACCCAGTACCTCGAAGAGTTCGTCCAGCGCGCGTAGGTCGGGCTTGCCGAACTGGGTGACATCATCCGATTCGAGGGTCAGCTCGATGCTTTCGCCCGCATTCAGGCGGGCGCGGTCGACGCCGGCATTGAGGCCCTGCGCGCTGGCATGCAGGGTCAGCAGGCTGAGCAGGAGGGTGCAGAGCAGACGGCTCATTGGGCTTGTTCCTGGCGCTGTTGTTGTTCCAGCCTGAATTTGCGTCGCAGCAACTCACCTGGGTCATCGGGAATCTGTCGCAGCCATTGTTCCAGGGCCTGGCGGCGCTCGCCATCGAGGCCCGGCTCGGCAGTGGCCAGCTGTTCTTCGCCGTCGGCGTTGTCGTCTTCACCGGGTTGCGGCGCAGGCTTGGCCGGCTGTTCGCTCGGTGGCTGCTGCTGCGGGTCGTCTTGGCTATCCGTAGGCGTTGCCGGTGTAGAGGGCTGCTGCTCGGGCTTGGTATCTGCGGGCTGCGCCGCGGCTCCGGCTTGCTGTTGCTCGGGTGGCGAGTCCTGCGCCTTGGTTGAGTCTTCCGGGTTGGCTTGCTGGTCCTGTTGTTGATTGTTGCGCAGCAGTTCCTCGACCAGGGCTTTGTTCTTCGCCGCCTGGGTCAGTTCAGGTTGCAACTCCAGCGCCTGGGTGTAGGCGTCCACGGCCGCTTCCAGCTCATTGCTGCGGGCCAGAGCGTTGCCACGGTTGTAGTGATCACTGGCGGCTTCGCCTTGGGCGAAGCGCTCGGCAGCCGCGGCATAGTCGCCAGCCTGGTAGAGCGCCAAGCCCTGCCATTGCGGGTCCTCGAAGCGCTCAGCGGCTTGCTTCGGTTGCTGTGCTTGCAGCAGGCGCTGGCCCTGCTGGTCGGCGCGCCACCAGAGGTCGTCGAAGTCGAAGGCGTAGCTGTTCTGCGGCAGGCCTAGCAGCAATAGCGGCAGGCACAGCAGCCAGCCGCGGCGGGCGGCGCAGGCGGCGAGCAGCAGCAAGGGCAGGAGCAGCCAGTGGCCTTGGTCGGACCAGGCTTGCAGGCGCGTGAGCCCACCGTCGCGGCGCACCTGTTGCGGCGCGTCGAACAGGCCGAGGTTGCGCAGGTCGCGCTCATCCAGGGTGGCGGCCTGGTACTGGCCACCGACCGAACGGGCAAACTGGCGCAGGCCGGCGCTGTCCAGACGTGGTATCAGGATCGCGCCTTGTGCGTCCTTGAGAAAGGAGCCGTCCTCCTGAATGATCGGCGCGCCCTGGGCGCTGCCAATGCCGAGGATATGCAGACGTCCGCCACGACGGCCCAGGGCCTGGGCAATGGCCTGGCGCTGCGGCTCATCCAGGGCGCTGGTGAGCAGCAAGAGCCGGCCTTGGCCCTGGGCACCCTGTTCGAGCAGTTGCAGCGCCTTGGCCACGGCCAGGTCGGCGCGCTGGCCGGCTTCCGGCATGATCGTCGGGCTCAGCGCATCGAGCAGGTTGCGGCTGGTGCTCAGGTCATCGGACAGCGGTACCAGGGTGTGGGCGCTACCGGCGTACACGACGACGGCGGTTTGCGCATCCTGGCGCGCCTCGAGCAGGTCGAGCAGCTTGCGCTTGGCTTGTTCTAGGCGATTGGGTGAGGCATCACTGGCGAGCATCTGCGGGGTCAGTTCCAGCAGCACCACCAGCGGATCGGCGGGCTTGGGGTTGCTCTGCTCGACGCGCTGCCAGCTGGGGCCGAGCAGTGCCAGCAACGTCAGTAACCAGGCCAGACCGAGTATCAGCCATGGCCAGCGGCTGCTGCGGCCACGCGTGGCGGTCAGCAGGGCAGCCTGGAACGCAGCGGGAATCAAGGCCTGCCAGCGGCCGCTGCGTTTTTCGCGGTGCCACAGCTGCCACAGCAGGGCTCCGAGTAGGGGTAGTAGCAACAGCCAGAAGGGCCGCTGCCAGTGCGGCCACAGGTTTGCCAGTTCGCTCATCAGCGGTTGCCCCACAGGCGTGCGGCGTGGGTGCGCCAGCGTTGTGGCAGGCTAGGCCAGAGCGTCTGCACCACCAATAACAGACTCAATAGCAGGGCGGCGCTCAGTGGCCAGGGATAGAGGGCGAGCGTCGGCCGCGCCAGGGTCGGTTTCTGCGCTACTGGTTCGAGGCGGTCGAGGCTGGCTTCGATGGCTTGCAGCTCTTGACTGTCGCGGGCACGGAAGTATTCACCGCCGGTGGCCTCGGCAATCGCACGCAGGCTCGGTTCGTCCAGTTCGATGCCAGGGGTGAAGCCGAGCATGCCGAGCACGCCGCCTTGCTCGGGATCGGCACCGATGCCAATCGGGTAGATCTTGATGCCTTCCTCGGCGGCCAGGCGCGCGGCGGTCAAGGGCTCGATTTCGCCGCCGTTGTTGGCACCGTCGGTGACCAGTACCAGCACGCGATTCTCCGCCGGGCGCTGGCGTAGGCGTTTTACCGCCAGGCCGATGGCATCGCCGATGGCGGTCTGCGGCCCGGCGATATTGATCTGCGCTTCCTCCAGCCAGGTGCGCACGGTCTGCCGGTCGAAGGTCAGTGGCGATTGCAGGTAGGCGCGGCTGCCGAACAGGATCAGGCCGACCCGGTCACCCTCGCGGCCGCTGATAAATTCGCCGAGCAGGTGTTTGACCAGGGTCAGGCGGCTGACTTCCTGGTCTTCCCAGAGCATGTCGGCGTAGTCCATCGAGCCGGAGACATCCACAGCCAGTAGCAGGTCGCGGCCGCTGGCTGGTAGTGGCAAGGGTTCACCCAGCCATTGCGGACGGGCGCAGGCCAGTAGCAACAGCAGCCAGATCAGCACAAAAGGTGCCTGCTGTCGGAAGGCCGGCAGGCGCACCCGCGCGCGGCGGCCGCTAAGGCCTTCGAGTTCCGCCAGAAAGCTGATCTTCAGCGCCGCCTCGCCACTGTCGGCCGCGGGCAGCCAGGTGCGCAGCAGCCAGGGCAGCGGCGCGAGGAGAAACACCCAGAGCCAGGCGAACTCAAACATGCTTGCGAATCCAGATCGATACCGCCTGGCTAAGCCCGGCAATCGCTTTGTCATCCAGGCTGCAGTGCGGGCGATAAGCGCCTTCGACCAGGATCATCCAGCGGGTCAGGCCGGCGGCCGGGCAGCGGCTGTCGAGGAAGGCCAGCCAGGCACGGCTGCTCAGAATATGGCTGTGGCTTTGCGGGTAACGCTCGCGGCACAGGCGCTTGAGGATGGCATTGAGTTGCTGCAGCCAGGGGCCGGCATCGGCGCCGTCGTAGGGTTTGCTCAGGCGTTCCAGTTCGTTGAGTGCGGCTTGGCGCAGCGGGTCCATGGTCGGCTCGGCGTCGACAGCGGCCTTGCGTGGCAGGCGTTTAAGCAATTTGAAGCCGCCCCATAGCAGCAGAGGCAATAGCGCGGCCAGCAGCCACCAGCCGGGTGCCGGCGGCCACCCGCTGATCGCGGCAGGGGGGATCAGCGGTTCGAGCTGGTCCAGCGGGTTCACAGGGCTTTCCTCAGGCGCTGGGCGTTCAGGTGTTCGCGCAGCTGTTCGATCATCTCGCTCTGGGTGTTCAGGGCCAGCAGCGGTACGCCGAGTTTCTGCGCCAGGCGCTGCCAGCGCGCCTGACGCGCCTCGCCGAGGGCGCGATAAGCCTGGCGCAGCTCGGCATCCTGGGTGTCCAGTTCCAGCTGCGCGCCCGGTTCGGCGAAACGCAGCAGGCCGGCGGCGGGCAGGGCATGGTCGAGCGGGTCGGACAGCGGTAACAGCAGCAGGTCGGTGTGCCGCGCCAACAGCAGCAGTTGCTGTTCGCTGCTGTCGCTGAGCGTGCGTTCATCGCACAGCACCACCACCAGACTGCCGGGGCGTAGCACTTCGCGGGCGCGGCGCAGGGCCAGGCCGAAGCTGTCGCGGTTGCCCTGGCTGTCGCTGTTCAGCGCTTGATTGGCCTTGGTTAGGCGGCTGAGCAGTTGCAGCAGGCTCTGCTTGCTGCGCCGCGGCTTGACCTCGTGGTGTTCGTTGTCGCCGAATACCAGACCGCCGATGCGGTCGTTGTGGCCCAGGGCCGCCCAGCCAATGAGGCTGGCGGCCTGGGCGGCGAGCACCGACTTGAACATCAGCCCGGAGCCGAAGAACAGCCGTGCGCTCTGCTCGACCAAGAGGTAGATCGGTCGTTCACGCTCTTCATGAAACAGCTTGGTGTGCGGTTCCTGGGTGCGCGCGGTCACCCGCCAGTCGATGGTGCGCACATCGTCACCGGCCTGATACACGCGCACCTGGTCGAAGTCCACGCCGCGCCCGCGCAGCTTGGAGTGATGCAGGCCAATCAGCGGGCTGCGCCGCGCCGGGGTGGAGAACAGCTGCACTTCACGCACGCGGTGGCGCATCTCGATCAGTTCACCGAGGCTGACGCGGATACCGGGCTGCGTGGGTTGGGTGTGCATGGTGGTTAGGCGACCGCCACGACGTCGAGAATCCGTTGCACCACGCGGTCCTGGTCGATGCCGGCGGCTTCCGCTTCGAACGACAGGATGATGCGGTGGCGCAGCACGTCGAACAGCACCGCCTGGATATCTTCCGGGCTAACGAAATCGCGTCCGGCCAGCCAGGCGTGGGCGCGCGAGCAACGGTCCAGGGCAATCGAGCCGCGCGGGCTGGCACCGTAGGCAATCCACTCGGCCAGCTCGGGGTCAAACTTGGCCGGGGTGCGCGAGGCCATCACCAGCTGCACCAGGTATTCCTCCACCGCATCGGCCATATACAGGCCAAGGATCTCCTGGCGCGCGGCAAAGATCGCCTGCTGGCTGACCAGTTGCTCGGGCTTGGTTTCACCGTTGAGCGCTTCACCACGGGCCTGGGCGAGGATCTTGCGTTCCACGCTGGCGTCCGGGAAGCCGATCTTCACGTGCATCAGGAAGCGGTCGAGCTGGGCTTCGGGCAGCGGGTAGGTGCCTTCCTGCTCGATCGGGTTCTGCGTGGCCATCACCAGAAACAGCGGCGACAGATGATAGGTGCTGCGCCCGACGCTGACCTGGCGCTCGGCCATGGCTTCGAGCAGCGCCGATTGCACCTTGGCCGGGGCGCGGTTGATCTCATCGGCCAGCACCAGGTTGTGGAAGATCGGCCCCTGTTGGAACACGAAGCTGCCGGTTTCCGGACGGTAGATCTCGGTGCCGGTGATATCCGCGGGAAGCAGGTCGGGGGTGAACTGAATGCGGTGGAACTCGGCCTCGATGCCTTCGGCCAGCTCCTTGATCGCCTTGGTCTTGGCCAGGCCGGGAGCGCCCTCGACCAGCATGTGGCCATCGGCGAGCAAGGCAATCAGCAGCCTTTCGATGAGTTTTTCCTGGCCGAGGATCTGGCTTGAAAGAAAATGTCGCAGCGCGACAAGCGCTTCACGGTGTTCCATCGTTAAGCTCATCCGGCAAATGTGACCAGCGAGTCGAAGACGTCGCCAGGGGTAAGAGGCAGCCACTTTAATGCAATCGCTGCCTCCTAGACTAACGTTGAACTGAAACGTTGTGTCGTCAGTCATGACCCGCGACTGCCTTTGCCAAATCTCAAGCCAAATGGAGCACTACCATGGCGTTCTTCACGGCGGCCAGCAAAGCCGATTTCCAGCATCACCTGCAAACGGCGTTGGCGCAGCACGTCAGCGAACAGGCTTTGCCACAAGTAGCCCTGTTCGCCGAGCAATTCTTCGGCATCATCGCCCTGGAGGAGCTGACCCAGCGTCGCCTCTCCGATCTGGTCGGCTGCACCTTGTCGTCCTGGCGAGTGCTGGAACGTTTCGAGACGAGCAAACCCGAAGTGCGGGTGTTCAACCCTGATTACGAGAAGCACGGCTGGCAGTCCACCCACACGGCGGTGGAAATCCTGCATGGCGACATCCCGTTCCTGGTCGACTCGGTGCGCATGGAGCTGAACCGCCGTGGCTACAGCATTCACACCCTGCAAAACAGCGTGTTCAGCGTGCGCCGCAACAAGAAGGGCGAACTGCAGGAAATCCTGCCCAAGGGTGCCCAGGGCAAGGATGTGCAGCAGGAAGCGCTGATGTTCCTGGAGATCGACCGCTGCTCGAATGCCGGCGAATTGAAGACCCTGGAAAAAGCCCTGCATGAGGTGTTCAGCGATGTGCGCCTGAGCGTCGCGGATTTCCAGCCGATGAAGGCCAAGGCCAAGGAACTGCTGGCCTGGCTGGATAAAGCCAAGCTCAAGGTCGAAGGGGCCGAGCTGGCAGAGATCAAAGTGTTTATGAGCTGGTTGCTCGATGATCACTTCACCTTCCTCGGTTATGAAGAATTCACCGTCAGTGACAGCGCTGGCGGCGGCAACATGCTGTATGACGAGAAGTCCCTGCTGGGGCTGTCCAAGCGCCTGCGCACCGGGCTCAAGGCTGATGAGCTGCATATCGAGCCGGAAGCGGTGGCCTATCTGCGCGAGCCGCAGCTGCTGTCCTTCGCCAAGGCTGCCGTGCCGAGTCGTGTGCACCGTCCGGCGTACCCGGACCTGGTGTCGATCCGCGAGCTGGACGCCAAGGGCAAGGTGATCAAGGAATGCCGCTTTATGGGCCTGTACACTTCGGCGGTGTATGCCGAGAGCGTATGGAATATTCCCTATATCCGCCGCAAAGTGGCGGTGATCAAGGAACGCTCTGGCTTCGACAGCAGCGCCCACCTCGGCAAGGAGTTGGCCCAGGTGCTGGAAGTGCTGCCGCGCGACGACCTGTTCCAAACCCCGGTGGATGAGCTGTTCAACACCACCATGGCCATCGTGCAGATTCAGGAACGCAACAAAATTCGCGTGTTCCTCCGTCGCGATCCCTATGGCCGCTTCTGCTACTGCCTGGCATATGTGCCGCGTGATGTCTATTCCACCGAAACCCGCATGAAGATCCAGCAGGTGCTGATGGAGCGCCTGCAGGCTACCGATTGCGAGTTCTGGACCTTCTTCTCCGAGTCGGTGCTGGCGCGGGTGCAGTTCATCCTCAAGGTCGACCCGTCCAAGCGCGTGCAGATCGACCCGCTGCGTCTGGAAAAAGAAGTGATCCAGGCCTGTCGTTCGTGGAAGGACGATTACACCAGCCTGATCGTCGAAAGCCTTGGCGAGGCCCAGGGCACCGAAGTGCTCAGCGAATTCCCCGGCGGCTTCCCGGCCGGTTACCGCGAGCGTTTTGCCCCGCACTCGGCGGTGGTGGACATGCAGCACCTGCTTAGCCTGAACAGCCAGCGCGCGCTGGTGATGAGCTTCTACCAGCCGTTGACTCAGGGTGAGCAGCAACTGCATTGCAAGCTGTACCACGCCGACACGCCGTTGCCGTTGTCGGACGTGCTGCCGATTCTGGAAAACCTTGGCCTGCGCGTGCTCGGCGAATTCCCCTACAAGCTGCGCCGCGCCGATGGCCGCGAATTCTGGATCCACGACTTCGCCTTCACCTATGCCGAAGGCCTGGATGTGGATATCCAGCAGCTCAATGACACCCTGCAGGATGCCTTCGTCAATATCGTCGGCGGTGCCGCGGAGAACGACGCCTTCAATCGCCTGGTGCTGATGGCGGCCATGCCGTGGCGCGACGTGGCGCTGCTGCGTGCCTACGCCCGTTATCTCAAGCAGATTCGCCTGGGCTTTGACCTCAGCTATATCGCCAGCACGCTGGTCAATCACGCCGATATCGCCAAGGAGTTGGTGCGTCTGTTCAAGACCCGTTTCTACCTGGCGCGCAAGCTCACCGGCGATGATTTGGACGACAAGCAGCAGAAGCTCGAGCAGGCAATTCTCGCTGCCCTAGACAACGTCGCGGTGCTCAACGAAGACCGCATCCTGCGGCGCTACTTGGACCTGATCAAGGCCACCCTGCGCACCAACTTCTACCAGACCGATGCGGCTGGGCAGAACAAGTCCTACTTCAGCTTCAAGCTCAACCCGCGGGCGATTCCGGAGATTCCACGGCCGACGCCGAAGTTCGAAATCTTCGTCTATTCGCCGCGTGTCGAAGGCGTGCACCTGCGCTTCGGCGACGTAGCGCGTGGTGGCCTGCGCTGGTCGGATCGCGAGGAAGACTTCCGCACCGAGGTGCTGGGCCTGGTCAAGGCGCAGCAGGTGAAGAACGCGGTGATCGTGCCGATGGGGGCCAAGGGCGGCTTTATTCCACGGCGCTTGCCGCTGGGCGGCACCCGCGATGAGGTGTTGGCCGAGGGCATTGCCTGCTACCGCATCTTTATCTCGGGTCTGCTGGATATCACCGATAACCTGAAAGACGGCGCGGTGGTGCCGCCGCAGAACGTGGTGCGCCACGACGGCGACGACCCCTATCTGGTGGTGGCGGCGGACAAAGGCACTGCGACCTTCTCCGACATCGCCAACGGCATCGCCCAGGATTACGGCTTCTGGCTCGACGACGCCTTTGCCTCAGGCGGTTCGGCCGGCTACGACCACAAGGGCATGGGTATCACCGCCAAGGGTGGTTGGGTTTCGGTGCAGCGCCACTTCCGCGAGTGTGGCATCGACGTGCAGAAGGACAACGTCACCGTGATCGGCATCGGCGACATGGCCGGTGACGTATTCGGTAACGGCCTGCTGCTCTCGGAAAGCCTGCAGATGGTCGCGGCCTTCAACCATATGCATATCTTTATCGACCCCAATCCGGATGCGGCTTCGAGCTTCGTCGAGCGCCAGCGCCTGTTCGACCTGCCGCGCTCCAGCTGGGCCGATTACGACAGCAAGCTGATCTCCGAAGGCGGCGGGATCTTCCTGCGCAGCGCCAAGAGCATCGCCATCAGCCCGCAGATGAAAGAGCGCTTCGACATCAGCGCCGACAAGCTGGCACCGACTGAACTGCTCAATGCCTTGCTCAAGGCACCGGTGGACCTGCTGTGGAACGGCGGTATCGGCACCTATGTGAAATCCAGCAAGGAAAGCCACGCCGATGTTGGCGATAAGGCCAATGACCTGCTGCGTGTGGATGGCCGTGAACTGCGCGCCAAGGTGGTGGGCGAGGGCGGTAACCTCGGCATGACCCAGCTGGGCCGCGTCGAGTACGGCCTCAATGGCGGCAAGAGCAACACCGACTTTATCGACAACGCCGGTGGTGTGGACTGTTCCGACCACGAGGTGAATATCAAGATTCTGCTCGGCGAAATCGTCGGTGCAGGTGACATGACCGGCAAGCAGCGCAACAAGCTGCTGGTGGAAATGACCGATGCGGTCGGCGGCCTGGTGCTGGGCAATAACTACAAGCAGACCCAGGCGCTGTCGCTGGCCGAGCGCCGCGCCCGCGAGCGGGTGGGTGAGTACAAGCGGCTGATGACGGCCCTGGAAGCGGCCGGCAAGCTGGATCGGGCGCTGGAGTTCCTGCCCACCGATGATGAGCTCAACGAGCGCGCCACCAATGGTCTGGGCCTGACTCGGCCGGAGCTGTCGGTGCTGATTTCCTACAGCAAGATCGACCTCAAGGAATCGCTGCTGAAATCCCTGGTGCCGGACGATGAGTACCTGGCGCGTGAGATGGAAACCGCCTTCCCGCCGCTGCTGGCGAAGAAGTTCGGCGAGCAGATGCGTCGTCATCGCCTCAAGCGTGAAATCGTCAGCACGCAGATCGCCAACGATCTGGTCAACCATATGGGCATCACCTTCGTGCAGCGCCTGAAGGAGTCCACGGGCATGAGCGCGGCGAATGTCGCCGGGGCGTATGTGATAGTGCGCGACCTGTTCCGCCTGCCGCACTGGTGGAAGCAGATCGAGGCGCTGGACTACAAGGTGCCGGCCGAGCTGCAGCTGCAACTGATGGATGAGCTGATGCGCCTGGGCCGCCGCGCTACCCGCTGGTTCCTGCGCAGCCGTCGCAACGAGCTGGACGCGGCCCGCGATGTGGCGCATTTCGCGCCGCGCATCGAGGCCCTGGTCGGCCGACTCAACGAGTTGCTTGAAGGCCCGGCCCGTGAGCAGTGGCTGGCGCGCTTCCAGGCCTATGTCGAAGCTGGTGTGCCGGAAGAGTTGGCGCGGGTGGTGGCTGGTACCAGTCATCTGTACACCCTGCTGCCGATTATCGAGGCGTCCGATGTAACGGGGCAGGAGCCGGCTCGGGTCGCCGCAGCGTACTTCGCCATTGGCGGTTCGCTGGAGCTGTCCTGGTACCTGCAGCAGATCACCAGCCTGCCGGTGGAAAACAACTGGCAAGCGTTGGCTCGTGAAGCCTTCCGTGATGACTTGGATTGGCAGCAACGCGCCATCACCGTCTCGGTACTGCAAATGGCCGAAGGCCCGGCGGATATCGAGGAGCGCGTTTCTGTGTGGCTGGATCAGCACCGTCGCCTGGTTGATCGCTGGAAGGTCATGTTGGGCGAGCTTCGTTCGGCCACCAGCATTGATTACGCCATGTATGCGGTGGCGAACCGTGAGCTGATGGACCTGGCGCAAAGCGCTTAAAAGGAATCGGCGCAGGCCTGCGCCTGCGCTGTTTCTGAGCCAATAAAAAGCCCCGCCTAGTGCGGGGCTTTTTTATGGGTTCAGATCTGGTGTCGGCGTAGATGCACTTGTTCTAGATCTCGCGAGCTAGAGTCCTGCAAGGCAAGAACAGGCGAGGAAGCGGAGTGTACTGTTGTACATGAGCATTACTCGTTTCACTCGCCCTTCGGGTCGCGCTGAAGCGCGTTAGCCATAGCGGCATGCCGAGTTTGTTCTTAACGCAGCAGAGCCGACGCGCAGCAGATCGTTGACGTGCACTTACTTAGTCGTCGAAGTCCATCCAACCGCCCATCTCCTTCCAGCGGTTGACGATGCCGCAGAACAGCTCGGCAGTCTTCTCGGTGTCGTAACGGGCCGAGTGTGCTTCCTTGCCGTCGAACTCGATGCCGGCGGCCTGGCAGGCCTTGGCCAGTACGGTCTGGCCGTAAGCAAGGCCGGCCAGGGTGGCGGTGTCGAAGCTGGAGAACGGGTGGAACGGGTTGCGCTTGATGCCGGTACGCGTCACCGCAGCATTGAGGAAGCCCAGGTCGAAGCTGCTGTTGTGGCCGACCAGGATCGCCCGCTTACAGCTATTGGCTTTCAGCGATTTGCGCAGGCCACGGAAGATTTCCGTCAGCGCATGCTCTTCGGTGACGGCCATGCGCAGTGGGTGATCGAGCTTGATCCCGGTGAAGTCCAGCGCCGCCTGCTCGATATTTGCGCCCTCGAACGGCTCGATACGGAAGAACTGGGTGTGCTCCGGGTAAAGGAAGCCGCTCTCGTCCATGCCGATGGTGGTGGCAGCGATTTCCAGCAGGGCGTCGGTGGCGCAGTTGAAACCGCCGGTTTCCACATCCACGACTACCGGCAGGTAGCCGCGAAAACGTGCTGCCATCGGGTGGCGCGGACTAGAGTGGCCGCTGCTTTCTAGTTCGTCGTCGTACAGGTCTTCGCTCACGCGTTGTCCTCCAGCAAGCGCCAGCGCAGGGTTTCACCGGCGCGCAGCGGGATAACGGTTTGCTCGCCGAGCGGCAGGCTGGCCGGGGCGGTCCAGTCTTCACGCACCAGGGTGATGCGGTCGCTGTTGCGTGGCAGGCCGTAGAAGTCCGGGCCATTCTGGCTGGCGAAGGCTTCCAGTTTGTCCAGCGCATTGCGCTGCTCGAAGGCTTCGGCATACAGCTCGATGGCTGCATAGGCGGTGTAGCAACCGGCGCAGCCACAGGCGGCTTCCTTGGCATGCTTGGCGTGCGGCGCGGAGTCGGTGCCGAGGAAGAACTTGGCGTTGCCGCTGGTGGCCGCATCCAGCAGGGCGTCCTGGTGGGTGTTGCGCTTGAGGATCGGCAGGCAATAGAAGTGCGGGCGGATGCCGCCGACCAGCATGTGGTTGCGGTTGTACAGCAGGTGGTGGGCGGTAATGGTCGCGCCGACGTTGGCCGATGCGCCCAGCACGAACTCCACCGCATCACGGGTGGTGATGTGCTCGAATACCACTTTCAGGGTCGGGAAACGCTCGACCACACGACTCAGGTGTTCGCCGATAAAGAGTTTCTCGCGATCGAACACATCGACCTCGCTGCGCGTCACTTCGCCGTGTACCAGCAGCGGCAGGCCGACTTCGGCCATGGCTTCGAGCACCGGGAAAA
Source organism: Pseudomonas sp. (assembly GCF_049653025.1). Taxonomy (GTDB): domain Bacteria; phylum Pseudomonadota; class Gammaproteobacteria; order Pseudomonadales; family Pseudomonadaceae; genus Aquipseudomonas. The sequence goes on along the minus strand of NZ_JBASFM010000024.1, from coordinate 60,210 downwards.
TCTTGTCGATGCTGGTCACGCCGGAGTCGGAGTTGGTCGTCGCGCCGGCCGGGTAGAGTTTGGCCGCATGCACAAAACCCGAGGCCTTGGCCGTGCGCACATCTTCAGGCTGGGTCAGGTCGGTGAGGTACAGCACCATCAGCGGCTCGAAACGGCTACCGGCCGGGCGAGCGCTGAGAATGCGCTGGCGATAGGCATCGGCTTCGCTGGCGTTGCGCACCGGCGGTACCAGGTTGGGCATGATGATGGCGCGGCCAAAGGTACGGGCTACATCGGCAACCGTGTGCGGCAGGACGCCACCGTCACGCAGGTGGATGTGCCAGTCGTCGGGACGCAGCAGGGTAAGGCGGTCAGTCATGGAAGCTTCCAGGCGGGCAAAACGTGGCGGGAATGCTACCGGAAAAGCCCCGTGGCGGCACGCTGAAAGCTAGCTCGCCAGGCAAAGCCGGATGGTTGGACGCGCAAGCCGCTATTGCCATTTCAGCATCAGGCACATGTGGTGGCTCAAGTTTTTCCGCGCATCACCGATAGACAGAGGGTAAGCCGTATTCCCTGGAGCCTGTAGTGCGACCCTATCCACTCGCGATGCTTTGCCTGTTGGCGAGCCAGCCCGTCCTTGCGATCAGTTTCCAGACCCGTCTGGAGAAGATCGAGTGGCAGGTCGAAGGCGATCAATTCGAGTGCCGCCTGTCGCAACCGATCACCGATTTCGGGGCAGGGGTGTTCGTGCGCCGAGCTGGCGAGCAGGTGACCTTCAGTCTCAAGGCCCGCGAGCGCTGGCTGGGTACCGGCAATGCAACCTTGCTGGCGGCAGCTGCGCCCTGGCAACCGGGGCGTGGCGATATCAACCTGGGTTCGGTCAGCGTGCTGCCGGCCGAGGTGCTGTTCAACAGTTCTCAGGAGCAGGGTATACGTCTGCTGACCGGCTTGCTCGAAGGGCGTAGCCCGCTGGTGCGGCATCGCGCGGCGCAGGGCGGCGATGCGGTGGAGGTACGCCTGCTGCCGGCCAAGTTCAACAAGGCCTACAACGACTACCTCGATTGCACCGCCAAGCTGCTGCCGGTGAACTTCGACCAGGTGCGCAAGACCCAGGTCGGTTTTCCGGGCGGTGGTGTGGTGCTCGAACCACTGGCCCAGGCCAAGCTGGATATCATCCTGAGCTTTCTCAAGGCCGACCCCAGCGTCAACCGCATCCAGCTCGATGGGCATGCTGACAATGGTGGCAATCGTCTGACCAACCGCGACCTGTCGCGCCGGCGTGCCCTGGCAGTGATGGAATACTTCAAGGCCAATGGCATTCCGGCGGAACAGATCACCATGCGCTTTCATGGCGAACGCTACCCGGTTGCGCCGAACACCAGCGAAGCCAATCGGGCGAAGAATCGCCGGGTCAGCATCCTGCTCGACCGGGTTCCCGAAGCGGCCGTGCCACCTGCTGCCGAGCCCGAACCCACACCTGCCCCCGCCGCCGAGCCAGCAGCGCCAGCGGCTACCTCTTAGTAAGCCGTATTCACCTCTGTTTCTGCCGTATTGCGGCGCTTATCCTGAGATTCCCCCGCGAACTGTTCGTCGGTTGTCCAACAATTATCCGTCGCTTGGTCGTCACAAGCTGTCGCGCCTCTGTAAATCGGTCGGCGTGGGCAGTAGAATCGTCGGTTTTCCCGCACAACCCCGTGGAGTTGATGGCATGGCCGACGTAAACAAGGTAGTCCTGGCATATTCCGGTGGCCTGGACACTTCGGTGATTCTCAAGTGGCTGCAAGATACCTATAACTGCGAAGTGGTGACCTTCACCGCTGACCTTGGCCAGGGTGAGGAAGTCGAGCCGGCACGCGCCAAGGCCAAGGCCATGGGCGTCAAGGAAATCTACATCGACGACCTGCGCGAAGAGTTCGTGCGCGACTTCGTCTACCCGATGTTCCGCGCCAACACCGTTTACGAAGGCGAATACCTGCTGGGCACCTCGATTGCCCGCCCGCTGATCGCTAAGCGTCTGATCGAAATCGCCAACGAAACCGGTGCCGATGCCATCTCCCACGGGGCCACCGGCAAAGGCAACGACCAGGTGCGTTTCGAGCTGGGTGCCTACGCACTCAAGCCCGGCGTGAAAGTGATTGCCCCGTGGCGCGAGTGGGATTTGCTGTCGCGCGAGAAGCTGATGGACTACGCCGAAAAGCACGCCATCCCGATCGAGCGGCACGGCAAGAAGAAGTCGCCATACTCCATGGATGCCAACCTGCTGCACATCTCCTATGAAGGCGGCGTGCTGGAAGACACCTGGACCGAGCACGAAGAAGACATGTGGCGTTGGACCAAGTCGCCGGAGACTGCGCCGGACACTCCGACCTATATCGAGCTGACCTATCGCAAGGGCGACATCGTTGCCATCGACGGCAAGGAAATGAGCCCGGCCACCGTGCTGGCTGAACTGAACCGCATCGGCGGCGCGAACGGCATCGGTCGTCTGGACATCGTCGAGAACCGCTTCGTCGGTATGAAGTCCCGTGGCTGCTACGAGACCCCGGGCGGCACCATCATGCTCAAGGGCCACCGCGCCATTGAGTCGATCACCCTGGACCGTGAAGTCGCTCACCTGAAAGACGAGCTGATGCCGAAATACGCCAGCCTGATCTACAACGGCTTTTGGTGGAGTCCTGAGCGTCTGATGCTGCAACAGATGATCGACGCCTCCCAGGCCAACGTGAACGGCGTGGTACGCATGAAGCTGTACAAGGGCAACGTGATCATCACCGGGCGCAAGTCCGATGACTCGCTGTTCGACGCCAATATTGCCACCTTCGAAGAAGATGGCGGTGCGTACAACCAGGCTGACGCCGGTGGTTTTATCAAGCTCAACGCTCTGCGCATGCGTATCGCGGCGGGTAAAGGGCGCAAGATGCTCTGATAGACTTGAGCACCTGAGCCACAACAAACCCCGGCCATAAGCCGGGGTTTGTATTTATAAGCCTGAAAAGGAGAGATTTGATGAGACTGCTGCACACCATGCTGCGCGTCGGCGATATGGACAAATCCATCGCGTTCTATACCGAAGTGCTTGGCATGACCCTGCTTCGGCGCAAGGACTATCCGGAAGGGCAGTTCACCCTGGCGTTCGTCGGTTACGGCGATGAGGCGCATAACAGCGTGATCGAACTGACCCACAACTGGGGCGTGGAGAGCTACGAGCTGGGCAGCGGTTATGGCCATATCGCCCTGGAAGTTGGCGATGTGTACAAGGCCTGCGAAGACATTCGCGCCCGTGGCGGCAAGATCACCCGTGAGCCGGGCCCGATGAAACACGGCACCAGTATTCTGGCCTTTGTTGAAGATCCGGACGGTTACAAAATCGAGCTTCTATCGCCTTCGCGTGCTGACTGACAGCTGCTATCTTTGTAAGTAATGGCTTACAAGCTCAATGGCTGTTTCGCTCGGCCGCGCGAGGTGCTCCATGGCTAATCCTGACTATGCACAGCGACTTATCCAGGCTGTGCAGGAGTTATCCATGGCCAGAAGCCTGGATGCAGTGGCAGACATCGTCCGCCATGCGGCGCGTGAGTTGGTCGGTGCCGACGGTGCCACCTTTGTATTGCGCGATGGCGAACAGTGCTTCTACAAGGACGAGGACGCCATCAGCCCGCTGTGGAAAGGTCAGCGTTTCCCTCTGCAGGCCTGCATCAGCGGTTGGGCCATGCTCAATCGCCAGGCCACGGTGATCGAGGATATCTACCAGGATGCGCGTATTCCCCACGCGGCCTACCGACCGACCTTCGTCAAAAGCCTGGTCATGGTGCCGATTCGTGCGCTCGAACCCATAGGGGCGATCGGCACTTACTGGGCCAGCCAGTATCGGGCCAGTGCAGAGCAGATCGAGATGCTCCAGGCCTTGGCGGATTCCACCTCGGTCGCTCTGGAAAACGTACAGGTGTATGCCGAGCTGGAGCAGCGGGTCGAGGAACGCACTGCGCAACTGGCCGAGGCCAACCAGCGACTGCAGGATGAGATGGCGGTGCGCGAGCAGGCCGAGCAGGCGGTACGTCAAATGTCGCTGACCGATGAGCTGACCGGGTTGTACAACCGGCGCGGCTTTCTGTTGCTGGCCGAGCGCGAGCTAGAGTCGGCGCAGCGCCGGCTGGGGCGTAGCCTGCTGCTGTATGCCGACCTGGATTACCTCAAGCAAGCCAACGACCGCTTTGGTCACGCGGCGGGCGATCGCATGTTGATCGACGCAGCCCAGGTGCTCAAGTCGCTGTTCCGTTCCACCGATGTGGTGTGTCGCCTGGGCGGTGACGAGTTCGTGGTGCTGGCCTGTCATTACAACAGCAGCGAAGACGTGCTGCAGCGTCTGGACAAGGCGCTGGATGAGTTTCGCCGCCGTAGCGGCCGGCCGTTGTCGCTGAGTGTCGGGATTGCCGAGTCTTCGCTGCAAACCGACGAAAGCCTGGAGCATTTGCTGACCCAAGCCGATGCCGCCATGTACGCCAACAAATGTGCGAAGCGCAGCCTGCTGGCGGCCAGTTGAAGAACATTTAGCCACTAAAAAGCCCCGCAATAGCGGGGCTTTTTAGTTGGATTGAGGCTTAGAGGTCGAAGTCGTATTCGGCCAATTGCTTGTGCAAACGACGCTCTTCGAGGAAGTTGTCGATGATGCGGCGCTTGGTCAGGTTGGTTTTGGCAACCTCTACCGGGGCTTCGGCGTCGTCAGCTTCTTCAGCGACAAATTCTTCATCGAGCTCAAGATCTTCTTTATCAGTGCTCATCTGCTTCACTCCTGGCTACAAGGGCCATTTGCGCACCTTATAGCGACAAAACCAGAGCGGGTAAAAAAGATTTTTTCAATCAGATGATCTATTTACTGAATAGCCGCTCAATCGTCGGAGTTTTTCTCCTTGTAATCGCACAGGTCTTCGATCCGGCAACTGCCGCAACGCGGCTTGCGCGCCTGGCAGACATAGCGGCCATGCAGGATCAGCCAGTGGTGTGAATCCAGCAGAAACTCCTTGGGCACAAACTTCAACAACTGCTTTTCCACCTCAACCACGTTCTTGCCGGGGGCCAGGCCGGTGCGGTTGCTGACGCGGAAAATATGCGTATCCACCGCCATGGTCGGCTGACGAAACGCCGTATTGAGCACCACGTTGGCGGTCTTACGACCGACCCCCGGCAGGGCTTCCAGTGCCTCGCGAGTCTGCGGCACCTGGCTGCCGTGCAATTCGACCAGCAGTCGGCAGGTTTCGATAACGTTCTTCGCCTTGCTGTTGTACAGGCCGATGGTCTTGATGTATTCGCTCAAGCCATCCACGCCCAGGGCATGGATGGCCTCCGGTGTGTTGGCCACGGGGTAGAGCTTGGCGGTGGCCTTGTTGACGCTGACATCGGTGGCCTGGGCCGAGAGGATGACCGCGATCAGCAGCTCGAAGGGCGAGTTGTAGGCCAGCTCGGTCTTCGGCTCGGGGTTGTCTTCACGCAGGCGGCGGAAGATCTCGTAGCGTTTAGCGGCGTTCATGGTCGCTCGTCGTGGTGAAAGAAGCTCGCGGCTGCCAGTAGCAGGCCGAGCAGGATAAGGGCTCCGGGTGCCAGCGTCAGCAGCTGGACGCCGTTGAGGCTGGCCAGCGACAGTTGCCAGCCGGTCGCCGTCGGGCCGAACAGCCAGTCGGCATGGTGCAATAGCGTGGCCTGGCCAAAACCCTCGCGCAGCAGGCCGAGCAGCAACGCCAGAGCGGCGAAGATCAGCCCGGGTTTCAGGCCGCCAAGCGCTGTAGCGCGTGGGTCCAGAGCCAGCACCAGGCATGGTAGGAGCAAGAGCGGGAGGCACAGGGCGAGGCTGGCGTACAGCTCGGCGCTGAGTAGTTGCAGCAGCACTGCGGCGACGCTTACCAGTACACCGCCGATAAGTAGGGCGGCGAGCAGCAAGGCGTTGCTTTGCAGTACGCGCCGCAGCGGGGCGAGTAGCAAACCGCACAGGATGAGAAGGATGAGGCCGAGCAGGCCGACACTGATGGCTTTGATCAGCAGATCGGTGCCACCCAGCAGCGCTACCAGGCCGCTCAGGGCAATCACACTGTGCGACTTGTTCATGGTTGCTGCGCCTTGAGCAGGTAATCACGCTGCTGGTCGAAGAAGCGCAGGGCGCGTTGCAACGCATCTGCCGCCGCCCGGGAGGTCACCGTGGCCCCTGCGATCTGGTCAACCTCGCCAGCCTCGGAGCGCAGCGTCCAGCTGGCGGCATCATCGCTCAGGGATTTGCCATCGAAGCCTTGCAGCCAAGGGCTGCGCTGGCGCTCAAGCTTATCCCCCAGTCCCGGCGTTTCCTGTTGCTGCAACACCTTGCTGCTGAGCAGGCGACCGTCTGCCGAGATGGCCACCAGCAGCTTGATCGGCCCGACATAGCCGCGGGCCGTAACCGGCAGCAGTACCGCGCTGAGCTGTCCATTGAGGCGAGCTTGGTAGGCGTGTTCGGCTGTAGGGTTGCCGAGCAGGCCGCCGACTGGCAAGGCAATCGGCTGATTCAGCGGATGGTTGTCATAGCTGCCAGCGGGCAGCAGGTCGAGCAACCGGCGCTCGGCTGCGGCCTGGTGTTGTTGCTCGATACGTGGTGCGGCCAATTGCTGCACGGCAACCAGCAGGCCGCCGCCGAGCAGGGCGAGCAGGATCAGTGTCGATACCTCGCGCTGGCGCAGGGTCATTGCGTTGCCCCGCGGCCGCGCAGGGCGGCAAGACGCTCGAGGCTGGGTACGCAGAGATTTATCAGCAGCACGGCGAAGGCTACACCGTCCGGATAACCGCCCCAGGTGCGTATCACATAAGTAAGCAGGCCGACGCCGATGCCAAAGTACAGGCGGCTGCGATCACTGCCAGCGCCGCTGACCGGCTCGGTGATGATAAAGAAGGCCGCCAGCATGCTCGCGCCACTGAACAGGTGCAGCAACGGTGAGCCGTTGGAGTCCGAGCCGGAACCGTTCCAGCACAGCAGGCTGATCACAAACAGCGCGCCGAGCATGCCCACGGGCGCGTGCCAGCGAATCACCTTCTGTTGCAGGAGGTACAGGCCGCCGGCGAGAAAGGCCAGATTGACCCATTCCGTACCGCGCCCGCCGACAGCGCCGAAGGCCGCGTGCTGGGCGAACAGCTCGTCAATGGTCAGGCGGTCGTTGTGCTTGAGGCTGTCGAGTGCGGTGGCCTGGCTCCAGCCGTCGGCCAGGCCGCTGCCAGCCCCGAAAATCTGCTGCAACCCAGCCAGCAGTCCGTGGCTGCCGCCCGGTGTGGGCCAATTCACCATCTGTGTGGGAAAGGCGACTAGGGCGAAGGCATAGCCGAGCATCGCCGGGTTGAACGGGTTGCGGCCGAAACCGCCAAACAGCGATTTGCCGAACAGGCTGGCGAAGGCTGCCGCGCTGACGGTTAACCACCAGGGCGCATAGCTGGGTAGCGCCAGGGCCAGCAACACCGCCGTGACCAGGCCACTGCCTTCGGCCAGGGGCGAGAGGGCGAACAGGCTGTTTTCTGTCTGTGGCGCGGGCTGGCGGCGTAGGGCGCGGGTCAGCCACTCACAGGCGCAGCAACTGGCGCTGGCCAGCAGCAGTTGCACCAGTAGGCCGCCGCCGTTGAACCAGAGTAACGCCAGTGCGCCAGGCAGGCAGGCGAGCAACACCCGCTGCAGGCTCGGGCGTGGGTCGAAGGTGGGTTCAGCGGGACTGATAGTCATGCAGGCGCTGCTCGATATCCGCCAGGCGCTGGCGAGCCTGCTGCAGGGCCGCTGCATCGGCCGTCTGTCGGCGTTCCAAGCGCAGCAGGTCGGCGCGGGCGTAGGCCTGTTCGGTTTTCAGCTCGCGTAATTGCAAATCCACCGGCGCTTTATCGGTACGTACCAGGTTTGGCAGCGGTTTGCCGCAGGCTTCCTCAGCGTTGTGCAGCGCCTGTTCGGCGCTCGCCAGGGCTTGGCGCAGTGGCAGTAACTGGTTTTCGTCCAGTTGCAGGCGCTCGGCCTTGCCCAGTTCGGCGCGGCGCATGGCCAGGGCGATCTTGGCCTGTTTAAGCGCGGCTTCACCGGCACTGGGGGTTGCGATCTGGGGCGGCTGCGCGGCATCCAGCGCGCGCTGGGCCTGCTCGGTGGCCTGGCGCAGGCTTTCGACCTGGCGCTGCAGCTCGGCGGTGCCATGGCTGGCCAGCTGCTTTTCGGCCTTGCTCAGCGCCACCTTGGCCATGGCGGCTTCGATCTTCAGGCGCTTGTAGCGTTCCTGGGGTTCTTGATCAGGCACTGGCTGGGCCTTGACCCGCTGCAGTGCCGCTTGCACGGCAGTGCTTGGCGGCGGCGCAAGCTGTGCGCGTGCCGTGCGTTCGGCTAACCGGCGTGCCTCGTCGCTGGCCAGACGTGCCAGATGGGCCTGGTGACGGCCGCGGAACTGATCGGCGCGTTGGCGTTGCGCCTCAGCAGCTTGGCCTGTCAGTGGCAGGATATCGATGCAGTCCACCGGGCAGGGCGCTACGCACAGCTCACAGCCGGTGCATTCGTCGGTAATTACCGAGTGCATCAGCTTGGCCGCGCCGACGATGGCGTCCACCGGGCAAGCCTGGATGCACTTGGTGCAGCCGATGCACTCGGCTTCTCGGATCAGGGCGATCTGCGGCGGTACGGCGGGCAGCTCCAGTGGCAGCTCGGGTAGCTGTAGCAACTTGGAGAGTGCGTGAATGGTGGCGCTGCCGCCAGGCGGACATTTGTTGATCGCCTCGCCTTGGGCAATGCCCTCAGCGTAAGGCTTACAGCCCGGATGGCCGCACTTGCCGCACTGGGTTTGTGGCAGCAGGGCGTCGATGGCCTGGATGCTGATCAGCGCGCTCATATCGGCCCCAGGCCGTTAAGACCAAGGGAGGCCAGGCTCAGCAAGCCGGCGCAGATCAACAGCATTGGTGTGCCCCTGAAAGGCATTGGCACATCGCATTGTCCAACGCGTTCGAGCAGGTCAGCGAACAGCTGCAGCAACAGCCAGAAGCCCAGACCGGCAGCGAGCCCGACGGCCAGGGCGAGGTCAAAGCTCTCTAGCGCCTGGCTGATCAGCATGGCGCTCAGGCTCGCGCCATTGATCAGCAGCAGTGGCCATAGCCCGGCGGGTTGCACCAGGCTCGGGCGCAGCCGCGCGAGCAATAGCAGGCTGAGCCAGGACAGGCCGGCGAGCAGGGGCAACAACAGCATCAGTGACAGATAGCCCAAATCGGCTGGCAGCAGCCTGTGCAGCAACCAGGCCAGTGGTGCTGCGAACAGGATCAGCAATGCGCCGGCCGGGCCTAGCGCCTGCATGCGCGCATGGCGCGGCATGTCGGCCGCGGCGGGCAGGCCGAGGAGCAGGTGGTTGACCAGTACAGCGCCGATCAGGGCGGAAAGAAGTTCGCTCATGCGCGTGGGTTAAGGCCGAGTCGCTGAAAATGTGGCCGCGTACTGCAGCCAAGCCGTTACACCAGACGTCGCCAAGGTTGTCAGGCCTTGGCGGTTCCTTGCTAAGAGGCTAGCCCAGCGCCTTACTTGACGCGCTGGCCTGGCTTGGCACCGCTGTCCGGGCTGAGCAGGTAAATCTCTTCACCGCCAGGGCCGGCGGCCAGGACCATGCCTTCGCTGACACCGAACTTCATCTTGCGCGCCGCCAAGTTGGCCACGTACAGGGTCAAGCGACCTTCCAGTTTGCTTGGGTCTGGGTAGGCGCTCTTGATGCCGCTGAACACGTTGCGCTTGGCATCGCCGATATCCAGGGTCAGGCGCAGCAGCTTGTCGGCACCTTCGACGAACTCGCACTTCTCGATCAGGGCGATACGTAGGTCGACCGCGGCAAAGGCGTCGAAGGCGATTTCGGCGGCCAGTGGGTCTTTAGTCAGCTCGCCGTTGCCTGGAGTAGCAGGTAGGGCTTCGCTGGCGGCCAGGTCTTCTTTGGAGGCTTCGATCATGGCGTCGATTTTCGCAGGCTCGATACGGGTCAGCAGGGCGCTGAACGGGTTCAACTGGTGGTTGGCCAGCAGTGTTTGGTGATCGTTCCAGGTCAGCGGTGCGACGTTGAGGAAGGTTTCGGCGTCGCTGGCCAGTTGCGGCAGCACCGGCTTGAGGAAGATCACCAGTTGGCGGAACAGGTTGACGCCCAGGGCGCAGATGGCCTGCACTTCGTCCTGCTTGCCGTCCTGTTTGGCCAGGGACCAGGGTGCCTTGTCGGCGATCCAGGCGTTGGCGCGGTCGGCCAGAGCCATGATTTCACGCATGGCGCGGGCAAAGTCGCGGGCCTCGTAGGCTTCGGCAATGCTTGGTGCGGCGGCCTGGAAGGCTTCAGTCAGCTCGGGTGCGGCATTGCCAGCTACCAGCAGGCCGTTGTTGCCCTTGTGGATAAAGCCGGCGCAACGGCTGGCGATATTCACCACCTTGCCGACCAGGTCCGAGTTGACCTTTTGTACGAAGTCCTCGAGGTTGAGGTCCAGGTCATCGACGCCACGGCCGAGCTTGGCCGCGTAGTAGTAGCGCAGATATTCCGGGTTCAGATGATCCAGATAGGTGCGCGCCTTGATAAAGGTGCCGCGCGACTTGGACATCTTCTGCCCGTTGACGGTCAGGTAGCCGTGCACGGCCACCGCGGTCGGCTTGCGCAGGCCCGCGCCTTCGAGCATGGCTGGCCAGAACAGGGCGTGGAAGTTGACGATGTCCTTGCCGATAAAGTGGTATAGCTCGGCGGTCGAATCCTTGTTCCAGAACGCGTCGAAGTCCAGCTCAGGGCGCTTGGAACAGAGGTTCTTGAAGCTGGCCATATAGCCGATCGGCGCGTCCAGCCAGACGTAGAAGTACTTGCCCGGCTCATCGGGGATTTCGAAGCCGAAGTAGGGCGCATCGCGGCTGATATCCCATTCCTGCAGGCCGGAATCCAGCCATTCGGCGATCTTGTTGGCCACCGCGTCCTGCAATGCGCCGCCACGGGTCCAGCTTTTCAGCATGGCCTCGAAGTCCGGCAGCTTGAAGAAGAAGTGCTTGGAGTCGCGCAGCTCTGGCACGGCACCGGAGATCGCCGAGCGTGGATTCTTCAGCTCGGTGGGCTCGTAGGTGGCGCCGCACTTTTCGCAGTTGTCGCCGTACTGGTCTTCGGTCGCGCACTTGGGGCAGGTGCCCTTGATAAAGCGGTCGGCGAGGAACATGCCCTTTTCGGGGTCAAAGTACTGGGTCACCGAGCGGGTGGCGATATGCCCGGCGTCGCGCAGCTTCAGGTAGATGGCCGCCGACAGCTCTCGGTTTTCATCCGAGTGAGTCGAGTGGTAATTGTCGAAATTCACCCCGAAGTCGGCGAAGTCGGCGGTGTGTTCGGCCTGCACATTGGCGATCAGTTGTTCCGGGGTGATGCCTTCTTTCTCGGCGCGCAGCATGATCGCCGAGCCATGGGCGTCGTCGGCGCAGACGTAGATGGCCTGGTTACCGCGCAGCTTCTGGAAGCGCACCCACATGTCGGTCTGGATGTACTCGAGCATATGGCCAAGGTGAATCGAACCGTTGGCATAGGGCAGGGCGCTGGTAACGAGAATCTGGCGGGTTTGGCTCATGGGAATCGGCTGCACTGGTAACTCAGGGAAGCCGGCAACTATATAGGGGCGGCGGATATTTTTCATCCTCGCGCGGGCAATGCCTGCCGGTGTGCGCCTGTGAGGTTTGCCTGGGGTAAGATGCCTGCCTGCTTTACTCAGCCTTTCGGAGCCTTCCATGAGTGTCGTTACCCGCGCAGCGGTCGAAGCCGCCTTGTCCCAATACACCGATCCGCACCTGAATCAGGACCCGGTTAGCGCCGGTTGCCTGCGTGAGGTGGATATCCAGGGTGGGCAGGTCAAGGTGCGTCTGCAGTTGGGCTATGCGGCTGGGCTGTTCAAGAGTGGCTGGGCGCAGATGCTGCAGATGGCCCTGGAAGGGCTCGACGGTGTTGAGCGTGCGCAGGTGCAGGTCGACTGCGTGATCGAAGCGCACAAGGCGCAGGATCAGGTGCCGGCGCTGGCCAATGTGAAGAACGTGATCGCCGTGGCGTCCGGCAAAGGCGGGGTGGGCAAATCCACCACGGCGGCCAACCTGGCGCTGGCGCTGGCCCGCGAAGGCGCCAAGGTCGGTATCCTCGATGCGGATATCTATGGGCCGAGCCAGGGCATCATGTTCGGTATCCCTGAGGGCACGCGGCCGCAGGTGAAGGAGCAGAAGTGGTTTGTGCCGCTCAAGGCTCATGGCGTGGAAGTGATGTCCATGGCCTTTCTCACCGACGAGAACACTCCGGTGGTGTGGCGTGGGCCGATGGTTTCTGGCGCGCTGTTACAGCTGATCACCCAGACCGCCTGGGATGACCTGGATTACCTGGTGGTCGATATGCCGCCAGGCACCGGCGATATCCAGCTGACCCTGGCGCAGAAGGTGCCGGTGGCCGGCGCGGTGATCGTCACCACGCCGCAGGATCTGGCCCTGCTGGACGCCAAGAAGGGCGTGGAGATGTTCCGCAAGGTGAATATCCCGGTGCTCGGCGTGGTGGAAAACATGGCCGTACACATCTGTTCGAACTGTGGGCATGCCGAGCATCTGTTCGGTGAGGGTGGCGGCGAGAAGCTCGCGGCGCAGTTTGGTGTCGACCTGCTGGCATCTTTGCCGCTGTCGATGGCCATTCGCATGCAGTCCGATGGTGGCAAGCCGACCACCGTGGCCGATCCGGAAAGCCAGATCGCGATGATCTACCAGGAAACTGCACGTAATGTCGGTGCGCGTATCGCCCAGGGTGGTGCGCAACAGGCGATGCCGACCATCGTGATCAGCGAAGACTAACTTGGCCGTGGCGCACGCAAGTGCGCCACATCCTGTGCGCCGATAAATAAGCGCCCATAAAAAAGCCCCGCACTAGGCGGGGCTTTTTATCAAGCGAGGTCAGTGCAGGTTATACAACCTGAACTTCCTCAGCTTGCATGCCTTTCTGACCACGGGTGGCCACGAAAGTCACTTGCTGGCCTTCTTTCAGGCTCTTGAAGCCATCGCTCTGGATAGCTTTGAAGTGTACGAACAGATCGTCACCGGATTGCGGAGTGATGAAGCCGTAGCCTTTCTCATCGTTGAACCACTTAACGGTGCCAGTTTGACGATTGGACATGTGAATGTCTCCTAACAAAAGTAATAACAGCCCTGGAATAGCCCAGGCCGGGACTGAGTGCAACGAGTACTAGGAGTCGGACGATGTTTGGATCGAAATCTAGGCATCTAGTAGCGATTCGCGGTGACACATGCAGCACAGTGGGCCCACCATACCCGCTTTTAGCGCTAAGCGCGAATGCTCTGTGCATCTTTCTGTTATTTAGCGACAGGCTGACGCTTTCTTGTTTTGCGCGCTGCGCTCGCTCAAGAGCCTTTGAACCCGGCGGTCTGGCCCGGTAAGATGCGTTCACTTTTTCATCATCTAGCCCATTCAGGACGCCCGCCATGAGCATCAAATCGGATAAGTGGATTCGCCGCATGGCCCAAGAGCACGGCATGATCGAGCCTTTCGTCGAGCGCCAGGTGCGCAACGAAGGGGCCGAGCGCCTGATCTCCTATGGTGTTTCCAGCTACGGCTACGACGTGCGCTGTGCCGACGAGTTCAAGGTGTTCACCAATATCAACTCGGCCACCGTCGACCCGAAGAATTTCGATGAGAAAAGCTTTGTCGATGTGAAAAGCGATGTCTGCATCATTCCGCCGAACTCCTTCGCCCTGGCGCGCACCGTGGAGTTCTTCCGCATTCCCCGCGATGTGCTGACCATCTGTCTGGGCAAGAGCACTTATGCGCGCTGCGGCATCATCGTCAATGTCACCCCGCTGGAACCCGAGTGGGAAGGTCACGTGACCCTGGAGTTTTCCAACACCACCACCTTGCCGGCGAAGATCTACGCCAATGAAGGTGTGGCGCAGATGCTGTTCTTGCAGTCCGATGAGGCCTGTGAGGTGTCCTACAAGGATCGCGGTGGCAAGTACCAGGGGCAGCTCGGTGTGACCCTGCCCAGGGCTTGAGTCACTTCAGTCAATGAAAAAGCCGGGCATTGCCCGGCTTTTTCATGTTTCACCTGCGGCAAAGCAGCCGAGGGCAGCCACTGCCGCACTTCCTTTGCGGTGGCTTTGTGCGGTTTATCCCCGGGAGTCTTTCTGTTGCTGGGTGTAGTGCTTGACCACGTCGTTGAGTGCGGTGGTCATCACCGCAGTGGATACGCCGAACATGAGGATGCCATTGGCCGCCTCTATGGGGCTCAGCAGCTGCCGCGGTGGCGAGAGGACGAAGTCGCCGTAGCCCACGGTGGCAAAGGTTACGCCGGAAAAGTACAGAGCCTGGGCAAAGCTCTCGAATTCGCCGAGCACGACGAACAGCACGGCCCAGATGGCCATCTGCAGGAAGTTGCCGACCAGTAGCAGCAACATGACCATGCCCAGTACCAGGATGGTGCTGCCTGGTGATGGCTGGTTGAGGCTGTGCCGGTACTCGACATAGCGGCGCAGGCTGAGGGCGACCATCACGGCCTGCAGCAGCAGGCACAGCATCATCACCGGCAGGCCGATCAATAGATTCAGGAACATGGGCTCTCCTTGGTTGGCGTTTGCGCGCGCTGGTCGATCAGATGGACAGCCGCACAGGCGTAGAGGGTGACCAGGATGAACAGGCCCATGCGAATGGCAAAGGCGGTGTAGACATCCTTGCCGGCCGCGCTGTCCTGCACCGACTGGCCGAGCAGGATGATCAGGGTGGTGCAGGCGTTGAGCCAGAAGCCTGCGCTCAGCCGATTGGCCACCAGTTGGTAGAGCCGTCGCGCCAGCAGCAGGATAAACAGCAGCATCAGCAGAAAAAACATCCACAGCTGCGGCAGGATGCTCAGCAGCGTCCAGAAGAGCATCGCCAGCGCACCGCCGAGCAGGGTCGAGCCGAGCAGTTCGCGGCCGGCGTCGCGGGCGCTGGTGCTGCACACCTGCTGGCCGAGGTTGACCGACTTCATCACCAGCGGCATATAGCTGGCGGGGTCGATCAGGGCCAGCAGCCAGGCCGGCATCACCACCAGCATGGCGCGCAGGGCGATCCAGCTGGAGCGGCCGTTGTCCATGGTCGGGTCTTTGCTCGCGGGCGGCAGGCCGCTGGGTTCGGGGAACAGTAGGTGGCTGAAAGCCACGCACAGGGTGGTTAGCAGCACCGCCTTGACCAGCGCCTCGACCACCGTCTGGCCCAGAGCCAGGGACGCCGTGCCGGCGGCGGAGATCATGGTCAGGCCGACGACCAGCAAGGTCGAGAGCAGGCCGTTGCCGCCACGCAGGGCGAAACGGAAGCTGAAGAACAGGCAGAGCGCCACCAGCAGTACGCCGCTGACCGGTGAATGACGCAACAAGGGGCTGAGCAGCAGGCCGCTGCCGCAGGCCAGGGTGACTACCAGGGCCAGGCCCAGCCCGGCCTTGGCACTCAGTGGCTGATTGCTAGAGGCCAGCAGCACCAGTACCAGCATGGGTGTGAGGAACGGCAGCGGCAGGGCCAGGCCGAAGCCCAGCGCAGTGCCGCAGGCCACACCGCAGGCCAGGCGCAGGGCGCGACGGTGGCGGGGATCGGCGGCCGAGATGTTCATCAGTAGGCGAAAGACAGCCAGCTCATTACGCGCAGGAAGGCGCGGCCGAGCAGGTTCAGCGGGTTGCCATCGCTGGGGAAGGCCATTACTTCGGCCTGGCCGCCAACGCGCAAGCCGCGGTAGTCGCCCAGCTCGTCGGCCTCGAACTCGACGATCACCGGGAAGCGCTGTGCCGCGCGCAGCCAGTCGCGGTTGTTCTCCACGGTCGGCAGGCTGCCGGGTGGCGGTGCCTGGCCGACGCTGATGCCGGAGCCGATGCTGCGCACACGGCCGCGGTAGATATGCCCGGGGCGGGCATCGAGGACGATGGCTACCGGCGTACCAGGCTGCAGGTGGCCAAGGTTGTTCTCGCTCATCTCGGCGCTGATCCACAGGTCGTTGAGGGCGATCAGGGTCATCTGCGGGCTGCCGGCTCCGGCGTACTGGCCCACTTCGATGCGCAGGTCGGTGATCAGTCCGGCGGAGGCGGCTTTTACCTGGGTCTTGCTCAGGTCCAGTTCGGCCTGCTCCACTGCGGCGGTGGCGCTGCGCAGGCGGGCGTTGTCTTCGCCGCTGCCACCTTCGGTTTCGCGGGCCTTCTGCACCTCAGCCTGGGCCGCGGCCACCTGGCTGCTGGACTGTTGCAGGTTGGCCCGGGAGATTTCCAGGCGGCGTAGGGAAATGGTGCCGGGATCCTCGCGGTACAAACGTTCCAGGCGCTCGCGGTCCTGTCGGGCCTCAAGTTCGCCGGCTTCGGCGGCGCGCAGCGACGCCTGGGCGGAGTCGATGGCGGCGGTGCTGGCACCGACCTGGCCGCGCATATTCTGCAGCTCTGCGCGGGCCTTGGCCGCAGCGATCTCGTAGGGTTCAGGGTTGATTTCGAACAGCACCTGGCCGGCCTTGATCATTTGGTTGTTGCCGACCAGCACCCGGCTCACGCGGCCGGCCACTTCCGGGGCCACCGCGACCACATAGGCCTGCACTCGCGCCTGTTGGGTGTAGGGGGTGAAACGGTCGGCCAGCAGGTACCAGACCAGGGTCAGGCCAATCACGGCCAGAACGACCTGTACGCCACGGCGGCTTGGATCCTTGCTCTTGGCGGGTGCGGCTGGGGCATTCTCGGGTTTGTCGGTCATGGTGCATCTGCCTGGGCGGCTGGTGCCGGAGTGTTCGCGGGTTGGTCGGTCATGGTGTGTTTGCCTGGCGGGGCGGGTTGCTCGTCGAGCAGGTCGCCCCAGTCGGTACGTTGGCGCATCTGTTCGCGGGTGTCTGGGTCGAGCAACGGTTGGTTGCTGTACCAGCCGCCACCGAGGGCGCGATAGAGGTCGATCAGGTTGCTCAGCGCGGCGCTGCGTGCCAGCAGGTAGCCATCCTGTTGGGCGAACAGGGCGCGCTGGGCGTCCAGCACCCGCTGGAAGTCGGAATAGCCCTCGCGGTACTGGGCGTTGGCCAGGGTCAGCGAGCGTTTGGCCGAGAATGAGGCCTCGCGCAGGATGCGTTCGCGCTCCAGGGCCTTGGTCAGGCCGGTGGCCGCGTCATCGGCCTCGCGCGCGGCCTGGCGTACGCGGTCGCGGTAGGCCTCGATCAGTTGCTGCAGACGGGCGTCCTGCACGCGCACGTTGTTGCGCAGGCGGCCGTGGTCGAACAGGTTCCAGGTCAGGTTTGGGCCGGCACCGAGGTTGAGCGTCTGCGGGCTGCCATTCAGGCTGCTGGCCGACCAGCCAATGGTGCCGAGTAGGCTGATCGAGGGGTAGAGGTCGGTTTCGGCTACGCCAATCAGGGCGGACTGGGCGGCCACCTGCAGTTCGGCGGCGCGTACATCCGGGCGGCGCAGCAGCAGGCTGGCCGGCACGTCGGCGAGCAGGGCCTGGTCGACCAATGGCACCAGGCCGGTTTCTGCATTCAGCTCGGGCAGGCCGCCGGGCGGCTGGCCGATTAGCATCGCCAGAGCGTTGCGGGTCTGCGCCACCTGGGTTTCCAGTTCGGGCACGCTGCTCAGGGTACCCAGGTACTGGGTCTTGGCTTGTTGCAGGTCGAGTTCGTCGCTGTTGCCGCTGTTGAACAGACGTTCGGTGATGTCCAGGCTGCGCTTCTGCAGCTTGGCGTTGTTGCGCGCGATGCCCAGGCGCGCCTCGGCGGTGCGCAGGGCGAAGTAGCTCTGCGCCACCTGGGTGCGCAGCAGCACCAGGGCATCCTCGTAGTTGGCCTGGGCGGCGAAGTAGCTGGCATCGGCGGACTCGATGGCGCGGCTGTAGCGGCCCCAGAAGTCCAGCTCCCAGCCGATATCGAAACCGCTGCCGTACTGCCAGGCGCTGCTGTCCAGTTCGGGGGCACCGTCGTACTGGTTGCGATCCAGGTAGAAGGCGTCGGCGCTGGCCTGCTGCACCTGCGGGTAGCGCCCGCTGCGGGCGATGCCGAGCTGGGCGCGAGCTTCCAGGATGCGCAGGGCAGCGATGCGCAGGTTAGGGTTCTGTACGTCCGCCTCGGCAATCAGGCGATCAAGCAGTGGGTCGTCGAACTGCGCCCACCATTGTCGCTGCTCCGGTTGGGTCTGTTGCGTGCTGGCCGCTGCCAGGGCGTTGCTGTCCCAGTGGTCGACCCAGTCCTGCCGGGGCGATTGGAAGTCAGGACCCAGGCGTACGCAGCCGCCGAGGGCGGCCGCAGTCAATAGCGCCCAACAGCGCAGGGGCTTATTCACCATCCTGTGGGCTGGCCTGGCCGGTGGCCATAGGGTTGTCGACCCATTGCCAGAACAGCTTGTAGCCCACCGCCAGCAGCACCGGGCCGATAAACAGACCGATGATGCCGCCGGTGACCATGCCGCCCAGGGCACCGATCAGCACCACCGGCATCGGTACATCCACGCCACGCCCCAACAGCAGGGGCTTGAGCACATTATCGGCGAGCCCGGCGACGAGGACGTAGATCGCGAAAACGATGGTGCTGAGCGTGGCACCTTCGGCAAAAAACACATAGCCGATCACCGGCAGGATGATCAGCATGGCGGGTAGCTGCATGATGCCAATGACCAATACCCCTATGGCCAGCAGGCCGGCACCGGGCACGCCCTTGACGATGAAGCCGGAACCGATCAGCAGCATCTGGATAAAGGCAATGCCGATCACCCCTTGAGCCACGGCCCGAATGGTGGCGGTGCACAGGTCGACCAGCATATCGCTGCGGCTAGGGTCGACGATGCGCGCGGAGATGCGCTGGGCGCTGCGGTGGCCAGTCTCGCCATAAGCCATGATGATGCCGGCGATGATCAGCGAGCCGATAAACGCCAGCAGGCCGAGGCCGGCCCCGGCCAGTTTACCCAGCAGCCCGAGCGCGGTGTCTTTGACGTGCGGGGCAACCTGCTGCAACACGCTGCTGATGTCGGAGGCTGCCTGGGACCAGAACGCATGCAGGGGTTTGCCGATCAGGGGCCACTGGGCCACGGTGTCGGGTGGCGCTGGCAGGTGCAGATTGCCTTCCTTGACGACGGCGATGGCGCTCTGCACGGACTCGGTCAGTGAGGCACCGAGCAGGTAGGCGGGTACCAGCAGGATGGCGATGGCAATCACTACCAGCAGCGTCGCGGTACGGCCCTCACCGCCACTGATACGGCGTTTGAGCATGCCATGCAGCGGGTAGAGGGTGACGGCGAGGATCAGCGCCCAGAACATCAGACTGAGGAATGGGCTGAAGACTTCGTAGCAGGCGACCACCAGAGCGGCAATCAGGCCCGCACGTATGAGAGTGTCGAGCAGGGTGCGGGAGAAAACCCGCTCTGGTGTGGCGTTCGGCAACATATGGTCTTCCTTTCCTAGAGTGGCTTAGGCCTGCCCGGGCGGGTGGCCCGGTTGATACTTTGAAAAAAGCGTAGCCTGCTGCGAGCATTTCAGCCTGCTGTCCCTGCATTCAAGGCACTAGGGGAAGCTCGCGCTTGTGCCGGGTGGCATCAAAAGTGCGCACGATGATTGCGTAAGCCTCGTCGCGTACGGGCTGGCCGTGCAGGAAGGCGTCGATTTCGGCGTAGCTGACGCCGTGAGCTTCCTCGTCCGGCTTACCGGGACGCAGCTCTTCCAAATCGGCGGTCGGCACCTTGAACACCAGATTGTCCGGCGCGCCGAGGTGCTTGGCGATGGCCCGCACCTGGCCTTTGACCAGGCCAGACAGCGGAGCCAGGTCGCAGGCACCGTCACCGAACTTGGTGAAGAAACCCATCACCGCTTCCGCCGCGTGGTCGGTGCCGATCACCAGGCCATTGTTGGCATTGGCGATGGCGAACTGGGCGACCATGCGGATGCGTGCCTTGATATTGCCGGTGACGAAGTCGCGACGGGCATCAGTCAGTTGCTGCAGGTGAGTCACCTGCTCGCCGAGGCCCAGCACGCTGCCTTCGATATTCACCGTGTCTTCTTCGTCGGCGCGGATAAATTGCAGCGAGGCCTGGGCGTCATGTTCATCGTGCTGGGTGCCGTGGGGCAGGCGCACGGCAATAAAGCGATAGGCCGAGTCAGCGGTTTCCGCACGCAGCTCTTCCACCGATAACTGTGCCAGGCGGCCGGCGGTCAGCGAGTCGACGCCACCGCTGATGCCCAGTACCAGCACCTTCAGGCCGGAGTTCTGCAGGCACTGTTTGATAAAGGTTTTGCGCTGGTTGATTTGCGCGACCAGCGCCGCTTCGTCGGCGAAGGGCGGCACCACGTCGAGGGCAGCGGCGATTTCGGCTTGGCGGTTGCTCATTTCAAAGTCCTCACTGGGAGCAGAACAGGTGGCTTATGCGCTCGCGCGGCAGCAGTGCCCGGCGGTATGGCATCAAGCGTTATGACAAAGCGCAAAGCTTACGTTGAACAGGCTGCAAAGTGCACGCTAGAGCTGCATGCCTTTGTGAGACGGAAAGCGTTGCCGGCAAAAAATTGCCCGGAGCAATTTTTAACATCGCGAAGCGATGGCCCGGAGGGTGGCTGCCATGGATGGCAGACATAAAAGAAAGGGCGCTAAAAAGCGCCCTAAATGATGATCTATGGAGTAAGTCCACTTTGTCAGAGCGGCCGCCACTGGATTGGTTCAGTGGCGGCCGACGAACGGTCATCGAACGGCCTTACTTGCCGGGCATCAGCAACAGGCGCTTGCTGCCATAGGCCTTGTCGAGATTGCGCGACTGGAAGGGGAAGCTCATGTACTGGCCCTTGAGCCAGGCATCGATGCCGTCGGCGTAGTGCGGGCTTGCCGGGTTGCCGGACTGGCCCGAGCTGTTGAGGCCGATCAGCGGCTCCTCGCGGCCGAAGTCGACGACGATGCGCATGGCCGGGATCAGCCAGGTGTTGAAGTCCTGACCCCAGTGGTAGGCCGCTACGTTGAGGGTGCCGTGGTCGCCGCCGGCCGGGTAGGGGCCGCGGTCCAGATAGCCCTTGATGGCGTTGATGCTGGTGTGCTGGCTGGGGCTCATGTATTGCGCCAGCTGGCTGGTCTCGGTGGTCCAGTTGTAGGTGTGCAGCTTGCCCCACTGCCAGGCGCTGCGATCGGTGCCCAGTGCGGCTTCGCTGAAGGTCACGGCCGCGGCCAGGCTGCGGGCGAGGATCGCTGGCTTGGCTTCTTGCTGCGGGGTACGCCGATCATTCCAGAACGGGCTGTCTTCACGGCCCAGCAAGTGGTCGGCTTGTGCTGAATAGGAGCTGTCGGCGGTGTCCACTAGGGCTTTCCAGGCCGGGTTGGTTTCCGGGCCCAGTTCGTCGAGGAAGGTCTGCCGTGCACTTTCATAGAGGAAGGCGCTGTACAGCGCGGCGTCGCCGGAGGTGGCGGCCATCTTGCCGTTGAATTTCATCAGCCGCTCGTACGCTTCACGGGCTTTGCCACGCTCGGCGGTTGGCAGCGCATCGATGGCCGCCTTCAGCGGGGCGGCCATGCCCGGTGCGCTGAACATGTTCTGCAGCTTGGCGACGAAGGGCGAGGTCTGGTCGTACTGCATGGCAATCATGCTTTGGCTGTCATGCCGGCCGGTAGCGGCCAACTCGGCAATGCGCTCGGCGCGCTCGGGGTAGAACCACGAGTTGGACAGTTGCATGCCATAACCGCGCGGCACGGTGCGGTGGTTGGCGGTGCCCAGCCAGCCTTGCGGCGGGTCCTGGTCGTAGGGGTGCAGCATCGGGTCGGCGAAACCGTCCCACTCATACTGGCTGTCCCAGCCGGGCGATGGCATCAGGCCCAGCCCGGCGCGGCGATTGGGGAAGCGCCCGGTGACTTGCCAGCCAATATGCTGGGCATCGGCGAAGACGATATTCAGCGGCATGGCGCGTACTTCACGAGTGGCCTCGAAGGCCTGTTCGACCGATTGCGCGCGGGACAGGTTGAAGAATGCGTCGAGGGTGGCGTCCGCCTCAAATTGCGTGGTTTTCAGGGCCAGGCCGTAGCCGCTGTTCACTTGCAGCGGTTGCAGCATGTGTTTGCGCTCGCCCAGCACCGAGTTCAGCAGCGGGCCGTGGCGGGTTTCATAGATGGTTTCGCGGATCGGCCGCTGGCCCTTAATAAAGAAGGTTTCCTGGCGCTCTTGCGCCGTCAGCCATTTGCCGTCGGCCAGGTATTGCAGGCGGCCGCCTTGGCGTTTGGTCTTCTCCAGAAACAGGTCCTGGTTATCGCCCATGACCATGGTCATGCCCCAGCCGAGCTTGCCGTTGAAACCGGCGACAATGGCTGGCACACCGGCAATCGACACGCCTGCAGCCTGGTATTTCGGCGAACGGATCTGCACGAAGTTCCACACCGAGGGCATCGACAGCGGCAGATGGGTGTCGTTGGCCAGCAGGCTCTTGCCGCTGCGGCTGCGCTGTGGCGAGAAGGCCCAGTTATTCGATGCCGCGACGCCGAGCATATGCGCATCGGCAAACTGGCTGACGGCGGCGCTCACCGAACTCAAGCCGGCCAGCTGGCCATTAAGGTCGAGCCCCTTGAGTTTGGCAGCCTCCTCAAGCGGCAGTGGCTCGTCAGGGTAGGTTGGCAACAGCCAGGCCAGCTGCTCGCTGCCGACCTTCTGCGCCAACACCAGCGAGGCAATTTCTTCTTGCAGGTTGACCGCCAGGCCGAAGTTCAGCAGGCAGAACACCAGCACCGAGTCTTCGGCCTTCCAGTAGGCCGGGCGATAGCCGGACTCGGCCAGGTCCATCGGCAGCTTGTCTTTGTAGCGGAACAGGTAGGCATTGACCCCGCGCGCATACACCTCGAAGAAGCGTTTCAGGCGCGGTGAGGCATTGCTGTAGAGCACATCGGCGCTTTTTTTCAGGTTGACCGCGCGCATGAAACGGTCCATTTCCAGCACGCCGGGGCCGGCCATTTCGGCCAGGCGGCCTTCGGCCATCAGGCGCAGGCCCACCATCTGGCTCAGGCGGTCACTGGCATGTACATAGCCGAGGGCAAACAGGGCGTCGTGGAAGGTGGTGGTTTCAATCAGCGGCATGCCCATGGGGTTGCGCCGGATCACCACGCTCTGTGCCAGCCCCTGCACGCGGACGATGCCCTGGTCCGGCGGCACGCTGTCGCTGTAGCGGCTGTTGAGGAACGATTGGCAGCCACTCAGCGCGATAAGCGCAGTCAGTACGGCGGCGAGGCTTAGGTAGGCCGTGGGACGAAACGCGCGCGATAGCATGCAGCAGGCTCCTTGCTGGGTGGGAGGTCAGTCGGACGGTGCACGCGCCTTCCTGATGGTGCGTGCAGGGTACAGGTGCGAACGTACTAAGTTAGCCAGCGGCCATGGCCCTGACAAGGCGCGTGAACCGAGCATCAGGTGCCTTTCCGGTAGTCGTGCGAGCGATCGTCTGGTATTGCCGCGCCAGTGGATTGGGTCGCGCTATTGGTGCAGCCCTTTAATGCCTGAGCAGTACCTGGAATCGAGCGCTTCGGCCGCGTCGGGGTGACTGCTCAGCAGGGCCGTGTTAAGCGCTTATGCGCCGTGGCACTTTTTGAATTTTTTCTGGCTGCCGCACGGGCAGGGGTCGTTGCGGCCAACGTCTTTCAGGCTGTTGCGCACCGGCTCCTGGTGCGCGTGGCCGCAATGCGGGCCATGCACATGACCCTGCTCATGGGCGTGGTCGTGATCATGCTCGTGGTTGCAGTCGGGGCCGTGGACGTGTTCTTGCTGGGTCATGTGCAGTTACTCCGGGATAAAATCGCCGGGAATTATCTCGCCATTACGCGACATGTGCACGCTTCGTCCGAACATCAAGCCGGTTTTTACCGAGCCTTGCAGGCGATAGGGGATAGGTTTGTCCGGTTTTTCCAGGGCTTTGACGATTTGCCGCAGGTGCCGCCAGAGGTTGGTGCGCACTGGTACATCGAAGCTGTGGTGGCCGCGGGCGGGCACGGTAAACCAGACGTCTGACTCACCCTCGGCCAGTTTTACCTGGTTAAGGTGAACCACGTACTCCAGCCCGCGCACTGGCAGGCTGATGTTGTTGGGGTTGTCGATACGAAAACGCAGCGTGAAGTGCTGCTCCAGCAGCTTGGCTTTGACCACATCGACTTTGACCAAGCGGACTTCAGGGTCTTTGAAATCACCTGATGACCAAGAGGAGCAACCGCCAAGGCCACAAAGTAGGCCAAAAAACATCAATAGGCTGAGAATTCTTATCGTTTGCGCCTGATAAAACATTGCATACTCCGAATGACGCATCAGTGTAACAAGCAAGTGCTTGGCTGCAACCTGTTGTGACGGTAAAAAAACCTGCGCCATACTGAGCAACGATTAGGACAGGAGTATGACGATGGCTCGCTATGAAATCGCCTTTAGCGCGCAGCTGGTGCCGGGCGCGCAGTTGGAGTTGGTGAAAGCCAATCTGGCCAAGCTGTTCCAGGCCGATGAGCAGCGCCTGGCCTTGCTGTTTTCCGGGCGGCGGATCGTGATCAAGGGCAATCTGGATGCCGCGGGCGCAGAGAAATACCGCTCGACTCTGGAGCGAGCAGGGGCCCTGGTCGAAGTCGCCTGTGTGGAGGAGGAAATCGAGGAAATCGAACTGGCTGCGCCGCCTGTCCCTGTTTCTGCGCCGGTAGCAGCCGCTGCGTCCGTCGCGCCGACCCAGGCGGCACCAACCGGGCGCTTGCAGGTGACTCCGCGTGACGAATATATGGCGGCGTTTGCCGAGGTGGATGCGCCGGATTTCGGCATGGCCCCCTTGGGCGATGACTTGCAGGATGACAAGCCTGATGTACAGGCTCCGCCACTCGACCTGTCACAGTTCAGCCTGGCCCCGGCAGGCAGTGATATGGGCGAGATAAAGAAGGCCCCGGCTGGCCCGCCGCCGGATATTTCGCATTTGAAGTTGCAGGAATAGCCGTCACTCCGCCATGGAGCAATGCTTGAGCAGTGCTCCATGCGCGCTCAAAGATAGCTCGAACAACACTTCTTGAATTTCTGCCCGCTGGCACAGGGGCATGGGTCGTTGCGACCACTCTTCAGGTCGACCGTGGGGTCGATAAAGTACCAGCGACCGGCGTGTGCGACGAACGCCGAGCGTTCCTGATGGCTGTGTTCGCCATCCGCATCACGCCAGCGAGCGGTGAACGTGACGTAGGCGTGCTCGGGTTCACCGCTGATGGCTTGCGCGTTTTCTACTGCAAGGCCCAGCCAGGTGCTGCCCAGGCTCCAGGCGCTGATGGCTTGGCGATCCAGCCCAGCTTGCTGGGCCGGTAGGGTGGTGGTTACTAAATAGTCGATCAGGCCAAGCGCATAGGCGCTATAGCGGGAGCGCATCAGTGCGTCGGCGCTGGGGGCCGGAACACCCGCGTGATAGCGCCCGCAGCATTGGTCCAGCGCCTGGCCACTGGCGCATGGGCAGCTTGCGGTGTTCATCGACTTACCACCAATACTTGCCGAAGTTTTCCGGGTTGGCCCAGAACTTGGCATTCAGCCAGTCCGGCACCTGCTTGTAGTCGAGCAAGTCGTAGGTGAACAGGTTGAGTACCTGCTCGTCCCGCTGAAAACGTTCGCTGGCTTGCAAGGCCAGGGCAAAGAAGTCGGTTTCCTCCCAGGAACAGGCCTGTAAATCCACCAGCACCGCCAGACGGCTGGCATTCAGGTTACGGATGCCGCCCAGCAATTCCAGCCCCACGCGCTTGGGCAAGTGCTCCAGGCAGTCGACAATCAGTGCCAGATCAAAGCGTTGTGCGGCCAGTTCGACTGGCAGTGGGCCGGGGACGGCGTGGGCAACCTGGCATTCGGGGTGGGCTTGCAGGAATGCATCGATCGCTGGCAGCTCACACGCGCCGACCAATAACAGGCGGTTTGGGGTATAGCGCGCCAAGAGCGCAGCAACGGCTTGTTGCGGGGTACGTGGCGGCAGTGCTTCAGGCATGGACAATCCTCACTCAAGTGGCGAAAGACTAACGTGCGGCTGCGCTGTGGCCTAGTACTGATCGTGCTGTCAGAGTCATTGCATATTCTGGGACTGGCGTCTTTACTTCCTCAGTATCGGTTTTAGGCCGATTTACCAATAGGAGACGTATATATGAGCATCACCAGGAACGCATTGCCCCTGATTATCGCGAGTACCTTTTTGACCGGTTGTGCCGGGCTGCAGAAAACGGATTGGCCAACCTGTGCCGCAGTCGGCGGTGTAGGCGGTGCTGCTCTGGGTGCGATTGAGAGCTCCAGCTGGGCCGGCGGCGGTGCCGTGGTCGGTGCAGGTATGGCGGCGGCTTATTGCTGGGTGCATGGGGCCAGTGAAGAGCAGGTCGTGGTCGTTGAAGAAGTTGTTGAAGAAGTTGTAGTCGAAACTGCCGAGCCTGTACGCGTTGAGTTGGATGTGAAGTTCGACTTCGACAAAGCCAAGGTCAAGCCGGAAAGCTATGGCGATATCAAGAATCTGGCTGACTTCCTGACTCAATATCCACAAACCACCACCGTGGTTGAAGGGCACACTGACGCCGTGGGTAGCGATGCCTACAACCAGGGCCTGTCCGAACGCCGTGCCAATGCCGTGCGTGACGTGCTGGTCAATGAGTACGGTGTGGGTGGCGATCGCGTCAATGCCGTGGGTTATGGCGAGGCACGTCCGGTTGCGGATAACGCCAGTGCTGACGGTCGCGCGGTTAACCGTCGCGTAGAAGCCGAAGTAGAAGCTCGTCCTTAACAGCCTGTATCCAGGCTGCTGAAGAAACAAGCCAGACCCAAGCGGGTCTGGCTTGTACAGCCTGAAGGCTAGGTCTTTACTCCTAAGTTACCGGCACTAGCCGGCATTACAGGAGATTTCTACCATGAGAGTTAGATCCGTAATGGGGTTAGCCCCCATTCTCTTGGTCAGCAGTGTTCTTTCAGGTTGCGTCACAACTTCCAGTACGGGAGATGCGCCGCTCAACCAAGGGAACTGGCCCCTGTGTACTGCGCTTGGTGGTCTGGCTGGTGGTGGCCTAGGCGCAATCGAAAGTTCTTCGTGGGCAGCAGGTGGTGCAGTGGCCGGTGCGATTGTCGGCACACTGATTTGCTATGCCCAGGACGGTGATGAAGACGATGACGGCGTTTTTGACCGCCGTGACCGTTGCCCTGGGACTCCCGCCAATATGCCTGTGCACCACAATGGTTGCCCGCTCAAAGTCTACGAGAGCGCACCGGCGGCGGAAGAGCCTGCGGCCGTCGAGGTGGTTGATTCGGTTCGAGTCGAGTTGGATGTGAAGTTTGATTTCAACAAGTCGGACGTCAAAGAAGGCAGCCAGGCAGATATTAAGAGCCTTGCCGACTTCATGAAGCAGTACCCGCAAACCACTACAACGGTTGAAGGGCATACCGACGCGGTTGGCAGTGATGCCTATAACCAGGGGCTGTCCGAGCGGCGTGCGAATGCCGTGCGTGATGTACTGGTCAATCAGCATGGCATCGACAGTGGCAGGGTTTCCTCCGTTGGGCACGGCGAGTCGCAGCCAGTGGCCGATAACGAAAGTGAGGAAGGTCGTGCCATCAACCGCCGGGTTGAGGCGGAAGTCGAGGCACAACCGCAATAAATAATGAAGTTAAGCACTACCAGGCCGTTGAGAATCCAGCGCGCCGAAGCAGGGGCATATGCGTCTCTGTTTGATGCCTGAGGGCGCGCCAAGCCTGTAATTGGTTCTCAACGGCCTGTTAGTGGTTGGACAGTGGCAAACCAGTAAAAGCTGCGAAGGCATCCGGCCTTCCTGGTTTTTACTGGTCTTCTGGTCGCAATCTCCCAAAGCAGTTAAGGTGCTACAAAATAAAATCTGCTGGGGACAGGTATGAAGACATTTCTGAATGTAGGTAAAGTCCTGACGGCCCTGTTCTGGGGCGTAGTACTGGCCAATCTGCTGCAACCCTTCGCTCAACCCTTTGCGCTCTTGCTGTACGTCGCCGGTGCTTCGATTCTGCTGATCCACGGCCTGGAGCTGTGGGTGTTTGGCTCGCGCATTGGTGCTTGCGCAAAACCTGTTCAGGAACGTTTGCAGGTTATGTGCTTCGGTATTTTCCATCTGCTCGGCTTGCCCGCTGAGTTGGTGCATCCGCAACCGCAAGTTGCTGAGTTACCTCAGGACGAGCTGCAGTTGGAGGCCGAGAATGCGTAGTCTGCTGGCACTCGCCGCGCTCTTCAGTCCTCTGGTTTTGGCCGAGGCCATCATTCATGTTGAATCCCATTCCTTTATACGGTTACCCGCCAATACCAGCGTATTGCTGCTGGATCGGCTAGAGATTGCCGATCACGGCACCTTGTTGATTCCAGCCGGTTTGACCGAAATCCGTGTGGCCGAGTTGCGACTGGGGCGTGAGGCGCGTCTCGCGATTGCGCCGGGTGATCAGGCGTTCCGTCTTGAAGTTGCCGGGGGTGAAATTGCCCGTGGCGCGCAGATCAGTGCGCGAGGTTCCCAGGGGAGTGCCGAGCAGCCAGCCTTACCGGGCCGCACCCTGAGCGTAAGGCTGCAGGCGGTGGTGGCGGAAAACCTGCTGCTGGATGCGCGTGGCGGTAAGGGTGCGCCTGGTTACGCAGGCCTGTCGGGTGCCGATGGCGAAGCCGCTGGTTGTGCATGGGGTAAGGCCGGCCGTGGGCATGACGGGCTGGATGGCGGAGATGGCCAACCGGGTACGGCCGGGGCGCGGGTGCGCCTGGAGGTGCCAGCGGACTTTCCGGTACAGCAGTTGCAGGTGCGGCTGGACGGCGGTGCAGGCGGCCAACCAGGCGCGGGCGGCAGCGGTGGTCAGGGCGGTTTGAGCAAGGGCTGCTGGCTCTATAGCACCGCCGGCGCGCGCGATGGCAAGCCAGGGCAGGCAGGTCGTGCAGGCGAAGCGGGGCAGGCGGGCGAACTCAATCTGGTGCAGTTCTAGATGACGACTGGCGCGGTACTTGGTGTTTCAAGCATCGCGCCAGTATGAAATCAGAGTGCCGGTCGAGTGCCGGCAATCACCACCACTAGCAGACCCAGCAGCAGGTTGATCCCCACCAATCGGCGAATGCGTCCCAGCACGGCACCACCGCTCGGCCAGTCTTCTGCCATCACGGCGCGACGCAGCTCCGGCAATTGCAGCGCCTGAATGCGCAGAAACAGCGCCAGCATGGCGATATACAGCCCCATCATGATGTGCACGTAGCGCGGCGCGCTGTCGAACCCGGCGAAGCGCAGATGCAGCATGCCCACCCCGGTAATCGGCAGCACGATGACCGCCGCCCACACCCAGAAGAAGAACCGCGGAAAGACTTCCAGCCATAGCTTCAGGCGTGCCGGGGCTTCCAGTGCGCTGACCGCCGCCGGGCGCAGCACCATCCAGGCGAAGAACATGCCACCGACCCAGACGAGTGCGGCGAGCAGATGCAGGCTGTAGGTCAACGCGTAAGGGGTCATGCAGGTACTCCAGGGTAGTAAGGGGTAGATCGCGGATCTGCTGTGCGGTGCCAAGACTCGCATCGAGTTCTAAGCGGTTCTGCGCCGGATCATTTAGCGCGCTATGATAGCGGCCGTTTGCAAACACTGAAAATTTATCCAGTTTCTTCGCGCCAGATCCCATGCTCAGTACCGAACTCAAGTCCCAGATCCAGGGCGCTTATACCCGCTTTCTCGAAGCCAAGTCGCTCAAGCCGCGCTATGGCCAGCGCTTGATGATTGCCGAAATCGCCAAGGTGCTCGGTGCCATCAAGACTGACGAGGAAGGTCGGCGCGATGGTGACCCGGCCGTGGTGGCGGTCGAGGCGGGTACCGGTACCGGTAAAACGGTGGCCTACAGCCTCGCGGCGATTCCCACCGCCAAGGCTGCGGGCAAGCGTCTGGTAATCGCCACCGCCACCGTGGCTTTGCAGGAGCAGATCGTGCATAAGGATCTGCCGGACTTGATGCGCAACAGCGGGCTGAACTTCAGCTTCGCCCTGGCCAAGGGTCGCGGGCGCTACCTGTGTTTGTCCAAACTCGATCTGTTGCTGCAGGAAGGCCATGCGCAGAGCGCCACCGCGCAGCTGTTCGAGGAAGAAGGCTTCAAGATTGATGTAGATGAGCAGAGCCAGAAGCTGTTTACCGTGATGATCGAGAAGCTGGCCGGCAATAAGTGGGATGGCGACCGCGACAGCTGGCCCGAGGAGCTCGAAGACACGCGCTGGTCGCAACTGACCACCGACCACAGTCAGTGCACCAGTCGGCATTGCCCCAACTTCCAGCAGTGCGCCTTCTACAAGGCCCGCGAAGGCATGGGCAAGGTCGATGTGATCGTCACCAACCACGATATGGTGCTGGCCGACTTGGCCCTGGGCGGCGGCGCGGTACTGCCTGACCCATGCGACACCCTCTATGTATTCGATGAAGGTCATCATTTGCCTGACAAGGCCATCGGCCACTTTGCCCATTTCACCCGTTTGCGTTCGACCGCCGACTGGTTGGAGCAAACCGCCAAGAACCTCACCAAACTGCTGGCCCAGCATCCGCTGCCCGGCGATCTGGGCCGTCTGATCGAGCAGGTGCCGGAGCTGGCCCGCGAGATCAAGACCCAGCAGCAGTTCATGTTCGCCGCTTGCGAGCAGGTTGCCGAGTTCAAGCCCGGTGAGGATATGGAAGGCCGTGAGCGGCCGCGCCATCGTTTTGTCGGCGGTCTGGTGCCGGAGCACTTGATTGAGTTGGGTATTGAGCTGAAGAAAGGTTTCTCCAAACTGACCGAGCTGTTTACCGGGGTCACCGAGCAGCTCAAGGAGGCCATGGATGGCGAGGCCACTGTCGGCATCGCCAGTCATCAGGCGGAAGAGTGGTACCCGCTGTTCGGCAGCCTGCTGGCACGCGCGCAGGGCAGCTGGGAGTTGTGGCTGGCCTTTACCGCTGAAGACCCGCAGGAAAGCCCGCCGATGGCGCGTTGGCTGACCCTGGCCGACAGCGGTGCGCTGTTTGATATCGAGGTCAATGCCAGCCCGATTCTCGCCGCCGAAACCCTGCGCCGCAATCTGTGGAATGTTGCCTATGGCGCGCTGGTGACCTCCGCGACCTTGACGGCGCTGGGCAGCTTCGACCGCTACCGCATGCGCGCAGGCTTGCCGAAAGCGGCGGTGACCACTGTGGTGCCAAGTCCCTTCCACCACGGCGATGCCGGCGTGTTGCGTGTGCCCAATCTCAACGCCGACCCGCGTGATGCGGTGGCGCATACGGCGGCGATCATTCGCGATCTGCCAGGTCTGGTTGAAGGTTCGCGCGGCACTCTGGTGCTGTTCTCGTCGCGCAAGCAGATGCAGGACGTGTTCGAGGGGCTGGAGCGTGACTGGCGCAAGCGGGTGTTTATCCAAGGCAACCTGTCCAAGCAGGAAACCCTCAACAAGCACAAGGCGCGGGTCGATAGCGGCGAAGAGAGCGTGCTGTTCGGTCTGGCCAGCTTTGCCGAGGGCGTCGACCTGCCGGGAGCCTATTGCGAACACGTGGTGATCGCCAAGATTCCCTTCGCGGTGCCGGATGACCCGGTCGAGGCGGCCCTGGCCGAGTGGATCGAGGCGCGCGGTGGTAATCCATTTATGGAAATCGCCGTGCCGGATGCCTCGCTGAAGTTGGTGCAGGCCTGCGGTCGCTTGCTGCGTACCGAAGAAGATCGCGGCATCATCACGCTGCTGGATCGCCGCGTGGTGACCCAGCGTTACGGCAAGGCGATTCTCAATGCACTGCCGCCGTTTCGTCGTGAAATCAGCTAAATGCTCGCATTGCACGATTGTTTTCACGCAGCAGCCCGGCAGGCTGGATAACATCGAACAAGCATGCGCAGAATGGCTGCGGCACGCGCTGCCGAGGCCGCGCAGGCCGGTCATTTCTACTCCGGGCGAGCTGCCTGTGAGTACCGAATCAACGTGGTAATGGGGGAGAGTGGTTCGTGAAGGTTAACGTCAGGCTGCAAGCGCAGGCTCTATTGGTAGCGCTGCTGGGGAATTGTGCGACGGTCCTCGCTGAGGACAAGCAGGAGTTGTTCAACTTCGTGCGCCCCATGGATGCCGTGCAAGTGGCGACCAAGGATGCCAATTTCCCGAGCCTGATTGCCGAGCCCACCCCGCAAGGTGAAGTGCTGCGGCGGGTGACCTTCAATCCTGCCGAGCAGCCCAGCCTGCGCCTGACCCCGCAAAGCGGAAGTTGGGACTGGTCCAAGCAGGGGCTGCTCAGCTTGCGTCTGCAAAGCGCGATGGATTGGGCACTGACCCTGGATGTACAGATTGAAAGCGCCGACGGCCAGCGCCTGAACAGCCGTATCGCGCTGCCAGCCGGGCCGGCGCAAACCCTGCTGATTCCGCTACAGGCCCGTTCGCCGCGCGACCAGGGCATGCGGGCTGGCGTGCCGATGCCGTGGACGCACAATGGCCAGCGCATCCTGCTGGCTGAAACTGTGACGGGCGCCCTGGATCTGAGCCGGGTGACCGCCGTGACCCTGTCGCTGCCGCAGCCTAAGGCGGCGCAGAGCATTCTGATCAGCCAGTTTGGCGTGCGCAGCGACACCACCACGGATGCGGCTTACCAGGGTGTCGTCGATGCCTACGGCCAGTTCACCCGCACAGATTGGCCCGGCAAGGTGAAAACGGCCGAGCAGTTGGTGCAGGCCGCCGCGCAGGAGCAGAAGCAGCTGCAAGGCTGGCTGGCCGAGCGTGGCCAGCAGGACAAGTTTGGCGGTTGGTTGGGCGCGCAGAGTTTCGACGCCAGTGGCTTCTTCCGCACGGAAAAACGCGACGGTCGCTGGTTCCTGGTCACCCCCGAGGGCAACCCGTTCTATTCGCTGGGCGTCAACGCGGTGACCGCAGGGCAGAGCGCGACCTACGTCGAGGGCCGCGAGTCGATGTTCACCGGCCTGCCCAAGGACGGTGAGGCGCTCGCCGCCTACTTCGGCAAGGCGGACAGCCGCAGCGACACCGGGGCTAACCAGGGGCGGGCCTTTGCCAGTGGCCGCTGGTTCGATTTCTACGCTGCCAACCTTGAGCGCAGCTACGGCAAGGCCGACCCGGCGCGCTGGCGCAACCACAGCCAGGACCGTCTGCAAGCCTGGGGCTTCAATACCCTGGGTAACTGGAGCAGCCAGGCGTTCGGCAAGGATGCGCGCATGCCGTTCAGCATTCCGCTGTCGATTCGCGGCGACTACGCCACCATCAGCACCGGCGTCGACTGGTGGGGCGCGATGCCTGATCCTTTCGATCCACGCTTTGCCATGGCCACCGAACGTGCGGTGGCGATTGCCTCGCGCGATCACCATGACAACCCCTGGCTGCTGGGTTATTTCGCCGATAACGAGCTGGCTTGGGCGGGCCCGGCCGATGACCCGAATGGGCGCTACGCGCTGGCCTACGCCACCTTGAGCCTGACCACTGACGTGCCGGCCAAGCGGGCGTTCCTCAAGCAACTGCGCGACAAGTACCGCAACCACAATGGCCTGTCCAAGGCCTGGGGTATTCAGCTGCAAGCCTGGGAACTGATGGAAGACCCTGGCTTCAAGGCACCGCTGCCGAGCGCCGAGTTCCCGGCGATCGAGCAGGACATGCAGCGTTTTCTGCGCCTGTATGCCGACACCTATTTCAAGACCATCGCCGATTCGCTGGCATGGCACGCGCCCAACCACCTGCTGCTGGGCGGCCGTTTTGCCAGCAGTATCCCGGAGGCGGTGAGCGCCTGCGCCGAGTTCTGCGATGTGCTGAGTTTCAATTTCTACACCCGCGAGCCGCAGCACGGTTATGACTTCGCCGCGCTGCGCCAGCTGGATAAACCGCTGATGGTCACCGAATTCCACTTCGGTTCGCGTGATCGCGGGCCATTCTGGGGCGGCGTCGCCGAGGTTTATAAGGAAGAAGAGCGTGGCCCGGCCTACGCACACTTCCTCAGCAAAGCCTTGGAAGAACCGCAGATTGTCGGCGTGCACTGGTTCCAATACCTCGATCAGCCGGTAACCGGGCGCTTACTCGATGGCGAGAACGGCCACCTGGGCCTGGTGGCCATCACCGACCGCCCTTGGGATGGCTTCGTCAAGGCCGTGCGCAAGGCCAACCTGGAGGTGCCTAAAGTGCTGCTCAAACCACAGGCAGCGGCTGCTGTGACTGCGCCGGCCAAGCCGTGATGGAACATTCGCCGGGTTGATAGTGCGGTTGCCAACCTTGTGCCGGGTTCACTGCGGGCGGCAGAGCTGAAACAATCCGTGCAGCCATTGAACAGAGGAGCGCTGCGGTGCAGATACAGGGTTATTTCGATCTTAAATTCGAAGCGCTGAAGGACGGCTTCGCCGCCTTGTTTGATGATCCACAGGAGCGCGGCATGGCGCTCTGTGTGGAGGTCGGCGGCGAGACCGTGGTCGACCTGTGGGCTGGCGTGGCGGACAAAGACGGCCAGCAGGCCTGGCACAGCGATACCATCCTCAATCTGTTTTCCTGCACCAAGACCTTTACCGCGGTGACTGCCTTGCAGCTGGTGGGCGAGGGCAAGCTCGAACTCGACGCCCCGGTCGCGCGTTATTGGCCGGAGTTCGCCGCCGCCGGCAAAGAGAAAATCACCCTGCGCCATCTGCTCAGCCATCAGGCCGGGCTGCCTGCCTTGCGCCAGATGCTGCCGGCCGAAGCGCTGTATGACTGGCAGGCGATGACCACTGCGTTGGCCGCCGAAGCGCCCTGGTGGGAGTTGGGCAGCGGTCATGGTTATGCGCCAATCACCTACGGCTGGCTGGTGGGTGAAGTGTTGCGCCGCGTCGAAGGGCGTGGACCGGGTGAGTCGATTGTGGCGCGTACTGCCGCGCCGCTGGGCCTGGATTTTCATGTAGGCCTGGCCTATCAAGAGTTCGAGCGCGTGTCGATCATCTCCCGCGGCAAGGGCAATTTTGGTGATGCCGCCGCGCAGCGCCTGCTCAAGACCATGATGAGTGAGCCGGCGGCCATGAGCACGCGGGCCTTTACCAACCCACCGTCGATCATGACCAGCACCAACAAGCCCGAATGGCGGCGCATGCAGCAGCCGGCGGCGAATGGCCACGGCAATGCGCGCAGCCTGGCGGGTTTCTACAGCGGCCTGCTGGATGGCCGTCTGCTGGAAAGCGAGCTGCTGGCCGAGCTGACCCGTGAATACGCGGTGGGCGAAGACAAGACTCTGCTGACCCGCACCCGTTTCGGCCTAGGCTGCATGCTCGACCAGCCGGATGTGGCCAACGCCACCTACGGCATGGGGCCGCGGGCCTTCGGTCACCCTGGGGCCGGCGGTTCCATTGGCTTTGCCGATCCGGAGCGGGATGTGGCATTTGGCTTCGTCACCAACAATTTAGGGCCGTTCGTCTTAATGGACCCCCGCGCGCAGAAACTTGCGCGTCTATTGGCTGATTGTTTGTAGTCAGCTCGGCTAAACTGCTGCGCAACGTGACCTGGCCGGCCGTGAATGCGGGCCAGCGTCCGCTTCTTTTTGCTCATCAGAATGTGGATAGCCGATGCTCGCTAACAAAACCCTCGCCATCGCCCTGTGTGTACTGATCAGCGGTTGCAGTGCCTTCGAAAAAGCCGAAAAGCCCGCACCAAAAGCAGTGGCCATGCCGCCAGTCGCAGTCACCCAGGCCTGGTTGGATGTGTACGAGCCGAAGGTGCGTGAAGCCATCAAGGGCACCCATTTCGAATTTGAGCGTCGCGAGAACCTGTTGGTGGTCACTGCGCCGGTGCAGGGTTCGTTCAACCCCGATCGTCCGCACATGATGCTGCCGACCACCCTTGGCCCGTTGAGCCGCATGGCCAAGCTGCTGGAAAGCGATGAAAGCATCGGTGTGCTGATCCTTGGTCACGCAGACAGCACCGGTGCTGCTGCCGCCAACCGTGAGCTGAGCCACCAGCGCGCCCGCGCCTTTACCTCGATCTTCCGTCTCAGCGGCCTCAAGCAGAGCCGCCTGATGGTCAAAGGGTTGGGTTCGGACATGCCGCGTGCGGCCAACGACAGCCAGCAAGGCCGTGCATTGAACCGTCGGGTGGAAATCCTCCTGACCTCGAAAGACACCCTCAATGCCCTGATCGCCAAGTACAGCCAGCCCGCCGCTGCGCCTGCCACGGCTGTGGCTGTCGCCAAGGCCGCACCGGTTGCCGAGAAAACCAGCAAGGCTGCGGCTAAGACCACGGCTAAAACCAGCACCAAGGCCACCGCTAAAGCGACCACTAAAGCCACCGCCAAAACCGTGGCCAAGGCCGACAAACCGGCCACCAGTCAGTAACCCGCTAGTCGAGCGGTGGTTGCGGCAGATCAAGCCAAATAGAGCGCTCGCAGTTAAGCTAGGCAATATCTGTTCTAGAGGATTTGCCGATGACTCAAACCCTGGCTGACATGCGCCGCGATTACACCCGTGACGGGTTAAGCGAGGCGCAAGCCCCGCTTGAGCCCTTCAGCCTGTTCGAGCAGTGGTTTGCCGATGCGGTGAAGACCGAGCAGTTGCCGGTCGAACCCAATGCCATGACCCTGGCGACCGTCGACGCCGAGGGTCGCCCGCACTGCCGGGTGCTGTTGCTCAAGGGCCTGGATGAGCGCGGTTTTACCTTCTTCAGTAACTACGACAGTGCCAAGGGCCAGCAACTGGCGGCCAAGCCCCATGCGGCGATGACCTTCTTCTGGCCCAGCCTGGAGCGTCAGGTGCGCATCGAAGGGCGAGTCGAGCGAGTGACGGCCGCCGAATGCGATGCCTATTTCCAGGTGCGCCCGCTGGGCAGCCGTTTGGGGGCCTGGGCTTCACCGCAAAGCCGGGTGATTGCCGACCGCGCCGAGCTGGAAGGCCTGCTGGCGCAAACCGAACAACGCTTCCTCGATCGCACGCCGCATTGCCCGCCACATTGGGGCGGCTACCGCCTGCTGCCTGAGCGCATCGAATTCTGGCAGGGGCGGGCCAGCCGCCTGCATGACCGCCTGAATTACCGCCTACAGGCCGGCAACTGGTTGCGCGAGCGCCTGGCACCCTGAGTCACCGAATGGCAGTGCGTACGCTAGACACGCTGGCTGCGTGGCTCGAGTAAAACTTTGCCGTATATCGGCGGGTGACAGTTGCGCCGTACACGCGGTCTAATGTCCACCTGTCAAATTGGAGAATGCATCATGACTAAACCCTTTCTGTTGGCTGCTTCGCTGGCCTCGCTGGTTCTGCTCGGCGGTTGCGCCTCCAGTTTGACCGGTGACACCTACTCGCGTGATGAAGCACGTACCGTGCAGACCGTGCGCATGGGCATCATCGAATCGCTGCGTCCGGTGAAGATCGAAGGCACCAAGACGCCGATTGGCGCCGGTGCCGGTGCGGTTGTCGGTGGTGTAGCAGGGAGCACGGTTGGCGGTGGTCGCGGTTCGGTAGTCGCGGCGGTGATTGGCGCGGTAGCCGGTGGCTTGCTGGGCGCGATGACCGAGGAAGGCCTGACCCGTACCCAAGGCGTGGAAATTACCGTGCGCGAAGATGACGGCAGCATGCGCGCCTATGTGCAGGAAGTTGAAGAGAACCAGATTTTCCGCCTGGGTGATCGCGTGCGCATCTTGAGCGTCAACGGCACCAGCCGCGTTACCCACTAAGGGTTAATGGAGCCGGATCAGTGTTCGCTGGTCCGGCTTTTTATTGCCTGTTTTTCAGCACTGGGCGGGTTTCGCTAGCCGAGCAAACCGGCTTGAGAGTGTTTAGTAATATTTCTATCCATGACGAGTTGGCGATAGATATGGATAATCGTTGGTCTGTAATGTGCCGACCAGGGCTAAGCGGGCCTGTCGCTTGTCTGGCACAGTGGGTTTTCCAGGGTTTGTGCTGCGGGCACAAACCTGTGACCGGGTGGCTAATGCCGCTCGGCCAGCCGTGTGCGCCAAGGGTGTGCGGCTGAGTTCGGATAAAAGGATGTGTGTATGACACTTGCGCTGATTATCGCCTTGCCGTTTCTCGGGGTCTTGCTGCCATTGCTGGCGCAGCGCTTCGGCCGTTCGGCCTGCACCCTGGCCACGGCGGTTGCGCCTTTGCTCGCGCTGGCGTTGTTGCTTGCGCAGCGCACCGAGGTGTTCGCCGGCGAGGTGCTGAAGCTCAAGTTGGCCTGGTTACCGGCGCTGGGGCTGAACCTCAGCCTGCGCCTGGATGGCCTGGGGTTCCTGTTCGCCTTGCTGATCCTCGGCATTGGCTTGCTGGTGATTCTCTACGCCCGTTACTACCTGTCCGACAAGGAGCCGATGGGGCGCTTCTTTGCCTTCCTGCTGCTGTTTATGGGGGCCATGCTGGGCGTGGTCCTCGCGGATAACCTGCTGCTGATGCTGATGTTCTGGGAGCTGACCAGCCTGGCGTCATTCCTGCTGATCGGCTTCTGGGGCGCTCGCTCGGATGCCCGCAAAGGTGCGCGCATGGCGTTGGCGGTGACCGGTGGTGGTGGCTTGGCCTTGTTTGCCGGGATTCTGCTGATCGGGCATATCGTTGGCAGCTTCGAGTTGTCCGTCGTGCTGGCATCTGGCGATCTGATTCGCGCCCACGCCTTGTACCCGCTGACCCTGATTCTGGTGCTGCTGGGAGTGTTTACCAAGTCGGCGCAGTTCCCGTTTCACTTCTGGTTGCCCCATGCCATGGCCGCCCCGACCCCGGTGTCCGCTTATCTGCACTCGGCGACCATGGTCAAGGCCGGGGTGTTTCTGCTGGCGCGGCTGTACCCGGCGCTCGCCGATTCCGACTGGTGGTTCTATTTGGTCAGCCTGACCGGCTTGCTGACGCTGCTGTTCGGGGCCGGGATGGCCTTGTTTCAGCACGACCTCAAGGGTTTGCTGGCCTATTCGACCATCAGCCACCTGGGCCTGATCACCTTGCTGTTCGGCCTGGACACGCGCCTGGCGGCGGTGGCGGCGGTGTTCCACATCATTAACCACGCCACCTTCAAGGCTTCGCTGTTTATGGCGGCGGGGATCATCGACCACGAAACCGGCAGCCGCGATATGCGCCGCATCAACGGCATGTGGAAGTACATGCCGCACACCGCGTTACTGGCGATGGTGGCGGCTTCGGCCATGGCCGGGGTGCCGTTGCTCAACGGCTTCCTGAGCAAGGAGATGTTCTTCGGCGAAACGCTCAACCAGGGGCTGCTCGGCAGCTTCAACTGGGTGATTCCCGCGCTCGCGACCCTGGCCGGGGTGTTCTCCGTGGCCTATTCGCTGCGCTTTATCCATGACGTGTTCTTTAACGGCGAGCCTATCGACCTGCCGAAGTTTCCGCCCCATGAGCCACCGCGCTATATGAAAGTGCCGGTGGAGATCCTGGTGTTTCTCTGTCTGCTGGTCGGCGTTGTCCCGGCGTATACCGTGGCCCCGTTGCTCGCGGTCAGCGCCTCGGCGGCCCTGGGCGGCGACCTGCCGAGCTACAGCCTGGCGATCTGGCATGGCTTCAACCTGCCACTGCTGATGAGCTTTATCGCCTCGGTCGGCGGGATTCTGGTGTACGTGTTCCGTCAGCCGCTGTTTCGCTGGTATGCCGGGCTGCCGAGCGTGGATGCCAAGCTGCTGTTCGAGCAGGGCGTGCAGAGACTGGTCAAGGTGTGTAGTGCACTGACCCACTGGCTGGAGAATGCTTCGCTGCAGCGTTACCTGGCGCTGCTGCTGGCGTCGGCATTGCTGGTGGTGACCCAGGGTCTGAGTGGGTTGCCGCAGATCGGCGGGCCGTTGGCCATGACCCCGATCGACGGCATCACCGCCCTGGGCCTCGGCATCATGGCCCTGGCGGCATTGGTGACGGTGGTCTTCCATCGCCAGCGTCTGGTGTCGCTGCTGATGCTCAGCGTGGTCGGGCTGATGGTAGCCCTGGCTTTCGCCCGTTATTCCGCGCCGGACCTGGCCCTGACCCAGCTGTCGGTGGAGGTGGTGACCATCATCCTGCTGATGCTTGCGCTGTTCTTTTTGCCGGCGCATACCCGTGTCGAGTCGAGCAGCCTGCGCGGCCTGCGCGACTTCAGCCTGGCGGTGGGCAGCGGGGTAATGGTGGCGCTGCTGGTGTTCGCCGTGTTGACGCGGCCGTATGACAGCATTTCCGCGTTCTTCCTGGAGAATAGCGTGCCGGGCGGTGGCGGCACCAACGTGGTCAACGTGATTCTGGTGGACTTCCGCGGCTTCGACACCCTGGGTGAGGTCAGCGTGCTGGCGATTGCCGCCGTGGGTATCTTCGCGCTGCTCGACGGCCTGCGCCTGTTCCAGCCGAAGGTCGATGCCCTGGGGCGCAGCTGGGCGCGTGACCGCCATCCACTGATCCTCGCCACCCTGTCGCGGGTGCTGTTGCCGATGGCGCTGCTGGTCTCGGTGTTTATCTTCCTGCGCGGGCACAACCTGCCGGGTGGTGGCTTTATCGCCGGCCTGGTGACGGCCGTGGCGTTGATCCTGCAATACGTCGCCAGCGGCGTGCAGTGGACGCAGTCGCGTCTGCCGCTGAATTACCAGGGCATGGCCGGTCTCGGCGTGTTGGTTGCCGGGCTGACCGGCCTGGGCAGCTGGCTGTTTGATCGGCCGTTCCTGACCTCGGCCTTCGGGCATTTCCATATCCCGCTGATCGGCGAAATCGAGTTGGCCACCGCCATGCTGTTCGACCTGGGCGTGTACCTGACAGTAGTCGGTGCAACCCTGCTGATTCTCGCCAACCTGGGCAAGCTGACCCAGGACAAAACCGGCCAGGAGGTGCTTTGAGATGGAAGCCATATTCGCCATAACACTCGGCATCCTCACCGCCAGCGGTGTGTACCTGCTGCTGCGCGCGCGGACCTTCCCGGTAGTGCTGGGACTGACGCTGATTTCCTATGCGGTCAACCTGTTCCTGTTTGCCATGGGCCGCCTGCAGAGTGGTGTGGTTACAGTGATCGGCCAGGGCAGCCAATACGCTGACCCGCTGCCGCAGGCGCTGGTGCTGACCGCCATCGTGATCGGTTTTGCCATGACCGCCTTCGTCGTGGTGCTGGCGTTGCGCAGTGTCGGCGAAACCCAGACCGACCATGTTGACGGCCAGGAGCCAGCGCAATGAATCACGGCTTGATCCTGCCAATCCTGCTGCCGATGTTTGCCGGCAGCCTGTTGCTGCTGGGCGCTGGCCTGAGCCTGCGGGTCAAACGCAGCCTGTCGCTGCTGACCACCTTGTTGCTGCTGCCGTTGAGCGGCTACCTGCTCTGGCTGGCCGATCAGGGCGTGCTGCAGGTGTATGCCGCTGGTAACTGGGCGGCCCCGTTCGGCATCATCCTGCTGCTCGATCGCCTGAGCGCCTTGCTGTTGGTGGTCACGGCGGTGCTCGGCAGTTTTGCCTTGCTGTATGCGGTGCGTGGCGACGATCAGCGCGGGCAGAGTTTTCATGCGTTGTTCCAGTTCCAGTTGATGGGCATCAACGGTGCTTTCCTCACTGGCGATTTGTTTAACCTGTTCGTGTTCTTCGAAATCCTGCTGATCGCCTCCTATGCGCTGCTGGTGCATGGCGGCGGGGTAGAGCGGGTGCGTGCGGGGCTGCATTACGTGGTGTTGAACCTGGTGGGTTCGGCGTTCTTCCTGCTCGCCGTGGGCGTGCTGTATGGCATCACCGGCACCCTGAACATGGCCGATATGGCCATTCGGGTAGCGGCCGCCGGGCCAGATGACGCGGCGCTGCTCGGCGCTGCCGGCTTGTTGCTGTTGGTGGTATTCGGCCTCAAGGCGGCGTTTCTGCCGCTGTATTTCTGGCTGCCCAAGGCCTATGCCTCGGCCACTGCACCGGTGGCCGCGCTGTTTGCGATCATGACCAAGGTCGGCCTGTATTCGATCATCCGCGTGTACACGCTGATCTTTGGTGACGAGGCCGGCAGCCTGGCCAATATGGCCAACGACTGGCTCTGGCCGATTGCCCTGCTGACCCTGGCGCTGGGCGTGATCGGCGCGCTGGCGGCGGTCAGCCTGCAAGGGTTGCTGGCGTATCTGGTGGTGGTATCGGTCGGTACCTTGCTCGCCGGTATTGCCATCGGCACCGAACAAGCCCTGGCCGCGGCCCTGTATTACCTGGTGCACAGCACCTGGGTGGCTGGCGGGCTGTTCCTGCTGGCCGATCTGATTGCCCGTCAGCGCGGCGACAAGCAGGCGCTGCTGGTGCAGGGCCCGGCGCTGCAGAACCCGCATCTGCTCGGCGGCCTGTTCTTCTTCGGCGCGATTGCCGTGGCCGGTCTGCCGCCGCTCTCCGGGTTTATCGGCAAGCTGCTGTTGCTGCGCTCGCTGGAGCCTGGCCTGCAGGCGCTAATGCTGTGGCCGATTGTGCTGGGCGGCGGTCTGCTGACCTTGATTGCCCTGAGCCGCGCCGGCAGCATGCTGTTCTGGCGCGTCGGCCTGAGCCAACTGGACAGCGCCGAGCTGGATTACGGCCGGCTGCTGGCCTGCGCCGGTTTGCTGCTGCTCAGCCTGCTGCTGATGGTCGGTGCCGCGCCGCTGCTGGGTTATGTCGAGGCCACGGCCAGCCAGTTGCATGACCTGGCGCTGTACCGGCAAATCATCGAATCGGAAGCTGCACGATGAAAGCACGTCGCTGGTTACCCCATCCGCTGCTGAGCCTATGCCTGCTATTGGTCTGGCTGCTGCTGGTAAATGACCTGAGCCTGGGTCACTGGTTGCTCGGTGCGCTGCTCGGCTGGGCCATCCCGCTGCTGACCCAGGTGTTCTGGATCAACCCGCCTCGGGTCTACAAACCGCTCAAGCTGTGCCTGTTTCTGCTGCGTATCCTCGGCGATATCGTCATGGCCAACCTGCAGGTGGCCAAGCTGATTCTCGGCTCGCCCGCCAAACTGCGCCCGGCCTTCGTGGAAATTCCCATGCTGCTGGAAGATGAACTGGCCCTGACCATGCTCACCAGCATCATCTCCCTGACCCCAGGCACGGTGTCCGCCGACCTTAGCGATGACCGCAAGCTGTTGCTGGTGCACGGCCTGGATGTACCGGATGCCGAAGCCTTGGTGGCAGAAATCAAACAGCGCTACGAAGCACCTTTGCTGGAGGTATTCACATGCTCGCCTACGTGATTCCGCTGTGCCTGCTGATCATCGGCCTGGCCCTGATGCTGACCATGGCGCGCCTGATCATCGGCCCGGATCTGCCCGACCGCATCCTGGCCCTGGATACCCTGTATATCAACGCGATTGCCATGCTGGTGTTGTTCGGCATCTGGCTGGGATCGGACCTGTATTTTGAAGCAGCCCTGCTGATTGCGGTGATGGGCTTTATCGGTACGGTGGCCGTGGCCAAGTATCTGCTGCGCGGCGATATCATCGAGTGAGGAGCATCTGATGGCTTTCTGGATCGAAGCGCTGGTGGCGCTGTTTCTACTGCTCGGCAGCTTGTTTGCCTTGGTCGGCGCGATTGGTTTGTACCGCCTGCCGGACTTTTTTATGCGCCTGCACGGCCCGACCAAGGCCAGCACCCTGGGTGTGGGCGGCATGGTGATTGCCTCGCTGATCTACTTCAGCTTTCGCGGCGAGGGCGTCAGCCTGCATGAGCTGCTGATCGCCCTGTTTCTGTTTATCACCGCACCGGTCAGCGCCCATATGCTGGCCAAAGCTGCGCTGCAGCAGAAGCTGCGGATCAGCGAGCAGACCAGTGGTAAGCCCTGGGAACAATGAGCCTGGCTCGGGTCGGCTGCGCGTCGGCGATACGGCGTTAGAACCGGCCTCGGCAAGCCGCTTGCGGCTAACGCGCTTTAGCGCGGCCCGAAGGGCGAGCAACGAGTACTGCTCATTTACAACACGTAAACTCCGCGTCCTCGGCCGCTTCTGCCTTGTCTCGCTCTAGCTCGCGAGACCCGAAATAGGCTCAGAAATCAGCCCACACAGTTCGCGGCGCTGACTGTATCTGTCAGCGCCGCCTATGCCTCTCTACACTGCAGCCTTTAGTCAGGGGCTTGGGTATGCGTGAGCAGGGAAGGGGCATCGCGGTGATCTGCCTGGTTATTGCCATGGCGCTGTGGGGCAGCTCGTTTATTGCGCTGAAGTTGGCCTTTGCCGAGTTGCCGCCTTTGTGGGTGATCTTCGGCCGTATGGCCCTGGGCAGCCTGGTGTTTCTGCTGGTCTGGCGCTGGCGCGGACAGATGCACTACCGCGCCGGTGACTGGAAGTACCTGCTGGGCCTGGCGGCCTGTGAACCCTGTCTGTATTTCCTCTTCGAAGCCTTGGCGCTGCAGCACACCAGCGCC
The DNA here is from genome assembly GCF_049653025.1 of Pseudomonas sp. Taxonomy (GTDB): domain Bacteria; phylum Pseudomonadota; class Gammaproteobacteria; order Pseudomonadales; family Pseudomonadaceae; genus Aquipseudomonas. Next base: position 16,067 of record NZ_JBASFM010000024.1, on the reverse strand, counting down.
GCACAGGCTGGCATGGTCACGGCCTTGCTGCCGCTGCTGGTGACGGTCGGCGCGTTCATCTTCCTGCGCGAGCGGATCAGTCGCATCACCCTGGCGGGGTTTCTGATCGCCCTGATCGGTGCTGTATGGCTAAGCCTGGCTGGCAGCGCCGATGAGCATGCCAGCAACCCGATTCTCGGCAACTTCTACGAGCTGCTCGCGATGCTCTGCGCCATGGGTTACACCCTGCTGCTCAAGCATCTGTCATCGCGTTATTCGGCTTTTCTGCTGACGGCCATGGTGGCCTTTGTCGGCACTCTCTTCTTTCTGCCCCTGGCGCTGTTCAGTGCGCCGTTGCCCACCCGCGTCAGCCCCATGGGTCTGGGCGCGGTGGCGTATCTGGGCATTCTGGTCACCGTGGGCGCGTACGGGCTGTACAACTTCGGCGTCAGCCGTTTACCGGCCAGCCAGGCGTCGGGCTTTACCAACCTGATCCCGGTGTTCACCTTGTTGTTCGCCATACTGCTATTGGGCGAAAGCCTGAATGGCATGCAGATATGGGCCGCCGCCTTGGTGTTCGCCGGCGTGTTGTTGAGTCAGTGGCGCGGTACCCGCGTGGTGCCCGCTGGTGTGCTGGATTAAGGAGCAAGGCATGAGCGATACACGAACCTGGGCGCGCGAGTCCATCCGCATTATCGAGGCGGATTTCCAGCGCAGCGCCGACACCCACCTGATTCCCCTGACGCTGCCTGGCCTGCCGGGCGTTGAGCTGTATTTCAAGGACGAATCCAGCCACCCCACCGGCAGCCTCAAGCACCGCCTGGCGCGCTCGCTGTTTCTCTATGCGCTGTGCAACGGTTGGCTCAAGCCCGGCGCGCCGGTGATCGAGGCCTCCAGCGGTTCCACGGCGATTTCCGAGGCTTATTTCGCCCGCCTGCTGGGGCTGCCGTTTATCGCGGTGATGCCGGCCAGTACCTCGAAGGAGAAGATCGCGCAGATCGCCTTCTACGGCGGCCAGAGCCATCTGGTGACGGATCCGACGCAGATCTACGCCGAGTCCGAGCGCCTGGCGCGCGAGACCGGCGGGCATTTTATGGATCAGTTCACCTACGCCGAACGCGCCACCGACTGGCGCGCCAACAACAATATCGCCGAGTCGATCTTCCAGCAGCTGCGCAGCGAACGTTTCCCCGAGCCGAGTTGGCTAGTCTCCAGTCCTGGCACCGGCGGCACATTGGCGACCCTGGGGCGCTATGTGCGCTATCGCCGCCACAGTACCCAGGTGCTGTGCGCCGATGCCGAGCGTTCGGTGTTCTTCGATTACTACCGTACGGGCGATGCCAGCCTGTGCCTGAACCATGGTTCGCGTATCGAAGGGGTCGGCCGGCCACGGGTCGAGGCGTCCTTTCTGCCGTCGGTGATCGATGCCATGTGCAAGGTGCCGGATGCGCTGTCCCTGGCGGCCATGCATTACCTGGCACAGCGTTTGGGGCGGAAAGTCGGTGGCTCCAGCGGGACCAATCTGGTCGGCGCGCTGCTGGTGGCGCAACGTATGGTTGCGGCGGGCGAATCCGGCTCGGTGGTGGCGATTCTCTGCGATGGCGGCGAGCGCTATGCCGACAGCTATTACGATCAAACCTGGCTTAGCGCCCAGGGCTTTGACCTGACTGGGTTAATCGCAGCTGTGGCCGATTGTGCAGAACGCGGCGTCGCCTTGCCGGGTGACTTGCCCACAGCAGGGCTGTAGACGGCTGCTCGGTAGTGGCTGGTCTAGAGTCACTGCTGTGGGTGGCGCACGCCGCGCCCCGAATGCAGCAGGAGAAATGCCATGGGAATTGTGCGCAGCTGCTTGCACATGCTGCTGTGGTCGGTTGTTGGGCTGGGCGGGCTGGCGCTGGCTGCCGATGATACGGCGGGGTCGAAGGACCATCCGCTGCTGTCCCGCTACCCGAACTCACATATCGTCGATTACGAGCAGAACTACAACGCCGCGCAGTTCGCCACCGGTACTCAGGAGGGCGTGCCGCTGCGCCAGACCGTGGAGGGCGATGCCACGCAGATTCGCTATTTCCACAACGCGGTAGACAACCAGCCGAGCCCGCTGCAGCTGCTGCGCAACTACCAGAACGCGATCAAGTCGATCGGCGGTGAAGTGGTTTACGAACGCCTGCCCCAGGACGGCGATGGCGGCGAAACCACCCTGAGGGTTACGACTGGCGGTAAGGAAGTGTGGGTGCGCCTGGAACCGGAAATTTTCAGCGCGCCGACCCAGAGCTACAAGTTGGTGATCGTCGAAGTGGCGGCCATGCAGCAGGTGGTCAGCGCCAATCAGTTGCTGGATGAACTTAACCGCAACGGCTTTATCGCCCTGTATATCAACTTCGACACCGGCAAAGCCGAGCTCAAGGCCGATGCTCAGGCCACGGTCGCGGAGATTGTCAGCATGCTGAAAGTCGCGCCGGATTTGCGTCTGGCCATCGAAGGTCATACCGATAGCCAGGGCCAGGCCGAGGCCAACAAGCTGTTATCCGAACAGCGCGCGCAGAGCGTGATGAATGCCCTGGTCGCCGCCGGTATCGAGGCGCAGCGGTTGAGCTCTGCAGGCTTCGGCCAGGAACGGCCGGTGGCGGACAACCGCAGCGAAGAAGGGCGGGCGAAGAATCGCCGGGTCGAACTGGTCAAGCAGTAACCCACACGCTGCCTGTCAGGATCACAGGCAGCGTGTGGCTCATTACCGCTTAGGCAGGTTCGGCAATCCCCAGCATGTCGCGAATCAGCGCTTCGGCCACGCGAATGCCATCCACCCCGGCGGAGAGGATGCCGCCGGCGTAACCCGCACCTTCACCGGCCGGGTACAGCCCGCGAACGTTCAGGCTCTGCATATCCGCGCCACGGGTGATGCGCAGTGGCGAGGAGGTGCGGGTTTCGATGCCAGTCAGCACTGCGTCATGCAGGTCGAAGCCTTTGATCTGCTTGCCGAAGGCCGGCAGCGCTTCGCGGATGGCTTCGATGGCAAAATCCGGTAGCGCCAGGGCCAGGTCGCCCAGCTTGATCCCTGGTTTGTATGAGGGCTCGACACTGCCTAGCGCAGTGGACGGCTTGCCGGCGATAAAGTCGCCGACCAGTTGCCCTGGGGCTTCGTAGGTGCTGCCGCCGAGCAGATAGGCCTGGGACTCCAGGCGCTCCTGCAATTCCACGCCGGCCAGTGGGCCGCCAGGGTAATCCTGCTCCGGGGTGATGCCGACGACGATGCCGGCGTTGGCGTTGCGCTCGTTGCGCGAGTACTGGCTCATGCCGTTGGTCACCACGCGGTTCGGCTCCGAGGTGGCGGCGACCACGGTGCCGCCAGGGCACATGCAGAAGCTGTAGACCGAGCGGCCGTTCTTGGCGTGGTGCACCAGTTTGTAATCCGCCGCCCCCAGCTTGGGATGGCCGGCGTATTTGCCCAGACGCGCGCGGTCAATCAGGCCTTGCGGGTGTTCGATACGAAAGCCCACCGAGAACGGCTTGGCTTCCATAAACACCTCGCGCTTGTGCAGCATGCGGAAGGTGTCACGCGAGCTATGGCCCAGAGCCAGGATTACCTGGCGGCTGAGAATCTGCTCGCCGCTGTCGAGTACCACGCCCGTGAGCTGGCCGTCTTCGATCAGCACATCACTGACGCGCTGCTGAAAGCGCACTTCGCCGCCCAGGGCTTTGATCTCCTCGCGCATGGTGGCGACCACGCCGGTGAGGCGGAAGGTGCCGATATGCGGCTTGCTGACGTAGAGGATCTCGTCCGGCGCGCCAGCCTTGACGAACTCATGCAGCACCTTGCGGCCAAGATGCTTGGGGTCTTTGATCTGGCTGTACAGCTTGCCATCGGAAAAGGTACCGGCACCGCCCTCGCCAAACTGCACGTTGGACTCGGGGTTGAGCACGTTCTTGCGCCACAGGCCCCAGGTGTCCTTGGTGCGCTGACGCACTTCGGTGCCGCGTTCCAGCACGATCGGGCGTAAACCGGCCTGGGCCAGGATCAGTGCCGCGAAGATCCCGCAAGGGCCGAAGCCGACCACCAGTGGACGCTCTGCGAGGTTCTCGCTGGTGTGGCCGGCAGGTTTGTAGGCGGTATCCGGGGTGACGCTGATATGCCGGTCATCGCTGAACGTGGCCAGCAGCGCCGCTTCATCGCGCAGCTCGCAGTCGATGGTGTAGATGAAGTGCATTTCAGTGGATTTTTTGCGCGCATCGTAGCTGCGCTTGAACAGGCTGAAGTCGAGCAGCTCGCTGTCGGCAATCCCCAGGCGCTGGACGATGGCCGGGCGCAGGGCCTCGTCGGGATGATCGAGGGCCAGCTTGAGTTCGGTGATACGAAGCATGAGGACGATCCACTTTCAGGGCCGGAGGCAACCCGGCAGCTTTTAACAGGCGGCGATTATACCTGTGATCGCTGGGTAAAGGCCGCAGCCGATAGGCGGCTGCGACCGCGGTGTGTACTAGCGCGTCTCAGGTTTAACCCAGGCCAGCATCACATCGAGCATGCGATTGGCAAACGCCCACTCGTTGTCATACCAGGCCAGCACCTTGACCAGATCGCCCTGCACGCGGGTGTGGTTGAGGTCCGCCACGCAGGACACCGGGTAGCCATTGAAGTCGCGCGACACCAGTGGCAGTTCGTTGCACTCCATCACCCCAGGCGGCAGTTGCGCCGCGCCCTGTTGTAGCGCGGCGTTGATTGCCTCACGGGTGGTCGGGCGCTCGCAGGTAAAGGTCAGGTCAACCAGTGACACATTGGGCGTCGGCACGCGCACCGACAGGCCGTCCAGGCGGCCGGCCAGCTCCGGCAAGACCAGGCCGATGGTCTTGGCTGCACCGGTGCTGCTGGGGATCATCGACAGGGCGGCGGCGCGGGCGCGAAAGAGGTCGCTGTGGGTCTTGTCCAGCAGGTTCTGGTCATTGGTGTAGGCGTGGATGGTGTTGACCAGGCCCTGGCGAATGCCCACGGCCTCATGCAGCACTTTGGCCAATGGGGCCAGGCAGTTGGTGGTGCAGGACGCGTTGGAGACGATCTGCTGGTCGCCTAATAGCTGATGGTTGACGCCGTAGACCACGGTCAGGTCGACGCTGTCCAGTGGGTGCGAGAGCAGCACCCTAGGGCTGCCGGCGCTGATGTGCTGTTCGACCTGGACGCGTTTTTTCAGCTTGCCGGTGCATTCGAGCACCAGATCGACCGCGTGCTGACGCCAGGGCAGATTGGCCACTTCGCGCTCGCGCAGCAGCTGGATCGGGTGGCCATTCACCAGCAGTACGTCACCGTCCAGGCTGATCTGCCCAGGGAAGCGGCCGAAGGTGGAGTCGAAGTGGGTCAGGTGGGCGAGGGTGCTTTGCTCGCCCAGGTCATTGATCGCGGTGAGGTGAATCTGCTGCTCCAGTTTGCGCTCGAACAGCGCGCGCACCAGGCAGCGACCGATACGTCCATAGCCATTGATAGCAATACGCAGCATAACGATATCCCTTTGGCTGACTTCCCTTTCAGCTTAGGTCAACCGGCTGATCTATCTCAGCTCTCTGCGCATTGCTAGCTTACTCGCAGGTAGTTTTTCAACGGCCTGCTAGTCGTTACGCGCGCCACCGAGGTAAGCACAGCCGCGCAGCACTTTGCCATTGAGGCGCAGTTCGGCGCTCAGGTGTTGTACCGCGCCGCTCATGCTGTCGACGCAGCGCTGCCTGGCCACCCACAGTTCAAGGTGCTCGCCGTTGGCCTCGCTGCTGAGGTTCAGGCGGCCTTCGGGCAGTTGTTCTTCCAGGTAAGGCAGGGCCAGTGGTTCCTGGCCCGGACGGTTGAGAATCAGGCCCTGGCTGCTGACCGCGATACTCCAATCCGGCTCATGGCCACTGGCGCGCAGCAGCGTGCGAGCAAAGTTGATGTCGCCACAGCCCTGGCCCTCGGCCTGCACGCGGTATACCTGACTGGGGACGAACTGACCGTCGACGCCACTCGCCGAGTTGGCCGACAACTGGCCGCGCATGTCCACGTACAAGCTGCTGTGGCCGGCGCTGAACAGGCTGCTGGCGTCACGGCTCAAACCGCTGGCCTGGTCGTCCTTGAGGACAAATTTGCGCTGCTCCTGGCACGGCCGAAACAGCAACTGGCCGGCATTCAGGCTGAGTTCACCCTGCAGGCGCGTTTGCGCGATAACGGGGTCGGTGGGTTTGTCGTTGAACACCTGGCAACTGGCAAGCAAGGGCAGCAAGGCCAGGGAGAAAGGACGGCTGAAACGCATCGTGGCACTCCTGATAAGTGCCGCACACGTTACCGAGGCCGCCAGGCGACCACAAGGGAGCTGTAGATACGCTGAGGTTACGCCCGGCGAGCAGGCCGCGAGCTATGCTGATCGGCCTGCCCGCAAGGCGTGGGTTACATCTCGGTCTTGATGGTGGTGGTCGGTCCGTTGTTCTTGACCGATTCGATGCCACCGTCGCGGCTGGCTGCAGCCTTGTACATCTGGCTGGTGCCAATCACCTGGTGGTTGGCCGCCTTGAGGTTGAAGTAGAAGCGTCCGTCGGACGCATCCTTACGCTCGTAACGTTCATCTGCCGTGGCGTTCTTTTGCACTGAGGCGATGCCGTTCTGCGCCGCCGCCAGGCTTTCGTACTGTTCGCTTTGCAAAATGGTTTCCGCATTGGCCGCTTTCAGCACGAAATGGAACTGACCTTTGCCATTTTTAGTGAGCTCATACCAACCAGCCATAAGACCTCCATGGAGTAATAGGGTAGGGGTAGCACATCGATCACTGGCCGCTTGAGCGGTTGCTCAACAGCCCTTCGCCAGATCGACCGACACAAGCATAGCAACAGCTGGTGAACGCACTGTGGCAAGACCGTTGCGCTGCCCGGGGCGAACAGCCGAAGCGGGCCGCTATAGATTTTTGAGCGGCGCGAGTTCGCTGGCCAACAGGATTCTAGGCAGCACAATGGGCGCGCCACGTTCGGAGAAAAAGGGTGTGTGCTTGTACCCGCCAGAGAGACGCTTGGGCAGGACGATCGCGACTATCCGCGCGATGGTGGCGATCATCCCGTGTGCGCGTGGTTTGGGCTCACCCACGGCTTCCGCACAGTTCAGGTGGGCCTTGAGCGCGCCGAAAGAGGGCTCCAACGCCTGGTCATCCAGGCAGTTGCGAATCAAGCCGACAAAGCAGAATTTGTAGCTGGGCAGGGTGTTGCCGAGCGGCGTGTTACAGCAGCTCGCATACCAGCGCAGCATGCCCTGGTCGGTCAGGCGGATCGCGGCGATATGCTCCGCGCCGTTGTTCAGGCTGACCCGAGACGCTGCAAGCTGGATGATTTCGGTGCCGCCATGCGGGTCAAGCACCTCATGTGGCGTACCCAGAAACTTGGCGAACGCCTGGCAACTGGTGCAATAGCAGATAATCCGATTGGCGGTGCCTTTAACCTCGACCTGGCCCTGCACCAGGCCGCATTTGCAGCGCAGTTTGTGGGTGGTGTGCATATCCGTCTGCATGGCGTGGTGTTCCTGAGTGAGGTGAGTGGCCCGGGACAGTAAAGCGCAGTGTCGAAGTGGGCGGCTTGTTATCGTTGGTCAGCCGAATACCGGGCGAAAGAAGTTGCGCTCATAGCTGATGATGCAGCGCGTCTCTTCGGCATAGCCGAATGCGGCTTGGCACTCAGGGTCCTGCTGCGACTTGATTCGGTATTCCTCGTACTGCGCCAGGCTGGCAAAGCTGAACATGGCCAGTGCGACATTGTTCGAACCTTCCGATGGCAGGAAATAACCGTGATGTTGGCCGCCGAATTTCTCCACAAGCGGAATCCATAACCGGCCGTAATGCTCAAATTCTTTCAGCTTGTATGGGTCGATGATGTAGCGCAGGTAGCAGGTGACCATGCTGGTTTCTCTCTAGGCTGGTGATGGTGATTGGGCCCGTTGCTTAGGTGTCCATCATACGGGCCGATTCAGTGGCAGCTTCTTTGATTGCTGCGACCACCAACTCAGGCTCAGAAAACTGCGGGAAGTGCCCGCTGCGGGTCGCCATGATCTGCTTGGCCATGGGCGACAAATCCAGCAGCGCGCGTTGATGGGCGGAGCGGGCTGCAAGTGCCGGCGCGGCAGTGGCCCACTGCATGGCGGGTTTGCCACCGGTGACAATGCTCAGCGGGATGGCGGGAAAGGACGGCGCTGCTTGCACCTGCGAGACGGTTGCCGCCATGTGCTGGCTCTCGGCGTTGGGGTTTGCAGGCACAAGCCATTCCAGGCCCTTCTTGAGCAAGGTTTGCAGCGCGCTCTCATGCGTGGCCAGAACGGCGACATCGTCTGGCGCTGTCGCCTCGAGCATGACAACCGCCTCCACCTCGGCAGGGTGGAGACGGGCAAACAGATTCACGATAAGCCCGCCCAGGGAGTGGCCGACTAGAATGTACGGCGGAGGTAAACCGGCCGCCAGCAGAGTGGCGCGCAAGGACGCGACCATGTGCGAGCCAAGTTGTGGCGCGGATGGCTTCGAGCTATTGCCAATGCCAGGCCGGTTGTACGCGAACACCCGGGCAAAGGTGGCAAGTGGGCCAAACACCTTGTGCCAACCCTCGATAGGCCCGCCCGAGCCATTGACCAGAACGACAACCGCAGGCCCGCGGCCCGCGCAGACGTACTCGATGGCTTCGCCGGTAACGGCAATTTGCTTGGAGGGAAAGCGGAACACGTGCGCGGACTCCAGAGACAGGTAGGGGGTGGCTTAACGAGAGGGTTCTAGCCCGGTCCAGCTGCGTGGTTGCAATGGCCTGTTAGTCATTTAGTTTGAATGCTCTGCAGCAACTCATGGCCTGCATGCCACGCACCTAAACCGCTGGCGCTATTGATATGGCCCGCCTCACCGATGTTAACCAGCGTACTACCCCAATATGACGCGCATTCTTCCGCGTACGCGATGCCGCCATAAGGATCATTGGTGCTTGCGATCAAGGTGCTTCTGAATGGCAGTGGCTGCGTTGGTACGGGGCTAAATCCAACGGCCTGCACTGGAAATATGGCGCTTGCAGGGTTGGGCACCGCCACGAGTAATGCCGCTTTGATCTGAAGCGTTGTTCTAGCCGCCCACTGTGCAACAAGCAGACATGCCAAGCTGTGAGCGACGAGAACAGTGTTTGGGCCAGCGCTGTTTACCCCTTCTTCAAGGGCAATGAGCCAGTCAGAACAGTTCGGGTTATCCCAATCTAATTGATTAACCCGAACATAGTGTGTGTTCAGTTGTTGCCAGTGTGATTGCCAGTGATCTGGCCCGGAGTTTCCGATGCCTGGCAAAATAAGTACGTTCATGTCGACGAATCTCCTTTTCGTTGAAAAATGATTAACCAGTCGGCCCCGTATAAGCGATTTACTGTATGTTGGTTTATATATCAGATAATCGTGTGGTCTCAATCATTTTTTTGATCTTCACGGCCTTCTCAAAATGATCAAGTTTATGGGTTTTGATCCACCACTGCGCGGCTTCCATGAGTAGCTCTGGATTATCGTTTTTATTGGCGAAGAAAGCATAAAAGGAAAGGCCTACGTCCTGTCCTTTGGCGGTTATCTTTTTATCGCATACTTCGATAGTTTTCCTTCTTAAGCTTTCTCTCATGTTATTGAATTGTCATCGCTGGTGGTTTTTTTCGATTTAATTAAGATGCGCGCTGCACGCGGCTCCAGTGAGCGAGGCGAACGGTTTGAACCACTTGCTAGACTGTACTATGGCGCAGGGGAAACTTTCTTATCTCGGTAAGTTGCCAGGTAGAGGTTAACAGGCAGAGTAAAATTATGGCCATTGATAGTGGTAGATGGAACTGCTCAAAACCAGCCAAAGCAAATCCTGAGTGAATTAGAAACGTAAGTACACCAAGGGTCGCGCAGGCTGTAGCGAAAATAATAGCCTTATCGCTAGATTGGACCACGTGTTTATAACCCAATAGCACGAGCGGGATGACTAGGCTGTTAAAAACCAGATAGCCTTGAACACCGCCTGGTAAATAGAACATCTCCCACTCTCGCCAAAACGCAGCGTCAATCTGGTGCAGAATTAGTAGGCACATTGTTATAAAATAACTTCTTTCCATTTTGGCTATTCCTTGTTTGTGCAGTCTAACGATTAAGCTAAGGGGTCGGCTTTAGCCGGTCCCAGTGAGCGAAGCGAACGATTTGAGCCAATTGTTAGGCCTTGCCACGGTGTGCCGCCGGATACAGGACGTGATTGTTCGGTGCTGCTGAAACTGTGGCTTGGAGCATACGCGTGCAGACCTTCAGACAGAAGAGCTTGAAGATGGAGGCAGGCGCGTGCCGTTTGGCCTGCAGCTGATGTGAGTATTTGGGTTCGCGAATGCGAGTGTTTTGGGCCGGATTTGTATGGCCGCTGCGAGCTTGCAGATGGAATCCGTAAATTGTTATTTGAATGCATAACTTCCTTGTTTCCCGATCTTTGCTTTGCCGCCTAACGTTTGGTTAAGGGGCGGGCTTTAGCCCGTCCAAGTGAGCGCAGCGAACGATTTGAACCAGTTGTTAGGCCGCAGCGCAAGCTCAAGTCGAGCATAGTGCCTCCTTGAGGCGCTGAGGAATTGGGACAGGTTTTTTGCTTTCGGAAGATACGGAAACCTGGGTTAATGTTGATCGAAATACTAGTTCGTTAGAGCTGTTTCGAGCCTCAACCAAAAATGTAAAGGATGTAGTTGTGATTTCCTTACTACAGACTTCAATTTTTATTATCTCATCCCAGGCCATTGGAGCTAGGAATTCAATAGAAAGTGCTCGTGCCGGCGGAAGAATACCCATGCCGAATATTTCACGAATTCCTGGGGCTCCTAGTTTATAGGTAAGGAAATCGTGGATCGCTTCTATGACGAAATACGTTATACGAGGTGTATAGACAATTCCTGCAGGATCGCAGTCCCCAAATAAAATTGTTCGACTTATTACAAAGCTCATGGGGTTAACTCTCTGAGGCTGCCTAACGTTTGGTTAAGGGGCGGGCTTTAGTCCGTTCCGAGTGAGCGCAGCGAACGGTTTGAACCACTAGTTAGGGGCCCGTTCACCATTTTTTGTTTTTAATGCTCTGGCTAGGAAGTAAACGCCGCCAGCAAGACTTAGTTTTGAAATGCCACCAGTTATTCCAAGTACAACTGCGCCCGTTGCTGGCCATGGCTTGCCTAATTCAAAGTTTGTCTCTAAAAATATTTGCGCTAAAAACCCAAGCCCTAAAGCGCCATTAAATGCAAATTGCATTATTAGTGAGTAAGTGGCGTAGATGCCTATTAAAATTCCTGCTGTTTTATTTATTGATACAAGAATTAGCAGCGCCAACCCAACCAAAAGCAACCCTGCAGAGTAGTGGATTGCTATTTCGATATTTTGAAGAAGCAATGTAGGGCTCCTAACGTTTGGTTAAGGGGCCGGCTTCGCCGGTCCCAGTGAGCGAAGCGAACGATTTGAACCAGTTGTTAGGGGGGAAACTCCTCGAAACCATTATCTGCAACCCTAAATGCTTTGGTTTGCGGGACGGTTGGGCAGCACAGTCCATCTTCACTGCCAACAGTGACACCGGATATTTTAATTTCGTTTCCAGTAGACATGATTTCATGATCGGTAAAATTTCCCTTTCCGCCTATTAAAACTGGGGCGATAAGCCTGCCGCTGTACTCGCCGATCATGTACCTGGCCCAGTTGTTCGAGCAACTGCCTGGTGGCTGTTCTGTGTTTTCGTTGCACTCGCCTTCAGCGGTATATATTACGATTGTTCTGTTGTGGCTAGACTCAATTAATCGAGCATCGCAATATTCATAAGCACGGATTTTATTAATGTGTTTAAAGATGGCCGTTTCAATGCTCTGGGGAAGCTCTGGGCAATTCTCTCCAGCTGCTTGCAGGCTAATGAAAAAGATTGAGGCGACCAAAAGTCTTAGCATTTTTACCCTAACGATTGGTTAAGGGGCCGGCTTTAGCCGGTCCCGAGTGAGCGGAGCGAGCGACTTGAACCAATTGTTATGTGTGAAGCTTTGAGGTGGGACGCTCTACCAGCGCTGGATTGCCTGCCGGTAAATTCTTTCTTTTGAAGAGACCTTTTTTCTCATACCGTTGCGACAAGATAACGCCTTGTTCTGTACCAAGCTCGCCAGCCTCTACAAAAATGGAGTCCCATTTCTTGCCTTCAATAGTGACAAAGCCATCCCAAGCTATTGCGTAGGTCTTAAGGTTTTCTTTCTCATTCTGGATATGTGCTTGCGCGGCTTCTAGACCTTGCTCAAGCATCTCTAATACGAAGCGCGTTAGTTTATTATCTCCTGCCTTGCTAATAGTCATTGTAAATGGGACTAGAGGCCCAGCATTTTCAATGCTTGCAATCGCATGATCTAGCGCTGCAAACATAAGATCATTCATTTCTACTGAGGTTTCAGACACTGCAGAGTCCTTCACACATAACGATTAAGCTAAGGGGCCGGCTTCGCCGGTCCCAGCGAACGAAGTGAGCGCTTTGAGCGCATTGTTAGGCATTTGCCTGACTTAACCATTAACCCTCTCACTTTCGAAGGACTGCGACCGAAGCTGCTCATATGTATACGTGTTGGCTAGGTAAAGATCCCACTGGGTCTCGACGTCCGTAAGAATTGGGAGGAGCTTCTCGATTTCTGGAGGCGCATCTATATCGAGGTACTGACACCAGAAACGATCACACCACTCCGCGATTTGCTTGTGTGAGTATGGTGAGGCGTCGGGATTTGCTCCCCACTCCAGCATTTGGATTGCAGATTCTGGAGTGAACGGCAAATCTGCTTCTTGAGATTGGCGCAAATTTTTCTCCAAATGCCTAACGTTTGGTTAAGGGGCCGGCTTTAGCCGGTCCCGAGTGAGCGCAGCGAACGGCTTGAACCAGTAGTTAGGTGCTTTGCATGCGGTCTTCATAGTGGTGCCATATACGAAGAATCACGACAGTTTCGGTATGAGTTGCATACCGAATTACGTATTTCCCGAAAATTGCGTCGCGAATAGCTTTTGGGTCTGGGGCTAATTCGACTGCGCGGCCCATTGTTGGGAATAGGCGAAGATTTTCGATGCGTGCAATGAGTTCTGTTGCTACACGTGCGGCGGCAAGGGGATCTTTCTCAGCAATGAATTCCCGGAGACGAACCAAATCTGCCACGGATTCTTCTGAGTAGACCAGCTTCATTGGCCTGCCTTCGGTGGTGGCAGTTCATTGGAGCTGCCCCAGCTTTGGAGCCAAGTGTTTACGGCCTCGCCGGACACGACCTTGCCCTGTGCTACGGACTCCATAGCTTGTAGCGTTTCCTGCCAGCGGTTCTGCTCTAATGTCTGGCGTTCAAAAAATTCTCTAAGTGCCTGATTAATAAGCCAGCTTTTGCTCCTATGAAGCTTTTCGGCCATGGCTCCAAGGTTTTCTTCTAGCTCAGGTTGAAGCCGGACGGTTGTGACGCTCATTGGGGTGCCCTCCATACTGTTGAATGCAATGTATTACATGGTATTCAGTGGGGCAAGCGGGCGTTGACGGATGGCGGGCCAAAGCCTCTAACGTTTGGTTAAGGGGCGGGCTTTAGCCCGTCCAAGTGAGCGAAGCGAACGATTTGAACCAGTTGTTAGGTGCTCGTTATCGCACGGAGCGCTTCGTTGAGCGCAGAAACTACTAAGGGTCGCATTTTTGGTGATTTCAATTTTGCCGGAAGACGACTTAGCCAATGCCTATTCGGACCGAGAGTCGTTCCGCGGAGCGTTGATAAGCGACGAGTTGTTGGCAGAGGATTCAATGACAAGATTCTGATGCACTCAGAAAGCTGCTCAAAAGAAGAGAAGTACAACACCGTACCTTGAATCTCAACGCATATGATTACAAAGCCCTTGTGAGGTATTGCCTTGGGTGCCTCAGGTAAAAATTTATTAGATTTAAACCATGGCTCGCCGTCTTGCTCAATGTGTACTCAAAACGCGAGTGGAGCATCTCGCCACGAATCGGCGTACTCAATCCAATACTCAGCAGCTGCCATAAGAGTACCTAACGTTTGGTTAAGGGGCGGGCTTTAGCCCGTCCCAGTGAGCGAAGCGAACGGTTTGAACCAGTTGTTAGATGCAAGGCATGATTAGTTTCTTGGAGAGACAATGCCTCTTAATCTGTTTAATTTAAACGGCAAGAGGTCTATTAAGTACACAATGTAAGCTCTGATGTAGGCTGCCATGGATGAAATCTTACTTTCCCTGGATATCATGAAGTCAGGGCTAAATATTTCTGGAGCAGTACTGAAGAATTTCACTTTCTTGCAATTTGTTGATAAATGCCCGTGGGTGGTGTCGAGCATAAAGATTAGTGACTTTGTTGGTGGGGCGTTTGTTGTTACGTTTACCTCTATACGATTTTCGCCTAACTCTGGAATCAGTATTTCATTTTGGATCGTGAAAAGCCTATCGCGGCTATCAAGGACGGTCATGGTCTTTGGCCGCTCATTGATTTTTTTCTCGACTCTGTGAGTTTCTTTTTTGTAACAGACAAGGCTTTTTACAGTTACGGGATAAGGTTTCGTGTTCTTGATTTTAACGAAAAGTCGAAATGTGTCACTGCCAGACCTTGTAGAAATAATCTCAGATATTGAGATTGGATGTTTTCTGTTTGCGTGCCACGAATATAATACGGTTAAAATTGCAATGAGCGAGGCGATGGAGCTGAGTATTTCTACTGCTAATTTGAACTCTTCCAAGATTGTGCTCCTTGCATCTAACGTTTGGTTAAGGGGCCGGCTTTAGCCGGTCCCAGCGAGCGCAGCGAGCGATTTGAACCAATTGTTATATGCTTTACCGCTCGAACTGAAATTTCCATTTACTTTCCTCGGAAAGCCAAACCCTTAGCGTTGCTTTTTTGTACATTTTGTTATGGGTTTCTAGTTCTTTTATAATCTGGCAAGATGCCTCAATTATTTCGTCAGTGCACATTACTATGTCTGAATGTCCTTCATCAGATTCAATGTAGTGAGACACTCCATTCTCTTCTGTTTTCATGTGAAGAATAGCCGAATTCCAATGCTCAGGAGTTGCCTCAATTAGGCTAGATCCGAGGTTTGAATATAACTTGCTCAGAGAGTGCTCGATGTCAACGTTGTCCATGCCTGACTCCTGTGCATATAACGATTAAGCTAAGGGGCCGGCTTTAGCCGGTCCCAGTGAGCGAAGCGAGCGATTTGAGCGCATTGTTATGCGCCGCCATTTATATTGAATTGGCCGGTTAAATATAAGCCAACAAGCACGACGAAGGTGAAACCTACGAAGCTACACAAAAGCCCTTGTCGAGTATCGGTGTGTAGATAGTCATTCGTGACTTTTTTGGGATAGGTTCCAAGTGACAATATCTTGCATATTGGCCATCCAATGTAATAAAAGACGAAGTTGAAAATAACTTCGACAAGGAAAAAGCCAATTGCTCTCAAGAAGCCTTTCCCTATTTCACTGACTATGTCTTCCATTGGCGACTCAGATGCTCAAAGAGGTGCATAACGTTTGGTTAAGGGGCGGGCTTTAGCCCGTCCTAGTGAGCGAAGCGAACGGTTTGAACCAGTTGTTAGGCCTTGCCACGGTGCAACGCCGGGAACAGAACGTGATTGTTCGGTGCTGTTGGAACTGTGGCTTGGAGCATACGCGTGCGGGCCTTCAGGTAGAAGAGCTTGAAGATGGAGGCGGGCGCGTGCTGATTGGCCTGCTGCTGATGTGAATATTTGGGTTATCGGATGCGAGAGTTTCTGGCCGGATTTGCACGGCCGCTGCGAACTTGCAGATGAAATCCGTAAATTGTTATTTGTGCGCATAACTTCCATGTTTCCCGGCCTTTGCTTTGCCGCCTAACGATTGGTTAAGGGGCCGGCTTTAGCCGGTCCCGAGCGAGCGAAGCGAGTGGCTTGAACCACTTGTTAGGCCGCGCCGCGGATTTGTGACGAGCACTGAACCTGAGTGCTCGACGTTGTTGGACATTTGGCTTGAAGCATACGCGTGCGGACTGTCAGGAAAAAGAGCTTGAAGATGCGACAGCCGCGTGCCGCTTTGGCAGGTGGTGATGTGAATAATGTGGTTAACGAATGCG
>NZ_JBASFM010000023.1:0-154825 GCF_049653025.1 Pseudomonas sp. | reverse complement strand
CGCTGCCGGCCGCCGAGGTGTTGTTGGCCTGGTCGGTGACGGTGGCGGTGGCGCTGACGGTCTGGCCATCGGCCGGACGGGCGACAGTAAAGGTCACGCCATTGGTGATCTGCGTCTGGGTCAGGATGATCGGAGCCTGGGCCACGCCGTTAAGGCTGACGTTCAGGGTGTCGCCGACGGCAGCCCCGGCGGGCAGCGCGACGCTGACGGTGACGGTGGTGGCCGCACCCAGTTCAGCGTTGCTGAGGGTGCCGTCATCGTTGGCATCGGTGCTGATGGTCACGGTCGGAGCAGCGGCCTGGGTGTCGAGGGTAAAGGTCAGGCTGGACGGTGCCGAGGTGTTGCCGGCGACGTCGGTCTGACGTACTTGAATGGTGTTGCTGCCTTCCACTGCAACCGGTGCAGTAGTGCTCCAGGTGGTGCCGTCGGTGCTGTATTCGACAGTGGCACCCGGCTCAGTGCCACTGACGCTGTAGGTACCATCGTTGCTGATCAGATCACCGACCACACCGCTGTCGGTGGTGAGGGTGAGGGTCGGCGCTGCGACCTGGGTGTCAAGGGTAAAGGTCAGCGATGTTGAGGGTGATGTGTTGCCAGCAGTATCTGTTTGGCGAACCGAGACGGTGTTGTTGCCTTCGTTTGGTGTGAATGTATTGCTCCACGTCGCTCCGCCATCGGTGCTGAATTCAACCACTGCACCAGGCTCGACTCCACCAATTATCAGCGTGCCGTCATTGCTGATGAGGTCATTGGCACTGGTACCGCTGTCGTTAGTCAGGTTTACGCTGGGTGCGGTAGGTACGGTTGTATCCAGGTTGGCGTTTGCGGCAGTTGTTTGGTCTGTTTGTTCACTCGTACCGAACAACTCATTCTGCCCTGCACCACCCTGGCCCAACACCTGAGTTTCGAAGCCCACTGTGGCTTCAAGCTGTTGGCCGGTTTCGCCGAGCATCACGAAGCTGTGGCCGCCACCTGCGCCGCCGCCACTGCCGCCGCCAGCGCCGGCTGCGGTGGCTTCGAGGTCGGTGGTGGGGTCGAAGCCGGCGGCCAGGGCTTGTTCCAGATTGGCATCCGGCGCTGCTGCGCTTTCTTCGGCTTGCTCTCGGCCAGCAGGGGCTTGCCAGTTGCTGCTTTGCGCGACATTGACCAGTTCACCGCTGGCCAGTTGCAAGGTCACTTCACCGCCCAGACCGGTCAAGACCTGCTCACCCATCAGCAACCGCTCGCCTTCAAATATCTGCCGCTTGAGGCCGTCGAGAGAAACGGCAAACACTTGTCCTACAAGGCTTTTGACGGTGGCGATGATATTGCTCATAGATGAAGCTCCATGGGTGGGCGTGCGGTGAAATTCGGTGAACAGCTAACTAGGTGGTGACAATGTTTTGACTTATTCGTGCGTCATGTTTTTGGCTTATTACTTTATGGAATTAGCTATATGCCAAACTATTGACCGACTGCTCGCGATATTAAACAATGCCGCGCCTGATGTCACTTTGATATTGGTTAAAAATTCTGTGATGCGCGTCACGCTCCGCGGGCTGTTTATGTATCCTGCCGGCCGTTGCGTCAAACGCGTGACGCTTCGCGGTTCAAGTCGCTCGCCCTGCCTGATAAGGAATTTCATTTAATGCGTTTTCTTGCACTCGTCCCCCTTGCTTTGGCGGTATCTCTGGCCGCTCATGGTCAGACGCTCAATGAAGCCATGCAAAGTGCCCTAGAGGTACATCCGGAAGTCCAGGCGGGGATCAATGCGCGCTTGTCTGTTGAAGAACAGATGAAAGCAGCCAAGGGTGGCTACTTGCCGCAGGTTGATGTGCTGGCCGGCTATGGTCGTGAAGGCACTGACAGCCCGGGCACGCGCGGCACCAGCCATAACACCGAAACCCTGACCCGCGGCGAGTCGAGCCTGCGCGTGCAGCAGATGGTCTTCGACGGTTTTGCCACCAGCAGTGAAGTGGGTCGTCAGCGCGCCACGGTCAATGCCCGTGCCTATGAATTGCTGGGCACCTCGGAGCGTACCGGCCTGAACGTGGCGCAGGTTTACCTGGATGTGCTGTCGCGCCGCGAACTGGTGCGTCTGGCCGAGGAAAACCTGGCCAGCCACGAGCGGATCTACGACCAGATCAGCCTGCGCAGCCAGAGTGGCGTTGGCCGCTCGGCTGACCTCGATCAGGCCGAAGCGCGCCTGGCCCAGGCCCGCAACAATCTGATCACCGAGCAAACCAACCTGGCCGATGCCCAAGTCAACTATTACAGCGTGGTCGGCACGGATCCCAGCGAGCTGACTCAGCCGTCCAGTCTGGCTGCTCAACTGCCGGAAAGCCTGCCGGCGGCGCGCCAGGAAATGCTTGCCAACAACCCGTTCCTGAGCTCGGCCGAGTCCGATGTGCAGGCCAGCGAGCAGCAGTACGAAGCCGCCAAGTCGTCGTTCTACCCGCGCCTCGATGCCGAGCTGTCGCGTGGCATGGATAACAACGTGGATGGCGTCAGCGGTCACAGCAATGAGTGGCAGGCCATGCTGCGCATGCGCTACAACCTGTTCGCCGGTGGCAGCAACAAGGCTGATTTGCAGTCCAAGTCGCACCAGATCAACCAGGCCATGGATGTTCGCAACAACGCTCTGCGTGTCTTGAATGAAGACCTCGGCCTGGCCTGGAATGCCTTGCAGAACGCCCGCCAGCAATTGCCGATTGCCCAGCAATACGTCGACTACAGCAGCCGCGTGCGTGAGTCCTACCAGAAGCAGTTCAGCCTGGGCGACCGTACTCTGCTGGATTTGCTCGACAGTGAAAACGAACTGTTCACCGCCTCGCGTCGCCTTGAAGAAGTGCGTTTCACCGAGGTGTTTACTCAATACCGGATCAAGGCCACCATGGGCTCCCTGCTCAAGAGCCAGGGTGTGGTTGCGCCGATGGCCGCTGCGCCGTTGGATGAAGTGAAGGCCCAGGTAAACTTGCCCGGCCTGAATTGAGCACTGAGCCCCGTCGTTGATGAGTAAAACCCAGTGGCAGTAGACCCCAGCCCGTTAGAAAGCCGTAGCGATCCGCGTGATCGCTACGACGACCCTCTGCTCGATAGCCTGTTGGCGTTGTGCGGCCTGCACCAGAAGTCGGTCAGTCGTGCCATGTTGACGGCGGGGCTGCCACTGCCCGAGCAGCGCCTGAGTGCCGACTTGCTGCCGCGTGCGGCGGCGCGTGCCGGTTTGCAAGGGCGCTGGTTGCGCCGCAGCCTGGAGAAAATCCCAGCGCTGGCAATGCCGGCTCTGCTGCTGTTGCATGACGGCCGCAGCGCCTTGCTGCTGGGCTGGGACGATCGCGGTTACGCGCGCATCATGCCGAGCGAAAGCGAAGGCGGGGAGATGCGGGTCAGCGTCGAGGTATTGGCTGAGGATTACAGCGGTCAGGTGTTCTTCGCCCAGCCGTTGCACAAATTCGATTTCAACCGTGGCGAGCTGATTCCGCGCGCCACCTCCTGGTTTCGCGACACCCTCAAGCGTTCGCGCTGGCTGTATATCGATGCCATCGCGGCGAGTTTCCTGATCAACCTGATCGGCCTGGGCACGCCGCTGTTCGTGATGAACGTCTACGACCGCGTGGTGCCGAACCAGGCCGAAGCCACCCTGTGGGTGATGGCGATTGGCATCACCGGGGTGTTTTTCTTCGACCTGCTGTTGAAGACCCTGCGTGGCCTGTGCCTGGATCTGGCCGGCAAGAAGACTGACCTGATCATCTCCGCCACGCTGTTCGAACGCATCGCCGGCATGGCCATGAAGTTCCGCCCGGCGCGGGTCGGCAGCTTCGCGCAGAACATTCACGAGTTTCAGAACCTGCGTGATTTCCTCGCCTCGCTGACCTTGGCCAGCGTGATCGACCTGCCGTTCACCGTGCTGATTCTGGCGGTGATCGCGATGATCGGCGGGCACCTGGTGTGGATCCCGATTCTCGCTTTTCCGCTGGTGGCCTTGATCGGCTGGGCCTTGCAGCGCCCGCTGGCCGAGACCATGCAGCGCACCATGGCCCTGGCCGGCGAGCGCCAGTCGAGCCTGATCGAGAGCCTGGCCGGGCTGGATGCGGTCAAGGTCAACAACGCCGAGAGCGAGCGCCAGTACCTGTGGGAACAGACCATCGGCACCCTCAGCCGCCTGGAACTGCGCGCGCGCATGCTCTCCAGCCTGGCGATGAACGCGACCATGCTGTTGCAGCAATTGGCGGGCGTGGTGGTGATCGTGCTCGGCGTGTACCAGATCATCGATGGCAACCTGAGCATGGGCGGGCTGATTGCCTGCTATATGCTCAGCAGCCGCGCGCTGGGGCCGCTGACCCAGATATCCGGCCTGTTGACCCGTTACCAGCAGGCGCGGGTGACCCTCGATTCGGTCAACCAGATGATGGAACTGCCGCAGGAGCGGCATGCCGATGAGCGTCCGCTCAAGCGTCAGTCGCTGCAGGGCGCGATCGAATTCCGCCAGCTGGATTTCCACTACCCGGATCAGCAGCAGGCGGCCTTGCAGGGCGTCAGCCTGGTGGTCAGGCCCGGTGAGAAAATCGGCATCATCGGCCGCAGTGGCTCCGGCAAGAGCTCGCTGGCCAAGCTGATCGTCGGCCTGTATCAGCCCGACGCCGGCAGCCTGCTGGTCGATGGCATCGATGTGCGTCAGCTGGATGTCAGCGATCTGCGCCATAACATCGGCTATGTGCCGCAGGACATTCAGCTGTTCAGCGGCACCCTGCGCGACAACCTGGTGTCCGGCGCGCGTTATGTCGAGGACGAGCTGGTGTTGCAGGCTGCCGAACTGGCCGGCGTGCACGAGTTCGTTCGCCTGCATCCGAAAGGCTATGAACTGCAGGTTGGTGAGCGCGGGCAGAACCTCTCCGGCGGCCAGCGGCAGAACGTCGCCCTGGCCCGTGCGCTGCTGCTCGATCCGCCGATCCTGCTGCTGGATGAACCGACCAGCGCCATGGATAACACCGGTGAAGAGCGCCTCAAGCAGCGCTTGTCGGCGGTGATCGGCACCAAGACCCTGCTGCTGGTGACGCACCGCGCCTCGATGCTCAGCCTGGTGGACCGGCTGATCATCGTCGACCGCGGGCAGATCATCGCCGACGGGCCAAAAGGTAGCGTGATGGAAGCGCTGAAGAAGGGGCAGATCAGTGTCAGCTAAAGCGCCTGAGAAGAAGAGCCTGCGTCAGGCCATGGCCGCCTATTTTGGCAGTCAGGATGGCATGGGTGATGAACCGCTGCCCGAAGTCAGCAAGGCGCTGATCGAGGATGCGCCGCGAGTGGTGCGCCTGACCATCTGGGGGCTGATCGCCTTTGTGCTGTTCTGCCTGCTGTGGGCCAACTTCGCCGTGGTCGACGAAGTCACTCGTGGCGATGGCAAGGCGATTCCGTCTTCGCGGTTGCAGAAAATCCAGAACCTGGAAGGTGGCATCGTCGCCGAGCTGTTCGTGCGTGAGGGGCAGATCGTCGAGGTAGGCGACCCCTTGTTGCGCCTGGACGACACCCGCTTCGCCTCCAACGTCGGCGAAACCGAAGCCGATCGCCTGGCCTTGCTGCTGCGCGTGGAGCGCCTCAGCGCCGAGGTGCAGGCCCGTGAGCTGGTGGTGACCGATGAGGTGCGCGAGAAAGCACCGGGTCAGGCGGATAACGAGATTCAGCTGTTCAACAGCCGCAAGCAGCAGTTGCTCGATGAAGTGGCGGGCCTGGAGGAGCAGTTGATCCAGCGTCAGCAGGAGCTGCGCGAGTTTGCCTCCAAGCAGGGCCAGTTCCGCAACAGCCTCAGCCTGCTGCGCCAGGAAATCCAGATGTCCGAGCCGCTGGTGGCCGAGGGCGCGATTTCCCAGGTGGAAGTGCTGCGCCTCAAGCGCGCTGAAGTGGAAGCCCGTGGCCAGCTGGAGGCCACTACTCTGGCGATACCGCGCGCCGAGTCGGCGATCAAGGAAGTCGAACGCAAGATCGATGAAACCCGTGGGCGCTTTCGCAGCGAGGCGTTGACCGAGCTCAACGAGGCACGCACCGAATTGAGCAAGATCCAGTCGACCGGCAAGGCGCTGGAAGACCGGGTCAACCGCACCCTGGTTACCTCGCCAGTGCGCGGCATCGTCAAGCAGCTGCTGGTCACTACCATCGGCGGGGTGATTCAGCCGGGCAGCGATCTGGTGGAGATCGTGCCGCTGGGCGAGAACCTACTGGTCGAGGCGCGCATCCGTCCGCAGGACATTGCCTTCCTCCATCCGGGGCAGGAGGCCATGGTCAAGTTCACCGCCTATGACTACACCATCTATGGTGGGCTCAAGGCCGAGCTGGAGCAGATCGGCGCGGATACCGTCACCGATGATGAGGGCAACAGCTTCTACGTGATCAAACTGCGCACCAACAAGAGCCACCTCGGCACCGCGGAGAATCCGCTGCTGATCATCCCCGGCATGGTCGCTTCGGTGGATATCATCACCGGCAAGAAGAGCATCCTCAGCTACTTGCTCAAGCCGATTATCCGCGCTCGTTCCGAGGCGCTGCGCGAGCGCTAGATCGCGGGTGTTGCCCACAAAAAAGCCGCAGCGAGCTGCGGCTTTTTGCTGTCTGCGGGATTACTCGACAAACAATTGCTGCACCACCGAGAAGTCCTGTTTGCCCTTGCCCTGTTTGAGCAGCAGGCGATACAGCTGCAACGCCAGCGCGCCCATCGGTGTGCTGCTGCCGCTGGCCTGGGCGGCTTCCTGGGCCAGGCCGAGGTCCTTGGCCATCAGCTCGGCCATAAAACCGCCGCTGTAGCCTTTGGACGCCGGGGCGTTTTCCATGACGCCGGGCCAGGGGTTGTACTTCTCCAGGGTCCAGTTGCCGCCCGAACTCTGCCGCATGATTTCAGCGAGTACCGCTGGCTCCAGGCCGTTGGCCACGCCCATGGCCATGGCCTCGGCGGTGGCGATCATCTGCACCGCCAGCACCTGGTTGTTGCACACCTTGGCCACCTGGCCGGCACCGTCGGGGCCGGCGTGGAAGATGTTCTTGCCCATGGCGGCGAAGATCGCGCGGGCTTTTTCCAGGGTGCTGGCCGCGCCGCCGATCATAAAGGTCAGGGTGCCCGCTGCCGCGCCCGCAGTGCCGCCGGACACCGGGGCGTCGAGCAGTTCGATGCCGCGCTCGCGAGCGGCTTGATGCACCTTGCGCGCGGATTCCGGGGCGATGGTCGAGCATTCCAGCACCAGGCAGCCGGGCTTGAGCGCGGCCAGCAGGCCGCTATCACCCAGGTACAGGCCTTCGACATGGCGGCTGGCGGGCAGCATGCTGATGACCACGTCGGCATCTTGCACTGCATCCAGCGCGCTGCTGGCCGCATGCGCGCCGTCCTTGGCCAGGTCCTCGACGGCCGCTTGCAGCAGGTCGAAGACCCGCAGGCTGAAACCGGCCTTGAGCAGGTTGCGCGCCATGGGCAGGCCCATGTGGCCGAGGCCGATAAAGGCAATCTGGTTCATTGTTGTTCTCCTTGCCTGAGTTGATTGTGCCTGTGCGCGGTGCCTACACCGATGTGCCTTACAAGTCCGCCAACGGATGAGCGCCGTCCCAGGCCGGGGCGAAGTGCGCGGCGATCACCTCATCCGGGATGCTCGCCACATCCGGCCAATGCCAGCGTGGCACGTGGTCCTTGTCGATCAGCCGCGAGCGCACGCCTTCGGGGAATTCCGGATGGCGGCAGCAGTTCAGGCTGATGGCGTATTCCATGCGGAATACCTCGGCCAGCGACAGCTGCTTGGCGCGTTTGATCTGCTCCCACACCAGGTGCCCGGTCAGCGGGCAGCCGCCGGCCAGGGTCTTGGCGGCGCGGGCCAGCAGCAGGTCGCTGTCGCCTTGCAGGGCGCTGATGGCACGCCAGGCGTGGGGCAGGTCGGCGCTGTCGAGCAGTTCGTCGATACGCGCACGGCGCGGCAGCCACTGGGCTTCCGGTAGTTCGCCGAGGGCCTGGTTTTCCAGGGCTTTGAGCAGGCTGTGCAGTTGCTGCGGGCTCTGGTCTTGCCAATTGAGCTGGGCCAGGCCATTGAGCAGGTCGTCCTGCTGGCTGTCGAGCAGCACGCGGTCGGCCAGGTCCAGATCCAGCGCGTCGCGGGCGTTGATGCTGCTGGCGGTCAGGCCGAGGAACAGGCCGAGCTTGCCCGGCAGGCGGGCGAGGAACCAGCTGCCGCCGACATCCGGGTACAGACCGATATTCACTTCCGGCATGCCCAGGCGGCTGCCTGGGGTGACGATGCGAATACCTGCGCCCTGCATCAGGCCCATGCCGCCGCCCAGCACATGGCCGTGGGCCCAGCAGATAAAGGGTTTCGGGTAGGTGTGGATGCGGTGGTCGAGGCGGTATTCGTCAGCAAAGAAGCGTCGCGCCAGGGGCGGGATTTCGCCCGGGTGCTCGCGGCACTGATGCACCAGCTGCACCACGTCGCCGCCGGCGCAGAACGCCTTGGGGCCGTTGCCGCGCAGCATCACGCAGGCGATGCTCGGGTCGTCCGCCCAGGCCTTGAGCTTGGCATCCAGCGCTTCGATCATCGGCAGCGACAGGGCGTTCAGGCTCTTCTCGGCATCCAGGCTGGCGATGCCGATGCGCATGCCGTGTTGGGCTGGGCGTTCTTCGAATTGCACGTTCATTAGGTTGTCCGTCGTCGTGTGCATGCTTGGTGGATGTACAAGGCGTCATCCACCCTACGAATTATTTATTGCGCCACTGCGGGTCGCGTTTTTCCAGGAAGGCATTCACCCCTTCGCGGGTGTCGTCGGCGTCGAACAGGTCGACAAAGCGCTCGCGTTCCTCCGGCAGCCAGGTGTTCGGGCTGCGTTCGCGCGCACCCTGGATCAGCGGTTTGATGGTGCGCACAGCCACCGGGCTCTGCCGCGCGACTTTGGCCGCCAGTAGCAGGGCATGGCCGCGGGCTTCGCCGCTGTCGACCACCTGCTCGACCAGGCCGATGCGCAACGCGGTGTCCGCATCGATGCGCTCGCCGCACAGAATCATCCGCTTGGCCCAGCCTTCACCGACCAGCCAGGCCAGGTTCTGCGTGCCGCCGGCGCAGGGCAGCAGGCCCACCGTGGCTTCTGGCAGGGCCAGTTGCGCCTGGCGCTCGGCGATGCGGATATCGCAGGCCAGCGCACATTCCAGGCCGCCGCCCATGGCGTAGCCGTTGATCGCGGCAATCGATACGCCGCGGAAATCGCGCAGTGCCTCGAAGGCCTCGCCGAAGCGTCGCGCCATTTCGCGGGCGCGGGCCTTGTCACCATCGGCAAACAGCTTGAGGTCGGCACCGGCGCTGAAGAACTTGCCACCCTGGCCGGTGATCACCAGGGCGTAGATGTCATCGTCGTGGTTGAGGTGCTCGATCAGCTGCTTGAGGCCGATCAGCGAGTCGCGGTCCCAGGTATTGGCCGGCGGCTGGTTGATGGTGATCAGCGCGGTATGCCCGTGCTTTTCCACGGTGAGCTTGTGGGTCAGGTCAAACACGCCGGGGTTGTAGGGTTCGATGGCGTTGCTCATAAGCGTCCTCATCTTGGTCATACAGGGCGGATTGCACCCGCCCTGGGCAAAGGATTACAGCAGGCGATCGAGCATGCCGCCTTGATCGAGCAGGCGGCGGGCGATGATCACCCGCATGATCTCGTTGGTGCCTTCGAGAATCTGATGCACGCGGCTGTCGCGCACCCAGCGCTCCAGCGGGTAGTCGTTCAGATAGCCGTAACCGCCGTGCAGTTGCAGCGCCTCGTTGCACAGGGTGAAGCAGTGATCGGTGGCAAACCGCTTGGCCATGGCGCAATACAGGCTGGCCTCGCTGTGGCCGTGGTCCAGCTTGTGCGCGGCCAGGCGCACCATCTGCCGGCTGGCGGTCAGATCGGTGAGCATATCGGCGAGCTTGAATTGCAGGGACTGGAAGTCGCTCAACGGCTTGCCGAACTGCTTGCGCTCCTCGACGTAGCGCAGCGATTGCTCCAGCGCCGCCTGCGCCGCGCCCAGCGAGCAGCTGGCGATATTGATGCGCCCGCCGTCCAGGCCCTTCATCGCGTAGACGAAACCCTGGCCCTCCGGGCCGATGCGGTTGCCGGCGGGGATACGCACGCCTTCGAAGCTGATGGAGCGGGTCGGCTGGGCGCGCCAGCCCATCTTCAATTCATTGCGGCCGTACTGCACGCCAGGAGCGTCGGCCGGCACCAGGAAGCAGGAAATGCCCTTGGCCCCACTGTCCTCGCCGGTGCGCGCCATTACGATCAGCACATCGGTGCTGCCCGCGCCGGAGATAAAGCACTTGCTGCCGTCCAGCACGTAGTCGTCGCCATCGCGCTTGGCGCGGGTGCGCAGGTGCGCGGCGTCGGAGCCGGCATCCGGTTCGGTCAGGCAGTAGGAGGCCAGCAGTTCACCGCTGACCAGGCGCGGCAGCCAGGCATCCTTCAGCGCCTGATCGGCGAAGGAGGCAAGCATCCAGCTGGCCATATTGTGGATGGTGAGAAACGCCGTGGTGGCGATGCAGCCGGCCGACAGTTGTTCGAAGATCAACGAGGCGGACAGTCGTGACAGGCCGAGGCCGCCGTCTTCTTCCTTTATATACAGCGCTAGGTAGCCCTGCTCGGCGGCGCGCTTGATCACGTCCACCGGGAAGTGGTGGTCGCGGTCCCAGTCGGCGGCATGCGGCGCGAGCTCCTTGGCGGAAAAGGCGCGGGCGCTGTCGACCAGCAGGCGTTGTTCTTCGCTGAGTTCAAAATCCATGGGTGATCCTTAGCGGGATGGGTAATCCCCAGCAGTTAAGGCCAGGCCGACTCGTGATCAGCCTGACATACAGTTATTTAAGTTGGATGGTCATGTTCGGCCCGGCCACGGCGGCGTCATCGAACCAGCGGCTGGTGACCGTCTTGGTTTCGGTAAAGAAGCGCACGCCCTGTTTGCCGTAGGCGTGCAGGTCACCGTAGAACGAACCCTTCCAGCCGGTAAAGGAGAAGAACGGCAGCGGCACCGGCACCGGTACGTTGATGCCGACCTGACCGACTTCCACCGCGTGCTGATAATGCCGCGCCGCGCCGCCGGAGCGGGTGAAGATCGAGGTGCCGTTGCCGTAGGGGCTGGCGTTGACCAGTTCAATGGCTTCTTCCAGGGTGTCGACCTCCATGCACACCAGCACCGGGCCGAAGATCTCTTCGCGGTACAGGCTCATCTTGGCGGTAACGCCGCGGAACAGGGTCGCGCCCAGCCAGTTGCCATTCGGGTAGCCCTCGACCGCGCAGTGCGAGCCGTCCAGCAGGCATTCGGCACCTTCGGCTTTGCCCTCGGCGATCAGCCGTAGCACGCGCTGCTTGGCCTGCTGGCTGATCAGTGGGCCGAAGGCGGCGTGGCCATCGGTCCAGTAGCCGGGTTGCAGGTCGGCCATCTGCGCTTGCAGCTCGTCGATCCACTGCTTCGATTCGCCGACAAATACCGCCACGCTGATCGCCATGCAGCGCTGCCCGGCTGCGCCGCAACTGGCCCCGACCAGGTTACTGAGCACCTGGCCCTTGTGCGCGTCGGGCATGATCACCATATGGTTCTTCGCCCCGGCGAAGGCCTGTACGCGCTTGAGGTGCGCGGTGCCGGTGCGGTAGATGTGCTGGCCAACCGGCACCGAGCCGACGAAGGAGATGGCGCGGATATCCGGATGGGTCAGCAGGCTGTCGACCACTTCACGTGCACCGTGCAGCACCTGCAACACGCCCTTGGGCGCGCCGGCTTCGATAAACAGCTCGGCCAGGCGGTTAGGCGTCAGTGGGTCCTGTTCGGACGGCTTGAGAATAAAGGTGTTGCCAGCGGCGATGGCCAGGGGAAACATCCACAGCGGAATCATCGCCGGGAAGTTGAACGGGGTGACGCCCACGCACACCCCCAGCGGCTGAATCCAGCTGGCGGTGTCGATGTCGCGGGCGACGTTCTCCATGGTTTCGCCCATCATCAGGCTGGCGATATTGCAGGCCTGCTCGACCACCTCGATGCCGCGCCAGACATCACCCTTGGCATCGGCCAGGGTCTTGCCGGTTTCGCCGGCGAGTATCTCGGCCAGCTCGTCGTGGTGTTCCTTGAGCAGATGCTGATAACGCAGCATCACCCGCGCGCGCTCGGATACCGGCACTTCGCGCCAGGTGAGGAAGGCTGCCTTGGCGCTGGCGATCGCCGCCTCGATTTCCTCGGCGGTGGCCTTGGGCGCGAGGGCCAGAACTTCCTGGGTCGCCGGGTCGGTGACTTCGATAAATTCGCGGGTGCGGCTTTCGCGCCATTCACCGTCGATCAACTGCGGGATTGCCTTGGCCATTGTGTTCTCCACGGTCCGATTGTTGTTTTGTCAGTGTTATAGCCGCCCATGCCGGCTTTGTGGATTGACGATCTTGGTCTTGAGATGGACTATCTTGGGATTCGGTCTGTGAGCGGAATACCCCGATGCGTGCTTATGTCGATACCTCCAACTGGCCCTTGCCGGCCAATGGCGTGCGCTTTATCACGCCGCCCCGGCTGCGCCGCCTGCTGGCCAAGAGCCCGCTAGGGCAGGGCTGCTATCCACTGGCGCTGGGTTTTTACCCGGAGGCGCAGGGGCACCGCATGCACCGCCCGCAGCCGGAGGATCACCTGCTGATCTACTGCCGCGCGGGGCAGGGCTGGCTGGAGAGCGGGGATGGACGATTAGCTGTCAGTGGTGGTGATCTGTTAGTGCTGCCAAAAGGCGTCGCCCACACCTATGGCGCGGACGCGCACAAGCCCTGGACGCTGTACTGGGTGCATTTCGACGGCGAGCTGGTGACCGAGTTTCTCCGTCCATTGGGCAAGGGGCCGCTGTGGCGCATCGGCGTGCAGCCACGGCTGCTGGCCGAGTTCGACGGGCTGCTCAACCTGCGCAAGCAGGGGCTCAACCTGGCGCACTTCGTCCATGCCGCGCATCAGTTGCAGGTGCTGCTCACCTCACTAGCCGTGCTGCCGGCGCGCACCACCCTGAAATCCGGGCGGGTGCTGGATGTGGATGCGGTGCAGGCGGTGATGCGCGCCCATCTGCACGATGCGCTGAACCTCGACGAGCTGGCAGCGCAGTTCAAGCTGTCGCGCTTTCACTTCGCCAAAACCTACCGCGCCCTGACCGGGCATGCGCCGATTCAGGACTTTATCCAACTGAAAATGGCCCACGCCTGCCGCCTGCTGGATGAGGGCGAGCAGGGCATCCGCCAGGTGGCCGAGCAGTTGGGTTATGACGATGTGTATTACTTCTCGCGGCTGTTTCGCAAAGTGGTCGGCATGGCGCCGAGTCATTACCGGGCGCTGCATCAGGGGTGAGACGGAAGTTTGCAGGGGCAGGCGGCTGCTTTCGGCCCAAGGCAGCTGCTGGCTGATTCTGCGATTCCGCCTCACGAGCCGAGCTGTAAATCTGAAGAACTCTTCCTTTTAACTACCTGCCCACCACCACAGGGACAGACCGGCAGTGACCCCATTAAAATGCCGATTAATTTGCCTCGAATGGTCGAGGCTCCGACTGTGAGGGATTGCAATGGCTGATTTGTGGGAGCCGGTTAATGGCGTTTATACCGCTACGGTATCGCTGATCCCCTGGGTTGCCAGCCTCCCCAGTGTTGACACTGTTCAATGGGGCAGCGCTCTGATTAGTGCCGGGTTCGGCGCTGGCATTGGTGCATGGATGGCCGCTCGCATCGCCAGGCGCACAAAGCTAAGGGATGAGCTATTGGCTGAGCTTCGCAGTATCGACGTCGCAATAACGCTGTGCGCATCGGTAATAGATGTGGCTGGGGCTCTCAAAAAGCAGCACGTATTGGGACTTCTGAGCAAGTACGAATCAGATTTAGCAAGGTTCGCTCTTTACAAAACAGCCGAAAAGCGAGCGGGTCCTTTCCATTTGATCATCGACAACTTGAGGTTCCAAGCCATAGCACCGCCAATTGTTGAGCTACAGGGCCTCGTTCTTAAGGATATGAGCGTGTCGCCTAATGGGGTGAAGTCAATGATAGCCCTGGCGGACGCCGTCGGAAATCTTAACGGCATGCTTGACACGTATAACGCGCTCTTAGGGATGTTTAGAAACGGTGGCTTGCCGGCAGGTTTTACACCAGAACACTGCTACCTCGCACAGCCAGTTGGAGGTGTTACCAACAATGAATACGGCTCTGCTGTGCGGGGAATAGCAACCTATACCGACGATGTTATCTTCTTCGCTTGTAAGCTCGCCGACTGTGTCACGTCACAAGGGGTTAAAGTCCGTGACCGGTATAAGGAATTGTCTGGAGAGAAGCGACTAATTCGGCGCATAGATCCACTTGAGGAGAATGCAGTTTTGATCCCTCCCGACAGTGCTTATGAAGGATGGATGAGGGGGTGGGAAGAGGATTTTAGTGGGGTGGCTAAGAAACGCTGGTTATGGCATCGCAAGCAGAAGTGACGGCATCTATACCCATCGTCTCCTGGCACGAACTGCATGAATTTTGTGAAGAGGAAACAAGAGGCGACAGATCACAATTTTCAGGAGCATTAATCGTGGTCTGTCCCCTGTTTTCTTCACAAGTCCGGGCAACCCCATTGTTGGGCTTCGCTGCGCTCAACCACAACCTACGCGGGCACGTGCCGCCAGCCTTGACTTGCTCGGGTGCCTTCCTTAGCGTGCCGTCTCCGTTGATACGAGCAGGATTTGGGCATGAGCGCCGCCGATAACGTCAAACTCGAAGCCGGCTGGAAGGCCGCTCTGCAGGATGAGTT
The DNA here is from genome assembly GCF_049653025.1 of Pseudomonas sp. Taxonomy (GTDB): domain Bacteria; phylum Pseudomonadota; class Gammaproteobacteria; order Pseudomonadales; family Pseudomonadaceae; genus Aquipseudomonas. The sequence continues at coordinate 140,088 of NZ_JBASFM010000023.1, read as the reverse complement.
CGATAAGCCCTATATGCGCGAGCTGGGGGATTTTCTGCGCAGCGAGAAGGCGGCGGGGAAAGAAATCTATCCGCCCGGTTCGCTGATCTTCAATGCGCTCAATTCCACGCCGTTGGCGCAGACCAAGGTGGTGGTGATTGGCCAAGACCCTTATCACGGTCCGGGTCAGGCCCACGGCCTGTGTTTCTCCGTGCAGCCTGGGGTGAAGACGCCGCCGTCGCTGGTCAATATCTATAAAGAGCTCAAGCGCGACCTGAATATCGACATCCCCAGCCACGGCAACCTGCAGCATTGGGCGGAGCAGGGGGTGTTGCTGCTCAACACCTCGTTGACTGTGGAGCACGGTATTGCCGGCTCTCATGCAAAGATCGGCTGGCAGACCTTTACCGACAGGGTGATCGAGGTGGTCAGCCAGCAGCAGGCGCACCTGGTGTTTCTGCTCTGGGGCGCGCATGCGCAGAGCAAGGAAAAACTGATCGATACCAGCAAGCACCTGGTACTCAAGTCGGTGCATCCTTCGCCGTTGTCGGCGCATCGCGGCTTTATCGGCAATGGCCATTTCGGCCGCACCAACAAGTTTCTCGCGCAGCAGGGCCTGGCGCAGATCGACTGGCGCTTGCCAGTGGTCTAGCGGCTGCGCCAGCGCGCAAAAAAGAGCCCGCACAAGGCGGGCTAAACGTGGTCGTTGCAATGGCATCAGCTGCGTTGCCAGAGCCTGAACAAGGGCTCGGCGAGAAACATCACCAGAAACAGGCGCAGCACCTGCAACGCGGTGACCAGCGCCACCGACAGCTGCAGGGCTTCGGCGGTCAGGCACAGTTCGGTGATGCCGCCGGGCATCATGCCGAGCATCAACGCGTTCTGGCTTTCCCCGCTCAGCCAGCCCAGGCCTTGGCCTAGTCCGGCAGCAGCCAGCATGGCGAGCAGGGTGAACAGCAGGATGCGGGCGAGAAAGCCCGGCGCGCTGCGAAAGAAGCTGCGATCGAAATGACAGCCCAGGGCGCAGCCGATCAGCCACTGGCCGACCTGGCCCAGGCCATCGGGCAGGCCCAGGTGCAGATCGAAGCTGACACTGGCCAGCGCGCAGGCCGTCAGTGGACCGAGCATCCAGGGGTTGGGTTGACCCAAGCGTCCCCACAGCCAGGCCAGCAGCGCGCCAGCCGGTAGCAGCACCGCCAGCCACGGCCAACTGACCGGTGCCGGCACCGGCGGGGCTATCGGCGGTAGGCTCCAGGTGAAGATCGCCGGAATCAGCAGTACCACCAGCAGCAGGCGCAGGCTATGGGCGGCGGCCACCTTGGCAGTTTCGGCGTTGTGCCGCTGGGCGAGGTTGACCATCTCGCTGGCACCGCCCGGCATGCTGGCGAAGAATGCGGTGGCACGATCGAGACCAGCGCGGCGCAAGACGAAAATGCCGATCAGGCTGAGCAGCAGGGTGAGCAGGGCACCCAGCAGAATCACCGTAAAGTGGCCCAGCAACTCGGCGAATACGGCCTGGGTGAAGTGCAGGCCGATGGCGCTGGCCACCAACCATTGACCGGTCTTGCGCCCGCCTGGCATTTCCGTGATCAGCCAGCCGCTGCAGCGGGCGGCGATAACCGCCAGCAGTGAGCCGATGATCCACGGCAACGGCCAGCCGATCAGGCTGGCCAGATAGCCGCCTAACAAGCCGACCAGGGGGGTAGCCCACCAGCTTTGCCAGCCGGTGAGCGCAGACAACTTAGGCATTGGCCAGTTGCGCCGCACGCCGCGAGCGCCACCAGCGCAGACCTGGCATGGCCAGCATCAGCGCGGTGAGTGCCCACAGGCACAGGCTGATCGGGCTGTTCCAGAGGATGCTCAGGTCGCCAGCAGAGATCGACAGGGCACGGCGCAGGTTGTCTTCCATCAGTTCGCCGAGAACGAAGCCAAGGATCAGCGCCGACAGTGGGAAGTCCAGTTTGCGCAGGATATAGCCGAATACGCCGAGGCCGATCATCAGCACCAGGTCGAAGGTGGTGCTGTGCACCGCGTAGACGCCGACCATGCTGATCACGGTGATCGCCGGCACCAGCACCCAGTTGGGTACGCTGAGCATGCGGGCGAACAGGCCGACCAGGGGAATGTTCATCACCAGCAGGATCAGGTTGCCGATGAACAGCGAGGCGATCAGCCCCCAGACCACGTCTGGTTGCTGTTCAAACAACAGTGGGCCAGGGGTGATGTTGTACAGCGTCAGCGCGCCGATCATCACTGCGGTAGTGCCAGAACCCGGTACGCCGAGGGTCAGCATGGGGATTAGCGAGCCGCAGGCCGAGGCGTTGTTGGCCGCTTCCGGTGCCGCCAGGCCGCGCAGGTCGCCGTCGCCAAACGTGCCATTGGCACCGGCCATGCGCTTTTCAGTCATATAGGTCATGGCGCTGGCGATGGTCGCGCCGGCACCTGGCAGCACGCCGATGACGAAGCCGGCCAGGGAGCTGCGCACCATGGTCCAGAACGTGAAGCAGAACTCTTTGAAGTTGAACAGCAGACGGCCGCTGGCCTTCACCGCTTTCTGGCCGTTGTGGGTTTTTTCCAGCATCAGCAGCACTTCACTGACGCTGAAGAAGCCGATCACCACGATGACGAACTGGATACCGTCCGACAGGCTGACGCTGCCGAAGGTGAAGCGATACACGCCGGTGGTCGAGTCCACGCCAACGGTGGCCAGGGCCAGGCCGATCAAGGCGGCCATCAGGGTTTTAACTGGTTTGTCGCCGACCATGCCGCCGAGGCAGGCGATGGCGAAAATCATCAGCGCAAAGTACTCGGCCGGGCCAAAGGCCACCGCCCAGTTGGCCAGGATTGGCGCGAACAGCACCACGCCGCAGGTGGCGATCATGCTGCCGATAAACGAGCTGACGGCCGACAGCGACAGGGCGATCCCGGCCTTGCCCTGGCGGGCGAGTGGGTAACCGTCGAGGGTGGTCATCACCGCCGCCGCGTCACCCGGTACGTTGAGCAGAATCGCCGAGATACGGCCGCCGTATTCACAGCCCAGGTACACGGCGGCGAGCAGGATCAGTGCGGTTTCGGGCGACAGGCCGAGGGCGAAGGCCAGCGGCAGCAGCAGGGCTACGCCATTGATTGGACCCAGGCCCGGCAACAGGCCGACGATGGTGCCGACAAAGGCACCGAACAAGGCTACCAGTAGGTTTTCCGGTCGCGTGGCGACTTCGAAGCCTTGCATCAAGAAATTCAGGGTTTCCATTTTCAGCTCTCCACGAAGGCTTCGAACAGGCCGAGGGGCAGCGGCACATCCAACAGGTAATCAAACAGGCCGTACAGCAGCACCCCCATCAGCACGGCGCTGATGGCGCAGGGCAGCGGGCGACCGGTAAACAACAGGCCAAGGGCAAAGGTGGCCAGCGCGGTGCTGATGACGAAGCCGAGCGCTTCAAACAACAACGCATAGGCCAGCAGCGCCAGTACACACAGCACAGCGCGCACGGCTGCTCGGGTATTCAGCGTCTGCTCCAGCAGGCCGGGCTTGAACACCAGCCACAGGCTGCCAGCGGCCATCAGGCTAAGCAGCAACAGCGGATAGGCGCGTGGCCCGACCGGGTCATAGGCGAAGGGTGCCTGGAAGCCCCAGGCGATGACGGCGAGAACGGCGCAAAACAGCAGCCAGCTCGCGGCGAACAGGCGAACGTACATGGCGGATTACCTAGTCGAGGGTCAGGGAAAGACCGTGGAGCCGTAGGATGGGTTGAGCATCGCGATACCCATCGCGCAGCCCCAATTGATGGGTATCGCTGCGCTCAACCCATCCTACGAATTGCGGCGTGGCCGCTTACTGCACCAGGCCGAACTCGCCAGCCAGCGCCTTGTACTCTTCAACTTGCTTGAAGACCAAGGCTTGCAGCGCGTCACCGGTGACCGCCAGGGGCAGCAGGTCGCGTTGCTCACGCAGCTTGGCGAAGTCATCGCTGGCGAGCAGGGTGTCGAACTGCTGCTTCCACCAGTTGAACTGCTCGTCGCTGACTTCCGGGCCCATATAGAAACCGCGGATCACCGGCCAGACGATGTCATAACCCTGCTCGCGAGCGGTCGGCAGGTCGGCCAGTTTGCCCGGCAGGCGCTCTTCGGAGAGCACGGCGAGGATGCGCACCTTCTTCGCCGCCAGTTGCGGGGTGACTTCGCCCAGGCCGCTGCTGGTCACCTGCACATGGCCGCCGAGCATGGCGGTGAGGGTTTCGCCGCCGCCTTCGAAGGCCACGTAACGCAGGTTTTTCGGGTCGATCCCGGCCAGGCGGGCAATCAGCGCGGTCTGCATCCAGTCCTGGCCGCCGATGGTCGCGCCGGCACCGAAGACGATGCTGGTAGGGTCTTTTTTCAGCGCCTGCACCAGCTGGTCGAGGTTCTGGTAAGGCGAATCGGCGCGCACGGTGATTGCGCCGTAGTCGGTGCCCACCGCCGCCAGCCAGCGCACACCGGTTTCGTCGTAACGGCCGAACTTGCCTTGCGCCAGGTTGAGCAGGGAACCGCTGGAGAATGCGGTGATGGTGCCTGCGTCATCGGCGCGCTGGGCAATCACCGCGTTGTAGGCCACCGCGCCGACGCCGCCGGGCATATAGGTGACGCGCATCGGCGCTTTCAGCAGGCCGTGGTCTTTCAGGCCGCTCTGCGCCAGTTTGCAGGTCAGGTCGAAGCCGCCGCCGGGCTTGGCTGGAGCGATGCATTCCGGGCGCTTGGGTTCGGCGGCCAGCAACTGGCCGGCGAAGGCCAGGCAGGCGCTGGCCAGGGCGATGCGGGTAAAGGCAGTTTTCATGGCGTATTCCTCTGAGCTCTTATTGTTGTTTACCAGATCGGCAGCGTGTAGCCGACGATGACGCGGTTCTCGTCCGCATCGCGGGCGAAGTCGGATTTGAAGCTGGCGTTGCGCAGGCGCACGTAGACATCTTTCAGCGCACCGCTCTGCACCACGTACTTGAGTTCGATGTCGCGCTCCCACTCGCCGCCGGTGTCGTCCGAGCCGGCAATTTGCGCGTCGCTGCCTTTGATATAGCGGGTCATAAAGCTCAGGCCGGGCACCCCGAGCTTGCCGAAGTCGTAGTCGTAGCGGGCCTGCCAGGAGCGTTCGTCAGCGTTGGCGAAGTCGTTGATCTGTACGAAGTTGAGCAGGAACGGGTCGCTGCCATCGACATAGGCGAAGCCGGTGTCGCCGCTCATGTCCTGGTAGGCCAGGCCGACCTTGTGGCCGCTGATGGCGTAGCTGAGCATGCCGTTGAGTGCGCGGTTGTCGACCTTGCCGGCATTCGCTGCGCCACTGTCTGTGCTGACGGAAAGGCGCAGATCGGCGCTCAAGGTGCCGTCGCCTAGCGGCTGGCTGGCGAGCAGGCCGAAGAAGTGCTGGCGGTAGATGTCCTGCAGGTCGGCGTAGTAGTAGCGGCCGGTCAGGCCCTTGGCGAACTGGTAGTCGAAGCCGGCCAGGTCCATGTGCTCGGCCGTGACGCCGCTGCTGAAACGCTTGTTCTTGCTGTTGAGGACCATGTCCTCGGAGTTGGTCGAGGCGCGGTCGATCACTTTGTCCAGGCGGCCGCCGGTAAAGCTCAGGCCGTCGAATTCGCTGGAGGTCAGCAGGCCGCCTTCGAACACCTGCGGCAGCAGGCGGCTGTCGCTGGCCTTGACCACTGGCAGTTCAGGGACATGCGAGCCATAGCGCAGCTCGGTGTTGGAGACCTTGACCTTGGCGGTCAGGCCCAGGCGACCGAACTGATCCGGGGTGCCGCCATCGTCCTGCACCGGTAGCAGGTCGGTGCCGGTACGGCCGCCGCCGGAATCCAGTTTGACCCCAACCAGGCCTAGGGCATCAAGGCCGAAACCGACAGTGCCGTCGGTGTAGCCGGACTGGACGTCGAGCCAGAAGCCTTGGCCCCATTCTTCACGCTTGTTCTGGCCGTCGCCTTCGCGGAAATCACGGTTGAGGTAGATGTTGGTGGTGGTCAGGCTGGCCTTGCTGTCGGCAACAAAGTCGGCGTGGGCCGCGGGGGCGAGCAGGGCCGTGCTGATGGCCAGGCTAAGCAGGTGTACAGGCGAAAGTGCCCGATTTGATGCAGTCGGCATCCTGTGGTCTCCATTGTTATTTTTGTCACGCCTGCGCACCACTGCGTCAGTCGTTCAGATCGGTGGATCGAGCCACCTGGAACCGATGCTATGAGGTCAAGCTTTCACCAGGCTTTCAGCTTGAAAGAAAGTTGCAGGGGCGTTCGCAGCGGTCTTTGCGCCGTTACACTGGGCGTACAAGAACAATGTTGTGGAGTGCTGTTACCGTGCGAATCCTGCTGGTCGAGGACCATCTGCCCCTGGCTGAAAGCGTGGCCCAGGCCCTACGTGGCAACGGATTGACCGTGGACATGCTGCATGACGGCGTGGCCGCCGATCTGGCTTTGAGCAGCGAGGACTATGCCCTGGCGATTCTCGATATCGGCCTGCCGCGGCTGGACGGTTTTCAGGTGCTGGCGCGCCTGCGCGAACGCGGCAACACCCTGCCGGTGCTGATGCTAACCGCGCGCAGCGAGGTCAAGGACCGGGTGCACGGGCTTAACCTGGGTGCCGACGATTACCTGGCCAAACCCTTCGAGCTTTCCGAGCTGGAGGCGCGGGTCAAGGCGCTGTTGCGCCGCACGGTGTTGGGCGGTGAACGCCAGCAGCGTTGCGGCAACCTGCTGTATGACCTGGACACCCGGCGCTTCAGCCTGGGCGATGGCGTGTTGGCCCTGACCTCGCGTGAGCAGGCGGTGCTGGAGGCGATGATCGCCCGACCGGGGCGGGTGATGAGCAAGGAACAGCTGGCCGCCCAGGTGTTTGGCCTGGACGAGGAGGCCAGCAGCGATGCCATCGAAATCTACGTGCATCGCCTGCGTAAGAAGCTCGAAGGCGGCGGGGTGAGAATCGTCACCTTCCGCGGCTTGGGCTATTTGCTGGAGGCCGTCTGTGATTGAACGCGTGCGGCCGCAAGCGGCGGAGCCTGGCAGTCTGCGCGGTCGGCTGTTGCGCCGCCTGGCGCTGCTGCTCGGTTTGATTCTGCTGGTCAGCAGCCTGAGTGCTTACTGGAGTGCGCGTCGCGCGGCCGACACCGCCTATGACCGCACCCTGCTGGCATCGGCGCGGGCGATTGCTGACGGCCTCTACAGCGCTGAGGGCAAGCTCAACGCCAATGTGCCCTATGTGGCCCTGGACACCTTCGCCTACGACAGCGCCGGGCGTATCTACTACCAGGTGCTCGATCTGCACGGCGCGCTGGTGTCCGGTTATGAAGGCTTGCCGGCTGCGCCGCCGGGTACGCGGCGCACCGAGGATTACCCGGCGCTGGCGCATTTCTATGATGGCGAGTTCCGCCAGCAGGGCGTGCGGGTGGTCAGCCTGCTGCAACCGGTCAGCGAGCCGGGGCTCAATGGCATGGCCGAGATTCGCGTGGCGGAAACCCAAGGCGCGCGTGAACGCATGGCCCGCGAGTTGCTGCTGGGCACCTTGCTGCGCATGGGTGTGCTGGCCTTGAGCGCGCTGGCGCTGGTGTGGCTGGCGGTCAGTGTGGCCTTGCGCCCGTTGGAAGCCTTGCGCCGCAGCGTGGCAGCGCGGGCCAGCGACGATCTGCAACCGCTGCCGGATGCGCAGATGCCCGGTGAATTACGGCCGCTGATCGATGCGCTGAATCAGTTCAACGAGCGCCTGCGCAATCTGTTCGAGCGCCAGTCGCAATTTATCGCCGATGCCTCCCATGAACTGCGCACGCCGCTGGCGGCGCTCAAGGCGCGGGTCGAACTGGGCCTGCGCGCGCAGGAGCCGGCGGTGTGGCGCAGCACCCTGGAGGAAGCGGCGCAAAACACCGACAAGCTGACTCATCTGGCTAATCAACTGCTCTCGCTGGCGCGTATCGAAAGTGGCGCGCGGGCGATTGCCGAAGGCGGCGCACAGCGTCTGGACCTAAGCCAACTGGCCCGTGAACTGGGCATGGCGCTGGCACCGCTGGCGCATGCACGGGGTATTGCCCTGGCTCTGGAAGCGGAGCAGTCGGTGTGGGTCAGCGGCGAGCCGACCTTGCTCAACGAGCTGCTGTGCAACCTCCTGGATAATGCCCTGGCGCATACGCCGGCCGGCGGCAATGTGATTCTGCGGGTGCTGCCGGCGGCGGTTCTGGAGGTCGAAGACGATGGCCCGGGTATTCCGCCAGACGACCACGAACGGGTGTTTGCGCGCTTCTACCGGCGCAGTAACAAGGGCTTCGGTGCCGGCCTGGGGTTGGCCATAGTCGGGGAAATCTGCCGCGCCCATCAGGCCGAAATCAGCCTGCACCAGGCCCAGCCGCAAGGTTTGCTGGTACGCGTCGAGTTCGCCAGCGCAGAAACCTGAGTCAAGGAGCGAGGCTAAGTGGCTGCTGCACTTCCAGCAGGTACTGGGCAACCTTGCCGCTGTCGCGCAGCTGCGCCAGGCCCTGGTTAAAGCGTTCGAGCAGTTCGGCGTTGCCGGCCACCTCCCGCGACAGCAGTAAATGCAGGCTGTCGGCGCGCAGCGGTTTGGGGTGAAAGCTCAGCTGGGCGCGCTCGGCGGCGCTGAAATGCTGATGCAGCATGTCGAAGCCGACCACCTTGTCCATCGGAAACAGCTCCACCCGGCCGGCCAGTAGCTGGCGAAACGCGGTTTCATCACTGGTCACCCGGTTGACCCGCAGCTGCCCAGCGCTCTCGGCCTGCTGGAAGGCTTCGCCATAGTCATAACCGCGCGTGCCGACAATGCGCCGGCCTTGCAGGTCGGCGACCTCAGCCCAGTCGAAGCTGAGACCCTTGCGGTGAAACAGGTAGTAGCCGCTTTCTACCACCGGGTCGCTAATAAAGAATTTCGCCGCGCGCTCATTGCTGCGCAGCCACACGGCGCTGCCAGCCCGCTGGCCGCGTTCGGCCAGTTGCAGCGAGCGCGCCCAGGGGTGGAATTCCCAACGGACCTCGATGCCTTGCAGGGCAAAGGCTTCGGCGACGATGCGTGACGCCACGCCATTGTGTGGCAGGTGTTCGCCCAGGTAGGGCGGCCATTCGCCGTTGGTCAGGCGCACCGGTTCCGCCACGGCGAGGCCATGGCAGAGCAGGTTGAGGAAGATGCAGAGGAGCAGTGAGCGCATGTGCCGGGTGCCGGTGGCGAGACTGTTTGCAGTCTAGTTGCAATCGGCAGTATGCGCGGGGAGGTGGGTTAGAACCTGTTTACGATCTCGCGAGCTAGAGCCAGGCAAGGCAGAAACAGCCGAGGAAGCGCAGTTTACTGGCTGTAAATGAGCATTCCGAGGCTGTTTCTAACGCCGTATGGCCGACGCGCAGCAGATCGTCAGCAGGTTCTTACTGCAGCATGCTCATGGCGGCTTCCATGGCGGCCGACAGATCTTCGTCGTCGTTCAGGTTCTGGTTAGGGTCCAGGCCGAGCTTGCGGAAGGCTGGGATCTGGCTCCAGTCCAGCTGGGTGAAGGGGTGTTCGCTGCCTGCGTAGCTTTGCAGGGTGGCGACCTGAACGATATCGACATAGTCGACCTTGGCGCTGTCGCGGGTGAAGTCCAGGTACTGGCTCGGCACCATGGCGATCAGCTCGGGGAATTCCCAGGTGCGCAGGATCTTGTCGCCGATGATCGGGTGGATCTGCTCGATCACATGGTTGAGGCTGATCGAGTCGGCCAGCAGCTCGCTGTGCTCTTCGGCGTAGGTGAGGATCGGCAGCACACCGATCTGATGCACCAGGCCGGCGAGGGTCGCCTGGTCAGGTAGCAGGCGGGTGTAGTGCTTGCACAGAACGTGGCAGATGCCGGCGATTTCCGTGCTTTTGTTCCACACTTCGCGCATTTTGCGGTCAACCACATCCGAGGTGGCCTGGAACATCTGCTCCATTGCGAGGCCGGTGGCCAGGTTGCAGGTGTAGTTGATGCCGAGGCGACCAACGGCCATCTGCAGGTCGGTGATTTCCTTGTTGGTGCGCAGCAGCGGGCTGTTCACCACCTTGATGATGCGCGCGGTCAGGGCGGCGTCGTTGCCGATCACTTTGCTCAGTTGCGGGATGCCGATATCCGGGTTCTCTGCCGCCTCGCGAACTTTCAGCGCGACCTCTGGCAGGGTCGGCAACACCAGCTCATCGCTGTCGATGGCCTGGATCAGTTCCTTTTGGACTTTCTCGGCAAGCTTGCTCATGGGCAATTCTCTTTAGGCGGTCAGGCAATAGTAAGTGTAGTAAGCGCTGTGTAGGGCTTAGCGCTGAATTTCGCGGTCTGAGTCCAGTGTATACGGCAAATCGAGCACGCTCAGCGTGCTGCCTTCGGCAGAACCCAGGTGAATAACGCCATTCAGCGCGGCTTCGTCCTGCAAGACGGCGAGCAGTTCGACGCCGGTTGCGCCGCGCGCCGCCAGTACCACTTCACCGACGCTGGAGCTGTGCGTGGGCCAAAACAGCACAGTAGCGGGCTCTGGCACCTGGTCGCCAGGCAGAGCCAGGCGGTACAGGCGGCGTTTGAGTTTGCCCAGGTACTGCATGCGCGCGACGATTTCCTGGCCGGTGTAGCAGCCTTTCTTGAAGCTGACGCCGCCCACGGCCTGCAGGTTGATCATCTGCGGAATAAACAGCTCGCGGGTGCTGCCCATGACCTGGCCGATACCGGCGCGCACCTGCGCCAATAGCCAGTCGTTGAGCGGCGCTTCAGGCAGTTGGCTGGCCAATAGCGCCTGTACGGCTACGGCCTGGCTGGCGGGCAGCCAGAGTTCGGCGCGACCATCGCTTAGGCGCAGGGCCAGCAGCTCATCGCTGCGCGCGACGCTGTCGGCGGTCTCTGCGAGCTCCAGGCCAAGGCTGCGCAGGGCATCATCGCCGCCGCTCAGGCCGATACGCAGCCAGTTCTGGCTTTCATCGCTGAGCTTGGACTTACTGAATGCTGCGTATTTCTTCAGGTCAGTCAGTTGCGCTTCCAGCAACTCGCTGGCCATCGCCAGCAAGTAACCGTCGCTTACGCTGAGGATGCGAAAGCTCGACTGCATGCGGCCCTTGGGGGTGCAGCGCGCGCCCAGGCTGGAGTGGCTGTCGCTCAGGTAGTTGAGGTTGCAGGTGACTTGGCCCTGGAGGAACTTGTTGGCGTCCGGGCCGCGTACGGCGAGGATGCCTTCGTGGCTGAGGGTGCAGAAAAACGCGGTATCGGCCATGGCTGCTTAAAAATCGCTGGATAAAAGTTAGGGGGCTCATCATAGAGCGCGGCCGGGGGGCTTGTCAGCGCTGCTGTTGCGCCTGGCGATGGGATTGCCCGGCGGATTGACGGGCGAGGTCAACAGCTGGGCGTTTCGCCGGTATACTGCGCGCCTTATTTATGGCCTGCGGCCACCCTTCGGGCCGTCGCGCGCGACGTTAAAAATGGCTGCATGCCATTTTTTATGGCCTGCCATCCATGGCGGCCACCGTTCTGGCCGTCACTACGCGACGTTAAAAATGGTTCCATACCATTTTTTCAAGGAGCATTCCCATGGTCGACTCGGTAGAACTCAATCGTCTTTTTTGGCACAGCCGACGCGGCATGCTGGAGCTGGATGTGCTGCTGGTGCCGTTCGTTCGCGAGGTGTATCCCCACCTTGACGCCGATGACCGCGAGCGCTATCGCAAGCTGCTCGAATGTGAGGACCAGGACATGTTCGGCTGGTTTATGCAGCGAGCCGAGCCGGATGACGCCGACCTCAAACGCATGGTTCGGATGATTCTGGATCGTGTCCAGCCCCAGTGAGGTGTTCGAATGCTCGTGGCGGCCTTCGCGGCAGCTGCTGGCGTTCTATGCGCTGATTCAGGGCTTGGCGCTGCTCAGCCTGGTGCTGGTGGATATTCCACTGTGGGCGCTTTTGCTCGGAATTGGTTTCTGTCTGGCCCATGCCGTTTGGGTGCTGCCGCGGCATCTGCTGCTGAGCACGCCGCAGGCGTATAGAGCATTGCGTTGTACGGCTGATGGTTGGCAGGTGGAAAGCCGGGCGCAAGGCTGGCAGGCAATTGAGTTGCATCCCGACAGCTTGGCACTACCGCTGATTGTGCTATTGCGCTTTCGCATCGCCGGGCAGCGCCGTGTGCATTCTGTGTGCATTGCCCGCGACAGCCTGGCGCGTGATCAACATCGACGCCTGCGGGTGCGACTGAAATTCAGTCGCCATAGGTGGGCGGCAGCAGAATAGTGTCTTTGGCCTCGGCCAGCAGCTCCGGGTAGTCCAGGGTGTAGTGCAGGCCGCGGCTTTCGTGGCGTTGCATGGCTGAGCGGATCATCAGTTCGGCGACCTGGGCCAGGTTGCGCAGCTCGATCAGGTCGCGGCTGACCTTGTAGTTGCTGTAGAACTCGTCGATTTCATCAAGTAGCAGACGCACCCGGTGCTCGGCGCGCTGCAGGCGCTTGTTGGTACGCACGATGCCGACGTAGTCCCACATAAAGCGCCGCAGTTCGTCCCAGTTGTGCGCAATGATCACGTCCTCGTCCGAATCGGTGACCTGGCTGGCATCCCAGCCGGGCAGCGCGGCGGGTGTTTGCACCTGCTCCAGCTTGCTGACGATATCGGCGGCTGCCGAACGGGCGTAGACGAAGCATTCCAGCAGCGAGTTGCTGGCCATGCGGTTGGCCCCGTGCAGGCCGGTAAAACTGGTTTCGCCGATGGCATACAGCCCTGGCACGTCGCTATGGCCGTTCTGGTCGACCAGCACACCGCCGCAGGTGTAGTGCGCGGCGGGTACCACCGGGATCGGCTCGCGGGTGATGTCGATGCCGAAGTCCAGGCAGCGTTCATACACGGTGGGGAAGTGCGTTTTGACGAAGTCGGCCGGCTTGTGGCTGATGTCCAGGAACACGCAGTCGATCCCCAGGCGCTTCATCTCGTGGTCGATGGCGCGGGCGACGATATCCCGTGGTGCCAGTTCGGCGCGCTCATCAAAGCGCGGCATAAAACGCTCGCCGTTGGGCAGCTTGAGCAGCGCGCCTTCACCACGCAGGGCTTCGGTGACCAGAAAGCTCTTGGCTTGCGGGTGGTACAGGCAGGTCGGGTGGAACTGGTTGAATTCCAGATTGCCGACCCGGCAACCGGCGCGCCAGGCCATTGCGATGCCGTCGCCACAGGCACCGTCGGGGTTGCTGGTGTACAGGTAAACCTTGGCCGCGCCGCCGGTGGCGAGAATCACGAAGCGCGCGCTGAAAGTGTCGACTTCGCCGCTGGCACGATTGAGTACGTACGCGCCCAGGCAGCGCTGGCCATCCAGGCCGAGCTTGCGTTCGGTGATCAGATCGACCGCGACGCGCTGCTCCAGCAACTCGATATTGGCGTGCTGTTTGGTTTGTTCCAGCAGCGTATTGAAAATCGCCGCACCGGTGGCGTCGGCCGCATGAATGATGCGCCGGTGGCTATGCCCGCCTTCGCGGGTCAGGTGGAATTCGAAACCGCCATCTTCACGGGCGGTCTGGTCGTCGCGGGTAAAGGGTACGCCCTGGTCGATCAGCCACTGGATGGCTTCGCGGCTGTGCTCGACGGTAAAGCGCACAGCGTCTTCACGGCACAGCCCGCCGCCGGCATTGAGGGTGTCTGCGACATGCGACTCGACGGTGTCGGTGTCGTCCAGCACGGCGGCTACGCCACCCTGCGCCCAGTAGGTGGAGCCATTGGACAGGTTGCCCTTGCTCAGCACCGCAATGCGCAGATGGGCCGGCAGCGTCAGGGCCAAGGTCAGGCCGGCTGCGCCGCTGCCGATGACCAGGACGTCGTGTTGGTAGTGTTGGCTCATGTCCGAATTCCGCAAAAAGCGGCCCCTAGTATATAGAGGGGGTGGGCGGCACAATAGCCGGCTTATGACCAAGCGTGTTACTCGGGAACTTTTTAAGTGTTCCGGGTTCCATAGGCGGTTGTTTAAATGGAAGTTCGCCAGGCGTTGGCGTTTTCACAATGGCCCGCGGTTTTTCACCTGACCTGCGGGTGAGCCAGATTACCCGCGCAGTATTGGAGCCCCTTTACTGCGCTATTCCGTGCAGGACTTTTAGGCGTTCTGCAGGAAGCTTGTTTGAAGGAGCGAACTTTTGCGCAATGTCCAAGTCTACTTTGGCAGACCGATGCACAGGTTGGCGTTGCGCTCCTTCGAACCTAATGAGGAGTTTTCATGCTAACCCAGGAAGATGATCAGCAACTGGTCGAGCGCGTACAGCGTGGCGACAAGCGTGCGTTTGATCTGTTGGTGCTGAAGTACCAACACAAGATTCTCGGGTTGATCGTGCGTTTCGTGCATGACACCCATGAGGCACAGGATGTGGCGCAGGAGGCCTTCGTCAAGGCCTACCGCGCATTGGGTAATTTTCGCGGCGACAGCGCGTTCTATACCTGGCTGTACCGGATCGCCATCAACACGGCGAAGAATCACCTGGTGTCGCGCGGTCGTAGGCCGCCAGACAGTGATGTGAGTGCCGAGGATGCCGAGTTCTATGACGGCGACCATGCGCTCAAGGATATCGAGTCGCCGGAGCGCGTGTTGTTGCGCGATGAGATCGAGGCGACTGTGCACCGCAGCATCGAGCAGCTGCCGGAAGATTTACGCACGGCGCTAACCTTGCGTGAATTTGATGGTCTGAGTTACGAGGACATTGCCAGCGTCATGCAGTGCCCGGTTGGCACTGTGCGTTCGCGAATTTTCCGCGCGCGTGAAGCCATTGATAGATCCCTGCAGCCGTTGTTGCAGGAAGCCTGAGACAGCGGCGTTAGCCAAGAGAGGAACCGCCATGAGTCGTGAAACCCTGCAGGAATCGCTGTCCGCGGTAATGGATAACCAAGCGGATGAATTGGAGTTAAGGCGCGTACTGGCGGCCAGTGACGATGCCGAGGTGCGTGCCACCTGGTCGCGCTATCAGCTGGCGCGAGCAGTGATGCACAAGGAGTTGCTGGAGCCGCGTCTGGATATCGCCGCCGCCGTTTCGGCTGCCTTGGCTGATGAGGCCGTTCCGGTTGCGGATAAGCCGCAGCGTGGCCCTTGGCGCGCCGTTGGCCGCCTGGCAGTTGCCGCCTCGGTCACCGTGGCGGTGCTGGCAGGTGTGCGTTTGTACAACCAGGATGACATTGCCGGTGCGCAACTGGCCCAGCAGTCGGCCCAGCCTGCGCTGGCTATGCCACAGGTCAGTGGTCCGGCGATGCTGGCGGGTTTCAACACCACGGATCAGCAGGCTACGCCGGCCGCTCGTGCGGTGGGTGAAGGCCAGCCTGGCTGGCATGAGCAACGCCTGCCGGCCTATCTGCGCCAGCATGCACAGCAAGCGGCGATGAGCGGCAGTGACGGCGCGCTGCCTTATGCGCGTGCGGCCAGTCTGGAAGGTCGTTAAGGAGGCGCATGCGCTTTATTCCTTTTAGCGTTTTGCTGCTGGGCGGCTCTCTGGCGTTGCCGGCGCTGGCTGATGATGCGCAGGCCTGGTTGCAGCGTTTGGTCGATGCCGAACGCAGCCAGAGCTTCCAGGGCGCGTTTGTCTACGAGCGCAATGGCAGCTTTTCTACCCATGGCATCTGGCATCAGGTTGAAAGCGGCGGGGCTTCGCGCGAACGCCTGCTGCAACTCGATGGCTCCGCTCAGGAAGTGCTGCGGGTCGATGGCCGTGTGCAGTGCGCCAGTGGTGCGCTGGCCGATCAATTGGTCGACAGTCAGCTGTGGCCAGCGCGTGAGCTGAATGCCGAGCAGTTGAACAAATGGTATGAGCTGCGAATGCTCGGTGATTCGCGGATTGCCGGGCGTGCAGCCAAGGTACTGGCGCTGGTGCCGCGCGATCAACACCGCTACGGCATTGAGCTGCACCTCGATCAACAAAGCGGCTTGCCGCTTAAATCCTTGCTGCTGAACGACAAGGGGCATCTGCTTGAGCGGTTCCAGTTTACCGAACTGGACACTGCTGCGCCGAGCGCGGCCGAGCTTGAGCCAAGTGCCGGCTGTACACCGGTGCGTTTGCAGGAGGCGCAAGCTGCGGCTGCCGAAACCTGGCGTTCTGATTGGTTGCCGCCGGGGTTTAGCTTGAGTTCGGTCACCCAACGCCGTAGTCCGGCTTCGAATGAGTCGGTAGCCTGCCAGGTGTATGGCGATGGCCTGGCGCGTTTTTCGGTCTTTATGGAGCCGTTGCGCGGTGCTGCAGTCGAGGATGTGCGGACTCAGCTGGGGCCGACCGTGGCGGTTTCGCGTCGCCTGAAGACCAGTGATGGCGATGTCATGGTCACTGTGGTCGGCGAGATTCCTCTGGGCACCGCCGAGCGGGTGGCTCTGTCGATGCGCGCGGCGACGCCGTAACCGTACTCGCGTTGATTCAGCTTTGCAGTCAGTGCTGTGGCGTACCTTGTGTGCTGGTATGGCGACAGCGTTTTGAGACTTTTGCTTGTTCGATGGGGAGTTGTATGTCGATACCCGGCCTGAAATCTTCTGTTGCTGCACTCTTTGCTCTGCTGTTGATGGGGCAGTCACTGGTGGCGCAGGCAAATCTGCCTGACTTCACCGAGCTGGTTGAGCAGGCGTCGCCTGCGGTCGTCAACATCAGTACCCGGCAGAAAATGCCGGATACCGCGGTAGCCGGCAGTGGCCAGCTGAATGTGCCGGACCTGGAAGGGCTGCCGCCGATGTTTCGCGAGTTCTTCGAGCGCAACATTCCGCAGATGCCACGCAACCCAGGCGGTGGTCGCCAGCGTGAAGCCCAGTCGCTGGGCTCGGGCTTTATCATTTCCGCCGATGGCTACGTGCTGACCAACAACCATGTGGTGGCCGATGCCGATGAGATCATCGTGCGCCTATCGGATCGCAGCGAGCTGGAGGCCAAGCTGATCGGGGCCGATCCGCGCAGCGATGTCGCGCTGCTCAAGGTCGAGGGCAAGGGCCTGCCGACCGTCAAACTGGGCAAGTCGGAAGATCTCAAGGTCGGTGAGTGGGTGTTGGCGATCGGCTCGCCATTCGGCTTCGATCATTCGGTGACCGCCGGTATCGTCAGCGCCAAGGGCCGTAGCCTGCCGAACGAGAGCTATGTGCCGTTTATTCAGACCGACGTGGCGATCAATCCGGGTAACTCCGGTGGTCCGCTGTTCAACCTGGCCGGCGAAGTGGTTGGCATCAATTCGCAGATTTTTACCCGCTCTGGCGGCTTTATGGGGCTGTCGTTCGCCATTCCCATGAGCGTGGCCATGGACGTGGCTGATCAGCTCAAGGCCGACGGCAAGGTCAGTCGTGGTTGGCTGGGGGTGGTGATCCAGGAGGTGAACAAGGACCTGGCCGAGTCTTTCGGCTTGGAAAAGCCCGCCGGCGCGCTGGTGGCTCAAGTGTTGGAAGAGGGGCCTGCGGCCAAAGGTGGTCTGTTGGTCGGTGATGTGATTCTCAGCCTGGATGGTCAGCCAATCATCATGTCGGCCGACTTGCCGCACCTGGTGGGAGCCCTCAAGCCGGGCAGCACGGCCGAGCTAGACGTGGTGCGGGATGGCTCGCGCAAGAAATTGCAGCTGAGCATCGGCGCGCTGCCTGAGGATGGTGATGCCTTGGCTGGCGCTGCGGTGCCGGGTGTCGAGCGCAGCAGCAACCGCTTGGGGGTCAAGGTGGTGGAATTGACCGACGAGCAGAAGAAAAGCCTCGACCTCAAGGGTGGCGTGGTGATCTCCGAGGTGCAGGATGGCCCGGCGGCGCTGATTGGCCTGCGTCCAGGTGATGTGGTTACGCATTTGAACAACCAGGCGATCGATTCGGCCAAGACCTTTACCGAGGTGGCCCAGGCGCTGCCGAAGAACCGTTCGGTGTCGATGCGTGTGCTGCGTCAAGGCCGCGCCAGCTTTATCACCTTCAAACTGGCGGACTAAAGCGCCGAGGCAGATGAAAAGGGCGACTTCGGTCGCCCTTTTGCATGGTGGCGTTCGGCAGGTTTGATGACGCGCTTAGTGGCTTTCGGGTACACTTCGCGGCTATTTTCGGCGGGCAGTCGCCTGCGACCTTTTTGAGTGTTGATCCGTGAGTGATTTGAGTCATATCCGCAATTTCTCCATCATCGCCCACATTGACCACGGCAAGTCGACCCTGGCCGACCGGTTTATCCAGATGTGTGGCGGCTTGGCCGATCGTGAAATGGAGGCCCAGGTGCTGGACTCCATGGATCTGGAGCGCGAGCGCGGGATCACCATCAAGGCGCACAGCGTTACCCTGTATTACACGGCGCGTGACGGCAAGACCTACCAGCTGAACTTTATCGATACCCCCGGGCATGTCGATTTCACCTATGAAGTCAGCCGTTCGCTGGCTGCCTGTGAAGGTGCGCTGCTGGTGGTCGATGCCGGTCAAGGCGTCGAAGCGCAGTCGGTTGCCAACTGCTACACCGCGATTGAGCAGGGCCTTGAGGTCATGCCGGTGTTGAACAAGATCGACCTGCCGCAGGCCGATCCTGACCGGGTCAAGGAAGAGATCGAGAAAATCATCGGCATCGATGCCACCGACGCCGTGACCTGCAGCGCCAAGACCGGCCTGGGCGTCGACGAAGTGCTCGAGCGCCTGGTGCAGACCATTCCGGCACCGACCGGCGATATCGAGGCACCGCTGCAAGCGTTGATCATCGACTCCTGGTTCGACAACTACCTGGGCGTGGTCTCGCTGGTGCGCGTACGTCAGGGCCGCGTGAAGAAGGGCGACAAGATTCTGGTCAAATCCACCGGCAAGGTGCACCTGGTCGACAGCGTGGGTGTGTTCAACCCCAAGCACACCGCCACCGTCGACCTCAAGGCCGGTGAAGTTGGCTTTATCATCGGCAGCATCAAGGACATTCACGGCGCGCCAGTGGGCGATACCCTGACCCTGAGCACGACGCCAGACGTCGAAGTGCTGCCCGGTTTCAAGCGTATCCAGCCGCAAGTCTATGCCGGCCTGTTCCCGGTCAGCTCCGACGACTTTGAAGATTTCCGTGATGCGTTGCAGAAGCTGACCCTGAACGACTCGTCGCTGCAATATTCGCCGGAAAGCTCCGATGCATTGGGATTCGGCTTCCGTTGTGGCTTCCTCGGCATGCTGCACATGGAGATCATTCAGGAGCGCCTGGAGCGCGAATACGACCTGGATCTGATCACCACCGCTCCGAGCGTAATCTTCGAAGTCGTGCTCAAGACCGGTGAGACGATCTACGTCGATAACCCGTCCAAGCTGCCGGATGTCTCCTCGGTCGAGGACTTCCGTGAGCCAATCGTGCAGGCCACCATCCTGGTGCCGCAGGAGCATCTGGGTAACGTCATCACCCTGTGCATCGAGAAGCGCGGCGTGCAGCGTGACATGCAGTTCCTCGGTTCTCAGGTTCAGGTTCGCTATGACCTGCCGATGAACGAAGTGGTGCTCGACTTCTTCGATCGCCTGAAATCCACCAGCCGCGGTTATGCCTCGCTGGATTACCATTTCGATCGCTACCAGTCGGCCAACCTGGTCAAGCTAGATGTGCTGATCAATGGCGACAAGGTTGATGCGCTTGCCCTGATCGTGCATAAGGACAACGCCCACTACAAAGGCCGTGCGTTGACCGAGAAGATGAAAGAGCTGATTCCACGGCAGATGTTCGACGTGGCGATCCAGGCTGCAATTGGTGGGCAGATCGTTGCGCGGACTACGGTCAAGGCGCTGCGCAAGAACGTACTGGCTAAATGCTACGGCGGTGACGTCAGCCGTAAACGCAAGCTGCTGGAAAAGCAGAAGGCCGGTAAAAAACGCATGAAGCAGGTCGGTAACGTGGAAATTCCACAGGAAGCCTTCCTCGCCGTGCTCAGGTTGGATAGTTAAGGTCCTATGTCGATCAATTTTCCGCTGTTACTGGTTATCGCCGTCGCCGTCTGTGGCGCATTGGTGTTGTTTGACCTGGTCTTCCTGGCTCCGCGCCGGCGCACGGCTATCGCGACCTACCATGATCAGGTCAGCCAGCCTGACGAGGTGGTGGTTGACCGCCTGAATAAAGAGCCTCTGCTGGTGGAGTACGGCAAATCGTTCTTCCCGGTGCTGGCGATTGTGCTGGTGCTGCGCTCGTTTCTGGTCGAGCCGTTCCAGATTCCGTCCGGCTCGATGAAGCCGACCCTGGAAGTGGGCGATTTCATCCTGGTCAACAAGTTTGCTTATGGCATTCGCCTGCCGGTGCTGGACACCAAGGTGATTGAAGTGGGTGATCCGCAACGCGGCGATGTAATGGTGTTCCGTTACCCCAGCGACCCGAATATCAACTACATCAAGCGTGTGGTGGGTTTGGCGGGCGATCGAATTGCCTACAGCAGTGACAAGCGCCTGACCATCAATGGTCAGTCGGTGGCTCAGCAGTTGATTGGCGATGAGCCTGGCAGCCTGGGCAGTGCAGTGCTCTACAACGAGAAATTGGGCGAGGTAGAGCATCAGATCCGCAAGGAAATGCAGCGCTATCGCATGGAGCCGGGCCGCGAGTGGAGGGTGCCACAAGGGCATTACTTTATGATGGGCGACAACCGCGACAACTCCAACGACAGCCGTTACTGGAATGATCCCGCCATTCCAAAACCATTGCTGGGCATGGTGCCGGACCAGAATATTGTCGGCAAAGCCTTCGCCATCTGGATGAGCTGGCCTGATCCGAAGTCGCGCAACTTGCCGAACTTTTCCCGCGTAGGTCTGATTCACTGACCCGCTGACAGATTTGCGCCGCTGTTAAATGCAGCGGCGCAGGCTATATATAGTCTTGCCTCCAGCCGTAATGGCTTTCACATAACTCGAATTTGGGGACAAATATGAAATCTGCGCATTCACAGAAGGGAATGTCGGTTGTCAGTTGGCTGATGCTGCTCAGCGTGGTGGCATTTTTTGCCAGTGCTGCTTTCAAGGTATTACCTCACTACTTTGACTATATGTCGTTGGAGAAGATTATTACGTCTGTAGAGACCGACAAGGCCGCTGATGTTCGTAGCGTTAACGATTTCTATAACCATGTTAGTAAAGGGCTGCAGGTCAACAGTATTCGTGGTTTCAATATGCAAGATGCGCTGAAACTCAAACTCGAAAACAACGAATTCCGCGCCCATTTGAAGTACGAGAAACGCGAGCCTTTGATCGAAAACATCGATCTGGTCGTGCGCTTCGATAAAGAATTCCGCGTGCGCATGCCGTGAGTGCATCGTTAGCCCGTCTCGAGCGGCAGCTCGGTTACACCTTCAAGGACCAGGAGCTGATGATCCTGGCCCTTACGCACCGCAGTTTTGCCGGGCGCAATAATGAGCGTCTGGAGTTTCTCGGTGACGCCATCCTCAACTTCGTCGCAGGCGAGGCACTGTTCCAGCGCTTTCCGTTGGCGCGTGAGGGTCAGCTGTCGCGTTTGCGTGCGCGCCTGGTCAAGGGTGAGACACTGGCGATCTTGGCTCGTGGCTTTGATCTCGGCGAGTACCTGCGCCTCGGTTCCGGCGAGTTGAAAAGCGGTGGTTTTCGTCGCGAGTCGATTCTGGCTGACGCTCTGGAAGCGCTTATCGGTGCCATCTACCTGGACACCGGTATGGATGCGGCCCGTGAGCGGGTGTTGGCCTGGCTGACTACGGAGTTGGACAGCCTGACTCTGGTCGACACCAACAAGGATCCCAAAACCCGCCTGCAGGAGTTTCTGCAGTCACGTGGCTGTGAGCTGCCGCGCTATGACGTGGCAGATATCCAGGGCGACCCGCATTGCCGGACATTCGTGGTCGAATGTCAGATCACCTTACTCAATGACAAAACCCTGGGGCAGGGTGCCAGCCGGCGTATCGCCGAGCAGGTGGCGGCCGCTGCCGCGCTGATCGCCCTGGGTGTGGAGAATGGCAATGACTGATACACCTGTTACACGCTGTGGCTATGTCGCCATCGTCGGCCGGCCCAACGTGGGCAAGTCGACGCTGCTTAACCACATCCTCGGGCAAAAGCTCGCGATCACCTCGCGCAAGCCGCAGACCACGCGGCACAATATGCTCGGGATCAAGACCGAGGGCGAGGTGCAGGCGATCTATGTCGACACCCCGGGCCTGCACAAGAACAACGAGAAAGCCCTCAACCGTTATATGAACAAGAACGCCTCGTCGGCGCTGAAGGACGTCGACGTGGTGATCTTCGTGGTTGACCGCACCCGCTGGACCGATGAAGACCAGATGGTGCTTGAGCGTATCCAGTACGTCGAAGGCCCGGTGATTCTGGCGATCAACAAGACGGATCGCATCGAAGACAAGGCCGAGCTGATGCCGCACCTGGAGTGGCTGGCCACCCAGCTGCCGAAGGCCGAGATTGTGCCGGTCTCCGCGCAGCATGGGCATAACCTCGACACCCTGGAAAAACTGGTGGGCGAGCATTTGCCGGAAGGCGTGCACTTCTTCCCGGAAGATCAGGTTACTGACCGCTCCAGCCGCTTCTTCGCCGCAGAACTGGTGCGCGAGAAGATCATGCGTCAGCTGGGGGCCGAGCTGCCTTACCAGATCACCGTGGAAATCGAGGAATTCAAGCGCGACGGGCGCATCCTGCATATCCATGCGCTGATTCTGGTCGAGCGTGATGGCCAGAAGAAAATCATCATTGGTGACAAGGGTGAGCGCATCAAGCGCATTGGCCAGGAAGCGCGCAAGGATATGGAAGTGATGTTCGACTCCAAGATCATGCTCAACCTCTGGGTCAAGGTCAAAAGTGGCTGGTCGGACGATGAGCGCGCGTTGCGCTCCCTGGGTTACGACAACATCTAGCACCGCACGGGTGCGCCCTTTCGCCCGTTTCTGCGTCCCGTCACTTCGAGTCGCCATCGGCCATGCTTGCAGACAGTCAGCCTGCCTACGTTCTGCACAGCCGCGCTTACCGCGAAAGCAGCGCGCTGGTGGATTTTCTCACCCCGCAAGGCCGTTTGCGTGCCGTGCTACGCGGCGCACGGGGTAAAGCCGGTAGTTTGGCCCGGCCGTTTATTCCGCTGGAAGCCGAGTTTCGCGGGCGTGGTGAGCTAAAGAACGTCGGCCGCCTCGACCCTGCTGGAATCCCCAATCTGCTGATGGGCGAAGCGCTGTTCAGCGGCCTTTACCTGAATGAGTTGCTGATCCGCTTGTTGCCAGCCGAAGACCCTCATCCCGCCGTTTTTGAACATTACGCCATGACTGTGCTCGCCCTGGCTGAAGGCCGTGCCTTGGAACCCTTGTTGCGCTCTTTTGAATGGCGTCTGCTGGATGAGCTGGGCTATGGTTTCGCCCTGGATTTGGACAGCGAAGGCGAGCCTATCGCCGAGGCTGGCTTATATCGACTGCAGACCGAAACCGGGCTGGTGCCCGTTGGTCATTTGCAGCCTGGCGTGTTTCAAGGCGCCGAACTGCTGGCCATGGCCGAAGCCGACTGGACGGCACCGGGTGCCCTGGCTGCCGCCAAGCGTCTGATGCGTCAGGCGCTGGCCCCCCATTTAGGCGGCAGGCCTCTGGTCAGCCGCGAACTGTTTATGACGCTCAAGGAGCCGAACCGTGACTGATGCCAATCGTATTCTGCTGGGAGTAAACATCGACCATGTGGCCACCCTGCGCCAAGCCCGTGGTACTCGCTATCCCGACCCGGTGAAGGCCGCGCTGGACGCCGAAGAGGCGGGTGCCGATGGCATTACCGTGCACCTGCGTGAGGACCGCCGGCATATCCAGGAACGCGATGTGCGCCTGCTCAAGGAGGTCATGCAAACGCGGATGAACTTCGAGATGGGCGTTACCGAGGAAATGCTCGCCTTCGCCGAAAGCATTCGTCCCGAGCACGTCTGCCTGGTACCGGAAACCCGTCAGGAGTTGACCACAGAAGGCGGTCTGGATGTCGCCGGGCAGGAGGCGCGGATTCGCGCCGCAGTGGAGCGCTTAAGCAAGATCGGCTGCGAAGTGTCGTTGTTTATTGACCCGGACGAGCAACAGATCGCCGCCTCCAAGCGCGTTGGCGCGCCTGCCATTGAGCTGCATACCGGCCGCTACGCCGATGCCCATACCCCGGAAGAAGCCGCGCGTGAGTTGGCGCGAATTCGCGACGGCGTAGCCTGCGGCCTGGCCCATGGCCTGATCGTTAATGCCGGCCACGGCCTGCATTACCACAACGTCGAGCCAGTGGCGGCGATTGCCGGGATCAACGAATTGAACATCGGCCACGCCCTGGTCGCCCACGCGCTGTTTGTCGGACTCAAGCAGGCGGTGGTGGAGATGAAGCAGCTGATTATTGCGGCGTCAGGCCGCGGCTGAGGAGACGAGACCAGCCTGTAGGATGGGTTGAGCGTAGCGATACCCATATTGCGGTGATGGGTTACGCCTGCGGCTAACCCATCCTACGGCTTGCGCGCGATCAATACCGCGCGGCTCGGTGCCGGCAGGCCTTCCACCGTGCGGCTATGGTCGGCTGGATCGAGAAACTCCGGCAGCGACTGAAAACGCATCCATTCGGTCGAGCGTTGTTCGTCCACGCTGGTGGTGCTGACATCCACGCAGCGCACATCGACGAAGCCGGCGCGGCGTAGCCACAGCTCCAGCGCCGGCACCGAGGGCAGGAACCAGACGTTGCGCATCTGCGCGTAACGGTCTTCGGGGACCAGCACCTGCTGCACATCGCCTTCGACCACCAGGGTTTCCAGCACCAGTTCGCCGTCCTTGACCAGGCAATCCTTGAGGTCGATCAGGTGATCGATAGGCGAGCGGCGGTGATACAGCACGCCCATGGAAAACACCGTGTCAAAGCCTTGCAGCTTGCCCGGTAACTCCTCGAACGCCAGCGGCAGGTGCCAGGCCGGTAGATAAGGCAGGTAGTTCTTCATCGCCAGGAACTGGCAGAGGAACAGCCAGTTGGGGTCGATGCCAACCACGCTCTCTGCGCCGGCACCGAGCATGCGCCACATGTAGTAGCCGTTGCCGCAGCCTACATCCAGCACGCGCTTGCCCTTGAGATCGAGGTAGGGTGCGACGCGTTGCCATTTCCAGTCCGAACGCCATTCGGTGTCGACATGCACGCCGAATAGATGGAAAGGGCCTTTGCGCCAGGGGATCAAACCCTGCAAGGCAGTTTTCAGCTCGTCACGGGTGGCGTCGTCGCAGGCACCGTTGAAGCTGAAGGCGTTCAGCAGTTCCAGTTGCTCGATGTCGAGCGCAGGCAAGGCCTGTACCGCGCCGTACCAGCGTTGCAGGTCACCGTGACCTATCGCTAGCTTGGCGTCGATCTGCCCCGGCAGGTCGGCCGACCAGTCTTGCAACGGGGTGCCCGCCAGTTGGGCTTGCAGGGCGTCAAGGTCGAGGCGGCTGATCATGGCAGGGCTATCAAGGAGGCGAAGTTAAGGCACTGGAACCACGGCACCACCTGGCTGAAACCGGCGGCCAGCAGGCGTTCGCGGTGCTGCTCGAGGCTGTCGGGCAACATGACTTTCTCGATGGCGCTGCGCTTCTGAGCGATTTCCAGTTCGCTGTAGCCGTTGGCCCGCTTAAAGGCGATATGCAGCTCGCTCAGTAGTTCGTGCTGTTCTGAGTCCTCGAAACGCAGCTTCTCCGAGAGAATCAGCGCGCCGCCGGGCAGCAAGGCCTGGCGAATCCTGGTCAGCAGCGCGAGGCGCTGCTCGGGCTGGATAAATTGCAGGGTGAAGTTCAGCGCCACCAGCGAGGTTGGCTGCAACTCCAGGCTGAGGATGTCGGCCTCGATCACTTCGACCGGCAGCAGCTCCTGAAACATCGAGTCCTGCGCGTGCAGGTACTCGCGGCAGCGTTCGACCATTGCGCTGGAGTTGTCCACCGCGATCACTCGGCAGTCGTCAATCTGTACATGCCGGCGCAGGGCCTGGGTCACCGCGCCGAGCGAGCTGCCGAGGTCGTATAGCACGCTGTGCGGCTGGGCGAACTGGCCGGCCAGCACGCCGATATTCTCGACAATGGTCGGGTAGCCCGGCACCGAGCGCTTGATCATGTCCGGAAAGACCCGCACCACGTCTTCGTTAAAGGCGAAGTCCGGGACCTGGGCCAGGGGTTGGGCGAAAAGACGGTCGGGCTGTTTGCTCACGTTGGCTGCGCACTGGTCGATAAAGCCGGGCATTTTAGCCAAGTACGCCGGCTAACCAAACCGCGATTACTTCAATTGATCGGAAAAGAACTCGCCCGCACCCTGCAACGGCCCCAGCGGGTTGCGTTTGACTTCTAGGCGGCGGATGTTTGGTTCGCCATTGGTGACCTTGTGCACCAGCTGATCA
Source organism: Pseudomonas sp. (assembly GCF_049653025.1). Lineage (GTDB taxonomy): Bacteria > Pseudomonadota > Gammaproteobacteria > Pseudomonadales > Pseudomonadaceae > Aquipseudomonas. Next base: position 113,903 of record NZ_JBASFM010000023.1, on the reverse strand, counting down.
TCCACCAGCACGAACACCGCGCGGAATGCCCAGCCTTGCAGTTCGCGCTTCTTGCGGAAATTCAGTACATCGGCCCAGAAGCTGCCAACGCGCTGGGTGTCGGTTTTGTTGAACTCGAAGGAATAACCAATGCAGCGGTCCTTGGCCTGCAAGCATTGCACCAGACCGTCGGGCAGGTAGGTGATGGGCACGTTGGGCTGCACGAACATCAGGCGGATATCGATAAACGACAGCATCTTGCCGTTGCCCTCGGCCAGCGGGTCGAAGCCCAGGGCGAACAGTTCGGAACGGCTGGTGACGCCGGGGACCACCTTGGAGTAGCGCATCTCCGCGTCCAGGTAATCCTCGAAGGGTGACTGCGCTTCGGCACGCTCACTGGGCAGTAGGCTGCTACAACCGCAGAGCCCTGCCAGTAGCAGGAAAAGGCTAAATACCCGCCCGGTGAGCGCCATGCTATTTCCCCTAAATTGTTTTTTGTCTATTTCCTATAGTCGATTTATCGCGGGTGTGCCGGCCTAAAAATAATCTTATGCACGGCGTGAGCGGTTGAAGGTCGACGCGGCGATTGCCCATTGCCCCAGCCAGTAGCTGAGCATGATGGCTACAGGGGCGGCGTCGAAGGGGGCGACGAAGCGGTTGACCCCGATCAGGCTGTCGGAGAGCACGAATAGCGCCGCGCCACCGGCGGCCAGATAGCTTGAACGGCTCGTCAGTTCAGCCCGGCCGAGGCGGGCGAGGGCGCGCCAGAGCATGGCGCTGATGGCCAGGGCGTAGCAGGCCACCGGTAGCAGCAAGGGCCCCAGGCCGGCGCTGGCGAGTACGGCGAACATGGCCCCGCCAGTCGCCGCCGCCAGCAGCAACGCCAGCCAGGCGGGTTGCTGGCAATCGCTGAAGTAGGCGCGCAAGTAGGCCAGATGGGCCAGCAGGAAAGCCCCCAGGCCGAATACAAACAGGTCACCCGGCCAGTCCAGCAGGATGTCGCCAGCGAGCGAGGCGAGTAGACCGAGGCTGATCCAGCGGCGGTACTGATCGGCCGGTGCCTGGCGCAGCCACAGCAGCATGGCGATGACCGGAATGCCTTTGCTGAGCAGGCCCAACTCGCTCAGGCCATTGATCCGTGCGTAGAGAAACACCGCAGCCCCGCACAGCCCCAGCAGCAAATAGCGCATCAGATCAATCCTCAGGTTCGAATGGCCGCACTATGGCGTGCCTGAAGCGGATTGACTAAGCCGGCGGTGCCAGTTCAGGCAGCATTTCGCGCCGTGTTAGTGGGCCTTGACCAGGCAGTCGAAGCGCTGCGCCGGAGCCACGCCGACTTCCCAGGGCCGTTCGTAGGTCAGGGCCAGGCGGCCTTCACCGGCTTGCGCAACCTGGAAGCGCCAGGTGGAAATGCCCGCGCTGCCGACCACGCCGGCGTCTTCCGGATTGGTGTAGACCTCCGGGCCAAGGCTTTGCAGCACTTGCGGGGCGCTGTCGCGCAACAGCCAGCGGAAACCGGTGGTGGGGTTGCTGGGCAGACGCAGAATAAATTGCTGGCCGGTGCTCAGCTCCAGTGGGCATTTGCTCTGCTGGTTCTGCAGCAGGGTCACGCTGGTGGGTTTTTGCGCGCAGGCACTGAGCAGGGCCAGGCTGAGAGCGAGTATCAGGCGGGGGGCATGCATGGTGAGTTCCTGGCAATGATCAAGGCTATGCCAGCATAGCGGTTCCTGATAAGCCGGGCTAACCGGGGGGCGGTGCAGTTGTTTGGGTGCAACCGCTTTGTGGCTTGAATGAGTTGGGCCACTTGTCGTGCGGGCTGCAGTTTTAGCGGCTAAAGGGGTAAAGTTGCACCTTTCTTATTCGGGGTTGCACCTTCGATGCTCGCCGCGCGCCTGATTCGTCTCGATGATCAAGCCCATGAACACACCCACGACCATCACCAGCTGGTGTTGTCGCTGGCTGGGCGCGCCGAGTTTGAGGTCAATGGCCGGGGTGGCGAGGTCTGCCGCATGCGTGCCTGCCTGGTGCCGGGCGATGCCGATCACCAGTTCGCCGGCATGGGCGACAACCGCATGCTGATCATCGACCTGAATGAGCAGGGCACCTCCGGCGAAGACCTGGCGCTGCTCACCCGCCTGTTTGAAACCCCGCGTTATCCGCAACTCGATGCCGACTTCCAGAACCTGCTGAGCTATGCCGGTGCCGAACTCGAGCGCTATGGCAGCGATCCATTACTGGCGCGGGCGCTCGGTGGCGTGCTGCTGCGGGCCTTGCACCTGCGCCTGTTCGGTGAACAGCACGCCCGGGCGCTCGGTGCGCTGAACCTGGAGCGGCTCGACCGCTACATCATCGAACACCTGGCGCGGCGCATCAGTGTTGCCGAGCTGGCCCAGGTCGCCTGCCTCAGCCCCAGCCATTTTCATGCGCAGTTCAAGGACCATGTCGGCCTGACGCCGCATCAGTACCTGCTGAAAACCCGCCTCGATCGTGCCGCGCGGCTATTGCGCGAAAGCGGACTGCCGCTGATCCGGATTGCCGAAGAGTGCGGCTTCTCCAGCCAGAGCGCCTTGACCACCGCCATGCGCCGCTATCTCGGCCTGACCCCCAAACGCTTGCGTGGGGCGCAATAGCGCCTCAGTCGGCTGTATCTGGCAGATCGTACGGACGGCAAAACGGCTTCTGCCGTAATGCTCGAAACGTGATCTTATCCACCGGGCCGACTAAGCTGTGGCACACCCGGCGCTAAAGTCTGCGCGTGCAAGGATGCTGTTCATAATCAGCGTGGCCCTGAGTGTGAGTTGTCTTGATGAATCAGCTGCTGCCTCTACCCGTTGTGTGGTCACTGCTGTTGTCGTGCGCAGCTCTGTTCAGCGCGCCGCTCGGCGCGGCCAGCCTGCAAGCCGAATTACTCGATAGCCAGGGCCGGCCCCTGGCCAATGCCGTGCTCAGCCTGCGCGGCCCGTCGGGTCCGCCGCCCGCGCCCGAGTTGTCGTTGATGGATCAGCGCGCCAAGCAGTTCGCGCCCAATGTGCTGGTGGTACGCAGCGGTACGGCGGTGTCTTTCCCTAACAGCGACAACATTCGCCATCACGTCTACTCCTTTTCCCCGGCCAAGCGCTTCGAGTTGCGCCTGTACCAAGGCACGCCGAGCGAGCCGGTGACCTTCGAAACCCCAGGTGTGGTGGTGCTTGGCTGCAATATTCATGACTGGATGGTGGGCTATATCTACGTCACTGATGACCCCTGGTTTGCCGTCAGCGACGAGCAGGGCCGGATCAACCTGGCGCAGCTGCCGGCAGGCAAATACAGCGTCAGCCTGTGGCACCCGCAGGCACCGGACATGCTGCCGCAAGCCGCTGGCGAGTTGCAGCTGAGCGAGGCCGCCGTGCAGCAGCGCTTCACCCTCGCCATGCAGGGCGCGAACCAGCCGACGGCCCCCAGCGCCCCGGTTAGCGCCTTCGGTGAAGCCTTCAAGAAGGCCCGCGATGCTGCGCAATAGCTTTCAGGCGCGTATCGCCGGGGTCCTGGTGCTGCTGCTATTGGTGGTCATCGGTGCGCTCTATGTCGCCGTGCAGGCCGCCACCAGCGCCGCAGTGCGCAGCCAGGCGCGCGAGCAGCTGGAGGTCGGCAGCCTGGTGTTTCAGCAGTTGCTCGATGTGCGTGGACGGCAGTTGCACGATGCGGTGCAGGTGCTGGCCGCGGATTTTGGCTTCAAGGATGCGGTGGCCAGTGGCGACACCGAGACCATTCGTTCGGCCCTGGCCAATCACGGCGCGCGGATCAATGCCGGTGCGGTGATGCTGCTGGGGCTGGACGGCAGCCTGAAAGTCAGTACCGACCGGCAGATCAGCGGGCCAACCGCGCAGCGCTTGAGTGCCCTCGCGCTGCTGCGTCAGCGCGAGGGTGTGCAGATTTTCCTGATGCCGATTGCCGACACGATCTACCTGCTGGTGCAGGCCACGGTCACCGCGCCCTTGCCGATTGCCCAGGTGATGATGGGCTTTCAGGTTGACGATGCGTTTGCCGCCGAATTGCGTGAGCTGACCCACCTGGACCTGACCCTGCTGGCGGCCCAGGAGGGCGCGGCGGATATCTGGATCAGCACCCTAGCGCCCGCTCAACGCGCGCAGCTGCAAGAAGCCATGCCAGAAGCGGCGGCGGATGCCGTGCGGATGGTGGGCAGCGAGCGTTATCTGGAGCAGACCCTGGTGCTCGCCAGCGGCGATGGCTTCCAGGTGCAGGCGTTGTTGCATAAGTCACTGAGCCAGGCGCAGCAGGCGTTTGCGCCGCTCGACCGGGACATTCTGCTGATCGCCCTGGTGGCTCTTACGGCCTCGTTGGGCGGCGCATTGCTGCTGGCGCGTACGGTGTCGCAGCCGGTGCAACAACTGGCCGCCGTAGCCGAACGGGTAGGGCAAGGGGATTATCAGGTGGCGTTGACGCTTGAGCGCACTGACGAATTAGGGCAACTGGCCAAGGCCTTCAAGGCCATGCAGCAGGGGATTGCCGAGCGCGAGAAGCAGCTGGCACACAACGCCCTGCACGATGGCCTGACCGGTCTGCCCAACCGTACATTGGCGCTGGAGCGTCTGGGCAGTGCGATCACGGCGGGGCGCACCACGGCCTTGCTGTACCTGGGCATCGGCAACTGCCGCGCGGTCAATGACAGCTACGGCCCGGACGCTGGCGACTTGGCCATGCAGCAGCTCAGCCGCCGCCTGCAAGCGGTGTTGCGCCCGGGCGATACGCTGGCGCGAATCATCGCTGATGAGTTTCTCCTGGTGCTGGAAAACACCGACAGCGATACCGGCGTCGGCATTGCCGACAAGGTTCAGCAATTGCTGTTCAAGCCCTTTCGCGTGGGGGTTCAGGACATCGCCCTGGATTGCCGCTTCGGCATCGCCTCCTACCCGGTGGATGGCAATGCCCCGGAAGAGCTGTTGCGCCGCGCGATGATTGCCATGCAGGACGCCGCCGGTCTGGCCAGCCGCCTGCAGATCTACCAACGCGGCCGCGACGATGCCCGCCAGCGCCAGGTACGGCTGATTCGTGACCTGCGCCATGCCCCTAGCAAGGCCGAGTTGCTGCTGCACTATCAACCCAAACTGGATATCGCCGGCGGCCAGGTGCGCCAGGCGGAAGCCCTGTTGCGCTGGCAGCACCCAGAATTGGGCATGGTCTCGCCGGGTGAATTTATTCCCCTGGCCGAGCGCACCGGCAGTATCCAGTTGCTGACCGCCTGGGTGATCGAAGAGGTGTTGCGCCAGTTACGCGAGTGGGCCGGACGCGGCCTGCGTGTGCAGGTGTCGCTGAATATCTCCACCGAGGACCTGATCGACCCGCAGTTGCCGGTGCGGGTCGGCAAGCTGCTGACTGAGTACCAGGTACCGCCTGAGCAGCTGATCTTCGAGATCACCGAGAGCGGGGTGATGCTCAATCCCGAGGTTGCCCTGCAAGTTCTGCACGACCTGCGTGCGCATGGCATCAGTCTGTCGGTGGACGATTTCGGCACCGGCTATTCTTCACTGACCCAGCTCAAACGCATGCCGGTGCAGGAATTGAAGATCGATCAGTCGTTTATCCGCGACCTGGACGACGCCAGCGAGGATTCGGTGATCGTCCGTTCGACCATCGAGATGAGCCACAGCCTAGGTCTCAAGGTGGTAGCCGAGGGTGTCGAGTTCGAGCGCAGCCTGCAGTTGCTCGGCCATTGGCACTGCGACACCGCGCAGGGTTACCTGATCAGCCGGCCGCTGGCGGCCAAGGCCTTCGAGGCCTGGATGGCGCAACGCAACCTGTCGCCACAACCTTTGGTGCATTAAGCCTATGAGCTCTCTGTCACGCCTTGTCGTTCTGCCGCTGGCGCTGCTGGCAAACCTGGCCTGTGCCGACGGCCGCTTGTTGGCCACTGGTGGTGCCAGCAGCCTCGAAGGGGCCGCCGGTGGCGGGATTACCCCCTGGGCGGTGCTGGCCGGTTATGGCGAGCGCGGCGAGTGGGGCGCGAGTGCATTTGCCACGCGGGTGGAAACCGGCGACTACCGCCTGGATGTGGCTGGGCTGGCGGCGTCTTTCGATAACCGTGTGGAGCTGTCCTATGCGCGCCAGCGCTTTGATCTGGGCAACCTGGCGCGCGGCCTGAACTTGCCGGAAAACAGCCTGAGCCAGGATGTTTTCGGCCTCAAGGTGCGCCTGTTTGGTGACCTGATCTACGACCAGTTGCCGCAGGTGTCATTGGGTATTCAGCACAAACGGCAGAAGGATTTCCTCATCCCCAGCTTGGTGGGCGCGCAGCGCAGTGAAGACACCGAGGGCTATATCAACGCCAGCCGGCTGATTCTTGGCGGCGCGTTTGGCTACAACCTACTGCTCAATGGCGGCCTGCGTTATAGCCGCGCCAACGAGTTGGGGTTGCTCGGCTTTGGCGGTGATCGCCGCGATCGCCACTCGGTACTCAAGGAAGGCTCCGTGGCCGTGCTGTTCAACCCGCGCTGGGCGCTGGGGGTGGAGTACCGCGAGAAGCCGGACAACCTCAGCTTCGCCGGTGAAAGCGACTGGGCTGATCTGTTTCTCGGTTATTTCCCCAACAAGCATCTGGCCGTGGTGTTGGCCTATGCGCGCCTCGGCGAGATCGCCACGCTGGATAATCAGGACGGTGTCTACCTGTCCGTGCAGGGGAGTTTCTAGGCATGCGCAGTCTGTTGCTGGCTGTAGTTTTGACCCTGGCTGCTTGCGCCCAGCAGCCGCCGAAAAATGACAGCCTGTACCGCGACCTGGGTGAGCAAGCGGGGATTACCCGGATCGTCGAAGGCATGTTGCTGAACATCGCCGCCGACCCGCGCATCGTTCGGCATTTCGAGAAAATCGACATCGTGCGTCTGCGCGACAAGCTGGTGGAGCAGATCTGCGTCGAGGCTGGCGGCCCGTGTACCTACACCGGCGACAGCATGGAAGAAAGCCACAAGGGCCAGCACCTGACCCCCAGCGACTTCAATGCCCTGGTGGAAAACCTGCAGGATGCGATGACCACCGAAGGCGTTGCCATCCCCGCGCAGAACCGCCTGCTGGCGCGCCTTGCGCCGATGCGCGCGCAGGTGATTGACCGTTAACGCAAGGTCTGGGCAATCGCGAGGATGTCGGCGCGATGGGTGATCACCAGGCTGAGCTCGCCGTTTTCGCCGATAAAGTCCTGTGGAGGCAGCAGCTTCTGGTAGGCCGCGAGCTCCTGTAACGGCGGCAGGTCGGCCAGCGGGTTGCGTTCCTTGAGGGCGTGGTAGAGCGCCAGGTTGACCAGGTCCAGCAACTGCAGGCGCGCGCCCGGGCTGCACTGCCAGTTGCCGGTGTCGCGAATGATGTCGATGTACTCGTTATCCACCGACCACTTCTTCAGCACGATGACGCCGAGTGATTTGCTGTATTCGCGGCACAGCTTGTAATACAGATCGCTGGAGGGGATCACGCTTTCGTCCTTGAACGCTGACAGCACGGCGAGGGTGCCGACCTCGCTGAGCAGGCTGGCCAGCAGTGCATGCTCAGGCGTCACCTGGCCGAGCAAGCGCGCCAGCATGGCGCAGGTGCTGGCCTTGACCACCAGGCGTTCCCAGGCCTCGATAAACAGGCGCTTGTGCGCCGGGCTGTGCAGGGTGAACAGGCTCTTGATGCTGTGCAGCATGGTGATGCGGTCGACCTCGGCCATGCCGAGCAGGCTGATCACTTCATGCAGGGTCTTCGGCGCGCAGGTGTGCCGGTACAGCGCGCTGGAGGCGTGTTTCATCAGCATCGCGCTGAGCGCCGGGTCGCGGCCGATCAGGCGCACCAGAGCACCGAGCGAAACGTCAGGGTTGCCCAGGGCGCGGCGAATATCCAGGGTGATGGTCGGCAGGCTGGGCAGTTGCTCCTGGCCCTGCATCAACTGCGAGACGACGCGGCGGTAGATTGAGTAATCGGATGCCTCGCTCTGTAACACACACACCTCCAGCTTGTTTGTCTGCAGTCTAGGTCGCCGCCAGGCATTACGCGTTGCCGATGATGGATGGCCGTGCGCCGCGTGATCGGGGTGTGGGCTTAAACGATTGTTTACGGGAAGTTCCCGTGGCTGGAGGTTTTTGCAAAAACTCCAGAGCTTTTCGCAAGAAGCTGTCATGCCTCTGCCACTAAATTCCGTCCTTCACTCGCGCAGTGCGCCGGTTTTCGTCCGCAGGTTGTCGCGGCAGGCTGGCGTAGTTGAGCTAGACCTATTACTAACAGCTGCCGAAATTGGGGTGTTTGAAACCCCGAAAGTGGTAATGCGGCTCGGCTGAAGTGGGCGCTGCAAGGGGTATTGCGGCTTGCCTGGCGGGTATTCAGAGAGGCGCATTGCCATATAAACGTTCGCCATAAGCGGGCGTGGTTTGCCAAACAGGGCGCGGGTCTATCCCCGTTGCCGTATAACAACAAACGAGAGGGGAGTTCCCCAATGACAGCTAGTACTCCAATGCTTGTCACCTTCGTGGTGTACATCGCAGCCATGGTGTTGATCGGCCTGTTCGCCTACATGCGCACCAAGAACCTTTCCGATTACATCCTTGGCGGTCGCAGCCTCGGCAGCTTCGTCACCGCGCTGTCTGCTGGCGCGTCCGACATGAGCGGCTGGTTGCTGATGGGCCTGCCAGGTGCGGTCTATATGTCCGGCCTGTCCGAGGGCTGGATTGCCATCGGCCTGATCGTCGGTGCCTACCTCAACTGGCTGTTCGTCGCCGGCCGTCTGCGTGTGCAGACCGAGCACAACGGCAACGCCCTGACCCTGCCGGATTACTTCACCAACCGCTTCGAAGACAGCAGCCGCGTGCTGCGTATCTTCTCCGCCCTGGTGATCCTGGTGTTCTTCACCATCTACTGCGCTTCGGGCGTGGTGGCCGGTGCCCGTTTGTTCGAAAGCACCTTCGGTCTGTCCTACGAAACCGCCCTGTGGGCCGGTGCCGCAGCGACCATCGCCTACACCTTTATCGGTGGCTTCCTCGCGGTGAGCTGGACTGACACGGTGCAGGCCACGCTGATGATCTTCGCCCTGATCCTCACGCCAGTGATCGTGATGATTGCCACCGGCGGTGCCGATACCACCTTCGCTGCCATCGAGCTGAAAGACGCCACCAACTTCGACATGCTCAAGGGCGCGACCTTTGTTGGCGTGATCTCGCTGATGGCCTGGGGTCTGGGCTACTTCGGTCAGCCGCACATCCTGGCGCGCTTTATGGCGGCTGATTCGGTGAAGTCGATCCCGGCGGCCCGTCGTATCTCCATGACCTGGATGATCCTGTGCCTGGGCGGCGCGGTGGCTGTCGGCTTCTTCGGCATTGCCTACTTCTCGGCTAACCCGGACCTCGCTGGCCCGGTTACCGAGAACCCGGAGCGGGTGTTTATCGAGCTGTCCAAGCTGCTGTTCAACCCATGGATCGCCGGCATCCTGCTGTCTGCCATTCTCGCCGCGGTGATGAGCACCCTGAGCTGCCAGCTGCTGGTATGCTCCAGCGCCCTGACCGAAGACTTCTACAAAGCCTTCCTGCGCAAGAACGCCAGCCAGCTTGAACTGGTTTGGGTCGGCCGTGGCATGGTGCTGCTGATTGCAGTTGTCGCCATCCTGTTGGCGTCCAATCCGGAAAACCGCGTACTGGGCCTGGTGTCCTATGCCTGGGCAGGCTTCGGTGCCGCCTTCGGCCCGGTGGTGATCCTCTCGCTGGTATGGAAGCGCATGAGCCGCAACGGCGCGCTGGCTGGCATGCTGATCGGCGCGTTCACCGTGATCCTGTGGAAGAACTTCCTCGGTCACCTGGGCCTGTACGAAATCATCCCGGGCTTTATCTTCGCCACCATCGGTATCGTGGTGTTCAGCCTGCTTGGCCCGGCACCGTCGGCCAGCATGCTCAAGCGTTTCGACGAGGCCGAGAAGGAATATCAGGCAGCCTGAGCTGCACCTGATGCTTGACGGCAGCTGACTGGTCGCTCAGTTGCCGCGCGGACCTGCTCCGCAGCTGTGTGCGTGCGACCCGATAGTGCTTCGCCGGCCCCACCTTCAGGTGTTGGGCCGGCTTTTTTATTTCAGTCGTAAAACCTCAGGCACTTTGCCGCGCTTTCGATTGGCCGCGGGTTTGGCTAAGGTGGCGGCAGTTTTCTCCCTACTGTTGTCCGTACAGGTTCTGCATGACCCAATCACCGAAAAATCCGCTGCATGGCGTTACGCTCGAAGCCATCCTCACTGCCCTGGTTGCGCAGTACGGCTGGGACGGCCTGGCCGAGCGGATCGATATCCGCTGTTTCAAGAGCGACCCGAGCATCAAGTCCAGCCTGACCTTCCTGCGCAAGACGCCCTGGGCGCGGGAGAAGGTCGAAGCGCTGTATATCCGCTCGCAAGCGCGTAAATAGGCGCTGAGAGCCAGCCCGATAAGCTGGCACCCTTGTTGCAATACCTCTGCAAACGCCGCGAAGCGTCAAAAAATGGCCGGGAGCCATTTTTGCCGTCGCGTAGCGACGACCCGAAGGGTGGCCGCTACGGACAGCACGCCACAAAAAAACGCGGCCAGCGGAGGATGTGATGAGCCAGGGTATTGAATTCAATCGCTTGATGTTGGAAATGCGCTCCATGCAGGCCGATGCCATGGCGCGTCAAAAGCCTGTCGCTGCCCCGGCCGAGGCCGGCGCGCCAAGCTTTTCCGAGATGCTCGGCCAGGCGGTGGGCAAGGTCAACGAAACCCAACAGGCCTCCAATCAGCTGGCTACAGCCTTTGAAATGGGCAATAGCGGCGTGGATTTGACTGACGTGATGATCGCTTCGCAGAAAGCCAGTGTGTCCTTTCAAGCCATGACCCAGGTGCGCAACAAGCTGGTTCAGGCTTATCAAGACATCATGCAGATGCCGGTTTAAGGGTAGGGCTGAATCATGGCTGAAGCCGTCGTTGCAAACGTACCCGCCACCACCGGCGGTGATGATTCGAAGAAACCGCTGTTCGGCCTGAGTTTTCTGGAAAACCTCGCCGACATGTCGATGCTGCGCCAGATCGGCCTGCTGGTCGGTTTGGCGGCCAGTGTCGCCTTGGGTTTCGCTGTGGTGCTGTGGTCGCAGCAGCCGGATTATCAGCCGCTGTATGGCAGCCTCGACGGCATGGATGCGTCCCAGGTGATGGAGACGCTGTCCGCCGCCGACATCAAATACACCGTAGAGCCTAATTCCGGTGCCCTGCTGGTCAAGGCCGATGACCTGGCCCGCGCGCGCATGCGCCTGGCTGCCGCTGGCGTGTCGCCGACGGACAACAGCGTCGGCTTCGAGATTCTCGATCAGGAGCAAGGCCTGGGCACCAGCCAGTTTATGGAAGCCACACGCTACCGCCGCGGCCTGGAAGGCGAGCTGGCGCGCACGGTTTCCAGCCTGAACAACGTCAAGTCCGCACGGGTGCACCTGGCCATTCCGAAGAGTTCGGTATTTGTCCGTGATGAACGCAAGCCCAGCGCCTCGGTGCTGGTCGAGCTGTACTCGGGGCGTGGCCTGGAGCCGAGCCAGGTGATGGCGATCGTCAATCTGGTGGCCAGCAGCGTGCCGGAAATGGACAAGGCCCAGGTCACCGTGGTCGACCAGAAGGGCAACCTGCTCTCGGATATTCAGGAAATGTCCGAACTGACCATGGCCGGCAAGCAGTTCGATTACAGCCGCCGCATGGAAAGCCTGTTTACCCAGCGCGTGCACAATATTCTGCAACCGGTGCTGGGCTCCGGTCGCTACAAGGCCGAAGTGTCGGCGGATGTGGATTTCAGCGCGGTGGAATCCACCTCGGAAATGTTCAACCCGGATCAACCGGCACTGCGCAGCGAGCAGTCGGTCAACGAACAACGCAGCAGCAGCCTGCCACCGCAAGGCGTGCCGGGCGCGCTGAGCAACCAGCCACCCGGTGCGGCCAGCGCTCCTGAGCAGGCCGGCGGCGCGGCTGGCGCAGAAGTAGCGGGGCCAGTGGCTCCGGGACAGCCGCTGCTGGATGCCAACGGCGCGCAGATCATCGACCCGGCCACTGGCCTGGCCATGCTCGCACCTTATCCGGCGGACAAGCGCGAACAATCCACCCGCAACTTTGAGCTGGACCGCTCCATCAGCTACACCAAGCAGCAACAGGGCCGTCTGCGTCGGTTGTCGGTGGCGGTGGTGGTGGACGATCAGGTTAAGGTCGATGCGGCCAGCGGTGAAACCACCCGCGTGCCGTGGAGCAGTGATGACCTGGCGCGCTTTACCCGTCTGGTGCAGGACTCGGTGGGCTTCGACGCCAGCCGTGGCGACAGTGTCAGCGTGATCAATACGCCGTTCTCCGATGAGCTGGGCGAAGAGCTGGTAGCGCTGCCCTGGTACCAGCATGAGCTGTTCTTGATGGCCATGGGCGGGTTGAAGCAACTGCTGCCGGCGCTGCTGATCTTTATTCTGGTGTGGTTCGTGTTGCGCCCGGTGATGAAGAACATTACCGGTGGCGGCAGGGGCCAGGGTGGTGGCCGCGACGGCGATGTCGAACTGGGTGAAATGGGCGCTCTGGGCGGTGATCTGGCCGAAGACCGGGTCAGCCTGGGCGGCCCGCAAAGCATCCTCCTGCCCAGCCCGAGTGAGGGGTATGATGCACAATTGAACGCCATCAAGGGCCTGGTCGCCGAAGACCCGGGCCGCGTAGCCCAGGTTGTGAAAGAGTGGATTAACGCCGATGAGTGAGAATCGAACCCCCGCTAAATTGAGCAAGGTCGACAAGGCTGCGATTCTCCTGCTGTCGCTTGGCGAAACCGATGCGGCCCAGGTGCTGCGTCACCTCGGACCGAAGGAAGTGCAGCGGGTCGGCGTGGCCATGGCCGGCATGCGCAACGTGCAGCGCGAGCAGGTCGAGCAGGTGATGGGCGAGTTCGTCGACATCGTCGGCGATCAGACCAGCGTGGGCGTCGGTGCCGACGGCTATATCCGCAAGATGCTCACCGCCGCCCTGGGCGAAGACAAAGCCGGCAACCTGATCGACCGTATCCTTCTAGGCGGCAGCACCAGCGGCCTGGACAGCCTGAAGTGGATGGAGCCGCGCGCCGTGGCCGATGTGATCCGCTACGAGCACCCGCAGATTCAGGCCATCGTCGTGGCCTACCTCGACCCCGACCAGGCCGGTGAAGTGCTTGGTCATTTCGACCACAAGGTGCGCCTGGATATCGTCTTGCGCGTGTCCTCGCTGAATACCGTGCAGCCGGCGGCGCTCAAAGAACTCAACCTGATTCTCGAGAAGCAGTTCTCTGGCAGCTCCAATACCACCCGCGCGGCACTTGGCGGGGTCAAGCGTGCCGCCGATATCATGAACTTCCTCGACAGCTCGGTCGAAGGCCAGCTGATGGACTCCATCCGCGAAGTCGACGAAGACCTGTCCAGCCAGATCGAAGACCTGATGTTCGTCTTCGACAACCTCGCCGATGTCGACGACCGTGGCATCCAGGCGCTGCTGCGCGAGGTGTCGTCGGACGTGCTGGTGCTGGCGCTCAAGGGCGCGGACGAAGCGATCAAGGAAAAGGTCTTCAAGAACATGTCCAAACGTGCCGCCGAACTGCTGCGCGACGACCTCGAAGCCAAGGGCCCAGTGCGCGTCAGCGACGTGGAAACCGCGCAGAAGGAAATCCTCACCATTGCCCGGCGCATGGCCGAGGCCGGGGAAATTGTCCTCGGTGGCAAAGGCGGCGAGGAGATGGTCTAAGCCATGTCGACCAAGGAAGCGCCCAGCGAGCTGATTCGCGCCAAGGATCTCAAGGACGTCGACCTGTGGACGCTGCCCAGCTTCGACCCGGAAGTCCCCGAACCAGAGCCGTCGCCCGAAACGCAGAGCGCCGCACAGCAGGCCGAAGCGGCTGAGCAGGCGCACAGCGAGAGCGAAGAGGTTGCGCTGGAAGACGTCAAGCCTTTGACGTTGGACGAGCTGGAGGCGATCCGTCAGGACGCCTACAACGAAGGTTTTGCCACCGGCGAGAAAGACGGCTTCCACGCCGGCCAGTTGAAGGCCAAGCAGGAAGCTGACATGGCCTTGGCCGCCAAGCTGGCCGGGCTTGAGCAACTGATGACGCAGCTATTCGAGCCGATTGCCGAGCAAGACCAGCAGCTCGAAGAAGCCATGGTCGGCCTGCTCGGGCAGATGGTGCGTCAGGTGATCCAGCGCGAGCTGGTCAGCGATTCCAGCCAGATTCGTCAGGTGCTCAGCGAGGCGCTCAAGCTGCTGCCGATGGGCACTGGCAACATTCGCATTCACCTCAATCCGCAAGATTTCGAGATGATCAAGGCCCTGCGTGAGCGCCACGAGGAAAGCTGGCGGATTCTTGAAGACGCGTCCTTGTTGCCAGGCGGTTGCCGGGTGGAAAGTGAACTCAGCCGCATCGACGCTACCGTGGAAACCCGCCTGAATCAGGCGATCAAGCAGTTGTTCGAGCAACAGCGCGAGCAGTCGGTACACCCGCTGGAAGCCGATTTGCACACTGATCTGGATGCTCCCCAGTTAGATAGTCAGGCGAGCCCTGATGCGCCTTGATCGCGTCAGCTTCGCCAAGCGCCTGGCCGGCTATACCGACGCCGTACAGCTACCCAGCCAGCCGCAGGTCGAAGGGCGCTTGCTGCGCATGGTCGGCCTCACCCTGGAAGCCGAAGGCCTGCGCGCCGCACTGGGCAGCCGCTGCCTGGTAATCAACGACGACAGCTATCACCCAGTGCAGGTCGAGGCCGAGGTAATGGGTTTTTCCAACGGCAAGATCTTCCTCATGCCAGTCGGCAGCCTGGCCGGCATTGCCCCGGGAGCCCGCGTGGTGCCGCTGCCAGACACCGGGCGCTTGCCCATGGGCATGTCGATGCTCGGCCGGGTGCTCGACGGTACCGGCCGCGCCCTGGATGGCAAGGGCGGGATGAAGGCCGAGGATTGGGTGCCGATGGATGGTCCGGCGATCAATCCGCTCAACCGCCACCCGATCAGCGAACCGCTGGATGTCGGCATCCGTTCGATCAACGGCCTGCTGACCGTTGGCCGTGGTCAGCGTCTCGGCCTGTTTGCCGGTACCGGTGTGGGTAAGTCGGTGCTGCTCGGCATGATGACGCGCTTTACCGAGGCCGACATCATCGTGGTCGGGCTGATCGGCGAGCGGGGCCGCGAAGTAAAAGAATTTATCGACGAGATCCTCGGCCACGAGGGCCTCAAGCGCTCGGTGGTGGTGGCCTCGCCGGCCGATGATGCGCCGCTGATGCGTCTGCGCGCGGCCATGTACTGCACGCGCATCGCCGAATACTTCCGCGACAAGGGCAAGAACGTCTTGTTGCTGATGGATTCCTTGACCCGTTTCGCCCAGGCTCAGCGCGAGATTGCCCTGGCCATTGGCGAGCCACCGGCGACCAAGGGTTATCCGCCGTCGGTATTTGCCCGCTTGCCCAAGCTGGTCGAGCGCGCCGGCAATGCCGAGAAGGGCGGTGGTTCGATTACCGCGTTCTATACCGTGCTCAGCGAAGGCGACGACCAGCAGGACCCGATCGCCGACGCCGCCCGTGGCGTGCTCGACGGCCATATCGTGCTGTCGCGGCGGCTGGCCGAGGAAGGTCATTACCCGGCCATCGACATCGAAGCCTCGATCAGCCGGGTGATGCCGCAGGTGGTCAGCGCCGAACACATGCGCCTGGCCCAGCGCTTCAAGCAACTGTGGTCGCGTTATCAGCAGAGCCGCGACCTGATCAGTGTCGGTGCCTATGTGCCGGGCGGCGATGCCGACACCGACCTGGCCATCGCCCGCCAGCCGGCCATGGTCAAGTACCTGCGGCAGAACCTGCAGGATAACGAAAGCCTGGAAAACAGTAGCGCGCAGTTGGCCGCGACCTTCAACCCTGCTGCAGCAGGCGCGTAAGCCATGGCGCAAAGCCGCGCCGCGCGCCTGGCTCCGGTCATCGACATGGCCGAGCGTGCCGAGCGTGAGGCCGCCATGCAGTTGGGCCATGCTCAGGGTTTGCTGCGCCAGGCCGAAGTGCAGCTTGGCGACCTCGAACGTTACCGCGGCGACTACCAGCAGCAGTGGATCAACGAAGGCCAGCGCGGGGTATCCGGGCAGTGGCTGATGAACTATCAGCGCTTCCTCACTCAGCTGGAAACCGCCATCGGCCAGCAGCGCGGCAGCGTTGATTGGCATCGCGCCAATATGGACAGGGTGCGTGACGTCTGGCAGCAGCGCTACGCCCGTCTGGAGGGGCTGCGCAAGCTGGTCAAACGCTATCAGGATGAGGCGCGCATGGCCGAGGACAAGCGCGAGCAGAAACTTCTTGATGAGCTGTCGCAGCGCTTGTCCGGGCGCGACTCCCAGTTCTAGCGGCCTGTGCGGCGGCGGCACTCAGATAATTGGGCAAAACAGCGCCGATTGGCGGGCTGCACTGGCCATGCGAGAGTTGCCGCATGCGCATTGCGATGCTACATCTTGATCATGCATAACATGCAGCCAGACGCACCCGCGGGTGCGCGCTGGCCTTTTCGTTGATAGGAGTAATTCATGGCAATCACCTCGCTGCCCTCGACCGACGGGCAAGAGCTGACCATCTTGATACAGGGACGCTTTGATTTCGGCGCTCACCAGGAATTTCGCAACGCCTACGAGCGCGTCAACAGTACGCCCAAGAGTTACGTCGTAGACCTCAAGGACACCACCTACCTGGATAGCTCCGCGCTGGGCATGCTGTTGCTGCTGCGCGACCATGCCGGTGGCGACAGTGCGCAGATCCGCCTGCTCAACTGCAACCCCGATGTGCGCAAGATCCTGGCGATCTCGAATTTCGAGCAGTTGTTCAAAATCGCCTGAGGCGAGGCACCCAGTCATGCCTGAACGTCTGTCCATCCTGATCGCCGAGGACAACGCGGCCGACCGCATGTTGTTGTCAACCATCGTCAGCCGCCAGGGGCACCGCGTATTGACCGCCAGCAACGGCCTGGAGGCAGTCTCGCTGTTCGAGGCAGAGCGCCCGCAGCTGGTGCTGATGGACGCCTTGATGCCGATCATGGATGGCTTCGAGGCGGCGCGGCGGATCAAGCAAAGCGCCGGCGAAGAGCTGGTGCCGATCATCTTCCTGACCTCGCTGACCGAAGGCGAAGCCCTGGTGCGCTGCCTGGAGGCCGGCGGCGACGACTTTCTCGCCAAGCCCTACAACCGGGTCATTCTCGAAGCCAAGATCAAGGCCATGGATCGCCTGCGCCGTCTGCAGGACACCGTGCTGCAGCAGCGTGACCTGATTGCCAAGCACAACGAGCACCTGCTCAACGAGCAGCGCGTGGCCAAGGCGGTGTTCGACAAGGTGACCCATTCGGGCTGCCTGGATGCGCCGAATATCCGTTACCTGCAATCGCCTTACGCGGTGTTTAACGGCGATCTGCTGCTGGCCGCCTTCAAGCCTTCCGGCGGTATGCATGTGCTGCTGGGCGACTTCACTGGTCACGGTTTGCCCGCCGCCATCGGTGCGATGCCGCTGGCCGAGGTGTTCTACGGCATGACGGCCAAGGGCTATTCGCTGGCCGAAGTGCTGCGCGAGATCAATGCCAAGCTCAAGCGCATTCTCCCGGTCGGGGTGTTCTGCTGCGCCAGCGTGCTTAATATCAGCTTCCAGCGCCAAGTGGTCGAAGTGTGGAACGGCGGTTTGCCGGACGGTTACCTGCTACGCGGCAACGGCGAGCGCTTGCCGCTGGTCTCGCGCCATCTGCCGCTGGGGGTGCTGGAGCCTACCGCGTTCAATGACAAATACGAGGTCTACCCGCTGGCGTTGGGCGATCGGGTGTTTCTGCTCTCCGATGGTGTGCTGGAGGCCTGTAACAAGCAGGCTGAGCTGTTCGGTGAAGGCCGCTTGCTTGAGGTGTTCGAGTCCAATCAGCAGCCCCTGGCGCTGTTTGCCGAGATCCAGCAGGCGCTGACCCTGTTCAGTGGCGAGCAGCAGGATGACGTCAGCCTGCTGGAAGTCAGCCTGGTCGAGGATGGCGACCTGAACCGGCCGCCGCTGGCCTTTGCCGACAATGGCCAGAGCCATTCGCTGGACTGGTCGGCCAGCTTCGAGTTTCGCGGGGAAACCCTGCGTCACTTCAATCCGCTGCCGTTCCTTTTGCAGCTGCTGCTGGAGGTGCAAGGGCTGCGGCCCCAGGGCGGCGCGTTGTTCAGTGTGCTGGCCGAGCTGTATTCAAATGCCCTCGAGCATGGCGTACTGGGGCTGGACTCGGCGCTCAAGGCGAATGCCGAAGGCTTTGCCGAGTACTACCGGCAGCGCAGTGTGCGGTTGGCCGCGCTGACCGATGGGTTTGTGCGTTTTCACCTGCAGTTGCTACCCGAGGCCGGCGGTGGTCGTTTGATTGTGCGAGTCGAGGACAGCGGTTCGGGCTTCGATGCACGGCGGCTGCCGGTTCAGCCGCGTGATGCGCACAGCCTGAGTGGCCGCGGCCTGGCACTGGTCAGGCAATTGAGCGAGCGTTGCAGCTGGGGCGATGGCGAACCGGGGGTGCGCGTGGAGTTTTCCTGGTTGCCTGGGGCATAATCCGGCGTACCACGCGAAGGGAGCGAGCCGTTGTCAGATATTCACCTTGATAGCGCTGTATTGGCGGCTTTGCAGGATGTCATGGAAGACGAATATCCGGTGCTGCTGGATACCTTTCTGGTCGATTCGGAAGAGCGTCTACTGGTGTTGCGTCAGGCTGAGCAGGCCGCGGATGCCCAGACCCTGCGCCTGGCCGCGCATAGCTTCAAGGGCAGTTGCAGCAATATGGGTGCGCTGCTGCTGGCCAGCCTGTGCAAGCAGTTGGAGGAGGCCGGGCGGCGTGAGCAGCTGGAACAGGCCCCGGAGCTGGTTGAACAGATCGAACGCGAGTTTGCCATCGTGCGGATTCTGCTGAAGTCCGAGCGCCAGCGTTATCGGCACTGATCCTGCTGGGTACGAGCAACCCTGCGCTTCACACCTGTTGATCCTGCCCGCCAGCAAGTTGGCCCGGCCCTTGCAAAACCCTCCGCACGACCAACCCCGAACGGAGAGTATCCATGTCCGTTGCCCCCGATCTGCTGCTCAAGTCGGCACCTGAAGTAAAATCTCGGGCTGCTCCCGCGAAAGCGCCGGAAAAACCGGCTGAGCCCAATAAGAACGAGGCTTCCAGCTTTTCCCAGGTGTACGCCAAGGAGCGTCAGGCCAAGGCTGCCGAGCGCGCCGAAGCACCCGCCAAGCCTGCTCGCGAGAGCAAAACCTGCGACGAAGACAGCGAAGACCCGCAGGCGGCGAATGCCGTCGGCCAGCCTGAGCTTGCCGATAGCGGCAAGCCTTTGCCGAGTGACCCGGCAATCGAGGGTGCAGTCCTCGACCCTCTGCTGTTGCTGGGGATTACCGGTGAGCTGCCGGTGACGGAAGAGACTGTCGAGCTGATTGACGAGCCGGAGGTGACGAGCGAAGTCGAGCCATTGCTGGTGACCTCGGGCAACCTGACCAGCTCGGGACCGGCGAGCATGACTGAGGCCAGTTTCGACCCTGAACTGGATGCGCTCAACCAGTTGCCTGCCGTGCGTATGGCGCTGGAAATAGGTGCGAAGGACAAGGCGCAAGCCGAACAGGTCGTAACAGCGCCGCTGGCGCAGGCTAATCTGGCGACGCAAAGCGTTGGTCAGAGTATGCTGGCGAGCCAGCTGGTCACGGATGAGGTGCCGACCGAAGGCGAAACCCTGGAGCTGCCGGAGCTGCAGTTGGAAGCCTTGACCGGTAAAGGCCTGGAGGCACTGAAGGAGGGGACGGCCAATAACACGGCAGAAAACTTCGTCAGCAAGCTCAACGCCCTGACTCAGGCGATAACCCAACAGACGACTCAAGTCGCGCGCGCGCCGTTGCTGGGCGGTCAGCCGATACCCATGCAGCAGGGAGGCTGGAGTGAGGCGGTGGTCGATCGGGTGATGGTGATGTCCAGCCAGAACCTGAAATCGGCCGAGATTCAGCTCGACCCGGCTGAACTGGGGCGACTGGAGGTGCGCATCAGTGTCAACCAGGAACAAAGCCAGGTGACCTTCGCCAGCCCGCATGCCGGGGTGCGTGATGCGTTGGATGCGCAGATGCACCGCTTGCGTGAGATGTTTGCCCAGCAGGGCATGAACCTGATGGATGTGAACGTCTCCGACCAATCCCTGGGACGCGGCTGGCAAGGTCAGGAAAGTGACGGCAAGGGGCGTGGCGGTGCCGATGGCGAGCTGCTGGGTGGCGATGACGAGCTGCGTGCAGGCGGTGTCGAATTGCCCAGTGCAGGTGTGAGTAGCGCCCGTGGCCTGGTCGATTACTACGCCTAGCCGGTTGTTATAAATCCACTGGCGTTGCCGCTGCGCGATTAAAGACGGCCTGCCAGCGCGCGTGCTGCTGTAGTTGCCGAGCGCACTGATCTAAACTGCATTTCGCCCGGCTCCCATTCGTGGGAGCCGGGCGATTTTGTTTGGGGTGATTGAACGACGCTGCATATGCCGGCCGTGCTCCTTGCGGTGCTGGGCAACCCGCATCGAGCAAGTTTGCTGACAAACTGGCATAACACTTGCTCTTAACCCTTTGAAAACGGATAGAACTCCGAATAGCGACGGATTATTGGCATGGCTAAGAAAGAAGCAGCGCAAGCACCGGCAAATGCCGAGGCGAAACCAGCCGGCAAAATGAAGTTGATCATCATCATTGCCCTCACCGTGATTCTGGCCGTGGGCCTGTCCGTGGGTGGCACCTGGTTCTTTCTGAGCAAGAAAGGTGGCGATGCCGCCGACGAAGCCAAGACCGATGCAGCCGCTGAGCCTGCGGTGCCAGTCAAGCAGGCGGCGATCTATGAAGAGCTGTCGCCGGCCTTTGTGGTGAATTTTACTCATCAGGGGCGTCCACGCTATATGCAGGTCAGCGTGGCCCTGATGACCCGCGATCAGGCGGCGCTGGATGCTCTCAAGGTGCATATGCCGGTGCTGCGCAACCGTTTGGTGATGCTGTTTTCCGGTCAGGACTTTGCGTCCTTGATCACCCCGGTGGGCAAGGAAATGTTGCGTCAGCAAGCGACCGCCAGCGTGCAGGAACTGGCCGAGAAAGAAACCGGCAAGGTTACGGTCGAGCAAGTGCTGTTCACCAACCTCGTGTTGCAGTAATCAGGAGCGGCATATGGCTGTGCAAGACCTACTTTCCCAGGACGAGATCGATGCGCTGCTGCATGGCGTTGATGACGGCCTGGTTGATACCGAGGAGGAAGCCGAACCGGGAAGCGTCAAGCAATATGACCTGACCAGCCAGGACCGCATCGTCCGCGGGCGCATGCCGACGCTGGAAATGATCAACGAGCGCTTCGCCCGTTACACCCGTATCAGCATGTTCAACCTGCTGCGCCGCTCCGCCGATGTGGCTGTGGGCGGGGTGCAGGTGATGAAGTTCGGCGAGTACGTGCATTCGCTGTACGTGCCGACCAGTCTCAACCTGGTGAAGATGAAGCCGCTGCGCGGCACCGGTCTGTTTATTCTCGACGCCAAGCTGGTGTTCAAGCTGGTCGACAACTTTTTCGGCGGCGATGGCCGCCACGCCAAGATCGAAGGCCGCGAATTCACCCCAACCGAGCTGCGCGTGGTGCGCATGGTGCTGGACCAGGCCTTTATCGACCTCAAGGAAGCCTGGCATGCGGTGATGGATATCAACTTCGAGTACGTCAACTCGGAGGTGAACCCGGCGCTGGCCAACATCGTCAGCCCCAGTGAAGTGATTGTGGTCTCCACCTTCCATATCGAGCTGGACGGTGGCGGCGGCGACCTGCACATCACCATGCCCTATTCGATGATTGAGCCGATTCGCGAGATGCTCGACGCCGGCTTCCAGTCCGATGTCGACGATCAGGATGAGCGCTGGATCAAGGCGCTGCGTGAAGACATTCTCGGCGTCAGCGTGCCCCTGGGCGCGACTGTTGCTCGTCGTCAGCTCAAACTGCGCGACATTCTGCATATGCAACCCGGTGATGTGATACCGGTGGAGCTGCCGGAAAACGTGGTGCTGTGCGCCAACGGCGTGCCCTCATTCAAGGTCAAGATGGGGGCGCACAAAGGCAAGCTGGCTTTGCAGGTGCTCGGCCCCATTGAGCGTACCCGCTAATCCCCCCATTTAACGCCAGCCGAGGATCTACGATGGCAGACGAAAACGAAAACGAAGCCACCTCCCCTGAAGAACAGGCGCTCGCCGATGAGTGGGCGGCCGCGTTGTCCGAAGCCGGTGATGCCGGTCAGGACGACATCGATGCCATGCTGGCGGCCAGTGACTCGGTTGCACCGGCAGCGCCGCGTGCGCCGATGGAAGAATTCGACAGCATGCCCAAGGCCAACCTGCCGGTTAATCTGGAGGGGCCGAACCTGGATGTGATTCTGGACATTCCGGTGTCGATCTCGATGGAAGTGGGCAACACCGATATCACCATCCGTAACCTGCTGCAGCTCAACCAGGGTTCGGTGATCGAGCTCGATCGCCTGGCCGGCGAGCCGCTGGATGTGCTGGTCAACGGCACCCTGATTGCTCACGGCGAAGTGGTGGTGGTGAACGAGAAGTTCGGCATCCGCCTCACCGACGTGATCAGCCCGAGTGAACGCATCAAGAAGCTGCGTTGAACATGCGTCGCTTCCTTCTGCTGGGCCTGGCATTACCCTTCGCGGCGGCTGCGGCCCCTGCGACGCAGGCGGCTGCACCGCTGAGCGACACCGGCATGGGCGGGCAGCTGGTGCAGCTGTTGCTGGGCCTGCTGCTGGTGATCGGCCTGATCTTCCTGCTGGCCTGGCTGATGCGCCGGGTGCAGCAGATCGTCCCGCGGGGCGGCCAGGTGATCAAGGTGCTGGCGACCCAGGCCCTGGGGCCGCGTGATCGCCTGGTGCTGGTGCAGGTGGGTGCAGAGCAAGTGCTGCTGGGGCTGACCCCAGGCGCGATCACGCCCTTGCATGTACTGAAAGAACCGGTGCATCTGCCCGATGCGGAGCCGGCCTCCGGCGAGTTTGCCCAGCGCCTGATGGAACTGTTGGGCAAGGATCAGAAGGACAAATCGTGATGTTGCGTGTGTTGCTGGTATTGGTTTTTAGCCTGGGTGCTTCGCTTGCGTTCGCCGCCGATCCGCCGACTGCCAGCACCTTGATTCAGTCGGGCAGCAACCCGCTGTCGATTCCTGCGATCACCCTGAGCACCGATACGGCCGGGCAGCAGGAGTATTCGGTCAGCCTGCAGATTCTGCTGATCATGACCGCGCTGAGCTTTATCCCGGCGTTTGTCATGCTGATGACCAGCTTCACCCGGATCATTATCGTCTTCTCGATTCTGCGTCAGGCCCTAGGCCTGCAGCAGACGCCCTCGAACCAGATCCTGGTCGGCATGGCCCTGTTCCTGACCATGTTTATCATGGCTCCGGTGTTCGACCAGATTAACCGCGAGGCGCTGCAGCCCTATCTGAATGAGCAGATGACGGCGCAGGATGCCATCGTCAAGGCCGAGGGGCCGATCAAGAACTTTATGCTGTCGCAGACCCGTGAAAGCGATCTGGAGTTGTTCGTGCGGCTGTCCAAGCGTACCGACATCGCTAGCCCGGAGGATGCGCCGCTGACCATTCTGGTGCCGGCGTTTGTCACCTCCGAGCTGAAAACCGCGTTCCAGATCGGCTTTATGATCTTTATCCCGTTCCTGATCATCGACATGGTGGTGGCGAGCATCCTGATGGCCATGGGCATGATGATGCTCTCGCCGCTGATCATTTCCCTGCCGTTCAAGATCATGCTGTTTGTATTGATTGATGGCTGGGCGCTGATCATGGGCACCCTGGCCGCCAGCTTCGGAGGCACCTAGCGATGACGCCTGAGGTAGCGGTCGATCTGGTGCGTGATGCCCTCTGGCTGACCGCGATGATTGTGGCGATTCTGGTGGTGCCGAGCCTGATTGTGGGCCTGCTGGTGGCGATGTTTCAGGCCGCCACCCAGATCAACGAACAGACCCTGAGCTTTCTGCCGAGGCTGCTGGTGATTCTATTGGTGCTGATCTTTGCCGGCCCCTGGCTGGTGCGCGAGCTGATGGAGTACACCGAGAACCTGATCATGAATATTCCGCTGTTGATCGGCTGACATGCTCGAGCTAAGCGACGCGCAGATCGGGGCCTGGGTCGGCAGTTTTGTCTTACCGCTGTTCCGCATCACTGCGCTGCTGATGTTTATGCCGATCGTCGGTACCCAGCTGGTGTCGGCTCGGGTGCGGCTGTACCTGGCCTTGGCCATCTGCATCGCGATCATGCCGACCCTGCCGCCGATGCCGGTGGTCGATGCGCTCAACCTGCAGGCGTTTATCTGGGTCTCCCAGGAAATCCTCATCGGCCTGATGATGGGCTTTATCCTGCAGCTGTTCTTCCAGATTTTTGCGATTGCCGGGCAGATCGTCGCGATGCAGATGGGCCTGGGCTTCGCCTCCATGGTCGACCCGGCCAACGGCATCTCGGTGCCGGTGATCGGTCAGGTGTTTATGATCCTGGTGACCCTGCTGTTTCTCGCCATGAATGGCCATCTGGTGGTGTTCGAGGTGCTGGCCGAAAGCTTCTTCACCCTGCCAGTGGGCAGCGGCTTTCTGGTCGACAGCTACTGGGATATCGCCAATAAACTCGGCTGGGTGCTGGGTTCGGCCCTGTTGCTGGTGCTGCCAGCAATCACTGCGCTGCTGGTGATCAACCTGGCGTTCGGGGTGATGACCCGCGCCGCGCCGCAGCTGAATATCTTCTCCATCGGATTTCCACTGACCCTGGTGCTGGGTCTATTCATCGTCTGGATCGGCATGGCCGATATCCTCGCGCAGTACCAGGTTTTCGCCAGCGAAGCCCTGCAGTGGCTGCGTGAAATGGTCCGGGCACGGTAAGGGGCGAGCATGGCTGAGTCAGAAAGCGGTGCCGATAAAAGTGAAGAGCCCACGGACAAACGCCTGCGCGAGTCCCGTGAGAAGGGCCAGATCGCGCGCTCCAGAGAGCTCAACACCCTGGCCGTGACCCTGGGCGGCTTCGGCGGTTTGCTGAGTTTTGGCGGCAGCATTGGCAATGCCATGCTGGGCATCATGCGTGGCAATTTCGCCCTGTCGCGTGAGGTGATCATGGATGAACGCAGCATGGGCCTGTGGCTGGCGGCGTCCGGGCAGATCGCCTTGGAAGCGCTGTTTCCCTTGCTGGTGTTGCTGCTGATCGTCTCGATCGTCGGGCCAATTTCGCTGGGTGGCTGGTTGTTCTCGTTTGAGGCCATGGCCCCGAAATTCAGCCGGATGAATCCGCTGGCGGGGCTCAAGCGGATGTTTTCCACCCAGGCCCTGGTCGAGTTGCTCAAGGCTTTGGCCAAGTTCATGGTGATTCTGCTGGTGGGCATCTCGGTGCTTTCAGCCTGGCAGGACGATTTGATGGCCATCGTCCATGAGCCGATCGAGTCGGCGATCCTGCACGCCATGAATGTGGTGGGCTGGAGTGCGTTGTGGATGTCCTGCGGGTTGATCCTGATTGCGGCGGTCGATGTGCCGTTCCAGCTCTGGAGCAACAAACAGAAGCTGATGATGACCAAGCAGGAAGTGCGCGACGAGTATAAGGACAGCGAGGGCAAGCCCGAGGTCAAGCAGCGCATCCGTCAGTTGCAGCGTGAAATGGCCGAGCGGCGCATGATGCAGTCGGTGCCGGATGCCGATGTGGTCATCACCAACCCGACGCACTTCGCCGTGGCGCTGAAATACGATCCGGCCAAGGGCAATGCGCCGGTACTGCTGGCCAAGGGCGGCGACTTCACCGCCTTGAAGATTCGCGAAATCGCCAACGAGCACAAGGTCATGGTGCTGGAATCGCCAGCCCTGGCGCGGGCGGTGTTTTATTCCACCGAGCTCGATCAGGAAATCCCCGCAGGCCTGTATCTGGCTATCGCCCAGGTGCTGGCTTACGTCTACCAGCTGCGCCAGTACCAGGCGGGCAAGGGCAAGCGGCCTGCACCGTTGAACAACTTGCCGATTCCGCCGGATTTACGCCGCGACGAGTAGCCAGTGGCTTGCGGCCCAAGGATATTGCCCGGCCCGGCAAAGTTGGACAGCTTCTTGCAAAACCCCAGCAAAGGCGCGTTTAGCGTCAAAAGTTTGAATTGGCTGGGGTAGGGAAGTGGCAATAGATCGCTCGCAAATGCTCACCGATGCGCGCAGCAACCTCTCGGGGTTGCGCCAGGGCAATCTGGGCATCCCGTTGTTGCTGCTGGTCATGCTCGGCATGGTCATGCTGCCGATTCCGCCGTTTCTCCTCGATGTGCTGTTTACCTTCAGTATTGCCCTGTCCATCGTCGTGCTGCTGGTGGCGATCTATGCCCTGCGTCCGCTGGATTTCGCCGTATTCCCGACCATTCTGCTGGCGGCCACCTTGCTGCGCCTGGCGCTCAACGTGGCCTCGACGCGGGTGGTGTTGTTGCACGGCCAGGACGGCCATGACGCCGCGGGTAAGGTGATCCAGGCGTTCGGTGAGGTGGTGATCGGCGGCAACTACGTGGTCGGTATCGTGGTGTTCGCCATTTTGATGATCATCAACTTCGTGGTGGTGACCAAAGGTGCCGGGCGTATCTCCGAAGTCAGTGCGCGTTTTACCCTGGATGCCATGCCTGGCAAGCAGATGGCCATCGACGCTGACCTCAACGCCGGCCTGATCGACCAGCCCGAAGCCAAGAGGCGTCGCTCCGAGGTGTCGCAGGAAGCCGACTTTTATGGCTCGATGGACGGTGCCAGCAAGTTCGTCCGCGGTGACGCCGTCGCCGGCCTGTTGATTCTGTTTATCAACCTGATTGGTGGCATGGCGATCGGCATCCTCCAGCATGACCTGGGCTTTGCCGATGCCGGGCGTATCTACACCCTGCTAACCATCGGTGACGGCCTGGTGGCGCAGATTCCGTCGCTGTTGCTGTCCACCGCCGCCGCCATCATGGTGACACGGGTTTCCAGCTCCGAGGACATGGGTGCGCAGGTCAATCGGCAGATGTTCGCCTCGCCGCGCGCCTTGGCGGTGACCGCCGCAATCATGATCGCCATGGGCCTGGTGCCCGGTATGCCGCATTTCTCCTTTATCAGCCTGGGCCTGGTGGCCGCCGGCGCGGCCTACTGGATCGCCAACAAGCGGCGTGCGGTCAAGGAAGATGAGATCAAGGAGGTGCAGCGCCAACAGGAGCTGCTACCCGCGCAGAAGGCGCAAGAGGTCAAGGAACTGGGTTGGGACGACGTGACGCCGGTGGACATGGTCGGCCTGGAAGTGGGCTACCGCCTGATTCCGCTGGTCGACCGCAACCAGGGTGGACAATTGCTGGCGCGGATCAAGGGCGTGCGCAAGAAGCTGTCCCAGGAAATGGGCTTTCTGATGCCCTCGGTGCATATCCGCGACAACCTCGATCTGCAGCCCAATGCCTATCGCCTGACTTTGATGGGCGTCAGCGTGGCCGAGGCCGAGGTGTATCCGGACCGCGAGCTGGCGATCAACCCGGGGCAGGTGTTCGGCCCGCTCAACGGCATCGCCGCCAAAGACCCGGCATTTGGCCTGGAGGCGGTGTGGATCGACCCGAGCCAGCGCGACCAGGCGCAATCCCTGGGTTACACCGTGGTGGACGCCAGCACGGTGGTCGCCACCCATCTCAACCAAGTGCTGCACAAACATGCCCACGAGCTGCTCGGGCATGAGGAAGTGCAGCAGTTGATGCAGCTGCTGGCCAAGAGCTCGCCGAAGCTGGCTGAAGAGCTGGTGCCGGGGATGATTTCCCTATCGACCCTGCTCAAGGTGTTGCAGACCTTGCTCCAGGAGCAGGTGCCGGTACGCGATATCCGCACCATCGCCGAGGCCATCGCCAATGTCGCGGTGAAGAGTCAAGATCCCGCCGCGATGGTGGCGGCGGTGCGCGTCGCGTTGGCCCGGGCAATCGTGCAAAGCATTGTGGGGCTAGAGCTGGAGCTGCCTGTGATCACCTTGGAACCCAGGTTGGAACAGATATTGCTCAACAGTATTCAGAAGGCCGGTCAAGGCTCCGAGGAGGGCATCCTTCTGGAGCCTGGCATGGCCGAGAAGCTGCAGCGTTCCCTGGTGGAAGCGGCGCAGCGCCAGGAGATGCTCGGCAAGCCAGTGATACTGCTGGTGGCCGGTCCGGTCCGGGCGATGCTCTCGCGATTCGCGCGGCTGGCGGTTCCGAGTATCCATGTACTGGCATACCAGGAAATTCCGGATAACAAGCAGGTCACCATCGTTGCGACGGTGGGGCAGAACTAACCGAGGTTACAGGCCATGCAGGTCAAACGCTTTTTCGCCGCCGATATGCGTACCGCCATGAAGCTGGTGCGTGATGAGCTGGGTGCCGATGCCTCGATCATTGGCAATCGCCGGGTCGCCGGCGGTGTCGAACTCACCGCCGCGCTGGATTATCAGGTGCCTGCCGCACCGGCCCGTCAGCCCAACCCGGCGCTGGAAGCCGAGCTGCGCAAGACCCAGGCCAAAATCGCCACGGCCCAGGCCGAGCTGACCACCCGCACGCACGTCGATGCGGGCAAGGATCGCCAACTGTTTGGCGCGGCTACGAGCCAGCCTGCTGACAGCCTGGCGGCCGTGATGCGCAAATCTCAGGCCGCGCCTGCTGCGGCAACCGATCAGCGTGCGCTGGATGCCATGCGTTTCGAACTGCACGGCCTGCGTGAATTGATCGAAGTGCAACTGGGCTCGATTGCCTGGGGCCAGTTGCAGAACCGCCGTCCGCAGCAGGCCAACCTGTGGCGCCGCTTGCAGCGCATGGGCCTGTCCGCCGAATTGTCGAAAGCCTTGCTTGAGCGCGTTGCCAATGTCGCCGAGCCGCGTCAGGCCTGGCGCATGCTGCTGGCGCACCTGGCGCATGCGATCAAGACGCCGAAGCAGGAGCCGATGGAAGAGGGCGGGGTGATCGCCCTGGTCGGTCCGGCTGGCATGGGCAAGACCACCACCCTGGCCAAGCTGGCAGCGCGCTACGTGCTCAAGTACGGCGCGCAGCACATTGGCCTGGTCAGCCTGGACAGCTACCGCATCGGTGCCCAGGAACAGCTGAAGACCCTGGGGCGCATCCTCAACGTCCCGGTGACCCTGGTCGACCCCGGCCAGTCGCTGACTCAGGCCTTGGCACCATTGGCGCGCAAGCGTGTGGTGCTGATCGATACCGCCGGTTTGCCGGCCAATGATCCGGCGCTGCGCATGCAGCTGGAAACCCTCGCTAGCCGCGGCGTGAATGCCAGAAATTATCTGGTGATGGCAGCCACCAGCCAGGGCCAAGTGCTGAAAGCCGCCTACCATAGTTATAAGCGTTGTGGTTTGTCGGGCTGCATCCTCACCAAGACGGATGAAGCCACCAGCCTGGGCGAGGTTTTAGGGCTGGCTATTAGCCAGCGTCTACCGGTAGCCTATCTCGCTGATGGACCACGAATTCCCGATGATTTGCAGGTTCCCCGCAGTCATCAGTTGGTCAGCCGGGCCGTAGGCCTGCAGGCCGCGCAAGACCCAAGCGAGGACACGATGGCGGAGATGTTTGCCGGGCTCTATCAGCAGCCGACGCAGCGCGCCAGTTAAGCGTCGCGCTGCAAGGGTTGAACCGCGCATAACCGGCCAAATGGCTCCAGTCGTAGTTAGACAAGGTGTGTAGAAAACATGGGTATGCATCCCGTACAGGTGATTGCGGTGACCGGCGGCAAAGGTGGCGTCGGTAAGACCAACGTCTCGGTAAACCTGGCATTGGCGTTGGCCGATCTGGGCCGTCGCGTCATGTTGATGGACGCCGACCTGGGTTTGGCCAACGTCGACGTGCTGCTGGGCCTGAGCGCCAAGCGCACCCTGGAAAACGTCATCAGTGGCGAGTGCGACCTGCGCGATGTGCTGCTGCAGGGGCCGGGCGGTATTCGCATCGTCCCGGCGGCTTCGGGCATCCAGAGCATGGTGCAACTGAGCCCCATGCAGCATGCCGGGTTGATCCAGGCGTTCAGCGATATCAGCGACAACCTCGATGTGTTGATTATCGACACCGCCGCCGGCATTGGCGATGGTGTGGTCAGCTTTGTCCGCGCTGCCCAGGAAGTGCTGGTGGTGGTGTGCGACGAGCCGACCTCGATTACTGACGCCTACGCCCTGATCAAGCTGCTCAACCGTGATCACGGCATGAACCGCTTCCGTGTATTGGCCAATATGGCCCACAGCCCGCAGGAAGGTCGCAACCTCTTTGCTAAGCTGACTAAAGTCACTGACCGTTTTCTCGACGTTGCCCTGCAGTACGTGGGTGCAGTGCCTTACGACGAGTCGGTGCGCAAGGCCGTGCAGAAGCAGCGCGCGGTCTACGAAGCCTTCCCGCGCTCGAAATGCGCGCTGGCGTTCAAAGCGATAGCCCAGAAAGTCGATGCCTGGCCGTTACCGGCCAACCCGCGCGGTCATCTGGAATTCTTCGTTGAGCGTCTGGTGCAGCAACCGATCGCAGACACGGCCATATGACAGCAGCCTCTGGACTTCGTATGTATAGCAAGGCGCAGGCGCAGGATTCCCAGCACCAGTTGATCGAGCGCTATGCGCCCCTGGTCAAGCGCATTGCCTATCACTTGTTAGCCCGTCTGCCGGCCAACGTTCAGGTCGATGACTTGATTCAGGCCGGGATGATCGGCCTGCTCGAAGCGTCAAAGAAATACGACTCCAGCAAAGGTGCCAGTTTCGAGACATTTGCCGGTATTCGCATCCGTGGCTCCATGCTCGATGAGGTGCGCAAAGGTGATTGGGCCCCGCGTTCGGTGCACCGCAACAGCCGCATGGTCAGCGACGCAATTCGAGTAATTGAGGCCAGAACGGGTAGAGACGCTAAAGATCAAGAGGTTGCGGCCGAACTCCAATTGAGTCTCGAGGATTACTACGGCATTCTTGGCGACACTTTAGGCAGCCGCCTGTTCAGTTTCGACGACCTGTTGCAGGACGGCGAGCATGGTGGGCTGGGTGAAGACGCTGGCAGCAACCACCTCGAACCTTCTCGTGATCTGGAAGAAGAACGCTTTCAGGCGGCCCTGGCGGATGCCATCGGCAACCTGCCGGAGCGCGAGCGCTTGGTGTTAGCGCTATATTACGATGAAGAATTAAATCTTAAGGAAATCGGCGAAGTACTGGGGGTTAGCGAATCGCGCGTTAGCCAGTTACACAGCCAGTGTGCCGCCCGCTTGCGCGCTCGTTTGGGCGAGTGGCGCGCACATTGAGCGAGTTGCAGGCAACGGGCTGTTTGCGCTGACACAGGGCCGGTTTCACGATTAAAGGCGTACCCAGGTTGCTGGGCGCGTTTGGGACTGTACGGAGGTCGACTTGGACAAGAACATGAAAATCCTCATCGTTGATGACTTTTCAACGATGCGACGGATCATCAAGAACCTCCTGCGTGACTTGGGGTTCACCAACACCGCGGAAGCCGATGATGGCGTCACCGCGCTGCCCATGCTGCAGAGCGGCAGTTTCGACTTCCTGGTGACTGACTGGAACATGCCAGGCATGACCGGGATCGACCTGCTGCGTGCGGTGCGTGCGGATGATCGCCTGAAAACCCTGCCGGTGTTGATGGTGACGGCAGAGGCCAAGCGCGACCAGATCATCGAGGCAGCTCAGGCTGGGGTAAACGGTTATGTGGTTAAGCCGTTCACTGCCCAGGTGCTGAAAGAGAAGATTGAAAAGATCTTCGAGCGGGTCAACGGCTGATGTTTGCCACGAGGGTGCTATGGAACATAACGATTCCGCTCAGGGTGATCTCGAGTCGACTCTGAAACACAACGCTCGCCAATTGGTCGACAGCCTGGAAAAAGGCAATTTTGGTGAAGCCGTACAGCTTATACATGAGTTGAACAAAGCACGTGATCGCGGTCTGTACCATGAAGTCGGCAAGCTGACCCGTGAGCTGCATAACGCCATCGTCAATTTCCAGCTGGACCCGCGGGTGCCGCACGCCACAGAGGTGTCGCAGATTACCGACGCCACCGAGCGCCTCAATTATGTTGTGACCATGACCGAGAAAGCGGCCAATCGCACCATGGATCTGGTCGAGCAGAGCGCGCCGCTGGTCAATGGCATCAGTGATGAAGCGCAGAGCCTCAGTGTCGACTGGGGGCGCTTTATGCGCCGTGAAATGAGCGCCGATGGTTTCCGTGAGCTGGCCAAACGCGTCGAATTGTTTCTCGCCCGCAGTGAGCGTGATGGGGCCAAGTTGTCCGGCCACCTCAACGATATTCTGCTGGCTCAGGACTTCCAGGATCTGACTGGGCAGGTGATCAAACGCGTCACGCAGCTGGTGACCGAAGTCGAAAGCAACCTGTTGAAACTGGTGCTGATGGCCAGCCAGGTGGATCAGTTCGCGGGCATTGAACATAACCACGAACTGCTGCGTGCCGAACAAGAACAATTAAAAGAGCCTTCCCACGGTGAAGGTCCGCAGATTCATGCCGATAAGCGTGAAGACGTCGCATCCAATCAGGATGATGTCGACGACCTGCTTTCCAGCCTGGGATTTTAGGAGCACGTCTATGAGCTTCGGCGCCGATGAAGAAATCCTCCAGGACTTCCTGGTAGAGGCCGGCGAGATTCTTGAACTACTGTCCGAGCAGCTTGTAGAGCTGGAGAGCCGCCCGGACGACATGAATCTGCTCAACGCCATCTTTCGCGGTTTCCATACCGTCAAAGGTGGTGCCGGTTTTCTCCAGCTCAACGAGCTGGTGGAATGCTGCCATATCGCAGAAAACGTCTTCGACATCCTGCGCAAGGGTGAGCGGCGCGTCGACTCCGCGTTGATGGATGTGGTGCTTGAGGCACTGGACTCCGTCAACAGTATGTTTACCGAGGTGCGCGAGCGTACCGACCTGACTCCGGCAACGCCTGAGCTCTTGGCTGCTTTGGCGCGCCTGGCGGAACCGGCCGGTGCCGACGAGGTGGTGCAAGAGGCCGAACCTGAGCCAGAAGCTGCTGGCGATATTACCGATAGCGAATTCGAGCAACTGCTCGGCGCGCTGGATGAGGCACCCAGTGCTCCCGTTGCGGCCGCGGCGAGCGGCGATGAAATTACCGACGACGAATTCGAGTCATTGCTCGACCAATTGCATGGCAAGGGTCAGTTTGCTGCGTCTGAGGCGACCAGCACACCAGCAGCCTCAGTCGCGCCTGCCGCAACAGCGGCGAGCGGCGATGAAATTACCGACGACGAGTTCGAGTCACTGCTCGACCAGCTGCATGGCAAGGGCCAGTTCGTTCCGCCGCCAGCCGCTGCTGCGCCGCCAGCGAAAGCTGAGCCGGTAGCACCGGCACCGGCGAGCGGTGATATCACCGACGATGAATTTGAAGCATTGCTGGATCAGTTGCATGGCAAAGGCAAGTTTGTCGAGCCAGAGGCGATCCAGGCCGCTGCCGTTGCGCCGGCCAAGCCAGCTGAAGCGCCCAAGCCGGTGGCCAAACCTGCGGCCAAGCCGGTAGCCAAAGCCGAACCGGCCAAGGCGGCTCCAGCTCCGGCTCCAGCGGCCGCTGCGCCAGCAGACAAAGCCGCACCAGCCAGCGAAGCGGAAACCACGGTGCGCGTCGATACTGCGCGCCTGGACGAGATCATGAACATGGTCGGCGAACTGGTGCTGGTGCGTAACCGCTTGGTGCGCCTGGGTGCCAGCAGCGCCGATGAGGCCATGTCGAAGGCCGTATCCAACCTCGATGTGGTCACCGCAGACCTGCAAACAGCGGTGATGAAGACCCGTATGCAGCCGATCAAGAAGGTCTTCGGCCGCTTCCCGCGTCTGGTTCGTGATCTGGCGCGCCAGCTCAAGAAAGAGATCAATCTGGAGCTGGTCGGTGAAGAAACCGACCTCGACAAGAACCTGGTTGAAGCACTAGCCGATCCCCTGGTCCACTTGGTGCGCAACGCGGTTGATCACGGTATTGAAACCCCGGAAGAGCGTGAAGCTTCAGGTAAGCAGCGCGGCGGCAAGGTGGTGTTGTCAGCTGAGCAGGAAGGCGACCACATCCTCTTGTCGATCTCCGATGACGGCAAGGGCATGGACGCCGAGATATTGCGCGCCAAGGCGGTGGAGAAAGGCCTGCTGGATAAAGACGCGGCCGACCGCCTCAACGAATTCGAATGCTACAACCTGATTTTCGCCCCGGGTTTCTCGACCAAGACCGAGATTTCCGATGTGTCCGGCCGCGGTGTGGGCATGGACGTGGTGAAAACCAAGATCAATCAGCTCAATGGCACGGTCAACGTGTTCTCGGTCAAGGGCCAGGGCTCGAAGATCGTCATCAAGGTACCGCTGACCCTGGCGATCATGCCGACCCTGATGGTGATGCTGGGCAATCAGGCGTTTGCCTTCCCGCTGGTCAACGTCAACGAGATCTTCCACCTCGATCTGTCGCGCACCAATGTGGTCGATGGCCAGGAAGTGGTGATCGTGCGTGACAAAGCGCTGCCACTGTTCTACCTCAAACGCTGGCTGGTCGGCAGCGCCGCCCATGTCGAGCAGGGTGAAGGGCATGTGGTTATTCTTACGGTTGGCAGTCAGCGCATCGGCTTTGTGGTCGACCAGTTGGTGGGGCAGGAAGAGGTCGTGATCAAGCCCCTGGGCAAAATGTTGCAAGGCACTCCCGGCATGTCGGGCGCGACCATCACCGGTGATGGCCGCATTGCCCTTATTCTTGATGTGCCGAGCATGCTCAAGCGCTACGCACGGCGTATCTGATCGTTAGCGGCGCAGGTTTCAGTCGCGCCGTTTAGGAGTGTTTATGGCTGTTAAGGTGTTGGTGGTAGATGACTCCGGCTTTTTTCGCCGGCGCGTGTCGGAAATTCTTTCAGCCGATCCGAATATTCAGGTGATCGGCACAGCCACTAACGGCCGTGAAGCCATCGAGCAGGCGCAAGCGCTCAAGCCAGATGTGATCACCATGGATTACGAGATGCCGATGATGGATGGCATCACGGCCGTGCGGAATATCATGCAGCGCTGCCCGACCCCGGTGTTGATGTTCTCCTCGCTGACGCACGAAGGTGCCCGGGTCACCCTGGATGCGCTTGAGGCCGGCGCGGTCGACTTCCTGCCGAAAAACTTCGAAGACATTTCGCGCAACCCCGAGCGGGTCAAGCAGCTGCTCTGCGAGAAGATTCATACCATCGCCCGCAGTAACCGCCGCAGCCTGAGCCCGCCACCGGTTGCAGCGCCGACGGCTGTACCCGCCGCGCAAGCCAAACCTGCCGTACGCCCAGCTGTCGGCAGCCCTTTGGGCCGTCCGGCTACTGCTGCGCCTGCTCCAGCGGCGGCCGCACCCAAGCGCAAGGCATACAAGCTGGTGGCGATTGGCACCTCGACCGGTGGGCCGGTGGCGCTGCAGCGGGTATTGACCCAGTTGCCGGCCAATTTCCCCGCGCCCATCGTGCTGATTCAGCATATGCCGGCAGCCTTTACCAAGGCCTTCGCCGAGCGCCTCGACAAGCTCTGTCGGATCAACGTCAAGGAAGCGGAAGATGGCGATGTCCTGCGTCCTGGCTGGGCGCTGCTGGCCCCTGGCGGCAAGCAGATGATGGTCGATGGCCGTGGCGTGATCAAAATTCTTCCGGGCGATGAGCGTCTGAACTACAAACCCTGCGTCGATATCACCTTTGGTTCGGTCGCCAAGTCCTATGCGGACAAGGTGCTGGCCGTGGTGCTGACCGGCATGGGCGCTGATGGCCGCGAGGGTGCACGCCTGCTCAAGCAGGGCGGCAGCCAGGTGTGGGCGCAGGACGAAGCCAGTTGCGTGATCTATGGCATGCCGATGGCCATCGTCAAAGCCAACCTGGCTGACGCCATCTACCCGCTGGATGACATTGGCAGGCACCTGGCGGAGACCTGCATTTAATGGATGTACTGAGCCTTATTGGGGTCATCCTGGCTTTTGTCGCCATTCTGGGCGGCAACTACCTGGAAGGTGGCCACGCTGCGGCTTTGCTCAATGGCCCTGCGGCGCTGATCGTGATCGGCGGCACCCTGGGCGCGGCGTTCTTGCAGGCTCCGATGAGCGTATTCAAGCGCGCTCTGGCGATCATCAGCTGGATCTTCTTTCCGCCGCGGGTTGACCTGGCCGGTGGCATCAACCGGGTGGTCGGCTGGAGCATGACCGCGCGCAAGGAAGGTCTGCTTGGCCTGGAAGCCGTGGCCGATGTCGAAACCGATCCCTATGCCCGTAAAGGCTTGCAGCTGTTGGTCGATGGCGCGGAGCCCGAGGCGATTCGCAGCATCCTCGAAGTTGACCTCTATACCCAGGAAGGCCGCGATATTCAGGCCGCCAAGGTGTTCGAAAGCATGGGCGGTTATGCGCCGACCATCGGCATCATCGGTGCGGTGATGGGCTTGATCCATGTGATGGGTAACCTGGCCGACCCGAGCAAGCTGGGTGCCGGGATTGCCGTGGCGTTTGTCGCCACCATTTACGGGGTCGGCTTTGCCAACCTGTTGTTGCTGCCGATTGGCAACAAGCTCAAGGCTATTGCCCAGCGCCAATCGCGTTACCGCGAAATGCTGCTGGAAGGCATCCTGTCGATCGCCGAGGGTGAGAACCCACGCTCCATCGAATTGAAGCTGCAAGGCTTCATGGACTGATGGAGTGAGCCATGGCCCGTCGTCGTCACCATGAAGAGCACGAGAATCACGAGCGCTGGCTGGTTTCCTACGCCGACTTCATCACCTTGCTGTTTGCCTTCTTTGTGGTGATGTACTCGATTTCCTCGATCAACGAAGGCAAGTACAAGATTCTTTCGGACAGCCTGACGGGCGTGTTCAACCAGCCGGATCGTGCCATCAAGCCGATTCCGCTGGGCGAGGAGCGGCCCCGCACCACCGAGCCGGACCGTTCGCTGGTTGATGAGGAAAGTGCGCAGTCGTCTGCCAGTGAACTGCAGAACATCGGCAACAGTGTGCGCGAGGCGTTTGGTGGGCTGATTCAGTCCGAGCAGCTCAAGGTCAGCGGCAATGAGCTGTGGATCGAGATTGAGCTCAGCTCCAGCCTGCTGTTCACCAGCGGCGATGCAATCCCCAACAATGCCGCTTTCGACATCATCGAAAAGATTGCCAAAATTCTGGCACCTTACGAGAACCCGGTTCACGTCGAGGGCTTTACCGACAACCTGCCGATCCAGACCGCGCAGTTCCCGACCAACTGGGAGCTGTCCACCGCGCGGGCTGCCAGTATCGTGCGTATGCTGAGCATGGATGGGGTCAATCCCAGTCGTTTGGCGGCGGTCGGTTATGGTGAGTTCCAACCGGTTGCCGATAACGCCACCGCAGAAGGCCGCGGTCGCAATCGCCGGGTGGTGTTGGTGATTTCCCGCAATCTCGATGTGCGTCGCAGCGTCAGTGGTGTGGGCAGTGCCAATGCCAAACCGGATGCCGCCTTGCAGAGGGCTGGCACGCAACCTGCACCGGCACCCACAGCGCCGGTCCCGCAAGCGGGTGCCGTCAATCCCCCGTCGCCAGCCCCATAAGGGTGGCCTCATTCTCGGTCAGACTGCAGCTGTTCCGGGAGGATGATAACGATGAGAGT
Organism: Pseudomonas sp.; assembly: GCF_049653025.1. Classification (GTDB taxonomy): domain Bacteria; phylum Pseudomonadota; class Gammaproteobacteria; order Pseudomonadales; family Pseudomonadaceae; genus Aquipseudomonas. Next base: position 76,335 of record NZ_JBASFM010000023.1, on the reverse strand, counting down.
CTGGGCAGTAGCCAATCAAAAAGGTGGAGTCGGCAAGACCACCACATCAATCGCGTTGGCGGGGCTTCTGGCCGACGCCGGTAAGCGTGTGGTGGTGGTCGACCTGGACCCCCACGGTTCGATGACCAGTTATTTCGGGCATGACCCGGATAGCCTGGAACATAGCAGCTTTGACCTGTTTCAGCACAAGGGCAATGTGCCCCGCGGCCTGCCGCAGCAGTTACTGCTGCCGACCAGTAACGAGCGGATCTCCCTGCTGCCATCCAGCACGGCATTGGCCACGCTGGAGCGCCAGTCGCCTGGGCAGAGCGGCCTGGGTCTGGTGATCGCCAAGAGCCTGGCGCAGCTGTGGCAGGATTTCGATCACGCGGTGATCGACAGTCCCCCTTTGCTCGGCGTGCTGATGGTCAATGCCCTGGCGGCCAGTCAGCAGCTGGTGATTCCGGTGCAGACCGAGTTCCTCGCAGTCAAAGGCCTTGAGCGCATGGTCAACACCCTGGCGATGATCAACCGCTCGCGCCAGCAAGCGCTGCCGTACACCATCGTGCCGACCCTGTTCGACCGCCGTACGCAGGCGTCCATGGGCACGCTGCGGGTGCTGCGCAACAGCTATCCGGAACACCTGTGGCCGGCTTACATTCCGGTCGATACACGTTTGCGCGATGCCAGCCGGGCCGGTCTGACCCCGTCACAGTTTGATAACAACAGCCGTGGGGTGATTGCCTACCGGGCGCTGCTCAAACACCTGCTGTCGCAACAGATTGCCGCGCAGGTCGCGTGAGATGAGCAGCTATGCTGAATATATCGGCTCAAGTCTGTCGCAGGCGCGGCCGATAGTCTGTACAGATTGTTTTTACGGGTTGTTTTTACGGATTAGTCCATGAGTCGTCCCCTTGCCACCGCTACACGTCCGCAGCTGGCCTTGCAGTCCTATCTGGATGGCTTGCTGCAGGATGCTGCAATCGAATTGGCCGATAGCATCAGCCTGGATGAATTCGAGGCCGCCGTGCTCGAGGAGCAGGTGCGCGATGCCCGTAGCATTCCAGCACCGATCGCACCAAAACCGGTGATTGAGCTGGCGCCACGCCCGCTGGTGCTGCCGACTATTGAAATGCCGCTGGCCGATATTGCCGTTAGCGTCGAGATGCCGGTGCACGTGGCCGAAGCCGAGGTGCCGGTCGAGACTGTGCACGTCGCTCCCCAGGTATTGGTGGTGCCGGAGCCGGTGCTGCAGGGTCGGCCGGAGTGGGCGCAGGGGCCGTTCGAGTGCCTGCTGTTTGATGTGGCTGGGCTGACCCTGGCCGTGCCGCTGGTTTGCCTGGGTTCTATCTACCCACTGGAAGGCCAGGAACTGACGCCATTATTTGGCCAGCCGGACTGGTTTCTCGGCATACTGCCGTGCCAGGCGGGCAACCTGAAGGTGCTGGATACCGCGCGCTGGGTCATGCCTGATCGTTATCGCGATGATTTTCGCGAAGGGCTGCAGTATGTGATTTCCGTTGAGGGCTATGAGTGGGGGCTGGCGGTGCATCAGGTCAGTCGCTCGATCCGCCTCGACCCGAACGAGGTCAAGTGGCGCAGCCAGCGTACTCAGCGGCCATGGCTGGCGGGCACGGTTATCGAGCATATGTGTGCCCTGCTGGATATCGCATCCCTGGCTGAGCTGATCGCCAGCGGCGCGGCAAAACGCATGGCGGCCAACCGCGTGCACTGAATAATGCCGAGCGGCGCGATGAGTGCGGCTTTGCAACTATAGTAACGACAGCGGGGTATACACCCGCGATCGCCGCCGCGAGCGGTTTATGACGAGGCTAGGGACATGAAGAAAAGTTCTGCACAAGGTTCTGATGATCCGATTCTGCAGTGGGTAACGTTCCGCCTGGACAACGAAACCTATGGCATCAATGTGATGCAGGTTCAGGAAGTCCTGCGTTATACCGAGATTGCCCCTGTGCCGGGTGCTCCGAGCTATGTGCTGGGCATCATCAACCTGCGCGGCAACGTGGTGACCGTGATCGACACGCGTCAGCGTTTTGGTTTGGACTCCACTGAGGTGACCGATAACACCCGTATCGTGATTATCGAAGCTGACAAGCAAGTGGTGGGTATCTTGGTCGACAGCGTGGCTGAGGTGGTTTATCTGCGCCAATCGGAAGTTGAAACCGCGCCGAACGTGGGCAACGACGAGTCTGCCAAGTTTATCCAGGGCGTCTGCAACAAGAACGGCGAGCTGCTGATTCTGGTCGAGCTGGACAAGATGATGAGCGAAGAAGAGTGGTCCGATCTGGAGAGCATCTAAGCCATGCTCGACGTGCTGCTGATCGCGCTGGCCCTGGTCTGTCTGGGGCTGGTCGGCACATGTGTCTGGTTGACCCGGCAACTGCGCAATGCCGTGCAAGCGCAGGGCGAGCGTGACGCGGTGCGTGATCGCCGGCTCAAGGAACTCAGCCGGCGTCTGGATGCCTACCTGACCGGTAGCGTGCAGATGGGCGAGGAGCTGCACGAGCTGCGTCGCGTGGTGGCACCTCTGCCAGACAAGCTCAGCCAGATCGAGCAGCGCGACCCTAGCAGCCTGTCGTTTACCCAGGCCGCACGTTTGGCCGGGATGGGCGCAAGTGTTGATGATCTGACCCAGTCCTGTGGTCTGAGCAAGGCCGAGGCCGAGCTGGTCAGCAAGATGCAGCAGGGCAAGCTGCAGCGTTCCTGATTCCCCCAAACCTTCAAACAGTACTCAGCGCGCCGGACCTTCCAGCAGGCGCAGCGGTGGCGTGATGTCGTTGTCGCGCTCACTGCCTGCCGGGCACTTGCCCTTTAGGTACCAGGCAAAGGCAATTATTTCCGCGATGCAGCGATACAGCTGCTCGGGAATCGCGTCGCCCAGCTCCAGCCGCGCCAGCAGGCGCACCAGTTCGGCATTCTCGTAGATCGGCACTTCGTATTCGCGGGCGATGGCCAGGATGGCTTCGGCCAGTTCGTCGTCACCCTTGGCGCTGAGTATCGGCGCGCTCTGGCCGTCGTAGGTCAGGGCAATGGCTTGGCGCGGCGTGGTCTTCTTCATGCGGTTTCATCTACCCAGCGTTGTTCCAGGTTGGTACGCGGGCCGCGCGGTGGCGTGCCTTGACTGCAGCTGATGTCGCCGACCTGCACCCCGGCCGAATTTAGGCGTTGGCGCAGGTTGTCCAGCTCGGCATCGATCAGGCTGACAGTGCTGCTGCGTTCGGCCCACAGCTGGCTCGACAGACGGCCGTGGGCCAGCTGCGCCTGCACCTGCAAAGGCCCTAGCGGGTCGAGGTCGAAGGCCAGTTCGACTTTCCACAGGACCTCTTTTTTCTCCTGCTTGCCCGGCTTGTTGCTTTCGTCGCGCTGGATTTTCACCTGCAAGGGCACCAGTTCCTGCTGGTTGCGCATCGGCAGCTCCAGCTGCCAGGTGGTCAGCAGGTTGCCGTCTGGGCCGACCTGGCTCTGTGCCAGGCTGGAGAGCTGATGGGTTTGTAGGCGCGAGATGGCCGCCGCGGCGAGTTTCAGCAGAGCTTCCAGATCGGCTTCGCCTTCCATCGCCTGCAGCAAGCGGGAGGGCAGCGGGAAGTTCAAGGCCTGCTGGCGGCTACTGGCTTTGCCAATGCTGCCAAGCAGGTCGCGCGCCAGGGCGGGCATGGCCTGAGCCAGTGCCGAGCTGGCCGTGCTTGCCGCGGCCAGTGGGGTGCCTGGGGGCAGGTTCGGCAGCAGCTGGGTGATCAGGCGCAGCAGGTTGGCTTTCAAATCGTTGGGCAGGGCATGGCCCTGGCCGCCGAGCAGTTTGCTCTCCAGCAGGATGCCGCTGTTCTCCAAGGCCTGCGCCACGCCTTTGCTGGTAGTCAGCTGGGCTGCGTCGGGCAGGGCATTGAACAGCTTGTCGATGCTGGTGCGCAGGCCTTCGCTCACCCCCGGGGCGCTGCGTAAGCCCTGCAAGCTGCTGAACAGGCCCTCCAGCGAGCCTTGGCGGTTGCTTTGGCTGCCCAGCTGCTGGCTCAGTGCGAGCTGGTCGAGGCGGCCGCTCAGTGGCAGGAAATTCAAGGCCTGGCTGCCTTGCACCTGGGCGCTAAGCAGGCTGCCGAGGGGTAGGGGCAGCGGGGTTTCCAGCGCCAGCTTGCTGCCGGCCAGGGGCGTATTGAGCAGGCTCAGCACGACCTTGTAGATCAGCTGCTGGGCCTTGCCTTGCACCAGTTGTTCGCGCGCCACCACTTTGCCTTGCAGCAGGGTGCCGATAGGCAATTGCTCCAGATCCAGGCTGGTTAGTGCCTTGTCGCCGCCGGCCAGCACGGCGAGGGCCAGGCGGGTTTCCGAGAGCGCGGTCACAGCCAACGCGGTGCCTTGGGCCAGCGGGCGTGGGCTGCTGGCTTCAAGGGTGGTCTGACGGCCGTTATCCAGAGTGATTTTGAGCAGCATCTGAAAGCTTTGCGCTACTTCCTTCAGGGCGATAACTTCGGCTTTGGCTGTTTCGCCACTGGCCAGCAGGCCTTGCATGGGCTGCAGCAGTTTCACCGCCAGATCGGCCGCCATGGCATTGGGGCGGCTGCTGGAGGGCGTCGGTGGGAGCGGCCGTGGGCTGCTGATTTCGCTCATTGGCGGGTTACACCCTGTCGAAAATGCCCACTGCGGGAGGCGGGGCTGGGCATGTATAATCGCGCCCCGTCTGGTTCGGCTGCGCATTCCACTTGCGTCAGTATAGCGGCCAAGACTCTGCCGACTTGAACAGCTTTTGCCAGCCATCTTAGGTGCCGATGCCTTGACCAGCCCTCTTCTCGAAGCCGTGGCGCTCGCCTGTGAGCGGGACTGGCGCATGCTCTTCGAGCGCCTGGAGCTGCGTCTGGTTCCCGGCGAGATGTTGCAGGTGGCCGGCCCCAATGGCAGCGGCAAGACCAGCCTGCTGCGTTTGCTCGCCGGGTTGATGCAGCCCAGCGCCGGCGAAATTCGCCTCAATGGCCAGCCGTTGGCCACCCAGCGCGCCGAACTGGCACGCACCCTGTTATGGATGGGTCACGCTGCCGGCATCAAGGGCTTGCTGACAGCCGAGGAAAACCTCACCTGGCTTTGCGCCTTGCATCAACCTGCCGAACGCGCGGCCATCTGGCAGGCGCTGGAAGCGGTAGGTCTGCGCGGTTTCGAGGATGTGCCGTGTCACACCCTGTCCGCTGGCCAGCAGCGCCGCGTGGCGTTGGCCCGCTTGTACCTGCCGGGGCCGCAGCTGTGGGTACTCGATGAACCCTTCACCGCCCTTGATAAAGATGCCGTGGCGCAGCTGGAACAACATCTGGCGGCGCACTGTGAGCAGGGCGGCCTGGTGGTGCTGACCACCCACCATACGTTGACGGTCAAACCGGCCGGTTACCGTGAGCTTGATCTGGGGCAGCGTCCGTCATGAGCAATGTCTTTAGCCTGCTGCTGGCCCGTGAGGCGCGGCTGCTGTTTCGTCGCCCGGCCGAATTGGCCAACCCGCTGGTGTTCTTCGCCATCGTGATTGCGCTGTTCCCGCTGGCCGTCGGTCCGCAGACGCAGTTGTTACAAAGCCTTTCGCCTGGGCTGGTGTGGGTGGCGGCGCTATTGGCCGTATTGCTCTCGCTGGACGGGCTGTTTCGCAGTGATTTCGAGGACGGCTCGCTGGAGCAGTGGGTCCTTTCGCCGCACCCCCTGGCTCTTCTGGTTTTGGCCAAGGTGCTGGCACACTGGCTGTTCTCTGGCCTGGCCTTGGTACTATTGGCCCCGCTGCTGGCGCTGATGCTTGGTTTGCCGGGGCGCTGCCTGCCGGTGCTGCTGCTCTCGCTGCTGCTCGGTACCCCAGTGCTAAGCCTGCTGGGCGCGGTGGGCGCGGCGCTGACCGTTGGCCTCAAACGCGGCGGCCTGCTGCTGGCGCTGCTGATTCTGCCGCTGTATATCCCGGTGCTGATTCTCGGCAGCGGTGCGCTGCAAGCCAGCCTGCAAGGATTGCCGGCGGTCGGCCACCTGTTATGGCTGGCCAGCCTCGCCGCACTGGCGGTGACCTTGACACCTTTTGCCATCGCCGCCGGTCTGAAGATCAGCGTCGCTGAGTAGACAATAAGCCTGAATGGCCGGTTGATCCGAGTGCCTGCCTGCGCCCGGATCAGCCCTAGCACTGATGAGTAACCTGATGAACTGGATGTGGTTTCACAAATTGGGCTCGCCCAAGTGGTTTTATGAGATCAGCACACGTTGGCTGCCCTGGCTGGCGGCGGCTGCCGTGCTGTTGCTCAGCATTGGCCTGGTTTGGGGCCTGGCGTTCGCGCCGCCGGATTACCAGCAGGGCAACAGCTTTCGCATCATCTATATCCATGTGCCGGCCGCCTTCCTCGCTCAGTCGATCTACGTGATGCTGGCGGTGGCCGGCACCGTGGGCCTGGTGTGGAAGATGAAACTGGCCGATGTCGCCCTGCAGCAGGCTGCGCCCATCGGCGCCTGGATGACCGTGATCGCCCTGGTCACCGGTGCGGTTTGGGGCAAGCCGACCTGGGGCACCTACTGGGTGTGGGATGCGCGGCTGACCTCGATGCTGATCCTGCTGTTTCTGTATTTCGGCGTGATTGCCCTGGGTAATGCCATCACTAACCGCGACAGCGCCGCCAAGGCCTGCGCGGTGCTGGCGATTGTTGGCGTGGTGAATATCCCGATCATCAAATACTCGGTGGAGTGGTGGAACACCCTGCACCAGCCGGCCACTTTCAGCGTGGTTGAGAAACCGGCCATGCCGTTCGAGATGTGGATGCCGCTGTTGATCATGGTGCTGGGCTTCTACTGCTTCTTTGGTGCCGTGCTGCTGATGCGCATGCGCCTGGATGTGCTCAAGCGCGAGGCCCGCAGCAGCTGGGCCAAGGCCGAGATCAAGGCTGCAGTCAAGGCGCAGGGGGAGAAGGCGTAATGAGTTTTTCCTCGTTCAGCGAGTTTCTCGCCATGGGCACGCATGGCCCTTATGTGTGGTCCTGCTATGCCATCAGCCTGGCGGTATTGGGGCTGAATGTGGCGCTGCCAATCCTGGCGCGTCGCCGTTATCTGCAAGACGAGGCGCGTCGTTTGCGCCGGGAGGAGTCGAAGTGAACCCCGTGCGCAAAAAGCGTCTGTTTATCGTCCTGGCCATCATCGCGGGTGTCGGTATCGCCGTGGCCTTGGCCCTGAGCGCGCTGCAACAGAACATCAACCTGTTCTACACCCCGACGCAGATCGCCAATGGCGATGCGCCGCAGGACACCCGCATCCGCGCCGGTGGCCTGGTGGTGGAGGGCTCGGTAAAGCGTTCCAGCGATTCGCTGGACACCGATTTCGTGGTCACCGACGGTGCCAAGAATGTGACCATCCGCTACAGCGGCATCCTCCCGGACCTGTTTCGCGAAGGGCAGGGCATCGTCGCCATGGGCAAGCTCGATGGCAGCGGCGTGCTGATTGCCGATGAAGTACTGGCCAAGCACGACGAAAACTATATGCCGCCGGAAGTCATGCAGGCCCTGGAAAAGAGCGGCATGAAGCAGCAACACGACGCCGCCCAAGCGGCCAAGCAGGCGTCCAAACTGGAGAGCGCGCAATGATTCCCGAGCTTGGCCATTTGGCGATGATCCTGGCCCTGTGCATGGCGCTGGTGCAGGCCACCCTGCCGCTGATCGGTGCCTGGCGCGGCGATCGCCAGTGGATGAGCCTGGCGCAGCCGGCGGCCTGGGGCCAGTTCAGCTTTATGCTGTTCGCCTTTGTCTGCCTGACCTACGCCTTTATGGTCGACGATTTCACCGTCGCCTATGTCGCCAACAACTCCAACACAGCGCTGCCCTGGTACTTCAAATTCAGCGCCGTATGGGGCGCACACGAAGGCTCGCTGCTGCTCTGGGGCCTGATTCTGGCCGGCTGGACTTTTGCCGTGTCGATCTTCTCGCGCCAGCTGCCGGAAGAGATGCTGGCCCGCGTGCTGGGCGTGATGGGGATTATCAGCATCGGTTTTCTGCTGTTTCTGATCATCACCTCCAACCCGTTCGAGCGCCTGCTGTTCGATACCCCGGCCAATGGCCGTGACCTCAATCCGCTGTTGCAGGATTTTGGCCTGATCATTCATCCGCCGATGCTCTATATGGGCTATGTCGGCTTCTCCGTGGCCTTCGCCTTCGCCATCGCCGCGCTGCTTGGCGGCAAGCTGGATGCTGCCTGGGCGCGCTGGTCGCGGCCGTGGACCATCATTGCCTGGGCGTTCCTCGGTGTCGGTATCGCGCTGGGCTCCTGGTGGGCCTACTACGAACTCGGCTGGGGCGGCTGGTGGTTCTGGGACCCGGTGGAAAACGCTTCCTTTATGCCTTGGCTGGTCGGCACCGCGCTGATCCACTCCCTGGCCGTCACGGAAAAGCGTGGCGTGTTCAAGAGCTGGACCGTGTTGTTGGCGATTGCCGCGTTTTCCCTGAGCCTGCTGGGGACCTTCCTGGTACGTTCCGGCGTGCTGACTTCGGTGCATGCCTTCGCCAGCGACCCTGAGCGCGGCGTATTTATCCTGGCCTTCCTGTTGCTGGTGGTCGGTAGCTCGCTGGCGCTGTTTGCTGTTCGCGCGCCGGTGGTTAAAAGCCAGGTCGGCTTTGCCCTGTGGTCGCGGGAAACCCTGCTGCTGGTGAACAACCTGATTCTGGTAGTGGCGGCGGCGATGATTCTGCTCGGCACCCTCTACCCGCTGGTGTTGGACGCCATGACCGGGGCCAAGCTGTCAGTCGGCCCGCCGTACTTTAACGCCCTGTTTGTGCCGTTGATGGGCCTGCTGATGGCGATGATCGCGGTCGGCGTGATCGTGCGCTGGAAGGACACGCCCGTGCAGTGGTTGCTGCGCATGCTGACCCCGGTGTTGATCGGCAGTGTGGTATTGGCCGTGCTGGCCAGCCTGCTCGCCGACGACTTCAACTGGGCGGTGCTCGGCGTTTGCTTGCTGGCGGCTTGGGTGGTGTTGGCCGGTGCGCGCGATATCGTCGAGAAGACCCGTCACAAAGGCTTTTTCCGCGGCCTGCCGAGTCTTACCCGCAGCTACTGGGGCATGCAGACCGCGCACCTGGGCATGGCGGTGTGCGCCTTGGGCGTGATTCTTACCAGCATGGGCAGCTTCGAGCGCGATATGCGCATGGCCCCCGGTGAGTCGGTGGAGATCGGCGGTTATCAATTTATCTTCGAAGGCGCGGAACACTTCGAAGGGCCGAACTTCACCTCGGACAAAGGCACCGTGCGCATTCTCGAAGACGGTCAGCAGATTGCCCTGCTGCACCCGGAAAAACGTCTGTACACCGTGCAGCAATCGGTGATGACCGAGGCGGGCATCGATGCCGGGCTGACCCGTGACCTGTTCGTCGCCCTCGGCGAGCCGCTGGAAAACGGTGCCTGGGCGGTGCGTGTGCATATCAAACCGTTCGTGCGCTGGATCTGGTTCGGCGCGATTCTGATGGGCCTGGGCGGCGTGCTCTCCGCGTCCGACAAGCGCTACCGGATGAAGGTGCGCACCCGCGTACGTGATGCGCTGGGCATGGCCGGAGCACAAGCATGAAGCGTCTACTGCTGTTATTGCCGCTGGTGCTGTTTCTCGGTGTGGCGGTGTTTCTCTACCGCGGCCTGTTCCTTGATCCGACGGAATTACCTTCGGCGCTGATCGGCAAACCCTTCCCGCAGTTTTCCCTGCCGGCGGTGGCCGATGGCAAGGCCATCAGCACCGCGGACCTCAAGGGCAAGCCGGCCTTGGTCAACGTCTGGGCAACCTGGTGCGTGGCGTGCCGCGTCGAGCATCCGGTGCTGAACCAGTTGGCCAAGCTCGGCGTGACCATTCACGGGGTCAACTACAAGGACGACAACGCCGCCGCGCAGAAGTGGCTGACGGAGTTCCATAACCCTTACCAGCTGAATATCAATGATGCTCGCGGCACCCTGGGCTTGGACCTCGGTGTGTACGGCGCGCCGGAAACCTTCCTGATCGACAAGGACGGCATCATTCGCCACAAGTTTGTCGGCGTGATTGATGAGCGTGTCTGGCGCGAAGAGCTTGCTCCGCGCTACCAGGAGCTGGTCGATGAGGTGCAGCCATGAAGCGCCTGCTGATTGCTACCGTATTGGGCCTGGCCGTGCTTGGCACCGCCCAGGCCGCTATCGACACCTACGAGTTTTCCACTGAGGCCGAGCGCGAGCGTTATCGCAATCTGGTGGAAGAGCTGCGCTGCCCCAAGTGCCAGAACCAGAATATCGCCGATTCCGATGCGCCGATTGCCATGGACCTGCGTGCACAGATCTTCCGCATGCTGGAAGAAGGGCAAAGCAACCAGCAGATCATCGATTTTCTGGTCAGCCGCTATGGCGATTTCGTGCTGTACAAGCCGCCGGTCACGGCGCGCACCCTGTTGCTGTGGTACGGCCCGGCTGGCTTGCTGGTCGGTGGTTTCGTGATGCTCGGGGTCATCGTGCTGCGCCGTCGTGGCAAGCAGAGTGTTGCCTCCAGTGGCCTGTCTGCGGATGAACAGCAGCGTCTGGCTGCTCTGCTCGATCAACAACCAGCTAACCAATCGCCTGTGGATAAGAAAGACTGATGATCGAATTCTGGTTATGCGCCGGCCTGCTGTTGCTGACAGCCCTGGCTTTTCTGCTGATCCCGGTGCTGCGTGCGCGCAAGGTGCAGGCCGAAGAGGACCGTACTGCACTCAACGTCACCCTGTATCAGGAGCGCTTGCAAGAGCTGCAAAGCCAGCACGCGGCCGGTGCGCTGGACGCGCAGCAGCTGCAGGATGGTCGCGATGAGGCCGCCCGTGAGCTGCTGGCCGATACCGAAGGCGCGCAGAGTCAAAAGCAGCGAGTGCTGGGCAGCAAGATTCCGTTGCTGATCGCCCTGTTGATGCCCGTGCTGGGTGGCGGCCTGTACCTGCACTGGGGCGCGCTGGATGATATCGAGCGTGCGCAGGCGAGCGCCGGGCAGCCGAAAACCATCGAAGAGATGACGGCGCGCCTGGAAGCTTCGCTCAAGACCAATCCGGATTCGGCCGAAGGCTGGTACTTCCTCGGCCGTACCTATATGGCGCAGGAGCGTGCACCGGAGGCTGCGCAGGCCTTTGAGCGCGCGGTCGGCATCGTCGGGCGTGAGCCGGAACTGCTTGGGCAGTGGGCGCAGGCGCTGTATTTCGCCGGCAACAAACAGTGGAACGCGCAGTTGCAGGCACTGACCGACGAGGCGTTGAAAGCCGATCCGGCGGAAGTCACCAGCCTCGGCCTGTTGGGTATCGCCGCCTATGAGGATGGCCGCTTTGCTCAGGCCATCGCGCACTGGGAGCAACTGGTGGCGCTCCTGCCGGAGCAGGACCCTTCGCGTGCGGCGATCCAGAGTGGCATCGACCGGGCGCGCAGCAGCCTCGGCTCGCCGACTGACAGCCTGGCAGCGGTCGCTGCGACGGCCCAGGGCCTGACGGTCAAGGTCGAGCTGGCGGCGGCGTTGCAAGGCAAGGTGCAGCCGGGCGACTCGGTATTCATCTTCGCCCGCGCGGTGTCCGGTCCGCCCATGCCGCTGGCGGTCAAGCGCTTGAGCGTGGCCGACTTGCCGGCGCAGGTCAGCCTGTCGGACAGCGATGCGATGATGCCGCAGCTGAAAATCTCCGGCTTCAAGCAGGTGCAACTGGTGGCGCGCATCTCGCGCAGTGGCAATGCCAAGACCGGTGAGTGGATTGGCAGCAGCCAGCCGTTGGCCAGCAATACGGCCGAGACGCAGCAACTGATCATCGACAGCGCAGACGGCCAGGCCCAATGAGCCTGCTACTGAAGCCGTTGCTGCTGGGCGCTGTGTTGCTGCTGGCCGCTTGTTCCCAGGCTCCGCTAAGCGTGCCGAGCAGCACGCCGAGCGGTAGCAGCAATCATCCACGCTTTGCCCCGCCGCCTGGAGCGCAAAGCCGCTGGGACGGCCAGCTGGGCGTCTATGTGGTGGGTGGTGCGCGTGATCTGTATTACCGCGAGCGCACCTACTACCGCTGGAACAGTGGCTGGAGTTGGGCCAGCAACCCGAACGGGCCCTGGCTGCCGACGGACAGCAGCGGCGTGCCGCCAGGTCTGTATCACCGCTACGCGCAGTAAAACTTGTCAGTGAGCGGGGCAGGGCGTTGCCGGGCGGCGCTCGATATCCGGTTCGAAATCCTCGATCAAACGGCAGATGGCCTGGCCATCAGGGGCGCATTCGCCCTTGCCGGCCCAGTCGTCGAAGGCGTTTTGCATCACCAGCGCCAGGCGTTGACATTCCTCGATATGCGCCTGTAAAGCGGCCAGACGCTCGCTCAGCAGGTCGCGCACTTCGCCGCAGGGCGCGTGGCCATTGTCGGCGCTGGCCAGAATCTGTTGGCTGTCTTTCAGGCTAAAGCCCAGGCGGCGGGCGCGGGCGATAAAGCGCAGGCGTTGCAGGTCACGGCTGGCGTATTGCTGATAGCCGTTGGCCGGGTCGCGGGTCGGTCGCAGCAAACCCAGGTCGGTGTAATGACGCACGGTTTCAGGGCTGACAGCGGCGGCTTTGGCCAGTTGGGCAACGCGCATATTCCATCTCCAGAATCGACAAGGGCCGCGCCAGGTTAAAACCTGGGGGCGGCCCTTGGGTCAAGCTCGTCGGTTTACTCGGCGATCTGCAACTTGCGCGCCTCGTGGTAGACGAAGCGGATCTTCTCGTACTCGAACGGCGTGTTGAGCTGGCCGTAGCGGAAGTTCACCGTGGAGCGTTGGTCGACCACTTCCAGCAGAATGATTTCCGGGTGGTTGCGGCTGACTTCGGCAACGTTCAGCAGGTTGACCTGGCTTTTGACTGCAGTATCGACCACCAGCCCGCCGGTATCGCGCAGGTTGGAGGGGCCGAGCAGCGGCAACATCAGGTAAGGCCCGGCCGGGGTGCCGTAGAAGCCCAGGGTCTGGCCGAAGTCTTCCTTCTGCTTGGGCAGGCCCATGCGCGTAGCCGGGTCCCACAGGCCGGCAACACCGATGGTGGTGTTGAGTAGCAGGCGCGCAGTGGTCTGCATCGAGCGCTTGCCCTTGAATTGCAGCAGGCTGTTGACCAGGTTGGGTACATCACCCAGGTTGCTGAAGAAATTGCTGACGCCGCTTTGCACCAGGTTCGGGGTGATATAGCGGTAGCCATCGACAATCGGCAACAACACCCATTCATCGGCGCGGTAGTTGAAGTGGTAGACCCGTCGGTTCCACGACTCCAGCGGGTCATAGACCTGCAGCGCGCTGAGGGTTGAGCGCTCGAACTCGCGCTGATCCAGCCCGGGGTTGAATTGCAGATGCTGCAACGGCTGCTTGAAGCCGTCGGGATCCGTTGCATGTTCTGCCTGCGCCAGGTTGCTGCCGAGCGCCAGGGCCAGTAGTAAGGCAATGCGAGAAGTCTTAACCACGGAAGAACTCCAGCATGGCGTCGCTATTGACGCGGTAATTGAGGTTGCCGCAATGGCCACCGAGTGGGTAGACGGTCAGGCGGTCACCGAGGGTGCGGCGCAGGAAACCGAGGTCGCCTGGGCCGAGGATCACGTCGTCGGCGTTGTGCATCACGGCGATCTTGCTGCTGTTTTTCATGTAGTCGGCCAGGGCATACAGGCTGACCTGGTCGATCAGCTGAGCCAGGCTGCCGCCGTCATAGCGGGCCCGCCACATGGGGATCAGTTGTTCGCTCATGTAGCAGTCGAAGTCGCACTGCAGGGCGCGCTTGAAGAAGGGCGTAAGGCTGGTGCTTTCGCTGATCGGGAAGCTCACCGGGGTGAGCAGGCCGCGGCGGTTGATCAGGTCCGAGGTGAAGGCGATATCCGCCGAGGAAAAACGGAAGGCTGCGCCGATCAGCATGGCCATCTGCTCATCGCTGAGCTGCTCGCCAGAGTTCTGGAAGTCATAGAGCAGGGCGTCATTGATGTCGACGTAGCCCTTTTCCTGGAAGTAGCGGGTCAGCTTGCCCAGCACCAGCTCATAGAAAGTGGTGCTGTTGTCGATGCCCTTGACCTTGGTCTGCACCAGGCGGTCGAGGTTGCTGACCGAGGTGTAGAGGTTGACTGGCGGGTTGAGCAGCAGCACGCGCTTGAAGTTGAAGCTGCGGCGGGTTTCGTCCAGCTCGCTGACGAAGGCGGCATGCAAGCCGCCGAGGCTGTAGCCGGTCAGGTGGTATTCGCTGACTTTCAGCTTCGGGTGCTGGGCGCGCACGGCCTGCATGGCGCGGTACAGATCATCGGCGTCGTCGCGGCTGATGCCGGGGGTGGCAAAACGCGAGGCCGATGCCATGAAGTCATAGCTGGTCGGCGAAGACAGCTGCACCACGTGGTAACCCGCGCCGTAGAACAGCTTCTTCAGGTATTCCGGGGTGCTGCTGGCGTAATGCGCGCCGGTGCCGGCGATGATAAAGATCAGCGGTGCCTCACCCGGCTGCTGGGCCAGGCGGTAGCGCATCTTGCTCACCGACCAGAAGTTGTCCGGCAGCTTGAATTCGCGGTCTGGGCGCAGGCGGATCTGGTAATCGTCCTGGTCGATAGCGTCGTTAGCCGGCAGTTCAGGGCGCAGCTCGGGCGGGGTGGTCGCCAGGGTGGCTTCGAACGGGTTGCTCAATGGGTAGCCGTAGCTACTGGCATCGATATCAGCGGCGCTCAGCGGTGTGGCCATGGCTAAGCAACTGAACAGGGCGAGCAGGTGGGAGAGGCGCGGCATGGCTATGTCTCTTGGGAAGCTAGCGGACTGTGGTGGTTTTCAGCGGCACTGTTCGACCACGCAGCCTGGCTGGAGTGCTCAAGATTGCTCTTGCGCTGAGGCTCGCGGAATGCGTCGAGAAGATGGAACTGTGGTGAGAATGCCTGATCAGGGCGGCTGCTTACAAGCTTAAGGAATAACAGCCAGCTGCTCGACCCAGATCAGCTCGCAGGCGCCGTCGCCCGTGTCTTCGCGGCTGAGCGAGCTGATCCAGCGATAGCCGTCGTCGCCCTCAACGCTGACCAGTTGCCCCTGCAGGCGAATCTGCTGGCCAGGCTTGAGTTGCGCCAGGGTCTGTGCCACTGCAGGGGTGGCCGGAATCAGGTGCATGTTGGCGCTGTGGGTTTCAATCTGCCGGCGCTCGATGGGCAGTTGCTCGGCGCGCCAGAAGTACCAGCGGTTGCGCTGGCTGATGCTGATATGACGCAGCACCTCGGGGTTGGCCATCGGCCCCCAGCCCAGCGCCAGGTCGGTCGGCGACAGCTTGGCACCGCGATCGAGGTAGTAGTCTTCGCGGGCGAGAATCCGCGCTTCCAGCTGAAAATCCTGCAGGGCACTGAGATTGTGCTCGGCCACGCGCCAGCTGCCGGTCGATAGCGGTGTGCTGGGCGGCAGGCTGCTGGGCACGGGTTGCACGATCACCCACAGCAGCCAGAGGCCGAGCAGGCTCGCGCTGATCAGGATCAGGCGGCGGATAAGCATGCGGGGGATTCTAGCCGTAGCGGCTATGGCTGGCGACTCGGGGGGTGTTATCCGTGGCGGGGCGGCTTATCCTACGCAGCCTTTTTATCTGCCTGAGCTGCTTATGTCCCGCTATCTGCCTCTGACTGCCCTGTTGATCGCCGCCGCCCTGTGTCTGGCCTTGAGCTTTGCGCTGCGTTACCAGTTGATGGAAGGCGCGCAGTGGGTCGGCCTGTGCGTCGATGCTCCGGAGCAACTGGCTTGCCAGGTGCGCGCGGGCCTCGGCTGGTTGGTCCACTTCCGGGTATTGGCTTGGGGTTCCTTGATCTGTGCACTGCTGGCGTTTGTGCTGCCAGGTGCCTGGGGCAAGCGCCTGGCGGTACCGGCATTGCTGCTCGGTCTGCCGGCGCTGGTGTTGTACAGCGCCAGCCTGGGCGTATTCGCCGTGGTGCTGGCGCTGCTGCGCTGGGTACGCGCGCCGCAAACTGCCTGATCAGGCGGTCTGCGTTTTAACTCGCAGGCTGCGCCACAGCGCCGCGACCAGCAATGCGCTGGTCAGCGCCCAACCCAGGGCCTGCCAGTTGTTCAGGGTTTCCTGGTACAGCTGCGGCGCAATGCACGCGCCGATCAGTAGGGCGAGCAGGGCGACTTCACGGCGATAACCGCCCACCGGGCGACACAGGTAGACCAGCGCTGGCAGCAGCAGGGCGGCGCTGGGGAAGCTGCGGTAGCGCGCATCCACCACCAGGGCGAGCATCATCACCGCGCCGGCAAAGCCGCTCAGCGCCAGCCACAGTGCGCCACGGCTATGCAGCCAGTTGAACAGGCGGGCGCGCCAGCCATTCCGGCTGCTCAGCCACAACGCCGCATGACTCAGCACCAGTAGGTTCAACGCCAGCAGCGCGGCAGCCCATAGCCATTCGCCGAGGAAACGGCTGGTAACCAGGCTCAGCTCGCTGAACAGGCCGATACAGGCAGCCTCCAGCGCCGCCAGCAGCGGCAGCAAGAGGGCGGCGCGGGCGGATGCTGGACGACCGGCGAACAGCAGGGTGGCGGCCGCCAGGATCAGGCTGAAGGCCAGCCAGGCGGACCACTGCGGCAGATTGGACACGGGGCCGGCGAGAATCGACTTGTCCTGGCGGTCGGCGTCATACAGTCCCCAGTAACCGCCTACGGCACCTTCGCTGACGCGCTTCCACGGCTGATCGAAGGCTTCGATCAGGTTGTAACGCCAGCCATTCTGCTCGGCCATGGCAACGAAGCCGCGAATGAACTTGGCTTGGTTGACCAGGCTCGGCACCGCGGTTTCACGCTGGCGGCCTTCGCTGGGCCAGCCGGTTTCGCCGATCAGGATGTCCTTGGGCGCATAGGCATTGCCGAAGGTCTGGCGCACCTCGGCGACTTCATGCAGGGCCGTCTCGATGCCGGCAGGGTTGTCTTCCCAGTAGGGCAGCAGGTGGATGGTCAAGAAGTCCACCGCCGGGGCGACTTCCGGGTGTTTGAGCCAGAACTCCCAGACATCGGCGTAGGTCACCGGCTGCTCGATCTGCGCCTTGACCTGTTCGATCAAGGCCACCAGTTGCTGCGGGGTGACTTCCTTGCGCAGCAGCGCCTCGTTGCCGACGATCACTGCCTGGACCACATCCGGGTGGGCGTTGGCAATCTTCACCAGGCCGGCAATCTCAACCGCCGTGTCGGCCGGATTGCGGCTGACCCAGGCCCCGACTATCAGTTTCAGGCCATGCTTGCGGGCCATGTTCGGCAGGTCTTCCAGGCCGGTCACCGAATAGGTGCGCAGGCACTCGAAGCGCTCGGCGAGCAGCGCGAGGTCAGCTTCCATGCGCTCGGGGCGCAGCTGCATCGGCAGGTCGAAGGGCGATTGGTCCTTGTCGAAGGGCGTGTAGGACGCGCACTGCAGCTTGTGCGTTGGCGTGGCGGCATCCGCCAGTTCGACCGGCTGGCCAATGCCATACCAGAGACCGAACAGTGCCAGCAGGCCGAGCAGGCAGGCAAAGACGTAAGGGGCAACAGGGAAGCGAGAAGTAGCGGGCATGATCGGACGCGTATGGTGGCTGAGCCGCGCATAGTAGCGGATTGCCCCGCCACACTGCTGGCTGTTTTTACGCCCTGCTCAGGCGTATCAAGCCGTCATGCTTGGTGATGCAGCCAGGCATGTTTGGGGCGTGCAGCGGCGGATGCCGAGCGGCCTTCAATGCGCTGCCAGACCTTTTCATGGAAGTAGAAACCCACCGAGTTGCACAGCGGCTCGATGGCGGCCACCAGACCGCTGGCCGCGATGCTGCCGGTCAACGCGTAAGTGACGCCGAAGGCGATGCAGAAGTGCATCAGGGTGAAGGTCACAGTCTTGAGCATGGCGCACCTCGAGTGAGAATTGTTCTTCATTGAGGTGCAGGCTAGTCGCTCAAGCGTTATTGGCGAAATGTTGTGTTTGAATGGCTTCGATAGCTTTTGATGATTGATGCGGTGGGCCGATCCCATGCCGCAGCTAACGGGTAAATAGCCAATAAAAACTGTCTGGAACAGTCTTTAACGTTGCGTCGCGATGGCCAGAAGGGTTGCTGCCATGGATGGCAAGCCAATAAAAAACCCGCACTAGGCGGGTTTTTTACTTTCAAGCGAGCTTGAAAGGGTGTGGCGTGCGGTATTCGAACCTACGAGCAATGGCTCAAAAACCAACTGCTCTACTCACTGAACGAATGACCAAAAATGGTCGGGGTAGGGGGATTCGAACTCCCGACATCCTGCTCCCAAAGCAGGCGCGCTACCGGACTGCGCTATACCCCGATGTACTACTGGCTCCGCGACCTGGACTCGAACCAGGGACCCAATGATTAACAGTCATTTGCTCTACCGACTGAGCTATCGCGGAACGATGGCGCGTATCCTACTGATTAGAAAGGGGAAGTCAATACCTGATCGACTCCCCCAATGCTTCAGAGGACGGCTGCAATCGCCTGCGTGACGGCTGGCAGGTTGCGCTGATTGAGCGCGGCGACGCAGATGCGCCCGGTGCTGACGGCATAGATGGCGAACTCGTTCTTCAGTCGCTCGACCTGCTCGGCAGTCAGGCCGGAGTAGGAGAACATGCCGCGCTGCTGGGCGACGAAGCCGAAGTCACGTTTGCAGTTCAGCGCCGCCAGTTGCTCGACCATGGCCATGCGCATACCGCGAATGCGCTCGCGCATTTCGCCCAGCTCGGCTTCCCACATGGCGCGCAGCTCAGGGCTGTTAAGTACGCTGGCGACCACGGTGGCACCGTGGGTGGGCGGGTTGGAATAGTTGGTGCGGATCACGCGCTTGGCTTGCGACAGCACGCGGCCGGCCTCTTCCTGGCTGCCGGTGACGATGGACAGCGCGCCGACGCGCTCGCCGTACAGCGAGAAGGATTTCGAGAACGAGCTGGACACCAGGAACGGTATGCCGGACGCGGCAAACAGGCGCACGGCAAAGGCGTCCTGCTCGATCCCGGCACCAAAGCCCTGGTAGGCGATGTCGAGGAACGGCACGTGCTCGCGCTCGCGCAGCACCTCCAGCACGGCTTTCCAGTCGTCCAGCGACAGGTCGACGCCGGTCGGGTTGTGGCAGCAGGCGTGCAGCACGACCACCGAGCGCGCCGGCAGGTTCTTCAGGTCTTCGAGCATGCCGGCACGGTTTACCCCGTGGCTGGCCGCGTCGTAATAGCGGTAGTTCTGTACCGGGAAGCCGGCGGACTCGAACAGCGCGCGGTGGTTTTCCCAGCTTGGGTCGCTGATCGCGACCACTGCGCCTGGCAGCAGGCGCTTGAGGAAGTCGGCACCGGTCTTCAGTGCGCCGGTGCCGCCAATGGCTTGGGTGGTAATCACCCGGCCGGAGGCGATCAGTTCGGAGTCGGCACCCAGCAGCAATTTCTGCACGGCACTGTCGTAGGCGGCGATGCCTTCGATCGGCAGATAGCCGCGCGGTGCGTGAGCTTCAATGCGGGCCTTCTCGGCCTCGGCTACGGCACGCAGCAAGGGAATGCGGCCTTCCTCGGTAAAGTAGACACCAACGCCCAGGTTGACCTTGTCGGTCCGGGTATCGGCGTTGAACGCTTCATTGAGGCCCAGGATGGGATCGCGCGGTGCCATTTCGACGGCAGAGAACAGACTCATGGATGCGACAGCTCTGAAGAGGAGAGATGAGGGTCGGGCAACACCTGCTACGACTGGGGCTAGGGGTTGCGTAAGTGGGCCGTTAGTATAACGACCCATACCGTGTGTCGCGACAGCGCGCACACGCATTTCAGTTGTTATGACGTACGCTTTCAGATCGCGTCACAGTCGTTTGTCGAGGTCAGTCATGTCCGAGTTTCAATTGGTCACCCGTTTCCAGCCAGCCGGCGATCAGCCGGAGGCTATTCGGCAGATGGTCGAGGGGCTGGAGGCGGGGTTGTCGCACCAGACCCTGCTGGGCGTGACCGGCTCCGGCAAGACGTTTTCCATCGCCAATGTAATCGCGCAGATCCAGCGCCCGACCCTGGTGCTGGCCCCCAACAAGACCCTGGCAGCGCAGCTGTATGGCGAGTTCAAGAGCTTCTTTCCGAACAACGCGGTGGAGTACTTCGTCTCCTATTACGACTACTACCAGCCTGAAGCCTACGTGCCGTCCTCGGATACCTTTATCGAGAAGGACGCCTCGATCAACGACCATATCGAGCAGATGCGCCTGTCGGCGACCAAGGCGCTGCTGGAACGGCCGGACGCGATCATCGTCACCACCGTGTCGTGCATCTACGGCCTGGGCAGCCCCGAGTCGTATTTGAAGATGGTGCTGCACGTTGACCGTGGCGATAAAATGGACCAGCGCGCCTTGCTGCGTCGCCTGGCTGACCTGCAATACACCCGCAACGACATGGACTTCGCCCGCGCCACCTTCCGCGTGCGCGGCGATGTGATCGACATCTACCCGGCCGAATCGGACCTGGAAGCCATCCGCGTCGAGCTGTTCGACGACGAGGTGGAAAGCATCTCGGCCTTCGATCCGCTGACCGGCGAGGTGATCCGCAAGCTGCCGCGCTTCACCTTCTACCCCAAGAGCCACTACGTCACCCCGCGCGAGGTGCTGCTGGAAGCGGTGGAGAAGATCAAAGTCGAGCTGGTTGAGCGTCTGGACTACCTGCGCAGCAATAACAAGCTGGTGGAGGCCCAACGCCTGGAGCAGCGCACCCGTTTCGACCTGGAGATGATCATCGAGCTGGGTTACTGCAACGGCATCGAAAATTACTCGCGCTACCTGTCCGGGCGCGATTCCGGCCAGCCGCCGCCGACGCTGTATGACTACCTGCCGGATCAGGCGCTGCTGGTGATCGACGAGTCCCACGTCTCGGTGCCGCAGGTTGGCGCGATGTACAAGGGCGACCGTTCGCGCAAGGAAACCCTGGTCGAATACGGCTTCCGCCTGCCCTCGGCGCTGGATAACCGGCCGATGCGTTTCGAGGAGTGGGAGGCGGCCAGCCCGCAGACCATCTTCGTCTCCGCTACGCCGGGCAACTACGAAGCCGAGCATGCCGGGCGAGTGATCGAGCAATTGGTGCGGCCGACCGGCCTGGTCGACCCGCAGATCGAGGTGCGCCCGGCGCTGACCCAGGTCGACGACCTGCTTTCGGAAATCCACAAACGCGTGGCCATCGAGGAACGCGTGCTGGTCACCACCCTGACCAAGCGCATGGCCGAGGACCTGACCGATTACCTGGCCGATCACGGCGTCAAGGTGCGTTACCTGCACTCGGACATCGATACGGTAGAGCGGGTCGAGATTATCCGCGACCTGCGCATCGGCGCGTTTGATGTGCTGGTGGGCATCAACCTGCTGCGCGAAGGCTTGGATATGCCGGAAGTGTCGCTGGTGGCGATTCTCGATGCCGACAAGGAGGGCTTTCTGCGTTCCGAGCGTTCGCTGATCCAGACCATCGGCCGCGCCGCGCGTAACCTCAACGGCCGGGCGATTCTCTACGCCGACCGTATGACTGGCTCGATGGAGCGCGCCATCGGCGAGACCGAGCGGCGGCGCAACAAACAGATCGCCTTCAACGAAGCCAACGGCATCATCCCCAAGGGTGTGTTCAAGGACGTCCAGGACATCCTCGAAGGCTCCGTCGTCCCTGGCTCGCGCAGCAAGAAGCGCAAGGGCATGGCCCAGGCCGCCGAAGAAAGCGCGCGTTACGAGAACGAGCTGCGCTCACCGAGCGAAATCAGCAAGCGCATCCGCCAACTCGAAGAGAAGATGTACGCCCTGGCCCGCGACCTGGAGTTCGAGGCCGCAGCGCAGCTGCGCGACGAGATTCACAAGCTGCGCGAGCGGTTGTTGCAGGTGTGATTTAGCGAATGTGAGAGGGGTATTGTGTGGGAGGGGCTTTAGCCGCGAACAAGCTGTCCCCTGTCGCGGCTAAAGCCCCTCCTACAAAGTTTGCGATTAACGGCGGCCGAAGATAATCAGCACTACACCGCCCAGCGTGATGCCGCATGCCAGCATCGCCAGCAGGCTGAGGCGTTCACCCAGCAGCAGGTAGCCCAGCAGTAATGCCACCACCGGGTTGACGAAGGCGAAGGTCGACACCAGGCTCGGCCGCACTTCACGCAGCAGCCAGAAGTAGGCCGGGTATACGCCCAGGCTTACCGGCAGCACCAGATACGCCAGCCACAGCCAACCCTGCTGGCTAATGGCGCGCAGATCGAGCGCCTGCCAGTCGCCGTGCCACCAGCCGAACAACGCCAGCAGCAGTGCGCCGATCAGCATTTGTAGGCTCAGACCCAGCCAGCTGGAGCGAAATGGCGGACGCTGGCGCATCAGCCAGGCGCCGCCGGCCCAGAGCAGGGTGGCGAACACCACTAACAGGCCGGCGAACCATTGTTCAGCCGAGGCCTGGTGATCCAGGCCGTTGTTCATCAGCAGCACGATGCCCGCGCAGGCCAGCGCCAGGCCGGCCATTACCCACAGCGGTGGGCGCTCGCCGAGCAGCCATTCCAGCGCCACGCTCCATAACGGCAGGGTGGTGTAGAGCATCGCCAGCATGCCGGTCGGCAAATACTGGTTGGCATAGATCAGCGCGCCCTGGCCGACCGCAATCAGCGCCAGGCTGCCGATCAGCACACCACTCCAGTCGCTGCGCTGGATGTGCAATTGACGGCTGAGAATTACCCAGGCCAGCGCCAGAGCCCCAGCAATCGAGAAGCGCAGGCTGCCGATAACGAAGGGCGGCAACTCCAGCAGGAGGAAGTGGTTGGCTAGGTAGGTGGTGCCCCAGCCGATGTAAATCGTGGCGAAAGCACCAATCAGCAGCAATGTGCGGGCGCGCGAAGCAGAAACGGACATGGATGACCTGAAGCAGCAGCGCGCCGTTAAACGACGCGCGGGATGGATTAGTGCGCGGCACCACCGGTGGTGCCGGCGGGCAATTTGCGGGTCAGCAGTACAGCCAGCATGCTGATGCCGAGGGCGATGCCGATGCAATGAAAGGCGTCATTGTAGGCCATGATTGCGGCCTGCTGATGGGCGATCTCGCTGAGCTTGGCCAGTGCCGCCTGTTCGCTGCCGAGTTTTTCCGCCAGCAGCGCGAGGCGTTCGGCGACCTGCGGGTTACTCGGTACCAGCGACTCGCGCAGGTAATCGAAATACACCTTGGCGCGGCTATCGAGCAGCGTGGCGAGCAGGGCGATGCCGATGGCTCCGCCGAGGTTGCGCAGGATGTTGAACAGACTCGACGCCGAGCCGGCATCCTGCGGCAGGGTATAGGCGGTGGCGATCAGCGAGATGGTCACCATCACCAGCGGCTGGCCGAGCGCGCGCAACAGCTGGATATGGTTGAACTGCTCGCCGGCGAAGTCCGGGTTGAGCACGCCCGAAAGGAAGCTGGCCAGGCCGAACAGGCCAAAGCCCATGGCGCACAGCCATTTCGGCGACACCACTTTCATCAGCAGCGGCACCAGCGGAATCAGAAACAGCTGTGGCACGCCCATCCACATGATCACCTCGCCGATCTGCAGGGCGTTGTAGCCCTGGATCTGCGCCAGGTACAGCGGCAGCACATAGATCGAGCCATACAGACCCATGCCCAGGCCGATGCTGGAAATACTCGACAGGCCGAAGTTGCGCTCACGCAGCACGCCGAGGTTGATCAGCGGGTTGGGCCGCGACAGCTGCAGGATGACGAACAACACCAGGCTGATCGCGGCAATGCTGCCCAGCCCGCTAATCAGGCTGGATTCCAACCAGTCCTTGCGGTGGCCTTCTTCGAGAAACACCTGCAAACAGCCGAGTCCCATGCCGAGGGTGACGATACCGGCGTAATCGGTGCTTTTCAGCAACTGCCAATCCGCGGCCTTCTTCTCCAGGCCGTACATCAGCCCTGCGATCATCAGTAGGCCGGGCGGCACGTTGATATAGAAGATGTATTCCCAGCCCCAGTTTTCCGTCAGCCAACCTCCCAGGGTCGGGCCGATTGACGGCGCGAACGTGGCGGTCAGGGCGAACAGCGCCATGCCCTTGGCCCGGTGGTGTTCCGGCAGCTTGATCAGGGTCAGGGTGAACGCCAGCGGGATCAGCGCGCCGCCGGTAAAGCCCTGCATGGCGCGGAACACGATCATGCTCTCCAGGCTCCAGGCCATCGAGCAGAGCAAGGATGAAGCGAGGAAGCCCAGCGACACCCACACCGCCAGGCGGCGCGCCGAAAGCAGCTGCACCAGCCAGGCGGTGAGCGGAATCATGATGATTTCCGCCACCAGGTAGGAGGTGGAAATCCACGAGCCTTCTTCCAGGGTGGCCGACAGCGCGCCCTGGATGTCTTTGAGCGATGAGTTGGTGATCTGGATGTCCAGCACGGCCATAAAGGCACCGAGCATCACACTCATCACCGCGATCCAGTCGCGCCGGCTCGGTTCGCCGGTGGGGCGAATCAGCGCATCAGCCGCCATGTTGTGCTGCGCTGGCGATATCGACCTTGACCTCAACCGACATGCCCGGGCGGATCAGGCCTTTGAGCGGGTTGTCCGCAGCAAAGGTCAGCTTGACCGGAATCCGCTGTACCACCTTGGTGAAGTTGCCGGTGGCGTTGTCCGGCGGCAGCAGGCTGAACTGCGCGCCGGAGGCGGCGAACAGGCTTTCGACCTGCGCCTCGATTGGCGTGTCAGGGAAGCTGTCGAAGATCAGCTCGGCGCTTTGCCCGGGGCGCATATGGCCGATCTGGGTTTCCTTGAAGTTGGCCTGAATCCAGATGTCCTGATCCGGCACTAGCGACAGCAGGTAGGCACCGGTCTGTACATATTGGCCTTGGCGCGCGGCGCGCTGGCCGATAAAGCCGCTGATCGGCGCGCGAATCTCGGTGCGGGCGATATTCAGCTCGGCCTGGGCCAGGTCGGTGCGCGCGCTGCTGATCTGTGCTTCGAGGCGCTTGATCTCGGCTTGCAGGGTGCTGATCTGCTGGCGCTGGGCTTGCAGGTCGGCCTGCGCCTTGCTCACGTGCGAGCGGGCGATGCGGCTGTCGGCGGCCAGGGTGGTGACGCGCTCTTCGGAGACGAAGCCGGGCTTGCGCAGGGTTTGCGCGCGGGACAGGTCGATCTGCGTGCGGCCCAGAGTGGCTTCGCTGGCCGAGACATCGGCGCGGCTGGCGGCAATCAGGCTGTCCTGTTGGTCCAGGGTGCTGCGCGCCTGGCTCAGCTCGGCCTCGCGGGTGGCCAGGGTGGCCTGGGCGCGTTGCTTGGCCAGTTCGAAGTCGGCGCTTTCCAGCACCAGCAGCAACTCGCCTTGTTCGACGTGCTGGTTGTCCTGCACCAAGACCTTGTCGATACGCGCGCCTAGCTGGCTCGACACGCGGGTTATCTCGCCCTGCACATAGGCGTTGTCGGTGCTTTCTAGGTAGCGGCCGATCAGCAGCCAATGGCCGAAGAAGGCCGCGATGATCAGGCCGAGGATGGCCAGGAAGATAAACAGTCGGCGTTGCAGTTGGGCAGGCATGGCAGGCGCTCGAAGCTCGGGCAAAAGTGTAAGCAAATCTAACAGTGTTCCTTTCGCGCCTGTAGTCGTTAGACTTCGGAAACTTTGTTGCTTATAGGGAACAATAATGGGCTTGGATGATGCGTTGATCTTTACCCGTGTGGTCGAGTGCCACAGCTTTACCCAGGCGGCGCAGGGCTTGGGTATGCAGAAGTCGACAGTCAGTCGGCGGATTGCCTTGCTCGAGGAGCGCCTCGGGGTGCGTTTGCTCAATCGCACCACGCGCAAGCTGCGCCTGACCGAAGTCGGCCAGGCCTACTACGAGCGCTGCCGGCAGATCATGCTCGACTTCGCCGAGGCCGAGCAGGCGGTGATGCAATTGCAGCTGGAGCCTTCCGGCTTGCTGCGGATCACCGCACCGATCGAGTTCGGCCAGCTGTTTCTCGGTCAGGTGCTGGGCGACTTTATGCGCCAGTACCCGCAGATCAGCGCCGAAGTGGAGCTGACCTCGCGGCATGTCGACCCGGTCGAGGAGGGCATCGATATCGCCATCCTGGTTGGCCGGCCGCAGGATTCCACCCTGATCGCGCGCAAGGTGCTCGAAACCAGCCGCCGGCTGTATGCCAGTCCGGATTACCTGGCCCAGCATGGTACGCCGCAGACGGTGGCCGAGCTGGCGGGGCACCGGGCGATTCTGCTGCCGAATGATTCGCCACGTTATTGGCCGCTGCTCGGCGAAAGCATCGGCTGCCAGCGGGTGTTGTCGTGCAACAACATCACCTTTGCCCGCGAGGCGGCGCTGGCCGGGGCCGGGATTGCTGGCTTGCCGATCATGATCAGCGATCTGGCCGTGCAGCAGGGGCGCTTGCTTGAGCTCTTGCCGCAGGCCAGCCTGCCGGTGGGCGAGTTGTATGCGGTCTACCCGTCGCGGCGGTTTCAGGCGATGAAAGTGAAAACCTTCCTGGATTTCCTCATGCACGCTCTGCCGTTGTCGGATGGTCGGCTGCTGGAGCCGGCCATGGCAGGCCTGTTAAGATCGCCGCCTTAATCCGCGTTCACTGCAATTCTTCGAGACTCTCCATGACCACCGTCCGCACCCGTATCGCGCCGTCACCCACTGGCGATCCGCACGTAGGCACCGCCTATATCGCCCTGTTTAACCTGTGCTTTGCCCGTCAGCACGGTGGCGAATTTATCCTGCGTATTGAAGATACCGACCAGGTGCGTTCGACCCGCGAGTCGGAACAACAGATCTACGACGCTCTGCGCTGGCTGGGTATCGAGTGGAGCGAAGGTCCGGATGTCGGCGGCCCGCACGGCCCGTATCGACAGAGCGAGCGCGGCCATATCTACCAGAAATACAGCGCCGAGTTGGTGGACAAGGGCCATGCCTTCCACTGCTTCTGCAGCGCCGAGCGCCTGGACAAGCTGCGTGCCGAGCAGATGGAGGCCAAGCAGACGCCGCGTTATGACGGCCACTGCATGCACCTACCCGCCGCGGAAGTGCAGCAGCGCCTGACCGCAGGCGAGCCGAACGTAGTACGCATGAAGGTGCCGAGCGAAGGCGTGTGCGTGGTGCCGGATATGCTGCGTGGTGAAGTGGAGATCCCCTGGGATCGCATGGACATGCAGGTGCTGATGAAGACCGATGGCCTGCCGACCTACTTCCTGGCCAACGTGGTCGACGATCATCTGATGGGCATTACCCATGTGCTGCGCGGCGAAGAATGGCTGCCGTCGGCGCCCAAGCTGATCCTGCTGTACGAGTACTTCGGCTGGGACAAGCCGCAGCTGTGCTATATGCCGCTGCTGCGTAACCCAGACAAGAGCAAGCTGTCCAAGCGCAAGAACCCGACCTCGATCACCTTCTACGAGCGCATGGGCTTCCTGCCGCAGGCGATGCTCAACTACCTTGGCCGCATGGGCTGGTCGATGCCCGACGAGCGCGAGAAGTTCAGCCTCGACGAGATGGTCGCGCACTTCGACATCAACAGGGTTTCCCTCGGCGGGCCGATCTTCGACCTGGAGAAGCTGTCCTGGCTCAACGGCCAGTGGATGCGTGAATTGAGCGTCGAAGAATTCGCCGCTGGCGCGCAGAAATGGGCGTTCAACAGCAACTACCTGATGCAGATCGCGCCGCACGTGCAGGGTCGGGTCGAGACCTTCAGTCAGATCGCGCCGTTGGCCAGCTTCTTCTTCGCCGGTGGCGTGGCCCCGGATGCCGCGCTGTTTGAGCACAAGAAGCTCTCGGCCGAGCAGGTGCGCCAGGTCATGCAGCTGATCCTGTGGAAGCTGGAAGCGCTGCGTCAGTGGGAGAAAGACAAGATCACCGGCTGCATCCAGGCGGTGGTTGAGCACCTGGAGCTGAAGCTGCGCGATGCCATGCCGCTGATGTTTGCCGCTATCACCGGGCATGCCAGCTCGGTGTCGGTGCTGGATGCCATGGAAATTATCGGTCCGGACCTGACTCGCTTCCGTCTGCGTCAGGCCATCGAGCTGCTCGGTGGCGTGTCGAAGAAGGAAAACAAGGAATGGGAGAAACTGCTGGCGGCCATCGCCTAAGAACCTGCTTCGGATCTGCTGCGCGTCGGCGATACTGCGTTAAAAATGGCCTCGGAATGCTCATTTACAGCCCGTAAACTCTGCTTCCTCGGCCATTTTTGCCTTATCTCGCTCTAGCTCGCGAGCTCCGAAGCAGGTTCTAAGCCGCTGATTGCCCCGTCCGGCCGTCGTTTTGGCGCGCCGGGATGGGGTAAGTGGTTGTTCTGTCAGCATAAAGAATGCAGGTGTAGGTAAAAATATTGTTGACAGCGGTGGGGCGTGCTCTTAACATGCGCCCCGTCCTTGAGATGGGGCTATAGCTCAGCTGGGAGAGCGCTTGCATGGCATGCAAGAGGTCAACGGTTCGATCCCGTTTAGCTCCACCATCTTCAAAGCCGCAAGGCTTGCCACAATCAGCTCCAGAGCTGGTTGCGTTGTAGAAGGGTTACGTCCCCTTCGTCTAGTGGCCTAGGACACCGCCCTTTCACGGCGGTAACAGGGGTTCGAGTCCCCTAGGGGACGCCAGTTTCAAAAAGCAGTGCCGGTTTGGGCTGTGAGCCGAGAGGCGATAAATCTGGGGGTATAGCTCAGCTGGGAGAGCGCTTGCATGGCATGCAAGAGGTCAACGGTTCGATCCCGTTTATCTCCACCAATTTTGCAGTAGCAACAACTGCCACGGGGCCAGCGTAAAGCTGGCCTTGTTCTTCGAAGGTTTCGTCCCCTTCGTCTAGTGGCCTAGGACACCGCCCTTTCACGGCGGTAACAGGGGTTCGAGTCCCCTAGGGGACGCCATTTTTGCCCGTTCTGCGGGATTTTGAAGGGTCATTCTTATGGAATGGCCCTTTTGTTTTTTCAGCCCGAAAATTTCCTTTTGCCCGAATGCAGCCGACCAATGGTCGTGATTGGCGCTTGCTTAAAATTATTACGAGCATAATATTTCAAGCGTAATATTCGGAGGCAGCGATGAACGACAAGAAAGCTCAGACCCGTGAACGCATTCTCGCCGCAGCCAGCGCCGCCTTGCTGCAGCGCGGCCCTGCTGAACCCAGCGTCGGCGAAGTGATGGGTGCGGCCGGGCTGACGGTAGGCGGCTTCTACGCGCACTTCGACAGCAAGGACGCGCTGATGCTGGAAGTGTTCCAGCAGATGCTCTGCCAGCGCCGCGAGCTGATTGAGCAGATGGACAGCCAGTTGCCGGCTGAGGAGCGCCGCGCGCTGTTGGCGGCGTTCTACCTGTCGCGCAAGCACCGCGATGCCAGCGACCAGGGCTGTCCGCTGCCCAGTTCGCTGGGTGAGCTGACGCGCCTGTCGGAGGGTTTCCGCACGGTGCTGGCCGAGTATGTCGAGATGATGAGCGCACAGCTGGCTGCCACTCCGGAGGATGCCAACAAGGTGTTGGCTGATCTCGCATTGATGGTAGGGGGGCTGGCGCTGGCGCGGGCGCTGGGCCCTGGTGAGTTGTCTGACCGCGTCTTGCGTGCCGCCAAGTCGGCAATCGTTTGAGGAGAATGGCAATGAACAACCTGAACTGGATTCGTGGCTTCAATGCCTCGGTGGGTCTGCTGGCTCCGCATGCATTGGCCAGCAAGCTGCGGCGTCAATTTATGACGCCGCACACATTGCCGCCGCGCGACTGGGAGCTGCCGTTGCTGGCGCAGTCCGAGCGCATCACCCTGCGTTTTGGCTTGTCGGCCCTGCGCTGGGGCAGTGGCCCGGCGGTGTTGCTGATGCATGGCTGGGAAGGCCGGCCGACGCAGTTCGCCGAGCTGATCAAGGCCTTGGTCAATGCCGGCTATGGCGTGGTGGCGCTGGATGCGCCGGCGCATGGCCGTTCACCCGGACATGAAGCCAATGTGGTGCTGTTTGCTCGCGCCTTGCTGGAGGCAGCCAGCGAGCTACCACCGCTGAAGGCAGTCATCGGCCATTCGATGGGTGGCGCGAGTGCCTTGCTGGCGACGCAATTGGGCCTGCGCACCGATGCACTGGTCAGCATTGCCGCACCGAGCCGGATTCTCACCATGTTGCGGCGCTTCTCGCGTTTTATGGGCTTGCCACGTCAGGCCCAGGCGCATTTTGTCCGCCTGGTCGAAGAGCAGGCCGGGATTCCCGCCGGGCAACTGGACAGTGCCCGCTATCAGTTGGATTTTCCCGGTTTGATCGTGCACGCGGTGGATGATCCGATGGTGCCATTCAGCGAAGCCGAGGCGATTCACCAGAACTGGTTCGACAGCCGTTTACTGCGCCTGGAAGCGGGCGGGCATCAGCGCGTGTTGGCCGATCCGCAGGTGGTGCAGGCGGTATTGCAGTTGCTCGAGTCGGTGAGTCAGGCCCCGTCGCGGGTGCTGGCCTCGTAGCACGCCACCCGGTTGCGTCCGGCGGCTTTGGCCTGATACAGGGCCTGGTCGGCCTGGCGCAGCAGCTGTTCGCGGTTGCTCTGGGCATCCGGGATCAATGCACACACACCAATGCTCAGGCTTAGCGTGATGCTCAGGCCCTGATACAGGCCGGGGTGGTTGGCGAGGTCCTCGCGCAGTTGCTCCGCCAGGTCGTAGGCACCTGTTTGATCGGTGTCGCAGAGAATGGCAGCGAACTCCTCGCCACCGAAACGGGCGAGCAGGTCGTTACTGCGCATGCGTTGCTGCATGCGCTGCGCGGCATGTTGCAGGCAGGCATCTCCGGCGAGGTGGCCGTGCTGGTCGTTGACCTGTTTGAAGTGGTCGAGATCCATCATCAGCATGGCAATTGGCCGTTGGCTGCGTTTGGCCTGCGCCAGCATGCGCTCCAGTTCTTCGTTGAGTACCTGGCGGTTGAACAGGCCGGTGAGGTTGTCGTGCCGGCTCAGCTCCGCCAGGCGCTGGTTGGCGGCGGCTAATCCCTCCAGGGCGTGCTGCAGCGAGGCCGTGCGTTCGTGTACGCGCGCTTCCAGGCCTTCGTTGATCTGTTTCTGCAGGTCGAGGCTCTTGGCCTGTTCCAGAAGCAGCTGATGCTCGTTGGCGTATAGCTGCTCCTGGGCCCGCTGTTGGGCGCGCTGCGCCTGGCGAATGCGTGCGCCGAGGGCAATCGAGAAGATCACCAGTTCGAGCAGGCCGCCGATCTGCTGGGCGTGCAGGGTCAGCAGGGAGTTGGCGATGATTCCGGTGCCGCTGAGGATGCTGAACAGGCTGGCCACAATCAGGGCTGACCAGCCCAGGGCGAATAGCTTGGCCGGCTGATACCCGGCGCGCCAGCGCAGCAGGGTGAACAGGCAGGCGAAGATGGCGCAAACCACCATCAGGACAAAACTGCCAATCAGCGCAACGGTGTAGGGGGCGCTGAAGGCCAGTACCATCACCAGCAGGCTGCACGCCAGCAGCACCCGGCAGATCCAGGTGTAGGCCGCTGGCCCGGCTTTGAGGTCGAGCACGCCATAGGTGAACAAAATGCCGAAGAAGGTCGCCAGGGCCGAGCTGAGCGGAAAGCTCAGCTGGTGCCAGGCCAATGCCTGCGGCCATAGCCACTGCAAGGCAAAGCCCAGCTGAATAAATTGGTAGAGGCTAAAGCAGGCCACGAACAGGCTGTACCACAGGTAGTTGCGGTCACGGGTGATGACGAAGATCGACAGGTTGTAAATCAGCATCACCAGCAGTGCGCCGAAGAACAGTCCCTGCAACAGCAGCATGCGCTGTTCGTAGTGGCTGAAGGCTGCGCTGCTCATCAGGCTGGCGCTGAGGTTGGCTGAGCCGTCGGTCTGCATGCGCAGGATCAGCTCGCGCTGCTCGCTGCCAGCCAGATTCAGCGGCAAGACCAACTGGCGGTGATTGACCCAGCGCTCATCGAAGGGGCGTTGATCGCCGCCGCGATACACCCGCTCGCCATCCAGGCCATAGACGTCCAGGTAGTCGAGCAGCGGGTTGCCGACCAGCAAGACCCAGTCGATCGGCTGCTCGCTGGGGTTGTGCAAGGTGATGCGCAGCCAGTAGGTGTGCCCGGTGTAGCCGAAGCTGGCATCGCGGCGGGCTACCTCTTGCCAGGCTGAATCGGGCAGCTGACGCACCGTATGGATATCTGCCTGGCCCTGCGGGTCATGCCAGACCTGCATAAGCGGCCCGGGCAGCAACGGTGATTCGCCTGCCACCAGAGGCAGGGCCGCTGCCTGGCTGAGGGCCGGCAGTAACAGCAGCAGGAGTACGCGCAGCAACGCAGTCACACAAGATACTCATGGGGGCGAATGTTCGTAACACACAACAATGGCGCATTATTACGCGGCCTTATGGCATACCGATAGCTTATCCAGGGCGGCTTATGAGTCGAAATACACTGCATTGTCATGCTCAGCGCAGCGAGTGCCTGCAGGCGCTGGCCGCCGCGTTGCGTGCACAAATTCAGCATAGCTTGGCGCAGCAGCCGCGGGTGCGCCTGTTATTGCCCGGCGGCAGCAGCCCGCAGGCCTTGCTGCCGTTGCTGGCGCAGCAGGTGGATAGCCAGCTGATCGACCTCAGCCCCAGTGATGAGCGCTGGGTGCCGGCGCAGGCAGCTGAAAGCAATTGGCAGCTGTTGCAGCAGGGCTTGCCCGGGGCCAACTGCCTGGACCCGCGTCAGGGCGCGACGCCGGCGCAGGCGGCACTGGGTTGGGCTGAGCAGCTTACCCAGTGGCAACCGTTTAGCGCGGTGCTGCTGGGCATGGGGGAAGACGGCCATATCGCCTCGCTGTTTCCCGGCATGCCTGACCTCGCGGCAGCGCTCGACCCCGAAGCCGCGCCTGCGGCCTTGCTGGCGCTGGCCCCGCAGGAGCCGCGTGAGCGTCTGTCGCTGAACCTGGCAATGCTGCAGAGCGGGCAGTGGCTGGGCTTGCTGGCATTCGGGGCGCGCAAGCGCGAGTTGATCGATGCGGTACTGGCCGATCAGCCGGCGGTGCGTGAGTTGCCCTTGTATGCCTGGCTGCAGCGCAGCCCAAGGCCGGTCAATATCTACTGGGCACCCTGAGAACCTGTTTACGATCTGCTGCGCGTCGGCCATCCGGCGTTAAAAACAGCCTCGGAATGCTCATTTACAGCTCGTAAACTCCGCTTCCTCGGCTGTTTTTGCCTTGTCTGGCTCTAGCTCGCGAGATCGTAAACAGGTTCTGAGGGACTATCTAATGTCTGCTGCGCGTCGGTTCTGCTGCGTTAAAAGCAGGCTTTAAGCCGTTACACTGCAAGTATGTACTCGCCGATAAAGGGACCCGTCATGTTGCATCCGGTTGTTGAGCAGGTTACCGCCGCACTGGAAAAGCGTTCGGCCAAGCGCCGCGAACGCTATTTGCAGCGTCTGGCCCTGGCGGCCGGGCGCACTGCGCACCAGGCGCTGGGCTGCTCCAACCTGGCCCATGCCCTGGCGGCGCAGCCCGATGATGCGCGGCTGATCATGAAACAGGGCGGTTCGCCGCATGTCGCGATCATCTCCAGCTACAACGATCTGCTCTCGGCCCATGCGCCGCTCCGGGATTATCCCGAGCGCCTGAAAGTGGCGCTGGCCAAGGCCGGCGCCACCTCGCAGTTCGCCGCTGGCGTGCCGGCCATGTGCGACGGCATCACCCAGGGCGAGGGCGGTATGCAGCTGTCGCTGTTTTCCCGCGACCTGATTGCCCAGGCTGCCGCCATTGGCCTGACCCACGG
Organism: Pseudomonas sp.; assembly: GCF_049653025.1. Lineage (GTDB taxonomy): Bacteria > Pseudomonadota > Gammaproteobacteria > Pseudomonadales > Pseudomonadaceae > Aquipseudomonas. The sequence continues at coordinate 42,790 of NZ_JBASFM010000023.1, read as the reverse complement.
GATTTTCGACGGCGCGCTGTACCTCGGTGTATGCGACAAGATTGTCCCCGGCCTGCTGATCGGGGCTTTGCACTTCGGCCATCTGCCAGCGGTATTTGTACCGGCCGGGCCCATGCAGTCGGGTTTGCCCAACAAGGAAAAAGCCGCCGTCCGCCAGCGTTACGCCCGTGGTGAAGCCAGCCGTGATGAGCTGCTGGCTGCCGAGCTGGCCGCTTACCATCAGGCCGGCACTTGCACCTTCTACGGCACCGCCAATACCAACCAGCTGTTAATGGAAGCCATGGGTCTGCACGTGCCGGGCAGCGCCTTTATTCACCCCTACACGCCGCTGCGCGATGCCATCACCGATGAGGCCGCGCGCCTGGTCGCGCACAACAGTCGCCAGGGCGAGCGTTATCTGCCGGTCGGCCAGCAGATTGATTCCCATGCCTTGATCAATGCCGTGGTGGCCTTGCTCGCCAGCGGTGGTTCGACCAATCACACCCTGCACCTACCGGCCATTGCCCGGGCCGCTGGCTATGAACTGATCTGGGATGATTTCGCCGCGCTGTCCAAGGTGGTGCCGTTGTTGGCGCGGGTGTATCCCAATGGCGCGGCGGACGTGAATCAGTTCCAGGCCGCTGGCGGCCCCGCCTGGTTGCTGCGTGAACTGCTGGGGGCGGGCTTGCTGCATGAGGATGTGGCCACCGCCGCCGGGCATGGCTTGCACGCCTATACCCGTGAAGCCTGGCTGGATGGCGAGCGCCTGGCCTGGCGCGAGCTGCCGGCGCAGAGCCCGGCTCCAGATATTGTCCGGCATGTCGCTGAGCCGTTTGCCGAGGAGGGCGGGTTGGTGCTGCTCGAGGGCAACCTGGGGCGGGCGATCCTGAAAACCTCAGCGGTCGACCCGGCGTTCTGGCGCATTCATGCCCAAGCGCGAGTTTTCGAAACCGAGGCGGCCGTGCAGGCGGCCTATACGGCCGGAGAGCTGCAAGGTGACCTGGTGCTGGTGGTGCGCTTCCAAGGCCCACGGGCCAATGGCATGCCGGAGCTGCACAAACTGATGCCGCTGCTGGCCAATCTGCAGCAGGCCGGGCAGCGTGTGGCGCTGGTCACCGACGGGCGCATGTCGGGCGCGTCGGGCCAGGTGGCTACGGCGCTGCACGTCTGCCCGGAAGCGGCCGCCGGTGGTGCCTTGGCGCGCTTGCAGGACGGTGACTGGCTGCTGCTGGATGCGCAACAGGGCATTCTGCAGGTCGAGCTGGGCGAGCAACAGTTGGCCGCGCGACCATTGAGTTCGGCCACGGCCGAGCTGGAGTTGGGTTTTGGCCTGGAGATGTTTGCCGCGCAACGGCGTCTGGTCGGTACGGCCGAACAGGGTGCCAGCAGCCTATTTGAAGATTAAGCGAGGGAGCAAAGCATGAGCCTGACGATGGATGCGGTGCTGCAACAGGCCCGCCCGGTGTTGCCGGTGCTGGTGATCGAAGACATCAGCCTGGCGGTGGACCTGGCCCGTGCGCTGCACGTCGGCGGGATTCGCGTGCTGGAAGTGACCCTGCGCACGCCGCGGGCACTGGATGCCCTGGCGGCTATGCGCAAGGAGCTGCCGGACCTGTTGATCGGCGCGGGCACGGTGATCCACGCCGAGCAGTTTCTCGAAGCCCGCGAGGCCGGTGCGCAGTTCGCCGTCAGCCCTGGCTGCACCGAGCGTCTGGCCGCAGCGGCGGAAGATTCCGGCCTGCCGTACCTGCCAGGGGTGATGACGCCGTCCGAAGTGCTGCTGGCGCTGGAATACGGCTATCGCTCGCTGAAGCTGTTTCCGGCCGATGGGGCCACCAGCATCAAGATGCTCAAGAGCTTCAAAGGCCCCTTTACCGGCATTCGTTTCTGCCCGACTGGCGGGGTGACGCCGGATAACCTGCTGGGCTTCCTACGCCTGCCCAACGTCGCCTGCGTCGGCGGCACCTGGATCGCCCCGAGCAACCTGGTGCGCGCCCGCGCCTGGGACCAGATCACCCAGCTGGCTGCCGAGGCCCGTGCTCTGGCCGGTAGTCTGGAGCAGGCATCATGAGCTGGGAGTTGAGCAATCCCTTCGTCATCGACATTCAGGTCACCGCCGACGATATCGACGGCCTGGGCCATGCCAACAACGCGGTGTACGTCAGCTGGCTGGAACGCTGCGCCTGGCGCCATTCGCAGTTTCTCGGCCTGGACCTGAGCGAATACCGCCGCCTCGACCGCGCCATGGCGGTGCTGCGCCATGAGATCGACTACCTGGCCAGCGCCTATGAGGATCAAGAGCTGCAGATGGCCACCTGGATCGTCGAGTCCGACCAGCGCCTGAAGATGGACCGGCGTTTCCAGCTGATTCGTCCGGAAGATGGCGTGACCCTGTTGCGGGCTAAAACCACCTTCGTCTGCATCGAACTTTCCAGCGGCAAGCCCAAGCGTATGCCGTCGGAGTTTGTCGAAGGCTACGGTGCGGCGTTGCAGCCGGCGTTCCCTATGGAGTTGTAACGCCGTTGGGCTAAAGGCTGACCGTTGAACTGCCTCGCCGCGTACACTACGCGGCGTTTTTCTATCTGCGCCTTTTATCTCGGGCGTGGGAATTGTTAAGAGACTGCCTATGCAAATCGCCCTGGCCCCGATGGAGGGGTTGGTCGACGACATTCTTCGCGATGTGCTGACCCGGGTCGGCGGCATCGACTGGTGCGTGACTGAATTTATCCGGGTGACCGAGCGTGTGTTGCCCGTTAGCACTTACGAGAGACTTGCCTCAGAGCTGTTCCGCGGCGCGCAAACGGCTGCCGGTACGCCGCTGCGTGTACAGCTGCTGGGTTCCGATCCCGCTTGCCTGGCCGATAACGCCGCCTTCGCCTGCACCCTGGGCGCGCCGGTGATTGACCTCAACTTCGGCTGCCCCGCCAAGACGGTGAACAAGTCCCGCGGCGGCGCGGTGCTGCTCAAGGAGCCCGAGCTGCTGCATGCCATCGTCCGCGAGGTGCGTCGTACGGTGCCGGCACATATCCCGGTCACCGCCAAGATGCGCCTAGGTTTCGACCATAAGGACGATGCCCTGGAGTGCGCCCAGGCCCTGGCCGATGGCGGTGCGGCGCAGATTGTGGTGCATGCGCGGACCAAGGTCGAAGGCTATAAGCCGCCGGCGCATTGGGAATGGGTGGCGCGGGTGCAGGAAGCGGTCAAAGTGCCGGTATTCGCCAATGGCGAGGTGTGGACCCTGGATGACTGGCGGCGTTGCCGCGAAGTCAGCGGGGTCGAGGACATCATGCTTGGTCGCGGCCTGGTGGCGCGGCCGGATCTGGCCCGGCAGATCGCCGCTGCCAAGGCGGGGCAGACGGTGGTTGAAATGAGCTGGGCCGAGTTTCAGCCTTTGCTCGCCGATTTTTGGCTGCAGGCACGGCGCAAAATGTCGCCGCGCTACGCACCGGGGCGGCTCAAGCAATGGCTGGCCATGCTGACCCGCAGCTACCCCGAGGCCACCGAGCTGTTCAACCTGCTGCGCCGCGAAAGCGACTGCCTGCGCATTGATGCCTTGCTCGGTATCGACTTTGTCGAAGCCGAATGCCAGCAGCAGGCGAGCGCCTGACGATTAGCGTCCACCGCTAACATCCAGCAGCGCGCCGTTGGTGTACGAGGCCTGTTCGCTGGCCAGCCAGAGAATCGCTTCGGCCACTTCACTGGCCAGGCCGCCACGGCCCATGGGGATGCTCTGGCTGATTCGCGCGACCCGCTCTGGCTCGCCACCGCTGGCGTGAATCTCAGTCTCAATCACCCCAGGTCGCACCGCGTTGACGCGAATACCTTCAGCCGCCACTTCCTTGGCCAGACCCAGGGTCATGCTGTCGATCGCGCCTTTGGCGGCGGCGTAGTCGATATATTCGCCCGGTGCGCCGATTCGCGCGGCGATTGACGACAGGTTGACGATGACGCCGCCATGGCCGCCCAGGCGGGTCGACATGCGTTTGATCGCTTCGCGGCTGCACAGGAAACTGCCGAACACATTGGTGGCGAATACCCGCTGCCAACGCGCCAGATCCATCTGCTCAAGGCGCATCTGCGTCTCCAGCATGCCGGCGTTGTTGACCAGTACATCGAGGCGGCCAAAGTGCTGATCGAGGCGGGCGAACAGCTGCATCATCTGGCCTTCATCGGCCACATCGGCCTGCACGGCAATGGCCTGGCCACCTGCCTGGGTGATCTCGCTCACCAGCGCTTCAGCCGCTGCCTGTTGCCGGTGGTAGTTCAGGCACAGCGCGTAACCCTGGGCGGCCGCGAGCCTGGCGGTGGCGGCACCGATACCGCGGCTGGCACCGGTGATCAGCATGACCTTGCTCATCGAATTGCTCCCTGTAAGAAAATTTTGCAGAGGCTTGAAATCTACCTGAGTAGCCACATTTTTAGGGGTGTGGGATGCCGAAGTCGGGTCCCGCATTAACCACTCGCTGAATCTCAGGAGATCTAGACATGACTGCTTTTTCCATGACCCCACTGTTTCGTCAGTCCGTTGGTTTCGACCGTTTCAATGACCTGTTCGAGTCGGCCATGCGCAACGAGGCGGGTAGCAGCTATCCACCCTACAACGTCGAGAAGTATGCCGACGACCAATACCGCATCGTCGTCGCGGCGGCCGGTTTCCAGGAAGACGACCTGGAGCTGCAGGTCGAGCGCGGCGTGTTGACCGTTACCGGCGGCAAGCGCGACACCAGCGCCGAGAGCGTGATTTATCTGTACCAGGGCATCGCCCAGCGTGCGTTCAAACTGTCGTTCCGCTTGGCCGACCATATCGAGGTCAAGTCCGCCAGCCTGGTCAACGGCCTGCTGAATATCGACCTGGTGCGCATCGTGCCGGAAGAGGCCAAGGCCAAGCGCATCCCGATCGGTGCAGGCCGCAGCGTGTTGCACAGCTAAGCCACGCGGTTAGTTGCGGATGAGAAGGGCACCTATCTAGGTGCCCTTTTTTGTTTCAGCGCCTGGCTTGCTGCGGGCTGTCGCTCAGCAGCTGGCGGAACTGTGGCAGCGGCACCGGTTTGCTGAACAGGTAGCCCTGGTAGTGGTGGCAGCCTTGTTGCTGGAGGAACTCCAGCTGGTCGGCTTGTTCGACGCCCTCGGCAATCATGGCCAGGCCCAGGCTGCGGGCCATGGCGACGATGGCGCGGATGATTTCGGCGTCGTTGACGTCCAGGGTGGCGTCGCGGACGAAGGACTGGTCGATCTTCAGCACATCCACCGGCAGGCGCTTGAGGTAGGTCAGCGAGCTGTAGCCGGTGCCGAAGTCATCCATGGCGAAGCTCACGCCGAGGCGCTTGAGGCGGTTCATCTTGGCGATGGTGTCGTCGATGTTCTGGATCACGATGCCTTCGGTGATTTCCAGTTTGAGCATGGCCGGCGGCAGCTGACTGTTGGCCAGGCTGGTTTCCACTCGCTCGACGAAGTCCGGCTGGCGGAACTGGCGTGGGCTGATGTTTACACACAGGCTGAACTCGTGGGACTCGACCAGGCCCTGGGCGAGCAGTTGCGCGCAGCTGTGGCAGGCTTCGGCGAGTACCCAGCCGCCGACTTCGAGAATCAGCCCGCTTTCTTCCAGGATGTGGATAAACAGCGCCGGCGATTGTGCGCCCAGTGTCGGGTGCATCCAGCGCAGCAGGGCTTCGGCACCAATGATTTGGTTGTTGCGCGCATCCACCTGGGGTTGGAAATACAGCTCGAACTCGCCCCTGGCGAGGGCCAGGCGCAGGTCGTTCTCCAGGCGCAGGCGTTCGCTGGCGGCCTTCTGCATGGTGTTGCGAAACAGCTGGATGGTATTGCGCCCGGAATCCTTGGCGCGGTAAAGGGCGATATCGGCACGTTTCAGCAGGTCGGCTGGGGTGTCGCCATGGTCGGGAATCAGGGCGATGCCGATGCTCGGAGTGACCTGCAACTGGTGACCGTCGAGCAGCATCGGTTCGGCTAGCAACTGGCGCAGCTTCTCCGCCACGGCGCGCACATGCTGGACCACGCTCGCGCGCTTGCCTTCGAGGCCGGAGATCAGCACGACAAACTCATCGCCGCCGAGGCGCGCCACCGTGTCTTCCTGGCGCACGCTGGCTTCCAGGCGTGCGGTAACCAGCTTGAGCACGGCATCGCCGACCGGGTGACCGAGCGAGTCGTTGATGTGCTTGAAGTGGTCGAGGTCGATAAACAGCAGCGCGCCGCGCAACTGATGGCGTTTGAGCAGGGCGATCTGCTGGGTCAGGCGGTCGAGCAGCAGGGCGCGGTTGGGCAGGTTGGTCAGCGAGTCGTGGTAGGCCAGGTGTTGTATCTGGGCTTGGGCGCTTTTCAGCTCGCCGATGTCGCGGGCGGTGAGCAGCAGGCAGGGGGTGTTGTTGAGTTCGATGGGTTCGACCGACACCTCGACCAGCTTGATCGTGCCGTCACGGTGCTTGCCGCGCATTTCCATGTGGTAGACATGGCCGTCGCGCTTGAGTCGCTGCACCATCTGCTCACGTTCGCTCAGGTCCGCCCAGACGTTGAGCTCCATGGCACTGCGGCCGATTACTTCATTGGGTGCATAGCCAGTGAGGCGGCCGAAGCCTTCGTTGACCTCGATATAGCGGCCGTTGTCGCGTTCGGTAATGGTGATGGCGTCGGGGCTGGAGTGGAACGCCAGGGCGAATTTCTCCTGGCTGGCTTGCAGCTCGGCTTGGGCTTTCTGCCGTTCGCTGATATCGCGGAAGGTGGTAAGAATGCAGCGCTGGTTGCTGACAAGTACAACCCGAGAGGAGACCACGCACGTAATGATGCGGCCATTTTTGGCGCGGTAGTCTGCAACTTCGTTGTGCAGAACTTGGTCGTGCTTGAGCTTTCCTGCGAGGCGATTGCGTTGATTGAGATCGGCCCACAGTTTGATGTCGGTCATCTTGTGCCCGATCACCTCCTCGGGTTGCCAGCCGAAGGCCTGACTGAAGCTGGCATTGATTTCCAGGGCGATGCCGTCGGGCAAGGTGGTCAGAGAAATCGGGTCGGGGCTGGCCTGGAACAGGCTGGCAAACTTCTCCTCGGAGGCGGCCAGGCTCTGTTCGCGGCGCACCCGTTCGCTGATGTCGATCAGGATGCCGGCCATGCGCTCGGGCTTGCCGTCGGCATCGCGGTAGAGCTTGGCGGTGCTTTCCAGGTAGTGCACTTGCTGGTTGGCATAGACCGCGCGGTAGGTCACCTGGTAGTCCTGGGTAAGGCCCTGCGCCAGGTGATTGAAGTGTTTGCGCATGGCTTGGCGATCTTCCAGCGGTACGTAGCTGAAGAATTTGCGGAAATCGTCATGGAAGGGCTCGTCCGCCAGGCCGTGCAGCTTTGCGGCGCGCGCCGAGCCGAACAACATATTGCTGGGGATATGCCAGTCCCAGGTGCCCAGGTCGGCGGAGTCCAGGGCCAGGTTCAGGCGTTCCTGGCTGTCTTGCAGGGCCTGCTCCTGCTGGCGTTGCAGGGTGATGTCGCGCAGCGACAGGACCAGGCAGGGCATGCCGTCGAGGGTGATTTCACCGCCAAATATCAGGTTTTTGCGGATGCTGCCGTCGCGGTGATAAAGCGGGATCTCAAGGCCGTTGAGTGTGTTGTTCTTGACCGCATCCATCATCCGTTGACGGTCTTCCAGGCGCGCCCAGATGCCCATTTCCAGCGAGGTGCGCCCCAGGGTTTGCTCGCTGCTCCAGCCAAACTGGCGTTCGAACCCGGCGTTGACTTCGATAAAGCGTCCGCTGCTCTTGTCGGTGATCACCACCGCGTCGGGGCTGTAGTTGAAGGCCTGGGCGAATTTTTCCTCGCTGCTGCGCAGCGCCTGGTCGCGCGATTGCTGATTGCTGATGTCACGGATGACACCCATCACCCGTGGCTTGCCGTCGGCGTCCTGCTGCAGGCTGCCGCTGATTTCCAGCCAGTGCAGGCTGCCGTCGGGCCAACGGATGCGGTGGCGAAAGGCGCGGTTGCTCGGGTTGCCGGCGAGCAGTTGCTCGAATAGCAGCAGGACGCCGGCACGATCCTCTTCGGGGATCAGCTCGATATAGTCGATCTGTTTGCGCAGCGGCTTTTTGGGGTCAAGGCCGAACAATGCCTGCGCGCCGCGCGACCAGCTGACTCGGCCGCTTTCGATATCCCAGTACCAGGCTCCCAGGTTGGCCCCATTGAGGGCGCGCAGCAGGCGCGGTGCATCATTCCAAGTGTTTTCGAACTCGGCGGGATCGAGTGCCGGGATAAAGGGCAGGGGCGGACGGCGATCACTGGATTTAGCCACGACCAACTCTTCCTGTGCATGCGTGGGTTTCGTGGTCGCTGGCTGAGCAACTGGGCTGAGTCATGCAGAAACCTTTCTTATCGTTATAAGCCCACGTTAGCCCTTAGTCCCTGGCCATTGCAAGGCCATCACGCTGGGCATCCAGCAGGTCCATAAAGGCTCGCGCAGCGTTGGAAAGGGTGCGTTCGGTATGGCTGATATAGCCCAGCTGGCGCGTCAGCTGAATGCCCGGCAGAGGCAGGCGCGCGACCTGCTCATCGAGCATGGTGCGCGGCAGCACGCTCCAGGCCAGGCCGATGGAAACCATCATCTTGATGGTTTCCAGGTAGTTGGTGCTCATGGCGATGTTCGGCGTCAGCCCCTGGGCCTCGAACAGGCGGCGCACGATATGGTGGGTGAAGGTGTTGCCGCCGGGAAATACCGCCGGGTGATGCGCCACATCGGCCAGGCTGACTGCGCCGTTGCGCGCCAGCGGGTGTTCCGGCGCGGCGACGAAGTCCAACGGGTCGTCCCACACGGCCACCGCATGCACCGGCTCACGGGTTTCCGGGGCCAGGGTGATGACTGCCAGCTCGGCGCGGCCGTGCAGCACTTCTTCATAGGCCACTTCGGAGTCGAGAAACTGGATATCCAGCGCCACCTGCGGGTGCGCGCGGGTAAAGGCGCGCAGCAACGGCGGCAGGCGATGCAGGCCAATATGGTGGCTGGTGGCCAAGGTCAAGCGGCCGCTTATCTCGCCATTCAGATTGGTCAGCGCACGGCGCGTATCATCGAGCACATTGAGAATCTGGTAAGCCCGCGGCAACAGCGCGCGGCCGGCCTCGGTCAGGCTGACCTCGCGGCCCAGGCGATCGAACAGGCGCACATTGAGCTGTTGCTCCAGGCTGGCGATGCGTTTGCTCACCGCCGGCTGGGTCAGGTGCAGGCGCTCCGCCGCTTCGGAAAAGCTGCCGAGCTCGGCGATGGCAATAAAGGCATTCAGGGTGGCGAGGTCCATGCGGCTGTTCCTGGCAGTGGGCGGAGCGCATTGCGCGCGACTCAAGCTTACTTGTATTCCAATGAGGAATCCTTCGGATGAAAAATATGAATTTGAGTAATTTAATTCAAGCCCATAGGATTACCCCATAAGCCGAAGGGCCATTTGCCCTGGCATAGAAATAGGTTGATGAGGGAAAGCTGATGGCCGGCAAAACGCTCTACGACAAGCTCTGGGACATGCACGAAGTGAAGCGCCGCGACGATGGTTCGTCGCTGATCTACATCGACCGGCATATCCTCCACGAAGTGACCTCGCCCCAGGCCTTTGAAGGCTTGCGTCTGGCCAGCCGCAAACCGTGGCGCATCGACGCCAACATCGCCACCCCGGACCACAACGTGCCGACCACCAAGGCCGAGCGTCAGGGCGGACTGGAAGCCATCGCCGATGAAGTGTCGCGGATTCAGGTGCAAACCCTGGATGAGAACTGCGATGACTTCGGCATCCTCGAATTCAAGATGAACGACATCCGCCAGGGCATCGTCCACGTGGTCGGCCCGGAGCAGGGCGCGACCTTGCCGGGCATGACCGTGGTCTGCGGCGACTCGCACACCTCGACCCACGGCGCATTCGGCGCGCTGGCGCATGGCATTGGCACCTCGGAGGTCGAGCATGTGCTGGCCACCCAGTGCCTGGTGGCGAAGAAGATGAAGAACATGAAGGTCGCGGTCGAAGGCCAGTTGCCGTTCGGCGTGACCGCCAAGGACATCGTCCTCGCGGTGATCGGCAAGATTGGCACCGCCGGCGGCAATGGCCATGCGTTGGAGTTCACCGGTAGCGCGATCCGCGACTTGTCGCTGGAAGGGCGCATGACCATCTGCAACATGTCCATCGAAGCCGGTGCCCGCGTCGGCCTGGTTGCGGTGGATGAGAAGACCATCGCCTACGTCGAAGGTCGTCCGTTTGCCCCGAAAGGTGCCGATTGGGCCGCCGCTGTGGCGCAGTGGCAGGACCTGGTGTCCGATGCCGATGCGCATTTCGACACCGTGGTCGAATTGCGTGCCGAGGACATCAAGCCGCAGGTCAGCTGGGGCACTTCGCCGGAAATGGTGCTGGCGGTGGATCAGAACGTGCCGGACCCGGCCGCCGAAAGCGATCCGGTGAAGAAGGATTCGATCATCCGCGCCCTGAAATACATGGGTTTGCAGGCCAATCAGGCAATCACCGATATCCAGCTGGACCGCGTATTCATCGGCTCCTGCACCAACTCGCGCATCGAAGACCTGCGCGCTGCCGCTGAGGTCGCCAAGGGCCGCAAGGTCGCCAGCACCATCAAGCAGGCGATGGTGGTGCCGGGCTCCGGCCTGGTCAAAGCCCAGGCGGAAAAAGAAGGTTTGCACCACATCTTCATCGAAGCCGGTTTTGAATGGCGCGAGCCGGGTTGCTCGATGTGCTTGGCGATGAACCCGGACAAACTCGGCAGTGGCGAGCATTGCGCGTCCACCTCCAACCGCAACTTCGAAGGCCGTCAGGGGGCCGGTGGGCGTACCCATCTGGTCAGCCCGGCGATGGCCGCCGCCGCTGCGGTGACCGGCCGCTTTATCGATGTGCGCGAATTGATCCAGGCCTGAGGAGACCGACCATGAAAGCCTTTACCCAACACACCGGTCTCGTTGCACCGCTCGATCGGGCCAACGTCGACACCGACCAGATCATCCCCAAGCAGTTCTTGAAGTCGATCAAGCGCTCAGGCTTCGGCCCCAACCTGTTCGATGAGTGGCGTTACCACGATGTCGGCCAGCCGAACCAAGACAACTCCAAGCGCCCGGTGAATCAGGAGTTCGTGCTGAACTTCGCGCGTTACCAGGGTGCCAGCGTGCTGCTGGCGCGGGAGAACTTCGGTTGCGGTTCGAGCCGCGAACACGCGCCTTGGGCGCTTGAAGAGTACGGTTTCCGCACGATCATCGCGCCGAGCTTTGCCGATATCTTCTTCAACAACAGCTTTAAGAACGGTTTGCTGCCGATCATCCTTAAAGAAGAAGAGGTCGATGCGTTGTTCCAGCAGGCGGAGGCCGCTGTTGGCTACCAACTGACCGTCGACCTGGCTGCGCAAACCGTGACCCGTCCGGATGGCGTGCAGTACAGCTTCGAGGTCGATGCTTTCCGCAAGCATTGCCTGCTCAATGGCCTGGACGATATCGGCCTGACCCTGCAGGACAGCGATGCGATCAAGACCTTTGAAACCACATATCAGCAGCGCAGCCCTTGGCTGTTCGGCGCAATCAAGTAATCAGCGGGCGAGTGTATCCACCACTCGCCGATTAATGAGTTGAGAAAAGCATGTCCAAACAGATTTTGATTCTCCCCGGCGACGGTATCGGCCCGGAAATCATGGCCGAAGCGGTCAAGGTGCTGAACCTGGCCAACGACAAGTACAACCTGGGTTTCGAGCTGAGCTTCGATGACCTCGGTGGCGCGGCCATCGACCGTTACGGCGTGCCGCTGGCTGACGAAACCCTGGCTCGCGCCAAGGCCGCCGATGCCATTCTGCTCGGCGCTGTGGGCGGCCCGAAGTGGGACGCCATTGACCCGGCGATCCGCCCGGAGCGCGGCCTGCTGAAGATTCGCTCGCAGCTGGGCCTGTTCGGCAACCTGCGCCCGGCGATTCTCTATCCGCAACTGGCCGATGCCTCCAGCCTCAAGCGCGAGATCGTCGCCGGTCTGGATATCCTCATCGTGCGTGAGCTGACCGGTGGCATCTATTTCGGCCAACCGCGCGAGAGCAAGGTGCTGGAAAACGGCGAGCGCATGGCCTACGACACCCTGCCGTACAGCGAGAGTGAAATCCGTCGTATTGCCCGGGTCGGCTTCGACATGGCCCGTGTACGTGGCAAGAAGCTCTGCTCGGTGGACAAGGCCAACGTGCTGGCCTCCAGCCAACTCTGGCGCGCCGTGGTGATTGAAGTGGCCAAGGATTACCCGGACGTTGAACTGAGCCACATGTACGTGGATAACGCCGCCATGCAGCTGGTGCGCGCACCGAAGCAGTTCGACGTGATGGTCACCGACAACATGTTCGGCGACATCCTTTCGGATGAAGCCTCCATGCTCACCGGCTCCATCGGCATGCTGCCGTCGGCGTCGCTGGATGCCAACAACAAGGGCATGTACGAGCCGTGCCACGGCAGCGCGCCGGATATCGCCGGGCATGGCATTGCCAACCCGTTGGCGACCATTCTGTCGGTGTCGATGATGCTGCGTTACAGCTTCAATCAGACGGCTGCAGCCGATGCCATCGAACTGGCCGTGAGCAAGGTGCTCGATCAGGGCCTGCGCACTGGTGATATCCATAGCGCCGGCACGACCAAGGTCGGCACCGCGGCAATGGGTGATGCGGTAGTCGAAGCGCTGCGTAGTCTGTAACAGGCCGGTGAAAAACGTTAGCGAGGCAGCCAGCGCAAGGCAAAAACAGGCGAAAAAGCGGAGTTTACGAGTTGTAAATGAGCATTTTGAGCCTGTTTTTAACGCAGTGATGGCAACGTAGGTAGTTTTTCAACAGCCTGGTAATCTTCCTGGCTCGCCTGAGGGTCTCCGGCGGTCAGCTCATATAGGTGTAGTGGTTATGAAACGTGTAGGTCTGATCGGTTGGCGCGGCATGGTCGGTTCCGTGCTGATGCAACGCATGCTGGAAGAGCAGGATTTCGACTTGATCGAGCCGGTGTTCTTCACCACCTCCAATGTCGGCGGCCAAGGCCCGGCGATTGGCAAGGAAACGGCGCCCTTGAAGGACGCCTACAGCATTGACGAGCTGAAAAGCCTGGACGTGATCCTCACTTGTCAGGGTGGCGACTACACCAATGAAGTCTTCCCCAAGCTGCGCGAAGCTGGCTGGCAGGGTTACTGGATCGATGCCGCCTCGTCGCTGCGCATGGACGACAGCTCGGTCATCGTGCTCGACCCGGTCAACCGCAAGGTCATCGACCAGCAGCTGGATGCCGGTACCAAGAACTACATCGGCGGCAACTGCACCGTCAGCCTGATGCTGATGGCCCTAGGCGGCCTGTATGAAGCCGGCCTGGTCGAGTGGATGAGCGCCATGACCTATCAGGCGGCATCCGGTGCCGGCGCGCAGAATATGCGTGAGCTGATCAAGCAGATGGGCGCGATCAACGCCAGTGTGGCCGATGAACTGGCTGACCCGGCCAGCGCCATCCTGGATATCGACCGCAAGGTGGCGCAAGCCATGCGCGGCGAGTCGTTCCCGGTGGACAACTTCGGCGTACCGCTGGCCGGCAGCCTGATCCCATACATCGACAAGGAACTGCCGAACGGCCAGAGCCGTGAAGAGTGGAAAGGCCAGGCGGAAACCAACAAGATCCTCGGTCGCTTCAAGAGCCCGATCCCGGTCGACGGCCTGTGCGTGCGTATCGGCGCGATGCGCTGCCACAGCCAGGCATTAACCATCAAGTTGAACAAAGATGTACCGCTGTCGGACATCGAAGGCCTGATCAGCCAGCACAATCCTTGGGTCAAACTGGTGCCAAACCAGCGTGAAGCGAGCATCCGCGAGCTGGGCCCGACTGCTGTAACCGGCACCTTGAGCGTACCGGTTGGGCGTCTGCGCAAGCTCAATATGGGCTCGCAATACCTCGGCGCGTTCACCGTGGGTGACCAGCTGCTGTGGGGCGCGGCCGAGCCGCTGCGGCGCATGCTGCGCATCCTGCTGGAGCGTTAATCGCGCTGCGCTGATACGCAAACAGGCTGTCTGCGAGGAGCGGGCTGGCGGGTGAACGAGTCAAATCGAGCGCCCGTCAGTCCGCTCCTTTGCATTTGGCGGGTGCAGCTATACAGTGCTGGGCTTATTTCCGCGAGCCTTGTCATGACCCGTACTTTTGAAATTGCCGTCATTGGTGCCACCGGTAGCGTGGGCGAGGCCTTGGTGCAGCTGCTGGAGGAGCGCGAGTTTCCGGCGGCCAATCTGCATCTGGTGGCCAGCGGTGAGTCGGCTGGGCGCTCCTTGTCTTACAAGGGCAAGAATCTGCGCGTACGTGATCTGGAAACCTTTGATTTTGCCAGTGTGCGTCTGGTGTTTTTCGCCGCCGGCAGCAAAGTGACGCAGAAATATGCGGCGCAGGCCGGCGCTGCCGGTTGCGCGGTGATCGATTTGGCCGCAGGCCTGCCGTCCGAGCAGGCTCCGCGGGTTATTCCGGAAGTTAACCCCGACGTGCTGGCTGGGCTGACCGCCCCCTATCTGTTGACCAGTCCAAGTGCTCCAAGTATTGCCTTGGCCGCCGTGCTGGCGGCGTTGCCTGAGCAGATCAATATTCGGCGGGTGATCGTGACGGCTTGCCTGGCGGTTTCCAGTCGCGGGCGTGAAGGAGTCTCTGAGCTGGCGCGGCAGACCGCTGAGCTGCTTAATGGTCGCTCTTTCGAGCCGCAGCTGTTTGATCGGCAAATGGCATTCAACCTGCTGGCGCAGGTCGATCAAGGCGATGAGCAGGGGCATGGCGTGCTGGAACGGCAGATCGCCGCTGAACTTAAAGAGCTGTTGGGGTTGCCGCAGTTGCAGGTCGCGGTGTCCTGCATCCAGGCACCGGTGTTTTTTGGCGACAGCTTGAGTGTGTCGCTGCAGGCTGAATCGGCCATTGACCTGAAACAGGTCTACGCCGCATTGGACGCCGCGCCCGCACTGGAATTGGTTGAGCTGGGCGATTATCCGACGGCGGTTGGCGATGCTGTCGGCCAAGATGTGGTCTATGTTGGCCGGGTGCGCGCCGGTTTGGCTGATCCGGCCGAACTCAATTTGTGGATTGCGTCTGATAATGTGCGAAAAGGCGCGGCGCTGAATGCTGTGCAAATAGCCGAGTTGTTGATAAAACACTATCTGTAAAAGATACTTACCTAGAAATTTGAAGAATCTTTCGAGCTTGGCAATACTGGCTGAGTTGATTGCTGTGCGGGGTTACACCTTCGGGTGGGGCAGGCAGCAATTTTCAAGATCCTCTCGCTTGTCGAGAAAAAAAGATAAAACAAGGGATAACGCTATGGTTCGGGTTCGCAAACTGGTGCTGGCAATCGCAGCTGCTTCGGCACTGTCATCCGGTATGGCGCATGCGCTGGGGCTGGGTGAAGTGACCTTGCAATCGGCGCTCAATCAGCCTTTGGTGGCTGAGATTGAGTTGCTGGAAGTGCGCGACCTGGCTTCCAATGAAGTCCTGCCGACCCTGGCGTCCCCGGAAGCATTCAACAAAGCCGGTGTGGATCGTCAGTATTTTCTGACTGACCTGAAGTTCACCCCGGTGCTCAAGCCCAATGGCAAAAGCGTTATTCGGGTGACCTCCAGCAAACCCATGCGTGAGCCTTACCTGAACTTCCTGGTAGAGGTGCTGTGGCCCAATGGCCGCTTGCTGCGTGAGTACACCCTGCTGCTCGACCCGCCGCTCTACACCCCGCAAAGCGTGATTCCGGCTGCTGCCCGTCTGCCGGTAGCCGCTGCAGCCCCGGCACCGCGTGTGCAGGCCCCAGCCGTTGCGCCGCGCCCGGTGGCTGCCGCTCCAGCCGCTACTGCGCCAGTACGCCCTGCTGCGCCAACAGCGCCTGCCGCTCCAGCTGCGACCCCGCTGGAAGGCAATGAATACAAAACCACCGCCAACGACACCCTCTGGGAAATTGCCCAGCGCGTACGCGATGGCGGCAGCGTGCACCAAGCCATGCTGGCGATTCAGGATCTGAATCCGGATGCCTTTGTTGGCGGCAACATCAATCGCTTGAAGAACGGCCAAGTGCTGCGCCTGCCCGATGAGCAGCAGATCAAGAGCCGTGCCCAGGGCGAAGCTATCGCTCAGGTCGCCGAACAGAATGCCGCATGGCGCGAAGGTCGCAGTGTCGCGGCCAGTGCGCGGCAGCTGGATGCAACCAAGCGTACCTCGGCGGCAGACACTCCGGCCAAGGTCGCTACCGGCGACAAGCTGAAGCTGGTGGCTGCCGATAGCGGCAAAGCCACTGCCGGCAGCGACAAGGGCGCGCCTGACAGCAAGGCTCTGACCGACAAGCTGGCGGTCACCCAGGAAAGTCTCGATTCCAGCCGTCGTGAGAACGACGAACTGAAAGGCCGCATGGGCGACCTGCAAAGCCAATTGGACAAGCTGCAGCGTCTGATTCAGCTCAAAGACGACCAGATGGCCAAGTTGCAAGCCGATCTGGCCGCTCAGGGCAAAGCCGCCCCAGTCGTCCCAGTTGCACCGGCAGCTGTGGCAGAAACGCCAGTGGTAGCAGCCGAGCCTGCACCTGTAGAGCCAGCGCCAGTTGTTACGGCCCAAGAGCCAGCGGCCGCTGCGCCAGTAGTACCGGCGGTACCTGCCGAACAGGATTTCAACTACAGCGAAGAAGCGGCCAAGCCTGAAGTGGTTGCGCCAGAGCCGGCTCCGGTCGTTGTTCCTGCTCCTGAAGTGGTCGAGCCTGCTGCTCCGGCAGTGGCAACGCCGCCCGTTGAGGAAGTAGCAGTAGATAGCAGCGCTATTGATGATCTGCTGGCCAACCCGATGCTGTTGGGTGTCGCCGGTGGCGGCGCGTTGTTGGTGCTGCTGGTCGCGCTGATGATGCTGTCGCGCCGCAATGCCATGAAAGAAGCCGAGTTGCAGGAAAGCCTGGCGGCTGACGAGCACGCTGGCGAGCTGGGCGGCATCGATCTGCCGGGCGACAGTTTTGATGGTTTGGCTGACGATCTGGCCGATAGCCAGCAGAGCACTGCCGCAGGTGAAGAGCGTGTGACCGCGCAAACCGGCGATGCGCTGGGCGAGGCGGATATCTACATCGCCTACGGTCGTTTCCCTCAGGCTGCCGAATTGCTGCAGGGTGCTATCAACGACGAGCCGCAACGCGGCGACCTGCGCCTGAAACTGATGGAAGTCTATGCCGAGATGGGCGACCGTAATGGTTTTGCCCGTCAGGAAAATGAACTACGTGAAATCGGTGGCAGTGCTGCCGAGCTTGATCAGATCAAGGCCAAGTATCCAGCCATGATCGCCGCTGCCGGCCTTGCTGCCGTGGCCGCCGAAGAGAGCCTGGACAGCTTCAGCCTGGATGACCTGACCCTCGACGAACCGACTGCCAAGGCAGCTGTTGCCGATCAGGATGATGGTTTCGACCTGAGCCTGGATGATCTTGAGTCGGAGCTGGATCGTGACCTGCAAGCTGCGGGTGACTCTGCTGCACTGAATGACTTGGACAGCCTGTCGCTGGACAGCGATCTGGACTTCAGTTCGCCAGTTGAGCAAGCCAATAACACCGATGACGACCTGGGCTTTGATCTGAGCCTGGCCGATACTGGCAGTGACAGCCTGGATCTGGATGGCGACCTGGCTGACTTCAGCCTGGATCTGGATGAGCCAAGCAAGCCTTCCGCTGCTGCCGAAGATGATTTCCTTCTGAGCCTGGATGATGAGCCAAGCGCTGCGCCGGTTGCGCCAGCGCCAAGTTTCGACTTGCCAGCTGAAGAAGAGGCGGGTGGTGCGTTCGATCTGCCGGCCGATTTCGATCTGTCGCTGAATGATGAAGCGCCGGCTCAGCCTTCCGGCGATAGCTTTGCGGCCCAGCTCGATGAAGTGAATGCTGAGCTGGATTTGCTTGCTGATGATCTCGATCAATCGGTCGAGCTGGATATGCCGGTCGCCGCTGCTTCCAGCGCGGCGCTGGACAATGATGATGACTTCGACTTCCTCTCCGGGACCGATGAGACCGCGACCAAGCTCGACCTGGCGCGCGCCTACATCGACATGGGCGATACCGAAGGTGCCCGTGACATCCTCGATGAGGTCATCACTGAAGGTAACGAAGGTCAGCAACAGGAAGCTCGCGAGCTGATCGCTAAATTGGTTTGATACATGTCTGATGGTCTCACTACAACGGCAGCCGCTTCGGCTGCCGTTGGCGTTTTCAAAATCGCCCTCGGTGTCGAATACAAAGGCTCGCGTTATCGCGGCTTTCAGCGTCAGCGGGCGGGCGTGCCTTCGATTCAGGAATCCCTGGAAAAAGCCCTGTCAAAAGTCGCCGGTGGCGCGCCGGTGGTGCTGAGCTGCGCGGGGCGCACCGATGCCCTGGTGCATGCCAGTGCTCAGGTGGTGCATTTCACGACGCCGGTTGAGCGCTCCATGCACGCCTGGGTCATGGGTGCGAACATGAACCTGCCCGGCGATATCAGCGTGACCTGGGCCAAGTCGATGCCGGCGCATTTCGATGCGCGCTTCTGCGCTCAGGCGCGGCGCTACCGGTACGTGATCTACAACGACCAGATCCGCCCGGCCCATATGGCCGAGGAAGTGACTTGGAACCATCGGCCGCTGGATGTCGAACGCATGCGCGAGGCTGCCAAGGCGTTTATTGGCACCCATGACTTCAGCGCATTCCGTGCGCGCCAGTGCCAGGCCAAGTCGCCGATCAAGACCGTGCATCACCTGGAGTTACTCCAACACGGGCGGTTTATCGTGCTCGACATCCGCGCCAATGCCTTCCTCCACCATATGGTGCGCAACATCGCCGGCGTGCTGATGACCATCGGTGCGGGTGAGCGGCCGACCGAGTGGGCACAAGAGGTGCTGGAAACCCGCGTGCGGCGTACGGGTGGCGTGACAGCGCACCCCTATGGGCTGTACCTGGTGCAGGTCGATTATCCGCCGGAGTTCGACCTGCCCAAGCGCTACCTGGGGCCGCATTTTCTCTCCGGCTTGCCGGATGTGGCGGCTGACGCCTGAGCGGCTATTTGCTAGCATCCGGCGTTAACTGAATTTGTTGAGGTCATCCTGTTGACAGCCGTTCGCAGCAAGATCTGTGGCATTACCCGGATAGAAGACGCATTGTTGGCCGTGGATGCTGGCGCGGATGCGATTGGCCTGGTGTTTTATGCCAAGAGTCCGCGAGCCGTTACGGCGCAGCAGGCGCGCGCGATCATCGCCCAATTGCCGCCGTTCGTGACCACTGTAGGACTGTTTGTCGACGCCAGCCGCTGCGAGCTCAATGAAATTCTCGAGCTGGTGCCGCTCGACCTGTTGCAGTTCCACGGTGACGAAAGCCCGGCTGACTGCGACGGTTTTCAGCGGCCCTATATCAAGGCGCTGCGGGTCAAACCGGGTGATGACATTGCCGCCCAGGTCGAGCGTTATCAGAATGCGTCCGGGGTTTTGCTCGATACCTATGTGCCAGGAATTCCTGGCGGCACGGGTGAAACATTTGATTGGTCGTTGGTGCCGCAGGGCCTGGCCAAGCCGATCATCCTCGCTGGTGGTTTGCATGCCGGCAACGTTGCTGCGGCAATCGCCCAGGTGCGGCCGTACGCGGTGGATGTCAGCGGCGGTGTCGAGGCGCAGAAGGGCATCAAAGATGCCGAGAAGATTCGCGCGTTTATGCAGGCGGTAAAAGCCGGCTGAGGCGCAGCGCGGGTCGATGTGACGGCGCTGTAGGCTTGGCCGTCCATAACCCTGTTGCAGTAAGTATGAACGCTGTAGGCAATCGTTATACAAGGTGGCGGGTTGCGCGCTAGGCATTTCGCATCGGCAATGCGCAGGCCCCTGAAGCGACTGCACTCATGAATTTTCCCGGCCAGGCCTGGTCGCATAGTCCACAGGTCGGCCGGTTAACCGCTTTGGAGAGTCAAGAGCATGAGCAACTGGTTGGTAGACAAACTGATCCCATCGATCATGCGTTCCGAGGTCAAAAAGAGTTCGGTGCCGGAAGGCTTGTGGCACAAGTGCCCGTCATGCGACGCGGTGTTGTACAAGCCGGAGTTGGAAAAGACCCTGGATGTTTGCCCCAAGTGCAATCACCACATGCGCATCGACGCGCGTGCGCGCCTGGATATCTTCCTCGATGCCGAGGGTCGCGAAGAGCTGGGGGCAGACCTCGAGCCGGTCGATCGCCTGAAATTCCGCGACAGCAAGAAGTACAAGGATCGCCTGGTTGGCGCGCAGAAGCAGACCGGCGAGAAAGATGCCCTAGTGTCCATTCGTGGCACCCTGGAAGGCATGCCGATCGTCACCTGCGCCTTTGAGTTCTCCTTTATGGGCGGCTCGATGGGCGCAATTGTTGGCGAGCGTTTCGTGCGTGCCGCCAATGCCGCGCTCGAACAGCGTTGCCCGCTGGTGTGTTTCTCCGCATCCGGCGGCGCACGCATGCAGGAAGCACTGATCTCGCTGATGCAGATGGCCAAGACCTCGGCCGTGCTGGCGCGCCTGCGCGAAGAGGGTATTCCGTTTATTTCGGTATTGACCGACCCGGTGTATGGCGGCGTGTCCGCCAGCCTGGCCATGCTCGGTGATGTGATTGTCGCCGAGCCCCGTGCGCTGATCGGTTTTGCCGGCCCGCGGGTGATCGAGCAGACCGTGCGCGAAAAACTCCCGGAAGGCTTCCAGCGCAGTGAGTTCCTGCTGGAGCACGGTGCCATCGACATGATCATTCATCGCGCCGAGTTGCGTCCGCGCCTGGCGCGTCTGTTGGCCCAGTTTATGGGGCTGCCGTCGCCTGTAGCCGTGCCGGCCACTGCATGATCGAACGTTCCCTCGCCGATTGGCTGGCCTACCTCGAGCAGCTGCATCCAAGCGCCATTGATATGGGCCTGGAGCGCTCCCGGGAAGTGGCGCAGCGGCTTGGTCTGACCAAGCTTGCGCCACGGGTGATCACGGTCACCGGTACCAACGGCAAGGGTTCGACCTGTGCTTTTCTCGCCTCACTGCTGCAAGAGCAGGGGCTCAAGGTCGGGGTGTACAGCTCACCCCACCTGTTGCGTTACAACGAGCGTGTGCAGATTGCTGGCGTAGAAGCCAGCGACGCCATGCTCTGCCAGGCCTTCGCCGTGGTTGAGGCGGCGCGCGGCGAAACTTCCCTGACTTATTTCGAAATGGGCACCCTGGCGGCCTTTTGGCTGTTTCAGCAGGCGGGGTTGGATGCCCTGGTGCTTGAAGTGGGCCTCGGTGGTCGTCTGGATGCGGTGAATCTGGTGGATGCCGACGTTGCTCTGGTCACCAGTATCGGCATCGACCATGCCGATTGGCTGGGCGATACCCGCGAGTCGGTGGCGTTTGAAAAGGCCGGTATTTTTCGCGCCGGCAAGCCGGCTCTGTGTGGCGACCTGGAGCCGCCGCAACCGTTGCTCGATCAGGTGGCGTTACTCGATAGCCCCTTTTATCTACGCGGCCGTGACTATGACCTGAGCGTTGGTGAGCAGGGCTGGTCCTGGTATGGTTTGAATCATCTGGGCGAAGTTCTGCGTCTGGAACAGCTGCCACTGCTCGATCTGCCGATGGAAAACGCGGCCCTGGCCTTGCAGGCGTATGCGGTGCTGCAGCTGCCTTGGCAGGCGCAGTCGCTTGTTAGTGCCTTGCAGCGCACTCGGGTGACTGGGCGACTGGACCGCAGAATGCTCAATTGGCAGGGTAAGTCACTCACCCTGCTGCTCGATGTTGGGCATAATCCCCATGCCGCCGAGTATCTGGCCCAGCGCCTGGCCAGTAGGCCGCTGTCGGGTAAGCGCCTGGCGGTTTTCGGTCTGCTTGCCGATAAGGACTTGCCCGGCGTGGTGGCACCGCTGCTGAGTGAGGTCGCGGCATGGGCTGTGGCGGCCTTGCCGACCAGCCGCACGCGTAGTGCCGCCGAGTTGCAGGCTTGTCTGCACAA
Source organism: Pseudomonas sp. (assembly GCF_049653025.1). Classification (GTDB taxonomy): domain Bacteria; phylum Pseudomonadota; class Gammaproteobacteria; order Pseudomonadales; family Pseudomonadaceae; genus Aquipseudomonas. The sequence continues at coordinate 20,888 of NZ_JBASFM010000023.1, read as the reverse complement.
CAGTGGTGCCCAGGTGACGGCACATGCCAGTGTGCAGGCTGCGCTTGAGGCTCAGTGTGTGCAGGCCGCGAGTGGTGATGAAATACTGCTGTTCGGATCTTTCTACTGCGTGGCCGAGGCCCTGGATTGGCTGGCCCGCCAAGCCAATGGGGGCGTGCAGGATGGCTTTGCTGGATAAAGGATTGAAGCAGCGCATGGTCGGTGCGCTGGTATTGTTGGCGCTGGCAGTGATTTTCCTGCCGATGCTGCTGTCGCGTGAAGATGAATCGCGCCGCGTGCTGGTCGATGCGCCTGAGATGCCTGCCGCGCCGGCTATGCCGGAAGTCGAGCTGCAACCGGTTGCCGTTCCGGAGCCGCAATTGTTGCCGGATGAGCCGGTTGATGCCGAAGCTGCGCAAAGCCTGGAACCAGATCGGCCCGTTGTGGCCGAGCAACCGGCTGCGCCAATCACTCCCTCTGTGCCCACGGCAGCGCCTGAACCTGTTGTAACGCCGCCTCAGCCTGCGCCGAGTAAGCTGGACGCCAACAGTCTGCCGATCAGCTGGTCGGTGCAGTTGGCGAGCCTGTCCAGTAGCGATGGCGCGCAGAACCTGCAGAAAACCCTGCGCAGCCAGGGTTATAACGCCTATATCCGTAGCGTGGACGGCATGAACCGGGTGTTCGTCGGCCCCCTGATTGAACGCGCCGAAGCGGATCGCCTGCGTGATCAGCTCAATCGCCAGCACAAACTCAACGGTTTCGTGGTGCGTTTCCAGCCAGAAGCGGGCTGATTGTCTGGGCGCTGGCCTGGTTGTGCACGCTGTGCAGCCAGGACAGTCGCTGCTCCATGTGCATTGCGATCCTGCATTTCAGCGGTCGCTTAATCCTTTGCTTACCCCGAGACAGGCGCTCTGTTAAAATGCAGCGCCTTTCCCGTCGGTAACCTGCATCGTGGCATTCACCTGGGTCGATTGGGCGATTATCGCCGTTGTCACCATTTCAAGTTTGATCAGCCTGAGCCGTGGCTTCGTCAAGGAAGCCCTGTCGTTGCTCACCTGGATCATTGCCGGTGTGGTCGCCTGGATGTTCGGCGGCGCGCTGTCGCAGCACCTTGCCGGTTTTATCGAAACGCCCTCGGCGCGTGTGATCGCCGGGTGCGCCATTCTCTTTGTCGTCACCTTGCTGGTTGGAGCCCTGGTCAACTTCTTGATCGGCGAGCTGATTCGTGTCACCGGCCTCTCGGGTACTGATCGTTTTCTCGGCATGGTCTTCGGCGCGGCGCGCGGCGGCCTGCTGGTCGTGGTGCTGGTCGGGTTGATCAGCCTGGCTCCGGTGCAGCAAGACAGTTGGTGGCAGCAATCGGCGCTGTTGCCGCATTTTCTGATGGTGGCCGATTGGTCGAAAAACCTGATTCTCGGCATGTCCAGTCAATGGCTTGCCAGCGGTGTTACGGCACCGGTTGAGTTACCGTTCAAAGAGGCGCTGTCGGGGCCTAAACTGCCCTAAGCGCATAGCAGGCCTGGTCTGTTAAGAATCTTCCGTTTCATTGAGTAGGGGTTGCGTCACATGTGCGGCATTGTCGGTATCGTCGGTAAATCGAACGTCAATCAGGCGCTGTATGACGGGCTGACCGTCCTCCAGCACCGCGGCCAGGATGCTGCCGGTATTGTCACCAGCCATGATGGCCGTCTGTTCCTGCGCAAGGACAACGGTCTGGTGCGTGACGTGTTCCAGCAACGCCACATGCAGCGCCTGGTTGGCCATATGGGTATTGGCCACGTGCGCTACCCGACGGCGGGCAGCTCCACCTCGGCCGAGGCGCAGCCGTTCTACGTCAACTCGCCGTACGGCATCACCCTGGCGCACAACGGCAACTTGACCAATGTCGAGCAACTGGCCAAGGAAATCTATGAGTCTGACCTGCGCCACGTGAATACCAATTCCGACTCGGAAGTGCTGCTCAACGTGTTTGCTCATGAACTGGCCCAGCGCGGCAAGTTGCAGCCGACCGAGGATGACGTGTTCGCAGCCGTCACCGACGTGCACAAACGTTGCTTGGGCGGTTACGCGGTGGTGGCGATGATCACCGGTTACGGCATCGTCGGCTTCCGCGACCCCAATGGCATTCGCCCGATCGTCTTCGGCCAGCGTCATACCGACGAAGGCGTGGAATACATGATCGCCTCGGAAAGCGTGTCGCTGGACGTGCTCGGCTTCACTCTGATTCGCGACCTCGCGCCGGGTGAAGCGGTGTACATCACCGAAGACGGCAAGCTCTATACCCGTCAGTGCGCGACCAACCCCAAATTGACTCCATGCATCTTCGAACACGTCTACCTGGCCCGCCCGGACTCGATCATCGACGGCGTCTCGGTGTACAAGGCGCGCCTGCGCATGGGCGAGAAACTCGCCGAGAAGATTCTGCACGAACGTCCGCAGCACGACATCGACGTGGTCATCCCGATTCCGGATACCAGCCGCACGGCGGCGCTGGAGCTGGCCAACCACCTGGGCGTGAAGTTCCGCGAAGGCTTCGTCAAGAACCGCTATATCGGCCGCACCTTTATCATGCCGGGCCAGGCGGCACGCAAGAAATCCGTGCGGCAGAAGCTCAACGCCATCGAGCTGGAATTCCGCGGCAAGAACGTGATGCTGGTGGACGACTCCATCGTCCGTGGCACCACCTGCAAGCAGATCATCCAGATGGCCCGCGAAGCCGGGGCGAAGAACGTGTACTTCTGCTCGGCTGCGCCGGCGGTGCGTTACCCGAACGTGTACGGCATCGACATGCCCAGCGCCCACGAGCTGATCGCGCACAACCGTAGCACCGAGGAAGTCGCCGAACTGATCGGTGCCGACTGGCTGGTCTATCAGGACCTGCCGGACCTGATTGAGGCGGTCGGTGGCGGCAAGGTGAAGATCGAGAACTTCGACTGCGCGGTGTTCGATGGTAAATATGTCACCGGTGACGTCGACGAGGCGTACCTGAACAAGATCGAACAGGCGCGCAATGACGCCTCGAAGATCAAGTCCCAGGCGGTCAGCGCGATTATCGACCTGTACAACAACTAGGTTGCAGCCCGGGCCGTTACGGCGGGCCGGTTGAGGGGATTGGCAATGACGATTGAATGGCAAGCCGGGCGTCTGGACAGCGATCTCGACGGCGTCGGTTTCGATACCCTGGCGGTGCGTGCCGGTCAGCACCGCTCGCCGGAAGGTGAGCACAGCGAGGCGATCTATCCGACCTCCAGCTATGTGTTCCGCACCGCGGCCGATGCAGCCGCGCGTTTTGCCGGTGAAGTGCCGGGCAACGTCTACTCGCGTTACACCAACCCGACTGTGCGCGCCTTCGAGGGGCGCATCGCTGCCCTGGAAGGGGCTGAGCAGGCGGTGGCGACGTCCTCCGGTATGTCGGCGATTCTGGCCATCGTCATGAGCCTGTGCAGCGCCGGTGACCATGTGCTGGTGTCGCGCAGCGTATTCGGTTCGACCATTAGCCTGTTCGAGAAGTACCTCAAGCGCTTTGGCGTGCAGGTCGACTACGTGCCGCTGGCGGATTTGGATGGCTGGGCTGCTGCCTTCAAGGCCAATACCAAGCTGTTGTTTGTCGAGTCGCCATCCAATCCGTTGGCCGAACTGGTGGATATCGCTGCCTTGGCAGACATCGCCCACAGCAAGGGCGCGCTGCTGGCGGTGGACAACTGCTTCTGCACCCCGGCGTTGCAGCAGCCACTCAAGCTCGGTGCCGACGTGGTCATGCATTCGGCGACCAAGTACATCGACGGTCAGGGCCGCAGCATGGGCGGTGTGGTCGCAGGCTCGGCCAAGCTGATGACCGAAGTGGTAGGTTTTCTGCGTACCGCCGGGCCGACGCTCAGCCCGTTTAACGCCTGGATCTTCCTCAAGGGTCTGGAAACCCTGCGCATTCGTATGCAAGCGCATTGCGCCAGCGCGCTGCAATTGGCGCAGTGGCTGGAGCAGCAGCCAGGCATCGAACATGTCTACTACGCCGGCTTGCCCAGCCACCCGCAGCATGAATTGGCCAAGCGCCAGCAAAGCGCGTTCGGTGCCGTGGTGAGTTTTGAGGTCAAGGGCGGCAAAGAGGCGGCCTGGCGTTTTATCGATGCCACGCGGGTGATTTCGATCACCACCAACCTCGGTGACACCAAGACCACCATCGCCCATCCGGCGACCACCTCGCACGGTCGTTTGAGCCCCGCCGAGCGTGCTAACGCCGGTATCCGCGACAACCTGATCCGCGTCGCGGTCGGCCTGGAAGACCTAGTGGACTTGCAGGCGGATCTGGCCCGCGGTCTGGCGGCACTCTAAGCCGTTCTTAAAACCTGGCGAGCTTGTCCGCCAGGTTGCTTCATTTCTCCCCAATCGCCCTCCATCGCCTCGCCAAATTCTCTGGCGCGTATGGCTGTGGGCAAACCTTTGGTTAGCGGCCGGCAAAACATGACGCACTTCAAAGTCTGAGGGCGCGCAGGCGCTAGCATCCACCGCCAAGCGCTGCGCCTGACAGCGTGAAAATAATAAATCGACGCCTGACAAGGGTGCCTGCGTATGGATCATCCACCGCCATTCGTGCTGCTGGCCAATGGTGTGCTGCGCGAAAGCTTGCTGGAACTGCTGGCGCGCAGTGAACGCTTTTCCCTGACCTTACTGCTGGCTCCGGCCGGTTCGGGCAAATCGACGCTGTTGCAACACTGGCGCGCCCGTTGTGCGGCGACGGTGGTGCATTACCCGCTGCAAGCGCGGGACAACGACCCTCTGTGTTTTTTTCGCCGTTTGGCTGACAGCATCCGCGCCCAGGTGAGTGACTTCGACACGTCCTGGTTCAACCCCTTGGCGGTGGCCGCCAGCCTGTCGCCGCAACTGCTCAGTGATCTGCTCAGCGACGCGCTGGAGCGGATTGAGCAACCGCTGTTTATCGTGCTGGACGATTTTCAGTGGATCGATTGCCCGAGCATCCTCGAGGTGGTGGCCAGCGTGCTTGCGCAGTTGCCGGCCAATGTGCGGCTGATTCTGGCCAGCCGTAACCACCCTGGCTTTTCCCTGAGCCAGCTGAAGCTGGAAAACCGCCTGCTGTGCATCGACCAGCACGATCTGCGTCTGTCACCCGTGCAGGTGCAGCAGCTCAACGCGCACTTGGGCGGGCATGCCTTGAGCGATGCCTATGTCGGTAGCCTGCTGGGTATGACCGAGGGCTGGGTAGCCGGAGTGAAGATTGCTCTGCTGGCCTATGCGCGTTTTGGTACCCAGGCGCTAGAGCGGTTCAACGGCAGCCAACCGGAAATCGTCGATTATTTCGGCCATGTGGTGCTGCGCCAGTTGCCGCCGCACCTGCGCGAATTCCTGCTCTGCAGCGGCCTGTTCGAGCGCTTCGATGGTGCGCTTTGCGACTATGTCATGCAGCGCACGGGCTCGGCTTTGCTGCTTGAGGAACTGGCCGAACGCCAGCTGTTCCTGTTGCCTGTGGAGAACCAGCCGGGCTGGTTCCGTTTCCATGCCCTGTTGCAGGATTTTCTCTGTCGCCGCCTGCTGGTCGAGGAATATGCACGCCTGGATCAGCTGCACAGCCGCGCCGCCGACTATTACCTGAGCCTGGGCGAGCATGAGCAGGCCTTGCAGCATGCCCAGCGTTGCAGCGAGCAGACGATTTTTCTCGGCATGCTCGAAGGCAGTTGCGCCAGCTGGGTACGCAGTGGCCAGTTCGGCGACATCCTGCGTTGGCTGGAGCCGTTGCCGGAGGCGTTGCTGTTGGCGCAACCCAAGTTGCTCGGTTGGCTGGTCGCAGCGCTGTCGCTGTCGCGGCGTTTTCATCAGGCGCATTACTACTTGGAATTGCTCGACACCCTCGGCAGCGGCCCGACTGGAATGCCTGTAGAAGCGGCTACCCGGCAGTTTCTGGCGCTGTTGCTGGGCTTGTTCGAGCAGGACAAGGACTTTGTGCTGCCATCCGCCTGGCGTGAATTGCTCGGGCCAGGCCAGGACCTGGAAATCCGTGCCTGCACCCTGGTGGTGATTGCCTACTGGCATCTGTTGGCGGCGCGCCTGCAGGACGCCATCCGCTTCGCCAGCGAGTCCAAACAGTTGCTCGCGCAGTGCGGGCACAGCTTTCTGGAGAGTTACACCGATCTGATCATCGCGCTCTGCCACCGCAATGCCGGGCGCGCCACTCATGCGCGCAAAGAGGTGTGCAGCGATTACCTGCGCACCGACAAAGCCGCCCCGGCCTGGGTCAACCGCGCGACGGCGATGGTGGTGGTGCTGTATGAGCAGAATCAGCTGGTCGAGGCGCAGCAGCTGTGTGACGAGCTGATGGCAATGGTCAACTCGTCCTCGGCCACCGAGGCGATTGCCACGGTCTACATCACCTTGTCGCGGCTGCTACATCGGCAGCAGCAGACGGCGCGCGCCAGCCGCTTGCTCGACCAATTGTCGTGCATTCTGCAGTTGGGCAACTACGCGCGCTTTGTCAGCCAGGTGGCCCAGGAAAGCATGCGCCAGGCGTACCTGAGCGGTAAGAGTGCTGCCATGGATACCGTGGCTCAGCGCTATGGCCTGGCCGAACGCTTGCAAGCGGGCGACTGGCAAACCGCACAGCCCTATGACGAAAACTGGGAGCGCCTGGGCTTGGCCTGCGTCTACTGGCTGCGCGCGCGCGGCGCGCAGGCCCAGGCCGAGCGGATTCTCAAAGTGCTGGCGGCCTCATTGCGGCAAAGCGAGATGCGCGCGCGGCTGCTGATCGTCGAAGCCAACCGTCTGGTGCTGGCGGCCCCGGCGCAGAGCAAGAGCCAGCAACTGGAGGCCTTGGGTGGCCTGGTCGAGACCTACGGCATCGTCAATATCAACCGTTCGGTCTTTGATGAAGCACCGGGTTTCGGTGCGGGCGTGCTGAGCCTGGCGCAGGCCGGGTTGCTCAGCGTTCCGGAGAAGTACCGTGAGCACTACGCTGAGTTTTTCCAGCCGGCGCAACAGCTGCCAGAAACCAGCCCGCTGTCCACCCACCTGCTGACCGGGCGCGAAGTGGAAGTGTTCGAGTGCCTGCTCAGCGGCCTGTCGAACACCCAGATCAGCGACAAGACCGGGATTGCCTTGTCCACCACCAAGTGGCACCTGAAAAACATCTATTCCAAGCTCAACGTCTCCAGCCGCACCGAGGCGATTCTCGCCGTACGGCCGCGCGCCTCGCTCAGCTAAATCGCTCTGCATAACTGATTGGCCATAGCCCCTCCGCTGGAAGGGGGCGTTGCGCCGTACCCGTCGATAGGCTTGATCCTGCGCTGCTATGTCAGTAGCCGCCTTGTCCGTACAACAATAAAAACGGGAGCATTAGCCATGTCGGTATGGGTCACTTGGCCAGCTTTGACCAAGCTGGGAACGCTGGGCGTAGTCTCCGGGCTACTGGTGCTGGCGGTTGAGCGCCAGTCGTTGTTCGAGAACAACCTCTTCGATGTCGAAAACTACGCCGGCTACAACGCCACCATCACCTGTGATGCGCGCAGCCAGGCGGCTCGTACCGAAGACGGGACCTGCAACATTCTCAGTAACCCGGCCGAGGGTTCGGTGTATCGGCGCTTCGGGCGTAACGTCAACCCTGCGGTGACCCAGGGTGAAACCACCACCTTGCTCACGCCTAACCCGCGTGAAGTGAGTAACAAGTTGATGGCGCGCGATGAGTTCAAGCCGGCCGCCAGCCTGAACTTTATCGCCGCTGCCTGGATTCAATTTATGGTGCACGACTGGTTCGACCACGGCCCGAATGCCGATGCCGAGCCGATCCAGTTCCCGCTGCCGCCTGGCGATGTGCTAGGCAGCGGCAGCATGTCGGTCAAGCGGACCCAGCCTGACCCGACTCGCAGTGGTGCCGACGCCGGCAAGCCGCAGACCTACCGCAACCACAACACCCACTGGTGGGATGGTTCGCAGTTGTATGGCAGCAGCAAGGAAACCAACGACAAGGTGCGTTCCTTCGTCGACGGCAAGCTTAAGGTCAATGCCGACGGCACGCTGCCGCACGAGCTGCTCAGCGGCAAACCGGTCACCGGGTTCAACGAAAACTGGTGGGTGGGCCTGAGCATGCTGCATCAGCTGTTCACCCTCGAACACAACGCCATTGCCAGCAAGCTCAAGCAGAAGTATCCGGCGCAGAGCGATCAGTGGCTGTACGACCGTGCGCGCCTGATCAACTCGGCGCTGATGGCCAAGATCCATACCGTGGAGTGGACCCCGGCGGTGATCGCCAACCCGATCACCGAGCGCGCCATGTATTCCAACTGGTGGGGCCTGCTCGGTCAGGGTGGCCCGCGTGACGACTTCCAGGCCGAAGTGCGCATGCTGCAGGCGGATCTGGCCAAGTCCGACTCCTTCGTCAAACGCATCCTTGGTTTCGACCCGAACGTTGCCCCGGGTGTCGGCAACAGCGCCATCGACCACGCCTTGACCGGCATCGTCGGTTCCACTGCGCCGAACAACTACGGCGTGCCGTTCACCCTCACTGAGGAGTTTGTCGCGGTGTACCGCATGCACCCGCTGATGCGCGACAACGTGCAGGTGTATGACATCGGCTCGAACCAGGTCGCGCGCACCATCGCGCTACAGAACACCCGTGACCGCGACGCCGAGACCCTGCTCAACGACGAGCGCCCGGAGCGCCTGTGGTACTCCTTCGGCATCACCAACCCGGGTTCGCTGACGCTGAACAACTACCCGAACGTCCTGCGTAACCTGTCGATGCCACTGGTGGGCGATATCGACCTGGCCGCCATCGACGTGCTGCGTGACCGCGAGCGTGGCGTGCCGCGCTACAACGAGTTCCGCCGGCAGATCGGCCTCAACCCGATCACCAAGTTCGAGGACCTGACCAAGGACGCGGCGACCCTGGCCGAGCTCAAGCGCCTGTACAACAACGACATCGAGAAGATCGACACCCTGGTTGGTCAGCTGGCCGAAACCGTGCGCCCAGAGGGCTTTGCCTTCGGTGAAACGGCGTTCCAGATTTTCATCATGAACGCCTCGCGCCGCCTGATGGCCGACCGCTTCTACACCAAGGACTACCGTCCCGAGGTGTACACCCAGGAAGGGATCGACTGGGTCGAACACACCACCATGGTCGATGTGCTGCGTCGGCATAACCCACAGCTGCAAGCCAGCCTGGTCGGCGTGGAAAACGCCTTCAAACCCTGGGGCCTGAATATCCCCGACGATTACGAAAGCTGGCCAGCTGCCGGCAAACAGGAAAACCTCTGGGTCAACGGTGCGCTGCGCACCCAGTACGCCGCAGACAAGCTGCCGACCTTGCAGCCGGTGGATATCGGTGGGCTGATCAGCTCGATCCTGTGGAACAAGGTGAAAACCCGCAGCGATGTGGCGCCAGCCGGTTACGAGAAGCCGATTCACCCCCATGGTGTGATGGCCAAGGTCAAGTTCGTCGCAGTGCCAAATAACCCCTTCAGCGGCCTGTTCCAAGGCTCCGACAGCGGTTTGCTGCGCTTGTCGGTGACCGGTGACCCCGCCGATCGCGGCTTCGCTCCGGGCCTGGCGTGGAAAGCCTTCGTCGATGGCAAACCGTCGGAGAACGTCTCGGCGCTCTACACCCTGAGCGGGCAGGGCACTAACCATAATTTCTTCGCCAACGAGCTGTCGCAGTACGTGGTGCCGGAAGTCAACGACACTCTGGGCACCACCATTCTGTTCTCGGCGGTGAGCCTGAAACCGACCTTGCTGCTGCTCAACGATATGTCAGAAGTCAGTCAGAACGGCGCGGTGGTGGCCAAGCCAAAGGCACCGACGCAAATCTACTTTGTGCCACGCACGGAGCTGCGCAACCGCTTTGCCAGCACGGCGCATGATTTCCGCGCGGACCTGCAGACGCTGACTGCCGGCACCAAGGTCTATGACGTGTACGCCACCTCGATGGAGATCAAGACCTCGATCATCCCTTCGATCAGCCGCAGCTACGCCGCCCAGCGTCGCAGCAGCGCGGTGAAGATCGGCGAGATGGAGCTAACCTCGGCGTTTATCGCCTCGGCCTTCGGCGACAACGGGGTGTTCTTCAAGCACCAGCGCAACGAAGACAAGTAAGCGTTAAACGCAGTAAAGCAAAAGGCCTCGGTAGTGATACCGAGGCCTTTTTTATTGCCGCTTCCTAGCGCTTGCGGGTTTATTGGCGCAGATCGACGGCCCCTGGCGCTGCCTTGTCGAACAGATGCTCCGGGTTGCTCGGCAGGATGCCTGGGCTGTAGTCCTCACGCACATCGCCGAGTACGCGGATATCGCTGTATTTCTTCCCGGACAACGCCGCCATGCCTGCGCCGTCGCGGATCACGGTGGGGCGCAGAAAGACCATCAGGTTGCGCTTGACCCGGGTTTCCTTGGTCGAGCGGAACAGCCGGCCGATCAGGGGCAGGTCGCCGAGCAGCGGCACCTTGGAGTCAGCCTGAGTGACGTCATCCTGAATCAGCCCACCGAGCACGATGACCTGGCCGTTCTCGGCGAGGATGGTGCTCTTGATCGAGCGCTTGTTGGTGATCAGGTCGACGGCATTGACGCCCTGGCTGGTGGGGGCGATCGAGGAGATTTCCTGCTCGATTTCCAGGCGCAGGGAGGCGCCTTCGTTGATATGCGGAGTGACCTTGAGGGTCACGCCGATGTCCTGGCGCTCGATGGTGGTGAAGGGGTTGTCGGCACCCGAGGCGCTGGTGGTGAAGGAGCCGGTCTGGAACGGCACGTTCTGCCCGACCAGGATTTCCGCTTTCTGGTGATCGAGGGTCAGCAGGCTTGGCGTCGACAGCAGGTTGCTCTTGCTGTTGGCCGACAGTGCGGTGATCAGCACGCCGAAGCTGTCGGTGCCCAGGCCGATGATCGCACCGTCCGGCAGGTTGGCCAGGGTGTTGTTGTCGGTGTCCTTATCCTTGTCCTGAATCGCCTGCAGCACGCTGCCAATCGATAAACCGGTGCCGCTGAAGTTGGTGCCACCCAGGCCGCCGGTGCCGCCACGGGCATCTACCGCCCACTGCACGCCGAGGGCGTCGCTGATATCGCCGGACACTTCGACAATCGCTGCTTCGACCATTACCTGGGCACGCGGTACGTCGAGTTGACGCACGATGTCTTCCAGGGTCGCCACCACATCAGGTTCGGCCAACAGCACCAGGGCGTTGAGGCTCTCGTCGGCGCGGATCAGGATGGTCTGCGGCTTGCCGGTGGTTTCGCCGCCGGTTTCCGGTTTGAGCTTCTCGGAAATCTCACCGAGGGTTTCTGCCAGGCTCTTGGCATCGCCATGGCGCAGGCGGATCACCCGGGTATTGGCCGAGCGGCTGGTGGGGGTGTCCAGCGATTGCGCCAGGGTCATCAATTTGGCCCGAGCGGCCGGCGGGCCGAGCAGAATCAGGCGGTTGGTGCGACCGTCGGCAATCACCTGGGTGCCAGACGCCCCCTTGGCCTGGCCGCGGTCCACGGCGTTACGCAGCACTTCGGCGGTGTCCATCACCCAGGCGTGTTGCAGGTTGAGCACGCTGTAGTCGTGTTGGCCCTTCTGGTCGAGCTGGCGCAGCAGGTCTTCGATGCGTTCGATATTGGCCGTGCGGTCGCTGATGATGATCGCGTTGGCACTGCTGATCGCCGCCAGGTGGCCGTATTGCGGCACCAGTGGACGGATCAGCGGAATCAGTTCGGTGGCCGAGCCGTGCTGCACCTGGATCAGTCGGGTTTCCAGGCGGTCCGGGGCGTTGCGGCCGGCATCCGCGTCGGCCTTGGCCTCGGCGTTGGGCACGATGCGCGCCTGGTCGCCCTGGGTGATCACGCTGAAACCGTGGGTGGCCATCACCGAGAGAAACAGCTGGTAGACCTCGGTCAGTGTCAGCGGGCTGTTGGACACCACGCTGACCTGGCCCTTGACCCGCGGGTCGACGACAAAGGTTTGCCCGCTGATCTGCGCGACCTGGTCGATAAACTCACGGATATCGGCACCCTTGAGGTTGATGGTCCAGCTTTCTTCCTGCTGGCTGGCGCTTGGCGCAATGGCGGTGACCGCGGCGCTCAGCGGCAACGGGCTGCAGGTGAGGCCCACGGCCAGCAGGGCGATGGTAAGGCGCGAGAGTGTCGGGGTCATCGTGTCAGTTGTTTTCCGTGGGCTGATCGGTGGGTTCTGCATCTGTCGGCACAGTGTCGGCGCTTTCCATCTGTTGGCGCAGGGCGTCCATGCGCTCGCGCAGTTGGCTCAGGTTGTCGGCTTCCAGGTCGCTGAGCTGGGCGAGCGGGTCGACGCTGGCCTCGCTGTTGTTGCTCGACAGCAGGTCGCTGCTCGACGAGCCGCTGAGTGGGAAACTGAGGCTTTCGCGGCGGCCATTGCGTAGCAGCTCGACGCGGTCGGCGGCGACCGAGTGCAGGCGCACGCCGCTGCTGATTTCGCTGTCGATGGTGTAGCGCTGCGCGCTGCTGCCCTCGCTGCGGATAATGGCGCTGGAGCGTTTGGGGTCGGCATGCACGAAGCTGCCGAGCAGGGTCAGGCGCAGGCTGGTGCTCGGCGCTGGCGAGCCGCCAGACACTGCGCTGCCGCCGAACAGTTCGCTGATCTGCGGGTTGTCGATGGCTGGCGGTTGGGCGTCGGGGGCGTTGCTGCTGGTGGTCGTCGGGGTGCGCAGCAGGCGCAGCCAATCGGCACTCTGCCAGGCCAGGCTGACGCTCATGGCCAGGATCAGGGCAATACCCACCAGGGTGGTGGCGTGCCGCTGCAGCCAGCGTTGGGAAGCCAAAAGGGGCAAGGGGCGTCACTCCGGAACTTATTATTATGTGGCGTGGATCGCGCGCTGATCATAGACACTTGCCAAGCATTTGGCAGCCCCCCCATGGGGTAGTGTGTCGGTCAGCTCAATGTGCTAAAGATAGCGCGCTGTTTTCGCTCGACTGTGAGCAACTTACAACAATTAATTCACAGAACCCTGGCTTCCTAGTCTTCGTTTAGCGTCTTTTGATGTCGCGTCGGGTTATTGTGCTTAAGGCATGTTACGAATGAATGCGCTGCTTATCGAAGTGCCCTCAAGGCGATTGCCATTCAGCTTTGCCCGGCGCCATGGCGTGGTCCTGCTGACGGCTGATGGCGTGCCGGGCCTGGCCTATCGTCCAGGCGTAGAACTGGTGGCACTGGCCGAGGCGCAGCGCTTTGTGGGCGCGCAGTTGCCACTGCACGCGCTGTCGCTTGAAGCTTTCGAGCAGGCATTGGCCAAGGCTTATCAGCACGACTCGGCCTCCATGCAGCTGGCCGAGGACATCGGCGGCAGCCTCGATCTGGCCGCCTTGGCCGAGCAGGTACCGGAAACCGAAGACCTGCTGGAGCAGGAAGACGACGCGCCGATCATCCGCTTGATCAACGCCATCCTCGGCGAGGCGATCAAGGAAAACGCCTCGGATATTCACCTGGAAACCTTCGAGAAACGTTTAGTCGTACGCTTCCGCGTGGACGGCATCCTGCGTGAGGTGCTCGAACCCAAGCGCGAACTGGCGGCCTTGCTGGTGTCGCGGATTAAGGTGATGGCGCGCCTGGATATTGCCGAAAAACGCATCCCTCAGGACGGGCGTATTTCCCTGAAAGTCGGCGGTCGCGAGGTGGATGTGCGGGTTTCGACCCTGCCGTCGGCCAATGGCGAGCGGGTGGTGTTGCGTCTGCTCGATAAGCAGGCCGGACGCCTCAACCTGCAGCATCTGGGCATGAGCGCACGCGACCGCGACCTGATGGAAGCCACCGTACGCAAGCCCCACGGTATTCTGCTGGTCACCGGTCCCACCGGCTCGGGCAAGACCACCACGCTGTACGCCAGCCTGGTCAGCCTGAATGACCGCACACGCAATATCCTCACGGTCGAAGACCCGATCGAATACCACCTCGAAGGCATCGGCCAGACCCAGGTCAATTCCAAGGTCGACATGACCTTCGCCCGCGGCCTGCGCGCCATCCTGCGCCAGGACCCGGATGTGGTGATGGTCGGCGAGATTCGCGACAAGGAAACCGCCGAGATCGCTGTGCAGGCCTCCCTGACCGGTCACCTGGTGCTTTCGACCCTGCACACCAACAGTGCCATCGGCGCGATTACCCGCCTGGTGGATATGGGCATTGAGCCGTTCCTGCTGTCGTCGTCCTTGCTCGGCGTGCTGGCCCAGCGCCTGGTGCGGGTGCTCTGCCCACATTGCAAACAGGCTTACCAGGCCGACGAAGCCGAGTGCAAATTGCTCGGCGTGCCGTTCGCCCAGCCGCCGACCCTGTATCACGCCCGTGGCTGCACCGAGTGCCATCAGCAAGGCTACCGCGGCCGTACCGGTATCTATGAATTGGTGGTGTTTGACGATCACCTGCGCACCCTGATCCACAACGCTGCCTCCGAGCAGGACATGACCCGCCACGCTCGCAGCCTCGGCCCGAGCATCCGTGAGGATGGCCGGCGCAAGGTGCTGGAAGGCGCGACCACGGTCGAGGAAGTGTTGCGCGTGACTCGCGAAGAATGAGCAGGGAAGAATAATGGCCGCCTTCGAATACCTCGCCCTGGATGGCAATGGCCGCCAACAGAAAGGTGTGCTGGAAGCCGACAGCGCGCGGCAGGTGCGGCAGATCCTGCGCGAGCGGCAACTGGCTCCGCTGGACGTCAAAGCCACCCGCACCCGGGAAAATGTCAGCGCTGCAGGGCACTTCAGTTTTACCCGGGGCATTTCGGCGCGTGATCTGGCGCTGATCACCCGCCAGCTGGCCACGTTGGTGCAGGCCGCCTTGCCCATTGAAGAGTCCCTGCGCGCGGCGGCCGCGCAGGCCAGCTCACCACGTATCCAAAGCATGTTGCTGGCGGTGCGCGCGCGGGTGCTGGAAGGTCATGACCTGGCCAGCAGCCTGAAAGAATTCCCCTCGGCCTTCCCCGAGCTGTACCGCGCTACGGTGGCGGCGGGTGAGCATGCTGGTCACCTCGGCCCGGTACTGGAACAGCTGGCCGACTACACCGAACAACGTCAGCAGTCGCGGCAGAAGATCCAGCTGGCGCTGCTCTATCCGTTGATTCTGATGTGCGCGTCATTGCTGATCGTCGGCTTTCTGCTCGGCTATGTGGTGCCGGACGTGGTGCGCGTATTTATCGACTCCGGCCAGCAACTGCCGGCGCTGACCCGCGGCCTGATTGCCCTGAGCGACTGGGTCAAGGGCTGGGGCTGGCTGGCGGTGATTATTGCGGTGCTCGGCATGTTCGCCCTGCGTTGGGCGTTGCGTGATGACGCGGTCAAGGCGCGCTGGCATGGTTTTCTGTTGCGCATCCCGCTGGTGGGGCGCTTGATTCGCGCCACCGACTGCGCGCGTTTCGCCTCGACCCTGGCGATTCTCACCCGCAGCGGCGTGCCCTTGGTGGAGGCGCTCGGCATCGGTGCCCAGGTGATCGCCAACCGGGTGATTCGCGCCGATGTGGTGATTGCCGCGCAAAAGGTTCGTGAGGGCGGCAGCCTGACCCGCGCGCTGGAAGCCAGCGGCCAGTTTCCGCCGATGATGCTGCATATGATCGCCAGCGGTGAGCGCTCCGGCGAACTGGACCAGATGCTGGCACGTACTGCGCGCAATCAGGAAAACGATCTGGGTGCCCAGGTGGCGCTGCTGGTCGGGCTGTTCGAGCCCTTTATGCTGGTCTTTATGGGGGCGGTGGTGCTGGTGATCGTACTGGCCATCCTGCTGCCGATTCTGTCTCTCAATCAATTGGTGGGCTAAGCAGTGAACAAGCGTCAATCCGGTTTTACGCTGATCGAAATCATGGTGGTGGTGGTCATCTTGGGGATTCTGGCTGCCCTGGTGGTGCCGCAGGTGATGAGCCGGCCCGACCAGGCCAAGGTCACTGTGGCCAAGGGTGATATCAAGGCGGTCGCCGCCGCACTGGATATGTACAAGCTGGACAACCATGCCTATCCGAGCACCCAGCAGGGCCTTGAGGCTCTGGTGAAGAAGCCTTCAGGCAATCCGCAGCCAAAGAACTGGAACCGCGACGGCTACCTCAAGCGCCTGCCGATTGATCCGTGGGGCAACGTCTACCAGTACCTGGCACCGGGCACCAAGGGCCCCTTCGACCTGTATTCCCTGGGGGCCGACAGCAAGGAAGGCGGCGCCGATCAGGATACTGATATCGGTAACTGGGACCTCTAATCGCCCATGCGCCAGCAACCGAATCAAACCAGGGGTTTTACCCTGATCGAGCTGCTGGTGGTGCTGGTGATTCTCGGCAGCCTGATCGGTATTGCGGTGCTCGGTGTGGGCATCGCTGGCCCTGGGCGCGAGCTGCACAACGAAGCCGAGCGACTGGCGGGGTTGATTGGCGTGCTGGCCGAGGAGGCGGTGCTGGATAACCAGGAGTACGGCCTGTTGCTCAGTCGCGAGGCCTACCAGGTGTTGCGTTACGACTCGGCGAAGCAGGGCTGGCAGGCTTTGTCGGCTAAGCCCCATCAGCTGCCGGGCTGGGCCGAACTGAGTGTCGAGCTGGACGGCGCGGCCCTCGGGTTGCCGGCAGCGGAGGGTGAGAAACCGGCCAAGGCCGCGCTGGTGCCGCAGCTGTTGCTGCTTTCAAGTGGTGAGATCAGCCCGTTTCGTTTGCGTCTGGCCGAGCGCCGCGCCGACGGCTTGCGCCTGCAACTGCTCAGCGATGGTTTCCAGTTGCCCAAGGTCGAGGTCGAACAGCCGGCAGGGCGCAGCCGATGAAGCGCAGCGGCGGTTTCACCCTGTTGGAAGTGCTGGTGGCCCTGGCGATTTTCGCCCTGGTCGCCGCCAGTGTGCTGACCGCCACTGCGCGCAGCCTGCAAACCGCCTCGCGCCTGGAAGACAAGACCCTGGCGATGTGGATTGCCGATAACCGCCTGACTGAGCTGCAACTGGCGCAAAGCCCAGTGGCCGATGGCCGCGAGCAGGGCGAGCTGGAATTCGCCGGGCGGCGCTGGCAGTGGCAGAGCGAGGTTGAGGCCACCAGCGAGCCGGACATGCGCCGCGTCATCCTGTGGGTCGCGCCGCTGACCGATGAGCGTTTCGCCACGGACCTGCGCGAGCGGGCGGTGGTCAGCCTCAACGGCTTTCTCGGGGCGATGCAATGAAGGCCGCGCGCGGGTTTACCCTGCTTGAACTGCTGATCGCCATCGCCATTTTCGCCCTGCTGGGATTGGGCACCTACCGCATGCTCGACAGTGTGCTGCAAACCGACAAGGTTACCCGCGCCCACGAGCAGCAGTTGCGTGAGCTGGTGCGCGCCATGGCGGCGTTCGAGCGTGACCTGCTGCAAGTGCAGGCGCGCCCGGCGCGTGATGCCTTTGGCGAGCCGCGCGCCGCGCTGCTCGGCGAAGAGGGCGAAAGCCCAGCCCTGGAACTGACGCGCAGCGGCTGGCGCAACCCACTGGGGCAGGCGCGCGCGACCGTGCAGCGGGTGCGCTGGCAGCGCAGCGGCGAACAATGGCAGCGTCTGTACTGGACGGTGCTGGACCAGGCCCAGGACAGCCAACCCCAGGTGCAACAGGCGCTGGACGGAGTGACGCGACTGCAGCTGCGCTACCGCGATCAGAAAGGGGCCTGGCATGACAGCTGGCCGCCCGAGCAGAAGAATCCGGCCGATGCCTTGATCGCCTTGCCGCACGCCGTCGAACTGATCCTCGAACATCGCCGTTATGGCGAGTTGCGCCGTCTGCTGCGCCTGCCAGAAGGTTTGCCCGAACGTCTGGAGAAGGCCCCTGGGTCGAATCCCGAAGACCCTGCCGAGCCCGGTGGCGAGACTCCAGTGGAGCCGCAGTCATGAGCCGGCAACGTGGCATGGCCTTGATCACGGTCCTGCTGGTGGTGGCGGTGGTTACCGTGGTCAGTGCCGGGATCATCGCCCGTCAGCAGCTGTCGATCCGCAGCAGCGCCAATCAGCTGCATGTGCGTCAGGCCTGGCACTACGCCTTGGGCGGCGAAACCCTGGCCAAGGCGATTCTGCAGCGTGACCTGCGCCAGGGTGATCCGCGCGCGCCGGTGGATCATCTGGGCGAGGCCTGGGCCAAGTCCCGCGCACCCTTTGCCCTGGATGAAGGTGGCGCGCTGCGGGTGCAGATCAGTGACCCGAGCGGGCGTTTCAACCTCAACAGTCTGCTGCGACAGGGCCAGCCCAACGAGGCCGCCATGGCGCAATTTCGGCGTCTGTTGTTGGGGCTGCAGATCGATGCGCCCTACGCCGAACGCCTGCTCGATTGGCTGGATGGCGACGAGCAGCCGACTGGCGGTTATGGCGCGGAAGACAATCAATACCTGCTGGCGCAACCCGCTTACCGAACCGGCAATCGAGTATTGGCCGATGTCTCGGAACTGCGCCTGCTGCTGGAAATGAGCGAGGTGGATTATCAGCGCCTGTTGCCCTATGTCAGTACCTTGCCGGCGGATGCCACGCTTAACGTCAACACCGCCAGTGCGCGGGTGCTGGCCAGTCTGGCCGACGGCTTGCCGCTGAGCACTGCGCAAGGCCTGGTCGCCGCGCGCGGTGCCGAAGGTTATCGCGATGTGCCGAGCTTTACCGCCCAGCTGGGCGGGCTGAAGGTGCAGAGCCAGGCCCTGGCCGTCGGCAGCCAGTATTTTCAGGTGATCAGCGAAGTCAGTGTCGGTGATCGTCGTCAGGTTTTACGCAGCACCTTGCAGCGCGCCACTGATGGCCAGGTGTATGTTCTAGCCCGTGATCTGGGGCAGGGCGGTATGCCGCCTGCGCCCGTCGAGGAAGTCGAGCCATGAGTCAGACCTATGTGTTTCTACCACCCGCCGCCTGTCACGGGGCGCGGGCAGATTTGCCGGTGCAACAGGTGGTCGCCGGGATCAGTGAGTCCCTGTCATTTGCCGAGGCGCAGCCTGGTGGCAGCTGGACCCTGGTGCTGCCCGTCGAGGCGGTGACCGCTTGTGCGGTCAATCTGCCGACGCGCAAGGCGCGCTGGTTGCGTCAGGCCCTGCCGTTCGCGGTGGAAGAGCTGCTCGCAGAAGATGTTGAACTGATGCACCTGGCATTGGGCGAGGAGCTGGCCGATGGGCGTCACCGGGTGTTTGCCGTGCGCCGCAGCTGGCTAAGCGCCTGGTTGGCGCTGTGCGCCACGCCGCCCCAGGCAATTGCCGTGGACGCCGACCTGCTGCCCGCGCAAGGCAGCCCCTTACTGCCGCTGCATGGTCGTTGGTTGCTGGGTGGCGAGAACGTCAGCCGAATGGCACTGGCTACGCAGGATTGGCCGCAGCTGAGCGCCCTGTGCGCGTCGCCGCATCTGGCCTGGTGCATGCCAGGACAAGCGCCACCGCAGCCACTGGACGAGTGCGTGCAGGTTACCGAACCGTTTGCCTGGCTGGCGCAACAGCCGCTGCGCAACAACCTGGCGCAGGGCGAGTTCGCCGCGCAAAGCAGTAATGCGCACTGGCAGCGCTGGCGACCCTTGCTGGGCGTGGTGGGCATGTGGCTGCTGCTGCAATGGGGGTTCAACTTGGCGCAGGCGTGGCACTTGCAGCGCCAGGCCGATGACTATGCCGCCGCCAGCGCCGCGCTCTATCAGGAATTATTTCCGCAAGACAGCAAACTGGTGAACCTGCGTGCGCAGTTTGATCAGCACCTGAACGCCGGCGCACCGAGCGGGCAAACACGTCTGCTGGGTCTGCTCGCGCAGGTCAGTGAGGCGCTGGTGGCCGAAGGCGCGCGGGTGCAAGTCAGTCAGGTCGATTTCAGCGAAAGCCGTGGTGACCTGGCCATGCAGGTACAGGCCGCCGGCTTTGCCGAACTGGAGCGCTTGCGTGAACGCTTGCAGGCCAGCGGCCTGGCCGTGCAGTTGGGTTCGGCCAGTCGCGAAGCGGCGGGCGTCAGCGCACGCGTGGTGATCGGAGGATGAACATGAGTCAGGCAAACAAAGGTTTTACCGCCCAGCTGGACAGCTCGGTGCTGCTACAACGCTGGCGCGCCCTGGCCCCGCGTGAGCAACTGTCGCTGGCCAGCCTGGCCGGGTTCCTGCTGTTGGTGTTGCTGTACCTGACGCTCTGGCAGCCGGCGCAGCAGCGTTTGGCGGCGGCGCGCGCGGCGTTCGAGACGCAACGCGAGCTGAATGCCTACCTGCACAGCCAGGCACCCTTGGCGCGCAGCCTGGCGAGCGTTCCGCAGGCCAGTGTCGACCCCGCGCGGCTGCAAGGGCTGGTGACGGCTAGCGCCACGACTCAGGGCCTGACCATTGAACGCCTGGATAGCGACGGCGAGGGCGTGTTGCAGGTCAGCGTGCAGGCGGCGCCCTTTGCCCAGTTGTTGCGTTGGTTTGCCGCCTTGCAGGAGCAGGGCGTGCAGATCGCCGAGGCGGGTCTGGATCGTGGTGGCGACAATCTGGTGGCTGCACGGCTGAGCCTGAGGGTTGCCCAGTAACGGCCTGCTCTAGCTGCATTACAGTGCATGGCGCTGTGCTTGAGCACTGGATGGGCGCATCGGCTTTTCCATCTTTTTAGAAAAACTTGAAGCAGGGTATTGACTTAGGTGCGGCCCTTGCGTAAATTTCGCGCCTCGCAAGCAGCGGGTGATTAGCTCAGCTGGGAGAGCATCTGCCTTACAAGCAGAGGGTCGGCGGTTCGATCCCGTCATCACCCACCACTCTTGTGAAACTGGACGAAAGTCCACCGACGCGCAGCGGTAGTTCAGTCGGTTAGAATACCGGCCTGTCACGCCGGGGGTCGCGGGTTCGAGTCCCGTCCGCTGCGCCATATTTTCCAGCTTGAGTTCGCTCAAGCTGAGATGGAAAAGCCCTAGCAGGCTGATGCATCAGATGAAGCAAGAGTTGTACGGACGTAAGTCCACCGACATGCAGCGGTAGTTCAGTCGGTTAGAATACCGGCCTGTCACGCCGGGGGTCGCGGGTTCGAGTCCCGTCCGCTGCGCCAT
>NZ_JBASFM010000022.1:0-2215 GCF_049653025.1 Pseudomonas sp. | reverse complement strand
GTTGAGCGTTCCCTGCGTGTTCTCGACGGCGCGGTCGTGGTGTTCTGTGGTACTTCCGGCGTTGAGCCGCAGTCCGAAACCGTATGGCGTCAAGCCAACAAGTACGGCGTTCCACGTATTGTTTACGTGAACAAAATGGACCGCGCTGGCGCTGACTTCCTGCGCGTGATCGGTCAGATCAAACAGCGTCTGGGTCACACTCCGGTGCCGATCCAGTTGGCTATCGGTTCCGAAGACAACTTCCAGGGTCAGATCGATCTGATGGCCATGGAAGCGGTTTACTGGGACGATGCCGACAAGGGCATGACTCCGCGTCGCGAAGCCATTCCGGCTGAGCTGCAAGAGTTGGCTGACGAGTGGCGCAGCAACATGGTTGAGGCTGCGGCCGAAGCCAGCGAAGAGCTGATGAACAAGTACCTCGAAGGTGAAGAACTCACCAACGCGGAAATCAAGGCCGCTCTGCGTCAGCGTACTATCGCTGGCGAGATCGTTCTGGCTGTTTGCGGTTCTTCCTTCAAGAACAAGGGTGTTCCCCTGGTTCTCGACGCCGTTATCGATTACCTGCCTGCTCCAACTGATATTCCTGCTATCAAGGGTACTGACCCGGATGACGAGGAAAAGCAGATGGAGCGTCACGCGAACGATGACGAGCCGTTCTCGGCTCTGGCGTTCAAGATCGCTACCGACCCATTCGTGGGTACCTTGACCTTCGTCCGCGTTTACTCGGGCGTGTTGGCCTCCGGCGACGGCGTGATCAACTCGGTTAAGGGCAAGAAAGAGCGTGTGGGTCGTATGGTGCAGATGCACGCAAACGCCCGTGAAGAAATCAAGGAAGTGCGCGCTGGCGACATCGCGGCCTTGATCGGCATGAAGGACGTCACCACTGGTGAAACTTTGTGCAACGCGGACAAGCCCATCATCCTGGTTCGCATGGACTTCCCGGAACCGGTTATTTCGGTTGCCGTTGAGCCGAAGACAAAGGATGACCAGGAAAAAATGGGTATCGCTTTGGGCAAGCTTGCTCAGGAAGATCCATCTTTCCGTGTGAAAACCGATGAAGAGACTGGTCAGACGATCATCTCTGGCATGGGCGAGCTGCACTTGGACATCTTGGTTGATCGGATGCGTCGAGAGTTCAACGTCGAAGCTAACATCGGTAAGCCTCAGGTTTCTTATCGTGAGCGCATCACGAAGAGCTGTGAAATCGAAGGCAAGTTCGTTCGCCAGTCCGGTGGTCGTGGTCAGTTCGGTCACTGCTGGGTTCGCTTTGCTCCTGCTGACGAAGGTCAGGAAGGTCTGCAATTTGTGAACGAAGTGGTGGGTGGTGTAATTCCTAAGGAATACATCCCGGCTATCCAGAAGGGTATCGAAGAGCAGATGAAGAACGGCGTCGTAGCCGGCTATCCGCTGATCGGCCTGAAGGCTACCGTATTTGATGGCTCTTACCATGACGTCGACTCCAACGAGATGGCGTTCAAGGTGGCTGCATCCATGGCGACCAAGCAGTTGGCCCAGAAGGGCGGCGGTGAGTTGCTTGAGCCAATCATGGCGGTAGAAGTTGTTACCCCTGAAGACTATATGGGTGACGTGATGGGCGACCTTAACCGCCGTCGCGGCATGATTCTGGGTATGGAGGATACGGTTTCCGGCAAAGTAATTCGTGCCGAGGTTCCGTTGGGCGAGATGTTCGGTTATGCGACCGACGTTCGTTCCATGTCTCAAGGTCGCGCAAGCTACTCTATGGAATTCAAAAAATACAATACTGCTCCGTCGCATATCGTCGACGCTGTAACTAAAAGACAAGGCTGATTCAGCCCTTTAGACAAGAGGATTTCTGTCGTGGCTAAGGAAAAATTTGAACGTAACAAACCGCACGTAAACGTTGGCACCATCGGTCACGTCGACCACGGTAAAACCACGTTGACTGCAGCGTTGACTAAAGTGTGCGCCGAAGCTTTCGGTGGTGCTATTCGTGACTTCGCTCAAATCGACAGCGCTCCGGAAGAAAAGGCTCGTGGTATCACGATCAACACTTCCCACGTTGAATACGATTCGGCTATTCGTCACTACGCCCACGTTGACTGCCCAGGTCACGCTGACTATGTGAAGAACATGATCACCGGTGCTGCGCAGATGGACGGCGCTATCCTGGTTTGCTCGGCCGCTGATGGCCCGATGCCGCAAACCCGTGAGCACATCCTGCTGTCCCGTCAGG
>NZ_JBASFM010000021.1:0-94610 GCF_049653025.1 Pseudomonas sp. | reverse complement strand
GGGTGGGTCGGTGAAGCGCGACCCACCCGACGGAACCACCCGCCTTATGGCTTAGGCGCTGGGTGCTTGCCAGGCGTCGATCACTTCCTGGGCGGCGCGGAAGGCGTCGATGGCCGCCGGTACGCCGGCGTAGACCGCGCAGTGCAGCAGGGTTTCGCGGATTTCCTCGACGCTGCAGCCGTTGTTCAGCGCGCCACGCACGTGGCCTTTCAGCTCCTGCGGGCATTTCAGGGCCGTCAGCGCCGACAGGGTGATCAGGCTGCGGGTCTTGCGATCCAGGCCTTCGCGGTTCCACACGCCGCCCCAGGCGTGTTCGTTGACGAAGTCCTGCAGTGGTTGGCTGAGCTCGGTAGCGTTACCCAGGGCGCGGTCGACGAAGGCGTCGCCCATCACTTCGCGGCGCACCTGCAGGCCGCTTTTCTTCTCTTCGTTCATGGCGGTTCTCCGGGGAGGTTATGCGCGCTTTGCGCGTTATTCGAGGGCTTCGACGCGCACCGGCACCACGCCTGCACGGAGCATGTCGATTTGCGCGGCGGCCTTGTGCGACAGGTCGATGATTCGCCCTTTGCTGTAAGGGCCGCGGTCGTTGATGCGCACCACCACGCTCTTGTCGTTGCGCAGGTTGGTCACCCGCACCAGGCTGCCGAAGGGCAGGTTGCGGTGTGCGGCGGTCAGGGCGTTCTGGTCGAAACGCTCGCCGCTGGCGGTTTTATTGCCATGGTGGCGCGCGCCGTAATAGGAAGCCTTGCCTTCGGCACGGTAGCCGTCTGGGTCGACCTGCCCCTGGCTGGCGCAGGCGCTGAGCAACAGGCTGGCTATGGCGATCAATAGCAGGCGCATGGCAGTTCCTTGGTGGGCTGGTAGCAGATAAAACAACGCCGGGCTGACCCGGCGTTGATATAGCAAGCCATCCTTGGCTTCTAGGGCGCGCCGGCCCGACCATCCATGGCCGGTCGTTCGCCGGGCCAACGCATGCGTTGGCTGTCCCGTCTTACCCTTCGAGCTTCTTCTTCAGCAGTTCGTTCACTTGGCCGGGGTTGGCCTTGCCTTTCGAGGCCTTCATGGCCTGGCCGACGAAGAAGCCGAACATCTTGCCGCGCTTGGCCTCGTCAGCTGCGCGGTACTGCTCGACCTGCTCTGCGTTGGCCGCCAGCACGTCGTCGAGCATCGATTCGATGGCGCCGGAGTCGGTGACCTGCTTCAGGCCTTTGGCTTCGATGATGGCGTCAGCGGATTCACCTTCACCGGCGGCCAGGGCTTCGAAGACCATCTTGGCGATCTTGCCGCTGATGGTGTTGTCCTTGATGCGCAAGATCATGCCGCCCAGCTGCTCGGCGGAAACGGGCGACTGCTCGATCTCCAGATTGTCTTTGTTGAGCAGGCTGGACAGCTCGCCCATTACCCAGTTGGCGGCCAGCTTGGCGTCGCCGCACACGGCGTTGACCGCCTCGAAGTAATTGGCCAGTTCACGGCTGGCGGCCAGTACGTCGGCGTCATAGGTGGACAGACCGAACTCGCGCTCGAAGCGCGCGCGCTTCTCGACTGGTAGCTCCGGCAGGGTGGCGCGGATCTCGTCGAGGAAGCTCTGCTCAATCACCACCGGCAGCAGGTCCGGGCAGGGGAAGTAACGGTAGTCGTTGGCTTCTTCCTTGCTGCGCATGGAGCGCGTCTGGTCCTTGTTCGGGTCATACAGGCGGGTTTCCTGCACCACTTTGCCGCCGTCTTCGATCAGCTCGATCTGCCGTTGCACTTCGTGGTTGATGGCTTTTTCGATAAAGCGGAACGAGTTGACGTTCTTGATCTCGGCGCGGGTGCCGAATTCGGCCTGGCCGACCGGGCGCACCGAGACGTTGCAGTCGCAGCGCAGCGAGCCTTCGGCCATGTTGCCGTCGCAGATATCCAGGTAGCGCACCAGGGCGTGCATGGCTTTGACGTAGGCCACCGCTTCCTTGGCCGAACGGATATCCGGCTCGGAGACGATTTCCAGCAGCGGCGTGCCGGCACGGTTGAGGTCGATGCCGCTCATGCCGTGGAAGTCTTCGTGCAGGCTCTTGCCGGCGTCTTCTTCCAGGTGCGCGCGGGTGATGCCGATGCGCTTCTGCGTGCCGTCTTCCAGGGTAATGTCGAGGAAGCCCTTGCCGACGATGGGGTCATCCATCTGGCTGGTCTGGTAGCCCTTCGGCAGGTCCGGGTAGAAGTAGTTCTTACGGGCAAAGATGTTCTTGCCGGCGATCTCGGCATCGATGGCCAGGCCGAACTTGCAGGCCATGCGCACGGCTTCGGCGTTGAGCACCGGCAGGGTGCCGGGCATGCCGAGGTCAACCAGGCTGGCCTGGGTGTTGGGCTCGGCACCGAAGGTGGTGGCGCTGGCCGAGAAGATCTTCGATTGGGTGCTGAGTTGGGCGTGGATTTCCAGGCCGATTACGGTTTCCCATTGCATGTCAGTCGTCCTCAGAATCCAGCCGGAGCTTGTGTGTGCCAGTCAGTAACCTGTTGGTACTGGTGGGCGACGTTGAGCAGGCGGCCTTCCTGGAAGTAAGGGGCGAGCAGTTGCACACCGACCGGCAAGCCGTCGACGAAGCCAGCAGGCATCGACAAACCGGGGATGCCGGCGAGGTTGGCGGTGATGGTGTAGATGTCTTCCAGGTAGGCGGCGACCGGATCGTTGTTCTTCTCGCCGAGTTTCCAGGCCAGGTTCGGCGTGGTTGGGCCGAGAATCACGTCGACGTCATTAAAGGCGGCGACGAAGTCGTTCTTTATCAGGCGGCGAATCTTCTGCGCCTTCAGGTAGTAGGCGTCGTAGTAGCCGGCGGACAGCGCGTAGGTGCCGACCATGATGCGCCGTTTAACTTCCGCGCCGAAGCCTTCACCACGGGAGCGCTTGTACAGGTCTTCAAGGTTGACCGGGTTCTCGCAGCGATAGCCGAAGCGCACACCGTCAAAGCGCGACAGGTTGGAGCTGGCCTCGGCCGGGGCGATTACGTAGTAGGCGGGAATCGCGTGCTGCATATTCGGCAGGCTGATTTCCTTGACGCTGGCGCCGAGCTTTTTCAGCTCTTCGACAACAGCCATCACTTTCTCGCCGATACGTGCATCCAGACCGGCGCCGAAGTATTCCTTCGGCAGGCCGATACGCAGGCCGCTGAGCGGCTGACTCAGTGCGGCCAGGTAGTCATCGACCGGTTGATCGACGCTGGTGCTGTCCTTGGCATCGAAGCCGGCCATGGCTTGCAGCATCAGTGCGCAGTCTTCTGCGGTGCGTGCCAATGGGCCGCCCTGATCGAGGCTGGAGGCGTAGGCGATCATGCCCCAGCGCGATACGCGGCCGTAAGTCGGCTTGATCCCGGTGAGGTTGGTCAGCGCCGCCGGCTGGCGAATCGAGCCGCCAGTGTCGGTGCCGGTGGCGGCAGGCAGCAGGCGTGCAGCCACAGCAGCAGCGGAGCCGCCAGAAGAACCGCCTGGTACGCGGGTCAGATCCCATGGGTTTTTCACCGCGCCGTAGTGGCTGGATTCGTTGGCCGAGCCCATGGCGAATTCGTCCATGTTCAGCTTGCCCAGGGTCACAGTGCCGGCGGCGGCGAGTTTCTCGACTACGGTGGCGTTATACGGGGCCTTGAAGCCGCTGAGGATCTTCGAGCCGCAGCTGGTCAGCACGTTCTGGGTGCAGAACAGGTCCTTGTGCGCAATTGGTGCACCGAGCAGCGCGCCGTTCTCGCCAGCCGCGCGGCGGGCATCGGCGGCCTTGGCCTGGCTCAGGGCCAGCTCTTCGGTCACGCTGATAAAGCTGTTGAGTTGCGGGTCGAGTTGCTGAATGCGCGCCAGCAGGCTGCGGCTCAGTTCCTCGGAGGAAAATTGCTTGTCGGCGAGTCCGCGGGCGATCTCGGCCAGGGTCAGTTGATGCATGGCTAGGTGCTTTCCCTTACTCGATGACTTTCGGAACCAGGTACAGGCCGTTCTCGACGGCCGGGGCGATGGCCTGGTAGGCCTCGCGCTGATTGTGTTCGGTGACCTGATCGGCGCGCAGGCGCTGCGTCGCTTCCAGCGGGTGGGCCAGCGGTTCGATGCCGTCGGTATTGACCGCCTGCATCTGGTCGATCAGGCCGAGAATGTTGTTAAGGGTCTCGGTGGTACCCGGAATATCGGCTTCATTCAGGCCCAGTCGAGCCAGATGAGCGATTTTCTCCACGTCGCAGCGTTCAAGCGCCATCAGGTTTCTCCCTATATAAAGCGGTGTAGACGAAGGCCGCCTTTGGAAATGTGAACAGGTCGCCATGCACAAATGCGCAGGGAACAGATAGTGGCAGGTGGCGGTCAAAGGCCGCGATGATGGGTCTTAAAGCCCGGAAAAACCGGCAATCTAACATATTGGTGCCTTGCTCAAAATCCCTGCCGTTGTTAGAGTTTGCCGCACTTTTTTACCCACGCGTTGCCTAGGGTCCCTATCCCATGTTCAAAAAACTGCGTGGCATGTTTTCCAGCGATCTGTCGATTGACCTGGGCACTGCCAATACCCTGATTTATGTTCGCGAGCGCGGCATTGTGCTGAACGAGCCGTCCGTGGTCGCCATCCGTACCCACGGTAACCAGAAGAGCGTGGTGGCGGTCGGAACCGAGGCCAAGCGCATGCTCGGTCGTACGCCGGGCAACATCGCGGCCATCCGCCCGATGAAAGACGGCGTGATCGCCGACTTCAGCGTCTGCGAAAAGATGCTGCAGTACTTCATCAATAAAGTGCACGAAAACAGCTTCCTGCAGCCGTCGCCACGGGTACTGATCTGCGTACCGTGCAAATCGACCCAGGTCGAGCGCCGCGCCATTCGTGAATCGGCCCTCGGTGCCGGTGCTCGCGAAGTGTTCCTGATCGAAGAGCCGATGGCCGCTGCCATCGGTGCCGGCCTGCCGGTAGAAGAAGCCCGCGGTTCGATGGTGGTCGATATCGGTGGTGGTACCACCGAAATCGCCCTGATCTCGTTAAACGGCGTGGTCTACGCCGAATCCGTACGGGTTGGCGGCGACCGTTTCGACGAAGCCATCATCACCTACGTGCGCCGCAACTACGGTTCGCTGATCGGTGAATCCACCGCCGAGCGGATCAAGCAGGAAATCGGCACCGCCTACGCCGGTGGCGAACTGCGTGAAGTCGACGTACGTGGTCGCAACCTGGCTGAAGGCGTACCGCGCAGCTTTACCCTGAACTCCAACGAAGTGCTCGAAGCGCTGCAAGAATCCCTGGCGACCATCGTTCAGGCGGTCAAGAGCGCTCTGGAGCAATCGCCGCCGGAGCTGGCCTCGGACATCGCTGAGCGTGGCCTGGTGCTGACCGGTGGTGGCGCATTGCTGCGTGACCTGGACAAGCTGCTGTCGCAGGAAACCGGCCTGCCGGTGATCGTTGCCGAAGACCCGCTGACCTGCGTGGCTCGCGGCGGCGGCAAGGCGCTGGAGATGATGGATCGCCACACCATGGACCTGCTGTCCTCGGAATAATGCGCGACCGCTCCAAGTCCTAAGCTGCAAGTCGGGTTCTATCCGCTTGCAGCTTTTGTTTGCTGCCTGACGCTGTGAGGAGCTGCCGATCAAACCGCTATTTGCCAAAGGTCCTTCGCTGGGTGTGCGCCTGCTGGTGTTCACCGTGCTATCGGCTGCGCTGATGGTGGTCGACGCACGCTTCACCCTGTTGCAGCCACTGCGCGCGCAGCTGGGCCTGATCGTCGAGCCGGTCTACTGGGCTGGGCGCTTGCCGGTGCGGCTGTGGGAGAGCGCGACTCAGGAGCTGAGCACGCGCAATGAGCTGACCGCCGAGAACGAAAAGCTCAAGGCCGAGCAGTTGATGATGCAGCGCCGCCTGCAGAAGCTCGCCGCGCTGACCGAGCAGAACGTGCGCCTGCGCGAGCTGCTCAACTCGGCCGCGCTGGTCGACGACGACGTGCTGGCCACCGAGCTGATCGGTATCGACCCCAATCCCTTTACCCACCGCATCCTGATCGACAAGGGCGAGAAGGACGGGGTGATATTGGGCCAGCCGGTGCTGGATGCGCGTGGCCTGATGGGCCAGGTGGTCGAGGTCATGCCCTACACCTCGCGTGTATTGCTGCTGACCGACACTACTCACAGCATTCCGGTGCAGGTCAATCGCAATGGCCTGCGCGCCATCGCCAGCGGTACCGGTAACCCGGAGCGTCTGGAGTTGCGCCATGTCGCCGATACGGCGGATATCAAGGAAGGCGATCTGCTGGTCAGCTCCGGTCTCGGTCAGCGCTTCCCCGCGGGTTATCCGGTGGCCACCGTCACCGAGGTGATCCACGATTCCGGCCAGCCGTTCGCCATCGTCCGCGCGGTGCCGACTGCCATGTTGAACCGCAGCCGTTACATGCTGCTGGTGTTTACTGACCCGCGTACACCGGAGCAGCGTGCCACCGAGTCGGCGCAGGCGCAGGAAGCCCTGGACCGTGAAATTCTGCAGCAGGCGCAACCTGCCACTCAGGCTGCCGAAGCGCCTGCGGCCCCCGCCAACCCGCCAGAGGCAGCGCAATAATGGCCGTCCGAGCAAGCAATCTCTGGTTCGTCTGGCTGACATTTGCGCTGGCGCTGCTGCTGAGCGTGGCGAGCATGCCGAAGTTTATGGAAATCGGTCGTCCGCTGTGGCTGGCGCTGTTTCTGACTTACTGGGTGCTGGCCTTGCCGCACCGCGTGGGCATGACCACGGCCTGGGGCATCGGCCTGCTTGCCGATGTGCTGAATGGCAGCCTGCTTGGGCAGAACGCGCTGATCCTGACCCTAATTACCTTTCTGGTGCTGACCCTGCACCAGCGCCTGCGCATGTTCCCCATGTGGCAGCAGAGCACGGTGTTGCTGGTGGTATTCGGCCTGGCCCAGCTGGTGCAATTGTGGCTGAATGCCTTGACCGGTAGTCGGCCGCCGACCTTGGCCTTCGTGCTGCCGGCACTGGTCAGCGCCTTGCTCTGGCCCTGGGTCTGCACCATTTTGCGCGGGCTGCATCAGCGTCTGGGCGTCAATTAAGCACGGCCTGCGGGCCTTGCGTTTATCCGACAGGGAGAAGTCAGCATGGCCACCCTCTATCTGGCCTCCGGGTCGCCGCGCCGCCGTGAATTGCTAACGCAAATTGGCGTGCCCTTCCTCACACAAATCGCCCCTATCGATGAAAATGCATTGCCAGACGAGTCGCCGATCGCCTATGTAGAGCGTCTGGCGCGTGCCAAGGGGCAGGCGGGACTGGCCGCATTGACCGATACTCAGGATGCTGTGGTGCTGGGTGCCGATACGGCGGTGGTGCTCGACGGTCGTATTCTCGGCAAGCCGGCCGATCGTGCCGAAGCCATGGCCACCCTGCTGGCGCTGTCCGGGCGTAGTCATGAGGTGCTGACCGCGGTGGCGCTGGTCAGCACTGCACGTACGGAGTCGCGGGTGGTGGCCAGTCAGGTGAGTTTCCGGCCGCTGCAACGCGCCGAAATCGAGGCCTATTGGGCCAGCGGCGAGCCGCAGGATAAGGCCGGCAGCTATGGTATCCAGGGGCTGGCGGCGGTATTTGTCAGTCAGCTGCAAGGCAGCTATTCGGCGGTGGTGGGCTTGCCCCTGTGTGAAACCGCTGCGTTACTCGCAGAATTTGCTATTCCGTGCTGGCAGTCGCTGCCAGATCACAGTCAAGAGGTTGCGGGTCGCGAGTGAATGACCGCCGTTAGCGGCGCAGTTCCTGGGCTTTCAGCTTGATCTCAGAAGAGATAAGCGCATGAGTGAAGAGATTCTGATCAATATCACGCCGATGGAATCGCGCGTGGCGGTGGTGGAAAACGGCGTGCTGCAGGAAGTGCACGTCGAGCGCACGCAGAAGCGCGGCATCGTCGGCAATATCTACAAGGGCAAGGTGGTGCGCGTGCTGCCAGGCATGCAGGCGGCGTTTGTCGATATTGGTCTGGAACGTGCGGCCTTTATTCATGCGGCGGAAATCTCCAGCCGCGAAGGCCCAGCGGTGGAAAGTATCAGCGCCCTGGTGCACGAAGGCCAGAGCCTGGTGGTGCAGGTCACCAAGGACCCGATTGGCAGCAAGGGCGCGCGCCTGACCACTCAGCTGTCGATCCCTTCGCGCTACCTGGTGTATATGCCGCGCACCGCCCATGTCGGTATTTCCCTGAAGATCGAGGATGAGGCCGAGCGCGAGCGCTTGAAGCAGGTGGTCGCCGATTGCGTGGCCGCCGAAGGCATCGAGGAGGCGGGCGGTTTTATTTTGCGCACCGCCGCCGACGGGGCTGGGGCCGATGAAATCCTCGCCGATATCCGTTACCTGCGCCGCCTGTGGGAGCAGATCGCCACGCAGATGAAAGTCGGCCCGACGCCGCTGGTGATCTACGAAGACTTGAGCCTGGCGCTGCGCACCCTGCGCGACCTGGTCAATCCGAAGATCGAAAAAATCCGCGTCGACTCGCGCGAGACCTTCCAGAAGATCACCCAGTTCGTCGATGAGCTGATGCCGGAGGTCGCCGACCGTCTCGAGCATTACCCAGGCGAGCGGCCGATCTTCGACCTGTATGGCGTCGAGGACGAGATTCAGAAGGCGCTGGAGCGCAAGGTGCCGCTCAAGTCCGGCGGCTATCTGGTGGTCGATCCTGCCGAGGCGATGAGCACCATCGACGTCAACACTGGCGCGTTCGTCGGCCATCGTACCCTCGAAGAAACCATCTTCAAGACCAACCTGGAAGCGGCTACGGCGATTGCCCGGCAGCTGCGCCTGCGCAACCTGGGAGGGATCATCATCATCGACTTCATCGACATGGAAGATGAAGAACACCAGCGCCAGGTTCTGCGTACTCTGGAAAAGCAGCTGGAGCGCGACCACGCCAAGACCAATATCATCGGCATCACCGAGCTGGGCCTGGTGCAGATGACCCGCAAGCGCACCCGCGAAAGCCTCGAGCAGGTGCTGTGCGAGCCGTGCAGCTGCTGCCAGGGACGCGGCAAGCTGAAGACCGCGGAAACCACCTGCTACGAAATCTTCCGCGAGATTCTGCGCGAGGCCCGTGCTTATCAGCCGGAAGGCTACCGTGTGCTGGCCAACCAGAAGGTGGTCGACCGCCTGCTCGATGAGGAGTCGGGCAATGTCGCCGATCTGGAGGCCTTTATCGGCCGCACCATCAAGTTTCAGGTCGAGACCATGTATTCCCAGGAGCAATACGATGTGGTCCTGCTCTGACATGCCCCTGTTCTTCGCGAGCGTGAACTGAGTGCAGGCTCTGGCGCGCTGGTTTGCCGCGTTGCTGCGGGGTGGCTTGGCGCTGTGCGCCCTGGCGCTGGTGCTGGCGGCGCTGTATGTCAGCCTGGGTCGCGAGCTGGTGCCGCTGGTTGCCGAATACCGCCTGGAAGTCGAAGACAAGGCCCGCGCGGCCTTGGCCATGCCGATCCAGATTGGCGAGCTGGAAGGGCTCTGGCAGGGCTTCGCACCGGTACTGACCGCCCACGATGTGCAAGTGGGCGACGGCCCCGGCGCGTTGCAGCTGGATCAGGTGCGCCTGGTCCCGGATGTGCTGGGCAGCCTGCTGGCGCGCCAGGTGCGCGTGGCCAGACTGGAGCTGGACGGCCTGCAACTGGTGGTGCAGCAGGATGCCGCCGGTGGCTGGGCGCTGAAAGGCCTGCCGGCGCGGCCGAATGCCGCGCCCATGCAGCTGGAGCAGGTGCTGCAACAGTTGCAGGTGATCAAGCGCCTGAGTCTGCTGAACAGCCAGGTCACCGTGCAGCTGCATGAACAACCTGCGCGCACCCTGACCTATGTAAACCTCACCCTGAGCAATGGCAGTGCGCGTCAGCGTCTGGACGGTCGGCTGTTGCTGCCGGATGGTCAGCCCCTGGCGCTGCAGTTACGCACCCGTTTGCGTGCCAAGCAGTGGCGCGATGCCCAGGCCGAGTTGTACCTGAGCCTACCGCAGAGCGATTGGGCCGCCTGGCTGCCGGCCGGTTTGCTGGGCGAGTGGCGGTTGCAGCAGTTCACCCTCGGTGGCGATGTCTGGCTGAGCTGGGCCAAGGGCGAGGTGCAGCGCGTGGTCAGCCGTCTGCATGCACCGCAGGTGCGGGCGGGCTACGCCAAGCGTGAGGCGGTCGAGCTGAGCAACCTGGCGTTGAACGGCTATTTCACTCGCACCGATGAGGGTTTCCAATTACTCCTGGATGACCTGGCCTTCAGCCGTGGCGAAACCCGCTGGGGCGAGGCGCGCCTGGCGCTGGTGCATCAACAGGACAGTGCCGCCGCCGAAGAGCAGTGGCTGGGCAATGCCGATCAGCTCGACCTGGCCCCCTTGCAGCCGCTGCTGGCGGCGCTTGCGCCCTTGCCGGACAACGCCTTGGGCCTGCTCAAGCAGCTGCAACCGGTCGGCACCTTGCGCAATATCCAGCTCGACTATCGGCCGCAGATTGAAGGCAGCAAGCGCTTGCAGTTCGCCGCCAATCTGGAGCACGTCGGCTTTGCCGCCTACCTGGGCTCGCCTGCGGTGGCAAACGCCAGCGGCAGCATCAGCGGCGACCTGGGCCAGGGTGAGTTGCGCGTCGATACGCAAGACCTCTCCCTGCACCTGGCCACCCTGTTTCCCAAACCCTGGCACTACCAGAAAGCCAATGCCCTGCTGACCTGGCAGCTGGATGAGCAGGCGTTCACCCTGCGCAGCCCCTATCTGCAGGTGGTGGGGGAGGAAGGCCGGGTTGCCGGCGATTTCCTGATCCGCCTGCGCCGCGATCCGGCCGCAGAAGACTATATGGACCTGCGCGTCGGTATCCGCGAGGGCGATGCGCGCTTTACCGAGAAATACCTGCCGAGCCTGGCTCCGGGCATGAGCCCTGAACTGGATGCCTGGCTGAAAACCGCGATTCGCGCCGGCAAGGTCGATGAAGGCTATTTCCAGTACCAGGGCTCGTTGAACAAGGGCGCGGAGAACAGTGCGCGCAGCCTTAGCCTGTTCTTCGCCGTGCGCGAGGCCGAACTGGCCTTTCAGCCGGGCTGGCCGGTATTGCGCGAAGGGCGCGGCGCAGTGTTTATCGAGGACAGCGGGGTGCGTGTCGAGCTGGCCGAAGGGCGCTTGCTCGACAGTCGCGTGCACAATGCCGTGGCCAGCATCCCGACGCCAGCCGCGGGGCAACCGGCCCGCCTGCAGCTCAATAGCGAGCTGAGCAGCAGCATTGGCGATGCCTTGAAGCTTCTGCAAGAGGCCCCGATCGGCACGGCCGCCACCTTTGCCGGCTGGAGCGGCGAGGGTGCGCTGGCGGGCAAGCTTAAGCTCGATTTGCCGCTGCGCAAGGGCCTGGCTCCCGAAGTGGTGGTGGATTTTGCCACCACGGGTGCGCAGCTCAACCTGAGCAACCCGCCATTGCAGCTCAGTCAGCTGCAGGGCGCATTCCGTTATAACACCGCCAGCGGTCTCAGTGCCCCGGATATTCGCGCCAAGGTGCTGGGGCATGACGTGCGTGGCAAGGCGCTGGCCGAGGGCGCGCGCGGCAACGCCCGCACGCGTATCGAGGCGAACGGCAAGGTCGCGGTCACGGAGTTGAGCAGTTGGCTGGGCGTGACTCAGCCCTTGCCGGTCAATGGCCAGCTGCCTTACCGCCTGCGTCTGACCCTCGACGGTGCCGATAGCCAGCTACGCGTCGACTCCAACCTGCAGGGCTTGGCCATCGAGTTGCCGGCCCCCTTTGGCAAAACCGCAGACGGCGCGCGTCAGGCCGAGTGGCGCATGAGCCTGGGCGGCCGCGAGCAGCGTTACTGGCTGGATTACGCCGATTTGGCCAGCCTGTCGTTTGCCGCCAGTCCGGGGCAGTTGAGCCAGGGCCGCGGTGAGTTGCGTCTGGCCGACGGGCCGTCGAGCCTGCCGACCTCGCCCGGCTTGCGTCTGCGCGGGCGGGTGGCGGAGTTCGACTGGTCGGCCTGGCAGCAGGTGCTGAAGCCCTACACCACGCTGCCGAAGAATGACGCGCAGCAGTTGTTCAAGGATGCGCAGTTGCAGATCGGTCGCTTCAGTGGCTTCGGCATCAGCCTGGATGCCCTGGCAGTGTCGTTGCAGCGCGAGGCGCAGGCCTGGGCGGTGAGCCTGGACAGCGAGCGCCTCAAGGGTCGGGTCGAGCTTGCGGATGCTGCGCAGGCTCCGATTGTGCTCAAGCTCGACTACGTGCGCCTGCCTGCCGCCGAGCCCAAGCTCAAGAGCGAGGTGCCAGTCGATCCGCCGGATGCCCTGGCCAGCGTCGATCCGCGGCAGATTCCGGCTCTGGACCTGCACATTGCCACGCTGTACCAGGGCCAGGACGCCATCGGCTCCTGGTCATTGAAGGCCCGGCCGAGTGCCGATGGCGTACTGTTTAGTGAGCTGGACTTCAATCTGAAAGGCTTGAAGATCAACGGCAGCGCTGGCTGGCAGGGCGCACCGGGAGCCTCCAGCAGTTGGTACAAGGGGCGTATGGCCGGCGCTGATCTGGCCGATGTGCTGCTGGCCTGGGGCTTTGCGCCCACCGTCAGCAGTCAGAGCTTCCGCATGGATGTCGACGGCAACTGGCCCGGCTCGCCGGCCTGGTTTGCCATGAAACGCTTCAATGGCAGCCTGGACGTGGCCATGCGCAAGGGCCAGTTCTCCGAAGTGCAGGGTTCGGCCTCGGCGCTACGGGTGTTCGGCCTGCTCAACTTCAACTCGATTGGTCGTCGCCTGCGCCTGGATTTCTCCGACCTGCTCGGCAAGGGCCTGAGCTATGACCGGGTCAAGGGTGTGCTGGTCGCCACCAATGGCGTGTTTATCACCCGCAAGCCGCTCAGCTTGGAGGGGCCGTCGAGCAACCTCGAACTCAACGGCACCCTGGATATGGCCAGCAACCAGATCGACGCCAAGTTGTTGGTGACCCTGCCAGTGACCAACAACCTGCCCTTGGCTGCCTTGATCGTCGGCGCTCCGGCGATTGGCGGCGCGCTGTTTATCGCCGACAAGTTGCTGGGCAACAGCGTCGCCCGCTTTGCCAGCGTGCAGTACGACATCAAGGGGCCTTGGCAGTCGCCGACGATCAGCTTCGACAAACCCTTCGAGAAGCCGCGCTAAATAGCGGGCAAGCGCTTTGTAGGGGTGCAGTCCGCAGGCATGGCTTGTAAGCTGGTGCCTTCTGTCCGTATCGAGATACCACAGCCATGACCCTTGCGGTGCTTCAACTGGTCAGCCAGGCCGATGTCCTGGCCAATCTGGCGCAGGCCCGGCAACAGCTGGAACAGGCCGCCGAACGCGGCGCGCGCCTGGCGGTGCTGCCGGAAAACTTCGCCGCCATGGGCCGTCGCGACCTGGCTGCGCTGGGGCGTAGCGAGGCGCTGGGTGAGGGGCCGATTCTGCCCTGGCTGCAGCAGGCCGCCCGCGACTTGCAGTTGTGGATAGTTGCCGGCACTTTGCCCTTGCCGCCGGATGGCCAGCCCGAGGCCAAGGCCCATGCCTGTTCATTGCTGATCGATGACTGCGGCCAGCGGGTGGCGCGCTATGACAAGCTGCATCTGTTCGATGTGGATGTCAGCGACAGTCATGGTCGTTACCGCGAATCCGATGATTACGCCTTCGGCAGTCAGGTGGTGGTGGCCGATACGCCGGTCGGCCGTTTGGGCCTGAGCGTTTGCTATGACCTGCGTTTCCCCGAGCTGTACAGCGCCTTGCGCGCCGCCGGGGCGGAGCTGATCAGCGTGCCGGCGGCATTTACTGCGGTTACCGGCGCGGCGCATTGGCAGATACTCACCCGTGCACGGGCCATCGAAACTCAATGTTATGTATTGGCGGCCGGGCAGGGCGGCACCCATCCCGGCGGGCGCGAGACCTTTGGTCATTCGGCGATTGTCGATCCCTGGGGCCGGGTGCTCGGCGAATTACCGCAGGGCCCCGGCGTGGTGCTGGCCGAGCGCGATGCCGGCGATCAGGCGGCGATTCGCCAACGCATGCCGGTGGCGCGGCATAAACGATTTTTTGCAGCGGCCGAACCGCGGCTGCCAGGTGTGGAACAGTCATGAACGAGACTAAGTTGAGCGAGATCAGGCAATGAGCGAGATGTTGGTGTCCGTCAGTGAGCATCTGTTGAGTCCGGGCGGCTTGAGCATTGAGCATCTGCCGGGTGTATTGGCTGAGTTGGCGGGCCCGGGCATCGATGCGGCCGACCTGTATTTCCAGAGCCAGGTCTCGGAAACCTGGGCGCTGGAAGACGGTATCGTCAAGGAAGGCAGCTTCAACCTCGACCAGGGCGTTGGTGTGCGCGCCCAGTCCGGCGAGAAAACCGGTTTTGCCTACAGCAATGCGATCACCGCCGATGCCCTCAGCCAGGCGGCTCGCGCCGCGCGCTCGATTGCCCGGGCCGGGCAGAGTGGTCGGGTACAGGCGTTCAGCAGCCCCTTGGTGACGCCGCTGTATGCCCAGGTCAACCCGCTGGATGTGCTCGGTCGCGCCGAGAAGGTCGAGCTGCTCAAGCGCATCGACGTCGCTACCCGCGCCCTTGATCCACGCATCAAGCAGGTCACGGTCAGCCTGGCCGGGGTCTGGGAGCGCATCCTGATCGCCGCCACTGATGGCAGCCTGGGCGCGGATATCCGTCCGCTGGTACGTTTCAACGTCAGCGTGATCGTCGAGCAGAACGGTCGCCGTGAGCGCGGTGGCCATGGCGGCGGCGGGCGCACCGATTACCGTTACTTCTTGGAAAAAGACAGCCTCAACGAAGAGCGCGCCATGGGTTATGCCCGCGAAGCGTTGCGTCAGGCCCTGGTCAACCTGGAAGCGATTCCCGCGCCTGCGGGCAGCATGCCGGTGGTGATGGGCGCCGGCTGGTCCGGCGTGCTGCTGCACGAGGCGGTCGGTCACGGCCTGGAAGGCGACTTCAACCGCAAGGGCAGCTCGGCCTACAGTGGCAAGATCGGCGAAAAGGTCGCCTCGAGCCTGTGCACCATCGTCGATGACGGCACCCTGGCCGAACGTCGCGGTTCCCTCAGCATTGATGACGAGGGCACGCCGACCCAGTGCACCACGCTGATCGAGAACGGTGTGCTCAAGGGCTATATGCAGGACAAGCTGAACGCCCGCCTGATGGGCGTGGCGCGCACCGGCAACGGTCGTCGCGAGTCCTACGCGCACCTGCCGATGCCGCGCATGACCAACACCTACATGCTTGCCGGCGAGAGCGACCCGGAAGAAATCATCCGCTCGGTGAAGAAGGGTATCTACTGCGCCAACCTCGGCGGCGGTCAGGTCGATATCACCAGCGGTAAGTTCGTGTTCTCCACCAGCGAGGCTTACCTGATCGAGGACGGCAAGATCACCGCTCCGGTCAAGGGCGCAACCCTGATCGGCAATGGCCCGGAAGCCATGAGTCGGGTGTCGATGGTCGGTAACGACCTGGCCCTGGACAGCGGCGTCGGTACCTGTGGCAAGGATGGGCAGTCGGTGCCGGTTGGCGTGGGCCAGCCGACGCTGAAGATTGATGCGATTACCGTGGGCGGAACGGGTGGGTGAAGGCTGTCGATTGGGCTGAGCGTTGCGCCGCCCAATCGATGCTGGACCTTAGCGCAAGCCGCGCTGGGCTTCGTCCAGTTCGCGGATGTATTTGAAGATTTTGCGTGAAGCAGCAGGCGCTTTGTTCTGCGCCAGCTCGTGCTGGCCCTGACGGATCAGCTGGCGCAGGTGTTGGCGGTCGGCGTCGGGGTATTCGACGACAAATTTTTCCAGGATGGCGTCGTCGCCGTTGAGCAAGCGGTCGCGCCAGCGTTCCAGATTATGGAAGCGCTCGTTGTACTGGCGGGTGGAGGCGTCCAGCTGGTCGAGCAGGCTTAGGATGGCGTCGATGTCCTGATCGCGCATCAGCCGGCCGATAAATTGCACATGACGCTTTTTCGCGGCATTGGCAGTGTGCTTCGGGGCTTCGGCCAGTGCGCGGCGCAGCTCGTCGGTCAGCGGCAGTTTGTTCAGCAGGTCGAGTTTCAGGGTGGTCAGGCGTTGCCCCAAATCTTGTAGCGCATGAAACTCGCGCTTGATCTGGGTTTTGCTCTTCTCGCCGGAGAAGTCGTCAAGGTATTCAGACATGGTGGCGGTCCAGTGGAAAACGCCGACATGATAGCAGCAAGTTTCCAGCTGTAAGCGTCTGGCCTGTGTGGCCGCGCTTGCCGCTTATCGTTCAGGAGTTCTTATGAGTGCAGTAGACGTCGTCGGGCCCCAGGCTGTGCCGCAATTGCAGGCGCAGGTGGAGCAGATTATTGCCGAGGCCAGAAAGCAGGGCGCGAGTGCCTGTGAAGTTGCCGTCTCGGTGGAGCAGGGCTTGTCCACCACGGTACGTCAGGGCGAGGTGGAAACGGTCGAGTTCAACCGCGACCAGGGCTTCGGCATCACCCTGTATGTCGGTCAGCGCAAGGGCTCGGCCAGCACCTCTGCGAGCGGCGAGGCGGCGATTCGCGAGACCGTGGCGGCGGCTCTAGCCATCGCCAAGCATGCCTCCGAGGACGAGTGCGCCGGTCTGGCCGATGCCGGGTTGATGGCTCGCGAACTGCCGCAGCTGGATCTGTACCATGCCTGGTCGATCACTCCGGAGCAGGCCATCGAGCAGGCCTTGAGCTGCGAGGCGGCAGCCTTTGCCGCCGATCAGCGGATCAAGAACGCCGACGGCACTACGCTCAATACCCACCAGGGCTGCCGGGTCTATGGCAACAGCCATGGCTTTATCAGCGGGTATGCCAGCACGCGGCACAGCCTGAGCTGCGTGATGATCGCCGAAGACGGCGGGCAGATGCAGCGCGACTACTGGTATGACGTCAACCGACAGGGCGAGCTGCTGGCCGATGCCGGCAGCATTGGCCGGCGTGCCGCTGAGCGTGCGGTAAGCCGCTTGGGGGCGCGCCCGGTGCCGACCTGCGAAGTGCCGGTGCTGTTCGCCGCCGAGCTGGCGACCGGTTTGTTTGGTAGCTTCCTGGCGGCTATTTCCGGCGGCAATCTGTACCGCAAGTCATCCTTTCTCGAAGGTTCTTTGGGCCAGCAGCTGTTCCCTGACTGGCTGAAGATTGATGAGCGCCCGCATATTCCTCGTGCGCTAGGCAGCGCGGCCTTCGATGGCGACGGCATGGCGACCTACGCCAAGTCCTTTGTCGAGCGCGGCGAGCTGTTGTCCTATGTGCTCGGCACCTATTCCGGGCGCAAGCTGGGCATGCCTAGCACCGCCAACTCCGGCGGCGTGCATAACCTGTTTGTCAGCCACGGCGATGAAGATCAAAAGGCCCTGCTCAAGCGTATGGGCCGCGGCCTGCTGGTCACCGAGCTGATGGGCCAGGGCCTGAACATGGTCACCGGCGACTATTCGCGTGGCGCTGGCGGTTACTGGGTGGAGAACGGCGAAATCCAGTTCCCGGTGCAGGAAGTCACCATCGCCGGCAACCTGCGCGATATGTTCAAGCAGATTGTCGCGGTGGGCAGTGATCTGGAGCTGCGCAGCAATATCCGCACCGGCTCGGTGTTGATCGAGCGGATGACGGTGGCCGGCAGCTAATCTGTTCGGCATGAAAAAGGGGCTGCCGCTTAAGCGCTCAGCCCCTTTTTATTGCCTGCCATCCATGGCGGCCACCTTACGGGCGCGTCGCTACGCGACGTTAAAAATGTCTCCCGGACATTTTTTATTGTCTGCGGGTTTACTCGCCTTCGTCGAAGTAGTTGTTGATCAGCTCGCTCAGGGCTTGCAGCGCGTCGGCGTCCTGTTCACCTTCGGTCAGCAGGTGCACGGTGGTGCCTTTGCCGGCGGCCAACATCATCACGGCCATGATGCTCTTGCCGTCGACCAGACTTTCCGGGCTGCGGCCGACTCTGACCTGGCAGGGAAAGCGCCCGGCGACGCCGACAAACTTGGCCGCCGCGCGGGCGTGCAGGCCAAGCTTGTTGATAATGGTGATTTCGCAGGCGGGCATCGCGGCAATTCCTTAACTGAGGTCGCGGTGGCGAGTCTGAACGTTTTTCAGAATAGGTTTGAGGGTTTCGCCGAGGCGGTTGGCCAGATAGACCGAGCGGTGATGGCCGCCGGTGCAACCGATCGCCACCGTGACGTAGGCGCGGTTACTGGCGGCAAAACGCGGCAGCCATTTGGTCAGGTAGGCGAGGATGTCCTGGTACATCTCCTCGACATCGGCCTGGGCGGAAAGATAGTCGACCACCGGCTGATCCAGCCCTGAGTAATCGCGTAGGTCCGGTTTCCAGTAAGGGTTGGGCAGGCAGCGCACATCGAAGACCAGGTCGGCATCCACCGGCATGCCGCGCTTGAAGCCAAAGGACTCGATCAGAAACGCGGTACCCGGCTCAGGCTGATTGAGCAGGCGCAGCTTGAGGCTGTCGCGCAGCTGGTACAGGTTGAGGTGGGTGGTGTCGATTTTCAGGTCGGCCAGGTCGATGATCGGCCCGAGCAGCAGGCTTTCATCGGCAATCGCTTCGGCCAGCGAGCGGTTTTCGTTGGTCAGCGGATGACGTCGGCGAGTTTCCGAGAAACGCTTGAGCAGGGTTTCTTCATCGGCGTCGAGGTAGATCACATCGCACTTGATATGCCGTGCGCGCACCTCGTCGAGCAGCTCAGGGAAGCGTTTGAGGTGGCTGGGCAGGTTGCGCGCATCGATCGAAACGGCCACCAGCGGGTGCAGCAATTCGGTGTGCAGCAGTGCGCGTTCGGCCAGTTCGGGCAGCAGGCCGGCGGGCAGGTTGTCGATGCAGTAGAAGCCGTTGTCCTCAAGCACATCGAGGGCGGTGCTTTTTCCGGAGCCGGAGCGACCGCTAACGATGATCAGGCGCATGCTCAGGCTCGATTGAGTTGGCTTTGTACGTCCACGACCACCTGATACAGCGCTTCGCTACTCTCGGCCTGGCGCAGGCTGGTGCGCACGTCGCTGCGGTCGAGCATGCTGGCGATCTGCCGGAGCAGTTCCAGGTGAGCGTCAGTGGCGGCTTCCGGAACCAGCAGGACGAACAGCAGGTCGACCGGCGCGCCGTCGATGGCATCGAAGTCGACCGCCGCGTCGAGCCGCAGCAGGGCGCTGATCGGCGCGCTGCAGCCGGGCAGACGGCAGTGCGGAATGGCGATGCCATTGCCGAAACCGGTCGAGCCGAGTTTTTCGCGGGCGATCAGGCTTTCGAAGATGTCTTGGCCATCCAGGTCAGGCAGCTCGCGCGCCACCAGGTTGGCAATCTGTTCGAGAACACGTTTTTTGCTGCCGCCCGGCACGTTCACCAAAGAACGGCCGGGGGTCAGGATAGTTTCAAGTCGGATCATAGGAGATAGACGATGTCAGCGGGCCATAGCGCCCTGTTGACGTTCGAGCTGTTTTTCCTTGTGTTTGATGAGTTGTCGGTCGAGTTTGTCAGTCAGTAAATCGATGGCTGCGTACATGTCTTCATGTTCGGCATTGGCGACGACTTCGCCGCCGGCAATGTGCAAGGTCGCTTCGATTTTCTGTTTGAGCTTCTCGACCTCCATGGTGACTTGCACGTTGGTAATCTTGTCGAAGTGGCGCTCCAGGCGACTGAGTTTTTCGTCGACGTAGGCGCGCAGGGCGTCGGTCACATCCAGCTGATGTCCACTGATGTTGACTTGCATACCGCTTTCTCCTTGTTGCCGTGTGTAAGAGGCAGGCAAGAGGCCTGCCGCCGGAACACTGTGGCGTGGAAGACTCTGGCAGAACGAGCCTGGCACGGTCGCTGATTACTTATTGGCAGTATGGCTGCTTTTGAGAAAAGGCGAGGCCTGGGCGCGTTCTGTGCGGAGCTTGTGTCTTCCTTCTTTGTGCCGCCTTAGATCAATCGTTTGCGCTCACTGGAAGGCGCTATTCCGAGGGATTCACGGTATTTGGCGACCGTGCGGCGGGCTACTTGAATGCCCTGTGCTTCCAGTAAACCAGCGATCTTGCTGTCACTCAACGGCTTTTTCGCATTTTCCGCGGCGACCAGTTTTTTGATGATGGCGCGGATCGCGGTGGACGAGCATTCGCCGCCCTCGGAGGTGCTGACGTGGCTGGAGAAGAAGTATTTCAGCTCGTAAATGCCGCGCGGGGTGTGCATGAATTTCTGCGTGGTAACCCGCGAAATGGTCGATTCGTGCATACCCACGGCTTCGGCGATGTCATGCAGAACCAGCGGTTTCATTGCCTCATCGCCGTAGTCGAGGAAGCCGCGCTGGTGTTCGACGATCTGCGTGGCGACCTTCATCAGGGTTTCGTTGCGGCTTTGCAGGCTTTTGATAAACCAGCGCGCTTCCTGCAATTGGTTGCGCATAAAGGTGTTGTCGGCGCTGGAGTCGGCACGTTTGACGAAGCCGGCATATTGCGCATTGACCCGCAGGCGTGGCATGGCTTCCTGGTTCAGCTCCACCAGCCAGCGTTCGTTGTGCTTGCGCACGATCACGTCGGGCACCACGTATTCCGGTTCACTTGATTCGATCTGCGAGCCGGGGCGCGGGTTAAGGCTCTGGATCAGGTCGATGACCTGGCGCAGCTCGTCTTCCTTGAGCTTCATGCGGCGCATCAACTGGCTGTAGTCGCGGCTGCCGAGCAGGTCGAGAAAGTCATTGGCC
The DNA here is from genome assembly GCF_049653025.1 of Pseudomonas sp. Taxonomy (GTDB): domain Bacteria; phylum Pseudomonadota; class Gammaproteobacteria; order Pseudomonadales; family Pseudomonadaceae; genus Aquipseudomonas. Next base: position 74,045 of record NZ_JBASFM010000021.1, on the reverse strand, counting down.
AGGCGCTGGGCTTCGCTCAGCCATGGGGTTTTCGCCGGCAGCTGACGCAGTTGCAGGAGCAGGCATTCGCCCAGGTTGCGTGCGGCGATGCCGGTGGGCTCGAATTGCTGGATGCGGTGCAGCACGGCTTCGACTTCGTCGCGCTCGATATCCAGTTCCGGGTCGAAGGCGTCCACCACTTCTTCCAGGGTTTCTTCCAGATAGCCTTGCTGGTTGATGCAGTCGATCAAGGTGACGCCGATCAGGCGGTCCTTGTCGGACATCACTGCCAGATTGAGTTGCCAGAGCAAGTGGCTTTGCAGGCTTTCGCCGCTGGACGTGCGGGTGGTGAAGTCCCACTCGTCATCATCGCTGGCGCTGCTTGGCAGGCTGCTGGCGCTGGTCTGGTAGATGTCTTCCCAGGCGGTGTCGACCGGCAGCTCGTTGGGGATGCGTTCACCCCAATCGCCTTCTTCCAGGTTGTCCACGGTCTGCGTGGCTTCCTGGTAGCTGGTCTCCTGGTACGGTGTTTCTGGCTGTTCGCTGGAGGATGCGCTTTCTGCGCCATCGGCCATGGGGTCCGAGTTGTCGAAATCGTCGCCTTCTTCCTGGCGTTCGAGCATCGGGTTGGACTCCAGGGCCTCCTGGATCTCTTGTTGCAGATCCAGGGTCGACAGTTGGAGTAGGCGGATGGCCTGTTGCAGCTGCGGGGTCATCGTCAGCTGCTGGCCCATCTTCAGGACTAGCGATGGTTTCATTGCAGACCTTATTTACCGGCGTCTGTGCGCAATCCACGACAGGGCGTTTTTTAAAGCGCCACTAGGAAGCAAATAATATGCCTAACTTTAAGGGCTTTGCCTAGCAGGCCGTTGAAAACTACCTGCGTTGCCGATACAGCGTTAAAAACTGGCTCAAAATGCTCATGTACAACTCGTACACTCCGCTTTTTCGCCTGTTTTTTCCTTGTCTCGGCTGCCTCGTCTACGTTTTCAGAGGCCTGCTAGCTTTGGCTGCAGTCGGCTTGAGAAAGCGGCTGTTACAGGCGGAACTCGTGCCCCAGGTAAACTTCTTTCACCGTCTGGTTGGCCAGAATGGCTTGTGCATCGCCTTCGGCGATCAGTTGGCCATCGCTGACGATGTAGGCGGTTTCGCAGATATCCAGGGTCTCGCGGACGTTGTGGTCGGTGATCAGCACGCCGATGCCCTTGGCCTTGAGGTGGTGGATGATCTGCTTGATGTCGCCGACCGAGATCGGGTCGACGCCAGCGAACGGTTCGTCGAGCAAAATGAATTTCGGGTTGGTGGCCAGGGCGCGGGCAATTTCCACGCGGCGGCGCTCGCCGCCGGACAGGCTCATACCGAGGTTGTCGCGGATATGGCTGATATGGAATTCCTGCAGCAGGTTTTCCAGCTCCTTGCGCCGGCCAGCGCCGTCGAGGTCCTTGCGCGTTTCCAGGATGGCCATGATGTTGTCGGCCACGCTGAGCTTGCGAAAGATCGAGGCTTCCTGCGGCAGGTAGCCAATCCCGGCGCGGGCGCGGCCGTGCATCGGCTGGTGGCTGACGTCGAGGTCATCGATCAGCACGCGGCCCTGATCGGCCTGCACCAGGCCTACGATCATGTAGAAGCAGGTGGTCTTGCCGGCCCCGTTGGGGCCGAGCAGGCCGACGATCTGCCCGCTGTCGATACTCAGGCTGACGTCGCGCACGACCTGGCGGCCTTTGTAGCTCTTGGCCAGGTGTTGGGCTTTCAATGTGGCCATTATTACTGCGCCTGCTGTTCGGCTGGTTTGTTCTTCGGCTGGATCACCATGTCGATGCGCGGACGCGGTGCGGTCACATTGGTGCCTGTGGCGCGGCCGGCGTTGACGATCTGGCGTTGGGTGTCATAGACGATTTTCTCGCCTTCGAAGGTGTTGCCTTCCTGAATCACCTTGGCCTGATCGATCAGCACCACGCGCTCGTTGGCCATAAAGTACTGGATGGTCAGGCCGTAGGCCTTGACGATCTGCTTGTCGGCGGACGGCAGTTGTTCGTAGTAGGCCGGCTTGCCGACCGAGGTGAAGACCTCGACATCGCCCTTGGCGTCCTGGGTGATGGTCACGGTGTCGCCGGTGACCTTCATGGTGCCCTGGGTGATGATTACGTCACCGCGATAGACGGCCACGCCTTGCTTGTCGTCGAGTTCTGCGCTGTCAGCCTGGATGCGGATGGGCTGCTCGCGATCAGACGGCAGGGCCCAGACGCTGGCACTTCCGAGTGCGGCGCTAAGGCTGAGTAGTAGGGGGAGGGTGTTAACGAGCCTCATGCTGACCTCTTACGTTGGACAGCAGGAGCATCCGGCCGTCATTCATGTACGCTTTCATTCCTTGTGCCGTGGTCACCCCATTGGCCGCGTCGATTCTAACGGCTTGCTGGGTCTGCGCATATTCCTTCTCGGGGAATACGGTCAGGCGGCTGGTGTTGAGTATGGTCGGGCGGCCTTTGGCGTCGGTGCGCTCAACGCGCACGCGCTCGATCAATTCGACCTCTGTACCGCCCGGTGCGACTTCGCCGCGCTCGCTGCGGATCTTCCAGGGCAGCTCGGTGCCGCGGTACAGGTTCATGTTCGGGTTGGTAAGCAGGGTAACGTCGCTGGTCTTGATGTGCTCGACCTTGTCGGCGGTCATGTCGTAGTGCAGCTTGCCGTCAGCCTGGTATTGCACGGTGTTGGCGTTGACCACGTAGAAGTCGATGGCGCTTTCGCGGGCGCTGGTTTGCGGCTGTTCGTCGAAACTGTCCGGCACCAGGTTCCAGTAGCCGAGTGCCGCCACCAGCGTGGCGACAAAAGCGAACAGGACGATATTGCTCAGTTTGCGTGGCATGGTGGACTCTATAGGTAAGCGGCTTGGGCGGCTTCAAGCGTGCCCTGGGCCTGCATGATCAGCTCGCAGAACTCACGGGCTGCACCTTCGCCGCCGCGGGCCTGGGTCACCGCATGAGCATGCTGGCGAACAAAGGCATCGGCACTGGCGACAGCCATGCCCAGGCCGACGCGGCGAATCACCGGTAGGTCAGGCAGATCGTCGCCCAGGTAGGCGACTTGTGCATAGTCTAGGCCGAGTTCGGCCAGCAGTTCATCCAGTACCACCAGCTTGTCTTCGCGGCCCTGGTACAGGTGCTGAATCCCCAGGTTCTGTGCGCGGCGCTCAACCACCGGGGTCTTGCGGCCGCTGATGATCGCCGTGCGTACGCCGGAGTTGATCAGCATCTTGATGCCATGGCCGTCGAGGGTGTTGAAGGTCTTGAACTCGCTGCCATCGACCAGGAAGTACAGTTTGCCGTCGGTCAGTACGCCATCGACATCGAAAATGGCCAACTTGATGGCTTGGGCGCGTTTCAGCAGGTCGGGGTTGGTTGCGTTAGGGCTCATCACATCACTCCGGCGCGCAGCAGGTCGTGCATGTTCAGTGCACCGATCGGTTGATTGTGCTCATCGATCACCACCAGCGAACTGATCTTGTGGTCTTCCATGATCTTCAGGGCCTCGGCGGCGAGCATTTCGGCGCGGGCGGTCTTGCCGTGGGCGGTCATTACCTCGTCGATCACCGCCTGGCGTACGTCGATGCTGCGGTCCAGGGTGCGACGCAGGTCACCGTCGGTGAAGACCCCGGCCAGGCTGCCGTCAGCCTCGACTACTACGGTCATACCCAGGCCTTTCTGGGTCATTTCCAGCAGCGCGTCGCGCAGCGAGGTGCCGCGGCGGACCTTGGGCAGGCTGTCGCCGGCATGCATGACGTTCTCGACCTTGAGCAGCAGGCGTCGGCCCAGTGCGCCACCCGGGTGCGAGAAGGCAAAGTCTTCGGCGGTAAAGCCGCGTGCTTCCAGCAGGGCGATGGCCAGGGCGTCACCCAGCACCAGGGATACCGTGGTGGAGGAGGTCGGGGCCAGGTTTAGCGGGCAGGCTTCCTGCGAGACGCGGGCGTCGAGGTTGACCTCGGCGGCCTTGGCCAGCGGCGACTCGGGGTTGCCGGTCATGCTGATCAGGGTGATGCCGAGGCGCTTGATCAGCGGCAGTAGGGTGACGATTTCGGCAGTGGAGCCGGAGTTGGACAGCGCCAGGACCACGTCGTCGCGGGTGATCATGCCCATGTCGCCGTGGCTGGCTTCGGCCGGGTGGACAAAGAATGCGGTGGTGCCGGTGCTGGCCAGGGTGGCGGCAATCTTGTTGCCGACGTGTCCGGATTTGCCCATGCCGACCACGACCACACGGCCCTTGCTGGCCAGGATCAGCTCGCAGGCCTTGACGAAATCTCCGTTGATACGCTGCAGCAGGTCCTCAATCGCCTCGAGTTCCAGGCGAATGGTGCGCTGTGCGGATTGGATCAATTCGGTAGGCTGGCTCATAACGTCTCTGAGGGCATGCTGACTAAAAGTCGCCGATTATAGCGGTAAAGGTGCGCCTGCCCAGTATTTCCACACGTTCTCCGGGCCGATTGAAGTGTGCGGCACTTATCTGCGGTGACAAGTTCGGTTTTGGCGGGTAGGTGTGGGGTGGTATAGTTCGCGGCCATTTTCGGTACGTTCGATGGTCAGTAGTGCCCTTTTCTCGGGGTGGTGCGTCTGTCAGGCAAGCGTTTAGCAAGGAGTCCAGATGAGCGCCGAGAGCCCGTACGCAGTCGAGCTTAAAAGCCTGAGCTTTAAGCGTGGCGAGCGGGATATTTTCAAAGATATCGATATTCGTATTCCGCGCGGCAAGGTCACCGGCATCATGGGGCCTTCCGGCTGCGGCAAGACCACCTTGTTGCGTTTGATCGCTGCCGAACTCAAGCCGAGTCAGGGCGAAGTCTGGGTCAATGGCCTGAACTTGCCGACGCTGTCGCGTGGCGAACTGTTCGATATGCGCAAGCAGATGGGCGTGCTGTTCCAGAGTGGGGCGCTGTTCACCGACCTCGACGTGTTCGAGAACGTCGCCTTCCCGTTGCGCGTACACACCCAGCTGCCGGAAGAGATGATCCGCGACATCGTGCTGATGAAGCTGCAGGCCGTGGGTCTGCGCGGTGCCTTGGAGTTGATGCCGGATGAGTTGTCGGGCGGCATGAAGCGTCGCGTGGCCTTGGCACGGGCGATTGCCCTGGATCCGCAGATTCTGATGTACGACGAGCCTTTCGTCGGCCAGGACCCGATTGCGATGGGCGTGCTGGTGCGCTTGATTCGTCTGCTCACTGATGCGCTGGGGATTACCAGCATTGTTGTGTCCCACGACCTGGCCGAGACCGCCAGCATTGCTGACTACCTCTATGTAGTAGGTGATACGCAGGTGCTGGGCCAGGGAACGCCGGCCGAGCTGATGGAGTCGGATAATCCGCGGGTGCGTCAGTTTATGAAGGGAACGCCGGATGGTCCGGTGCCGTTCCATTTTCCTGCGGCGAATTTCCGCGATGACCTGTTGGGGGAGCGCTGATGCGCAAGACATCTGTGCTCGAGCGGATTCGTCTGTTCGGTCGCGCCGGCATCGACGTGGTCGGAACCTTGGGCCGTTCCAGCCTGTTCCTGCTGCGCGCGCTGTTTGGCGGCGGCTCGACGGGCAACAGCTTCCAGTTGCTGATCAAGCAGTTGTATTCGGTCGGGGTGATGTCCCTGGCGATCATTGTGGTCTCGGGCCTGTTTATCGGCATGGTGTTGTCGCTGCAGGGCTTCAGCATCCTGGCCAAATACGGCTCGGAGCAGGCGGTCGGGCAGATGGTGGCGCTCACTCTTCTGCGTGAGCTCGGTCCGGTGGTCACCGCGTTGCTGTTCGCTGGGCGCGCTGGTTCGGCGTTGACCGCGGAAATCGGCAATATGAAGTCCACTGAGCAGCTCTCCAGCCTGGCGATGATCGGCGTCGATCCGCTCAAGTACATCGTCGCGCCGCGTTTGCTGGCCGGTTTTATCTCGATGCCGCTGCTGGCGATGATCTTCAGCGTGGTCGGCATCTGGGGCGGCGCGATGGTCGCCGTGGACTGGCTGGGGGTTTATGAAGGCTCGTTCTGGGCCACCATGCAGAGCAGTGTCTCGTTCCGCGAAGATGTGCTCAATGGCCTGATCAAAAGCATCGTCTTCGCATTTGTCGTGACTTGGATCGCCGTGTTCCAGGGCTACGATTGTGAGCCGACTTCGGAAGGGATCAGCCGTGCCACCACAAAAACTGTGGTGTACGCCTCGCTCGCCGTGTTGGGGCTGGACTTTATTCTGACCGCTTTGATGTTTGGAGATTTCTGATGCAGAACCGCACGCTGGAAGTGGGTGTCGGCTTGTTCCTGTTGGCCGGGTTGTTGGCCTTGTTGCTGCTGGCCTTGCGCGTCAGTGGTCTGACCGTGGGTAGCAGTGATGACACCTATAAGGTGTATGCCAATTTTGACAATATCGCCGGGCTGACGGTGCGCTCGAAAGTCACCATGGCGGGTGTGACGATCGGCAAGGTGACCGCGATTGACCTGGACCGCGACAGCTACACTGGGCGGGTGACCCTGGTACTGGACGATGATGTGAACAACCTGCCGGCCGACTCCACGGCGTCGATCCTGACCTCGGGGCTGCTGGGCGAAAAGTACATCGGCATCAGCGTGGGCGGCGAAGAGGAGGTGCTGCGTGATGGCAGCACCATCCATGACACGCAGTCTTCGCTGGTGCTGGAAGACCTGATTGGCAAGTTCTTGCTCAATTCAGTGAACAAAGACCAAGCCAATAAATAGGGGTGTTGGATATGATCAAAGCACTGCGCAATAGCATTTTCATATGCCTGGCAGTTATGTCTTCTGCCGTCATGGCCGCACCGGCGGCCCATGAGGTGGTGCAGCAGACCACCACCACGCTGCTGGCCGATCTGAAGGCCAATAAAGAGCAGTACCGCACCGATCCGGGCGCGTTCTACACCGCGCTGAATAACATTCTGGGCCCCGTGGTCGATGTCGACGGCATTTCCCGTGGCGTGATGACCGTGCGCTTCTCGCGTCAGGCTACGCCGGAGCAGATGACGCGCTTCCAGGAAAACTTCAAGCGCAGCCTGATGCAGTTCTATGGCAACGCCTTGCTCGAATACAACAACCAGGACATCCGCGTACTGCCGGGCAATGGCCCGCAGGACCCGCAGCGCACCGCGGTGAACATGGAGATCAAGGACGGTAACGGCACGGTCTACCCACTGTCCTACACCATGGTCAGCCTCGACGGCACCTGGAAGATGCGCAACGTGATCATCAATGGCATCAACGTCGGCAAGCTGTTCCGTGACCAGTTCGCCCAGTCCATGCAGAACAATGGCAATGACCTGGACAAGGTCATCGACAGCTGGGCCGATACCGTGGCCAAGGCCCGCCAAGGGGCGAGCGAGTCGTGAGTCAGGCGCAGATCAGCGAGCAGGCCTCCGGCGTTTTCCTGCTGGCCGGCGTGCTGGATTACCTCAGTGCGCCGGCTTTGCGTGACGCCGGGGCGCGGTTGATCAAGACCAGCGCGGCCGAGGCTTATGTGGTCGATTGCGCCGCAGTAAGCAAATCCAGCAGCGTGGGACTGTCCCTGCTACTGGCGTTTATGCGCGATGCGCAGGCCGCCGGCAAGGTGCTCAGCGTGCGCAATCTGCCCAAGGATATGCGCGAAATTGCCGCCGTTTCGGGGCTGCTTGACGTGTTGTCTCTGCAAGCTTGAGCCGCAGATCGACCGGGCTTCGGTCGGTTGGCAGGAATGCGGGGTTCGCAGGCGGGGGGCTTTTTTGTATGATGCCCGACCCGCGAGCCTTGGCAGGCCGTTGAACATTCCAGCGAGCGACGGTTAGACCCCGCTGTTTTCAATGCCGCAGGGCGCAGCAGCAGTACCTCTGCGGCCCATTGGCTCGGCGGTCGTTAATTTATGCACTGATCGAGGTTGAGCATGCAGGCCTTAGAAGTAAAAAGTTTCCTGGAGGCTAAATTGCCGGATACCCAGGTGGAAGTAGAAGGCGAAGGCTGTAACTTCCAACTGAATCTGATCAGTGACGAGCTGGCCGCTCTTAGCCCGGTCAAGCGTCAGCAGCAAATCTACGCTCACCTGAATGCCTGGATTGCCGATGGCAGCATCCACGCCGTGAGCATGAAATTTTTCAGCCGTGCCGATTGGGCCGCGCGCTCCTAAACCGAGAGAATCATGGACAAACTGATTATTACCGGCGGTGTGCGCCTCGATGGCGAAATCCGCATTTCCGGGGCGAAGAACTCTGCCCTGCCGATTCTCGCCGCCACCCTGCTGGGCGATGCGCCGGTCACCATCTGCAACCTGCCGCATTTGCACGACATCACCACCATGATCGAGCTGTTCGGCCGCATGGGCATCGAGCCGATCATCGACGAGAAGCTCAGCGTTGAAGTCGACGCGCGAGCGATCAAGACTCTGGTCGCGCCCTATGAGCTGGTGAAAACCATGCGCGCCTCGATCCTGGTACTTGGCCCAATGGTGGCGCGCTTCGGTTATGCCGAAGTCGCTCTGCCAGGCGGTTGCGCCATCGGTTCGCGTCCGGTTGACCTGCACATTCGTGGTCTTGAAGCCATGGGCGCGATCATCGATGTCGAAGCCGGTTACATCAAGGCCAAGGCTCCAGAAGGCGGCCTGCGTGGCGCGCACTTCTTCTTCGATACCGTCAGCGTGACCGGTACTGAAAACATCATGATGGCCGCCACCCTGGCCCGTGGCCGCAGCGTGCTGGAAAACGCCGCACGCGAGCCGGAAGTGGTCGACCTGGCCAATTGCCTGATTGCCATGGGCGCGAAAATCAGCGGCGCCGGCACCGACACCATCACCATCGATGGCGTCGAGCGTCTGCACGGCGCGCGCTTCAGCGTGATGCCTGACCGTATTGAAACTGGCACCTACCTGGTGGCTGCGGCTGCTACGGGCGGTCGAGTCAAGGTCAAGGACACCGATCCGACTACCTTGGAAGCGGTGCTGTCCAAGTTGCAGGAGGCCGGTGCGGAAATCACCTGTGGCAATGACTGGATCGAGCTGGATATGCATGGCAAGCGGCCGAAAGCCGTGAACCTGCGTACCGCGCCGTATCCCGCGTTCCCAACCGACATGCAGGCGCAGTTCGTGGCGCTCAACGCGATTGCCGAAGGCACCGGCACGGTGATCGAAACCGTGTTCGAAAACCGCTTTATGCACGTCTATGAAATGACCCGTATGGGTGCGCAGATCCAGGTCGAAGGCAACACCGCCATCGTCACTGGGGTGGAAACTCTCAAGGGCGCGCCTGTTATGGCCACCGACCTGCGTGCGTCGGCCAGCCTGGTGATTTCGGCGCTGGTGGCCGAGGGCGACACCCTGATCGACCGCATCTACCACATTGACCGTGGTTACGAGTGCATCGAAGAGAAACTGCAGCTGCTGGGGGCGAAGATTCGCCGCGTGCCGGGCTAAGACCATGCTGACCATTGCCCTGTCCAAAGGCCGAATTCTCGATGACACCCTGCCGCTGCTTGCTGCGGCCGGCATTGTGCCGACGGAAAACCCGGACAAAAGCCGCAAGCTGATCATTCCGACCACCCTGGATGATGTGCGCCTGCTGATCGTGCGTGCCACCGATGTGCCGACCTATGTCGAGCACGGCGCGGCAGACCTCGGTGTAGCCGGTAAAGACGTGTTGATGGAATACGGTGGCCAGGGCTTGTATGAGCCGCTGGACCTGCGTATTGCCAAATGCAAGCTGATGACTGCCGGTGCCGTAGGTGCGCCCGAGCCGAAAGGTCGCCTGCGCGTGGCCACCAAGTTCGTCAACGTGGCCAAACGTTACTACGCCGAGCAGGGCCGTCAGGTCGATGTCATCAAGCTGTATGGCTCGATGGAGCTGGCCCCGCTGGTGGGGTTGGCTGACAAGATCATCGACGTGGTTGACACCGGTAACACCCTGCGCGCCAACGGTCTGGAAGCCCAGGAACTGATCGCCACGATCAGCTCGCGCCTGGTGGTCAACAAGGCGTCGATGAAGATGCAGCATGGCCGCATTCAAGCGCTGATCGACACCTTGCGCGATGCGGTCGAAGCGCGACACCCCCGCTGAGTTTGATGGCCGCCCCTGCGCGGCCTAGCCTATCCGCGTTATAGCCAAAATTCTCAGGTGCCCACGCGGAGTGGTTGTTACTCTACGGGCGCCCGAGCATTTGCCAATTAAGAGGCCCGCTATGACCGCTCCTATCGCTATTCGCCGACTCAATGCCGCTGACCAGGATTTTGCCCAGCATCTGGATCATCTGCTGAGCTGGGAAAGTGTCTCGGATGATACGGTCAACCATCGCGTGCTGGACATCATCAAGGCCGTGCGTGAGCGTGGCGATGCGGCATTGGTCGAGTTCACCAAGCAGTTCGACGGCCTGGATGTCGCCTCGATGGCGGACCTGATCCTGCCGCGCGAGCGTCTGGAACTGGCCCTGACCCGCATCACTCCTGAGCAGCGCCAGGCCCTGGAAGTGGCCGCCGAGCGCGTGCGCAGCTACCACGAGCGGCAGAAACAGGATTCCTGGAGCTACACCGAGGCCGACGGCACGGTGCTGGGGCAGAAAGTCACTCCGCTGGATCGCGCTGGCCTGTATGTGCCGGGCGGTAAGGCTTCCTATCCGTCCTCGGTGCTGATGAACGCCATCCCGGCCAAGGTCGCCGGCGTGCCGGAAGTGGTGATGGTGGTGCCGACCCCGCGCGGCGAGATCAATGAGATCGTCCTGGCCGCCGCCTGCATCGCCGGCGTCGACCGCGTGTTCACCATCGGCGGTGCCCAGGCCGTGGCTGCATTGGCCTATGGCACAGAGAGCGTGCCACCGGTAGACAAGATCGTCGGCCCCGGCAATATCTATGTGGCCACCGCCAAGCGCCACGTATTCGGCAAGGTCGGCATCGACATGATCGCCGGCCCTTCGGAGATTCTGGTGGTGTGCGATGGCCAGACCGATCCGGACTGGATCGCCATGGACCTGTTCTCCCAGGCTGAGCACGACGAAGACGCCCAGTCGATTTTGGTCAGCCCGGATGCCGCTTTCCTCGACCGCGTCGCCGAGAGCATCGCCAAGCTGCTGCCGACCCTGGAGCGCGAGACGATTGCCCGCACCTCGCTGGAAGGTCGTGGCGCGCTTATTCTGGTGGCCGATATGGAGCAGGCCATCGAAGTGGCCAACCGTATCGCGCCGGAACACCTGGAGCTGTCGGTGGAGAATCCCGAGCAGTATCTGCCGCTGATCCGTCATGCCGGTGCGATCTTTATGGGGCGCTATACCGCCGAGGCGCTGGGCGATTACTGCGCGGGTCCTAACCACGTGCTGCCGACCTCCGGCACTGCGCGCTATTCCTCGCCGCTGGGGGTGTACGACTTCCAGAAGCGCTCGTCGATCATCCATTGTTCCGCCGAGGGCGCGTCGGAGCTGGGCAAGATTGCCTCGGTGCTGGCCCGTGGTGAGTCGCTGACCGCCCACGCCCGCAGCGCCGAGTACCGCATCAAGCCATAACGTTTTCCGTAGGATGGGTTGAGCGCAGCGATACCCATCAAAAACGCAACGAATTTGAGGAGAGAAGGGCAGATGAGCAAATTCTGGAGCCCCTTCGTCAAGGACCTGGTGCCTTATGTGCCGGGTGAGCAGCCGAAACTGGCCAAACTGGTCAAGCTCAACACCAATGAAAACCCCTATGGCCCGTCGCCCAAGGCGATCGCCGCCATGCAGGCTGAGCTGAACGACAACCTGCGCCTGTACCCGGACCCCAATAGCGACCGCCTGAAGCAGGCGGTGGCCGACTACTACGGCGTGCAGACCGCCCAAGTATTTGTCGGCAACGGCTCCGACGAGGTGCTGGCCCACGCTTTCCACGGTCTGTTCCAGCACGGCCAACCGCTGCTGTTTCCGGATATCAGCTACAGCTTCTATCCGGTGTACTGCGGCCTGTATGGCATCGACTTCGTGCAGGTGCCGCTGGATGAGCAGTTCCAGATTCGCGTCGAGGATTACGCGCGGCCCAATGGCGGCATCATCTTCCCTAACCCCAATGCCCCGACCGGCTGCCCTCTGGCCCTGGATGCCATCGAGTGCATGCTCAAGGCCAACCCGGATAGCGTGGTACTGGTCGACGAGGCCTATATCGATTTCGGCGGCGAGACGGCGATCAGCCTGGTGGATAAATACCCCAACCTGCTGGTCAGCCAGACCCTGTCCAAGTCGCGCTCGCTGGCCGGGTTGCGGGTCGGTATCGCGGTCGGCCATCCGGACCTGATCGAAGCGCTGGAGCGGATCAAGAACAGCTTTAACTCCTACCCGCTAGACCGCATGGCGATTGCCGGTGCGGCAGCGGCGTTCGAGGACCAGGCTTACTTCGAGCAAACCTGCCAGCGCGTGATCGACAGCCGTGAAGCGGTAGTGGCTGGGCTGGAAAAGCTGGGCTTTGCGGTACTGCCGTCTGCTGCAAACTTCGTCTTCGCCCGTCATCCGGGCAAGGATGCGGCGACCCTGGCGGCCGGTTTGCGTGAGCAGGGGGTGATCGTGCGTCACTTCAAGCAGGCGCGTATCGCCCAGTTCCTGCGCATCACCATTGGCACGCCGGAGCAGAACCAGGCGCTAATGGATGCTCTGCAAGGCCTGTAAATTGCGGCCGTTAAAAAGCCGGAGCAGTGCTCCGGCTTTTTGTTATCTGCGAAGCCTTACTCGTGGTGCGCTTCGCCGAGGAAGGTCAGCGAGGTGAACAGGCCGCGGGTCTCGATATCCTTGTCGCCTTTGACCGGCAAGCTGATGGACGCACTGATCACATTCAGCCCTTCGTTGCGCACCAGCACCTGGGCGCGGCCTTCGGCGTCAGTCTTGGCGCTCACCTGGTGCGCCGCACCACGGTAGTCGCCAATCAGTTCGACCCCCGCTGCGGGTTTGCCATCCACCAGTACCCGCACCGCCAGCGGCTTGCCCGGGCCGACCTTGAGTGGATCAACCTCCGGCAGAATGACCATCTTCAGCTGCTCCAGCTTCGGCAGCTTGGCCCCTTCCTGGTAGATCGCCAGGCTGTATTTGTAGGTGTGCAGCGACTCGGTCGAGTTTGGCACTTTACTGCGGCCCTGGTTGATCCACTGGCCGTCCGGGGTCTTCGACCAGGCCCCGTTGTCCAGCGCCACGCCCAGCACCGCCGGGCTTTTCAGTGGTTGCAGGCGGGCGTGGTCGTCCAGGCGTTGCACGGTGACCGGGATCATCGTACCGCGTGGGTCATAGGCCCAGGCTCCGCTGATTTTTTCGGCCTTGAAGGCGTTGTCTTCCGCGCCATGGCCGTAGACGGTCTCGATATTGCCACGGCGTTGTTCGGTCCACAGGCCGTGGGCCTGGGCTTGGCCGGCGAGTAAGGCAGCCAACAAGGCGGCGAGCAGGGTAGGGTTGCGCATACGGGTATTCCTTGGGGTCAGAGGTTGAGGGTCAGGCTGAAACTGAGGTTGCGCGGCTCGCCCGGCAGTACCCACACGCTGTTGTAGGCACGCTCGTAGTATTTGCGGTCGAACAGGTTGTTGAGATTCACGCCGAGGCTGAGGTCGCGGCTGGCCTGGTAGTGGGCCAGCAGGTCGACGGTGCTGTAGGCCGGCAGTTTGAAATCGCTGCCGGTTTGCCCGGAGCGCTCGCCGACATAGTTGAGCGCCGCGCCGATATCCGAGCCGCGTAGCCCGCCGTGTTGAAACTCGTAGACGCTGAGCAGGCTGGCGCTGTTGCGGGCGATGCCGAGCAGGTCGCTGCCCTCCGGCAGGCTGTTGTCCTCGGTCACTTCGGCATCGATATAGGCGTAGGCGCCGATGATGCGCACGGCGTCGCTCAACTGGCCGCTGAACTGCAGGTCGAGGCCCTGGCTACGCGCCTTACCGGCGGCGATGTTGTTGCTGGGGTTGAGCGGGTCGGCCGTTAGCACGTTCTCCTTGTCGATATGGAACAGCGCGATGGTCGCGCCCAGGCGGCTGTCGAGCAGGTCGAGTTTGAGCCCGGTTTCGTAGCCCATGCCTTGTTCGGGCTTGAACACCGTGCCTTGGCTGCTGATGCTGTTGGGCTTGAACGAGCTGGAGGCGTTGGCGAACACGCCGACGGCGGGCGTCAGTTGGTACAGCAGGCCCGCGCGGGCGGTGCTGGCATCTTTGCTTTGCTGGTTGCTGACGCGCGTGCTGCGGTTCAGAGCGGTTTGCTCGAAGCGTTCGAAGCGTGCGCCGAGCAGGCCGCTCAGGCGTTCGCTGAAACGTATCTGGTCCTGCAGGTTGAGGGCGTAGCTGTCGACGTGCTCGAAGAAATCATTGGGGTTGATGATGGCCGGCTTGGCCTGGCCGTACACCGGCTGGTAGATAGCCTGGCCGTAGCCCAGCGAAGTGGCACTCTGCGGGTATTTCTGGCTATTGCGATAGTTCTCGTACTCCAGCCCGGCGAGCGTCTGGTGTTGCCATTCGCCGGTGGCAAAACTGCCATGCAGTTCTGCCTGGGTGATGTTGTTGTTCCACTCGAAATCGCGTTGCCGATAGAAACGCGTGACCTGCGTGCCGATCAGGCGCGAGGGCTCCGAACTGTTGCCCTGTAGCGTGCCCTGGGCGTAATGGTTGGCCAGGCGCAGCTTCCAGGACTCGTCTAGGTAATGTTCCAGGCTCAGTTGCAGCAACTGGGTGTCGTTGCGCACCTCGCCGTCATTGGGCTCGCCGAGAAAAGTCGAGCGCTGCACCGAGCCCAACTGGTTATTCACGGCCGGGATGCCGCGATCGAACACCGCTTCGGTGCGGGAAAACTCGCTATCGAGCGCCAGATGAGTGTCTGCACTCAATTGCCAGCTGAGCGAGGGGTTGACGATCTGCCGCTTGCTGCCGACGTGGTCGCGAAAGCTCTGGTTATCCTCTACCGCCAGATTGACCCGCGACAGCAGGGTGGCCTCGTCATTCAGTGGGGTGTTGACGTCCAGGCTGCTGCGGTAGCGATCCCAGCTGCCGGCGCTGGCCTTAAGTTGGCTGAAGGCTTTGGCCTGCGGTGTTTTGCTGACGATATTGACCATGCCACCGGGATCGCCACGGCCATACAGGCTGGCGGCCGGGCCTTTGAGCACCTCGATACGCTCGATGCCCGAGGCATCCGGTGCGCTGTAGCTGCCGCGGTTGATGGCGAAGCCGTTGCGGTACAACTCGCCAGTAGTGAAGCCGCGCACGCTGTAATTGAGAAAGGTCAGGCCGCCGAAGTTGTTCTGCCGCGACACGCCGCCGGCAAAGTCCAGGGCGCGGTCGATGCGCGTGGTACCCAGATCATCGAGCACCTGAGCAGGCACCACGCTAATGGCCTGGGGGATTTCCTCAATCGGCGTGTCGGTTTTGCTCGCCGTGGATGAGGAATAGGCGCGAAAGCTCTTGATCGTCCTACCAGCCGGTTCCTGGTGGGCGCTGATGATGCTGTCGTCGAGCTGAATCGCTGCGGTTTCTTCTGTGGCCTGCAGGGTATGGCTGAGCAGGCTGATGGGCAGGCAGGCGAGTAGGGCGAGGGGCAGGCGCACAGGGTCTCTCTCATTGATTTTTAATGTAATAACATAACATTAAAAATGAAAAGAGTTAGCCCATACAGCGGTTTTACAAGATTTTGGCTGGGCTTAGCTGCCGTTCGCGGGTGGCCGAACGCCGATTTCGGCGCTCAGTTGCAGTGGCTTGCCGTTACGCAGGATGTCGATGCGAATCTCCTCGCCCGGCTTGGCGCGTGCGACCTGGTTCATCGAACGGCGGCCGTCGCCGGCTGCTTCGCCGTCGATGCTGAGAATCAGGTCGCCCGGTTGCAGGCCGGCTTTCTGCGCCGGGCCGTCGCGGTAGATGCCGGCAACCACGATGCCGGGGCGGCCATCCATACCGAAAGATTCCGCCAGCTCCGGGGTCAGTGGCTGCACTTCGATGCCCAGCCAGCCGCGAATCACCTGGCCGTGTTCGATGATTGCCTGCATCACTTCCATCGCCAGTTTGACCGGAATGGCGAAGCCGATGCCTTGCGAGCCGCCGGACTTGGAGAAGATCGCGGTGTTGATGCCGATCAGGTTGCCATAGGCGTCCACTAGGGCACCGCCAGAATTGCCGGGGTTGATCGCCGCATCGGTCTGGATAAAGTCCTCGTAGGTATTCAGGCCCAGCTGGTTGCGCCCGGTGGCACTGATGATGCCCATGGTCACGGTCTGGCCGACGCCAAACGGGTTGCCGATGGCCAGGCTGACGTCGCCGATGCGGATATTGTCCGAGCGGCCGAGGATGATAAACGGCAGATCCTGCAGGTCGATCTTCAGCACCGCGAGGTCGGTTTCCGGGTCGCTGCCAATCACCCGCGCCAGAGTTTCACGGCCATCCTTCAGCGCTACCACGATCTGGTCGGCATCGGCCACCACGTGGTTGTTGGTTAGCAGGTAGCCTTCTGGGCTCATGATTACCGCTGAGCCCAGGCTCGACTCCATGCGCCGCTGCTTGGGCAGGTTGTCGCCGAAGAACTTGCGAAACTGCGGGTCTTCGAACAGCGGGTGGGCCGGTTTGTTGACGAATTTGGTGGTGTACAGATTGGCCACGGCGGGCGACGCGGTGGTGACCGCCTCGGCATAGGACACCGGCCCTTCCTGCATGCGGCTGTAGAACGGTGCCTGGCGCACATTCACGTCCTGTCCCGGCAAGCCGACCCATTGCGGGAAATACTGCATGATCAGCAGTGCCGACAGCACGCCGACCAGCAGGGGCCAACCGAGGAAACGCAGGGCCTTGAACATCGATCCAATCCTGAGGGTTGCGAGGGGCGGGTGCGCCCCTTAAGGTGCGCCATTATAGAGAGGTGACTGCGAATAAAGCAGCGCCTCGCAACTGTTGAGAAGGAAACCCTATGGCCATTGCCCTGGCGACCCTGGTGGAAGAAGCCGACCGCTACCTGAACGCGGCGCGCATCAGCGATTACTGCCCCAATGGCCTGCAGGTCGAAGGCCGGCCGCAGGTGCGGCGCATCGTCAGCGGCGTGACCGCCAGCCAGGCGCTGGTCGATGCCGCTGTCGAGGCCGAAGCCGATGTGCTGCTGGTGCATCACGGCTATTTCTGGAAAGGCGAAAATCCCTGCATCACCGGAATGAAGCGCCGCCGCCTGCAGACCCTGCTGGCCAATGACATCAGCTTGCTGGCCTATCACCTGCCGCTGGATGTGCATGCCGAGGTCGGCAATAACGTGCAACTGGCCGCGCAGCTGGGTATCACCGTCGAAGGCCCGCTGGAGCCGGAAAATCCGCGTACGGTCGGCCTGCTTGGTTCGCTCGCCGAGGCCATGAGCCCGCGTGATTTCGCCCGGCATGTGCATCAGGTACTCGGCCGTGAGCCGCTGCTGGTCGAAGGCAGCGAGATGATTCGCCGGGTCGGCTGGTGCACCGGCGGCGGCCAGGGTTATATCGATCAGGCGATTGCTGCCGGCGTCGACCTGTACCTGACCGGAGAGGCCTCCGAGCAGACCTTCCACAGCGCCCGGGAAAATGGCATCAGCTTTATCGCCGCCGGCCACCATGCCACCGAGCGTTATGGGGTGCAGGCGCTGGGTGATTATCTGGCGCGACGCTTTGCCATTGAGCACCTGTTTATCGACTGTCCTAATCCTATTTAGGCCGCTTTTGCGGCCTTTCTTGCAGGCATAAAGCTAGATCGTTTCGATCTAACCGGGCTCCTGAATAGAAGAGGGTGCTGTGATAAAGTGCCGCCCTCGTCCACGGCCCGTAGGCCGTCCAATAACGCTCTCTTCGTGAGATAGCTGTGAGTAGCCATGCTCGATAAATTGACGCATCTGAAGCAGTTGGAGGCGGAAAGCATCCACATCATCCGCGAGGTCGCCGCCGAGTTCGATAACCCGGTGATGCTGTACTCCATCGGTAAAGATTCCGCCGTGATGTTGCACCTCGCGCGCAAAGCGTTTTTTCCCGGCAAGCTGCCGTTCCCGGTGATGCACGTCGATACGCGCTGGAAGTTCCAGGAGATGTACAGCTTCCGCGAGAAGATGGTCAAAGAGTACGGCCTGGACTTGATCACCCATACCAATCCCGATGGTGTGGCGCAGGACATGAACCCCTTCACCTACGGCAGTGCCAAGCACACCGACGTGATGAAGACCGAGGGTCTCAAGCAGGCGCTGGACCAGTACGGCTTCGACGCCGCCTTCGGTGGCGCGCGCCGCGATGAAGAGAAGTCCCGCGCCAAGGAGCGTGTGTACTCGTTCCGCGACAGCAAGCACCGCTGGGACCCGAAGAATCAGCGGCCCGAGCTGTGGAATGTGTACAACGGCAACGTCAAGAAGGGCGAGTCGATCCGCGTATTCCCGCTGTCCAACTGGACCGAGCTGGACATCTGGCAGTACATCTATCTGGAAGGTATCCCGATTGTGCCGCTGTACTTCGCCCAAGAGCGCGAAGTGATCGAGATGAACGGCGCGCTGATCATGATCGACGACGAGCGCATTCTCGAACACCTCACCCCCGAGCAAAAAGCCAGCATTCACAAGAAGATGGTGCGCTTCCGTACCCTCGGTTGCTACCCGCTGACTGGCGCGGTGGAATCCACCGCCAGCACCTTGCCGGAAATTATTCAGGAAATGCTGCTGGCCAAGACTTCTGAGCGCCAAGGCCGAGTTATCGACCATGACTCCTCCGGCTCTATGGAAGAGAAGAAACGTCAGGGGTACTTTTAATATGTCGCACCAATCCGAATTGATCAGCGAGGACATCCTCGCTTACCTGGCCCAGCACGAACGTAAAGAGCTGCTGCGCTTCCTGACGTGCGGCAACGTCGATGACGGCAAAAGCACCCTGATCGGTCGTCTGCTGCATGACTCCAAGATGATCTATGAAGACCATCTGGATGCCATCACCAAAGACTCGAAAAAAGTCGGTACCACCGGTGAAGACATCGATCTGGCACTGCTGGTCGACGGTCTGCAGGCCGAGCGCGAGCAAGGCATCACCATCGATGTGGCGTACCGCTATTTCAGCACCACCAAGCGCAAGTTCATCATTGCCGACACCCCGGGCCATGAGCAGTACACCCGCAACATGGCCACTGGTGCGTCCAACTGCGACCTGGCGATCATCCTGATCGACGCCCGTTACGGCGTGCAGACCCAGACCAAGCGCCACAGCTTTATTGCTTCGCTGTTGGGCATCAAGCACATCGTCATCGCCGTCAACAAGATGGACCTCAAAGGCTTCGATCAAGGCGTTTTTGAGCAGATCAAGAGCGATTACCTGACGTTTGTCGAAGGCATTGCCTTTAAGCCAAGCTCGATGCACTTCGTGCCGATGTCGGCGCTGAAAGGCGACAACGTGGTGAACAAGAGCGAGCAGTCGCCTTGGTACACCGGGCAGTCGCTGATGGAAATCCTCGAGACCGTCGAGGTGGCGGGTGATCGCAACTTCAACGATCTGCGTTTCCCGGTGCAGTACGTCAACCGTCCCAACCTGAACTTCCGCGGTTTCGCCGGCACTTTGGCCAGCGGCATCGTGCGCAAGGGCGACGAAGTCATCGCGCTGCCATCGGGCAAGGGCAGCAAGGTCAAGTCCATTGTCACCTTCGAAGGTGAGCTGGAACAGGCCGGCCCGGGCCAGGCGATCACCCTGACCCTGGAAGACGAGATCGACGTGTCGCGTGGCGACATGCTGGTGCATGCTGACAACCGCCCGCAGGTGGTCGACAGCTTCGACGCCATGCTGGTGTGGATGGCCGAAGAGCCGATGCTGCCGGGCAAGAAGTACGACATCAAACGCGCCACCAGCTACGTGCCGGGCTCGATTGCCAGCATCACCCACCGGGTCGATGTGAATACTCTGGAAGAGGGCGCGGCGAGCAGCCTGCAGCTCAACGAGATCGGCCAGGTGCGCATTGCCCTGGATGCACCGATTGCGCTGGACGGCTATGCGCATAACCGCACCACCGGCTCGTTTATCATCATCGACCGCCTGACCAACGGCACCGTCGGTGCCGGCATGATTATCGCCGAACCTGTCGAAGCGGGCGCGGGTGGTCATCATGGCAAGCTGGCACATGTATCCACCGAAGAGCGTGCCACGCGCTTCGGTCAACAGCCGGCTACCGTGCTGTTCAGCGGCCTGTCCGGTGCGGGCAAGAGCACTTTGGCCTACGCCGTGGAGCGCAAGCTGTTCGATATGGGCCGTGCCGTTTATGTGCTGGATGGCCAGAATCTGCGTCACGACCTGAACAAAGGCCTGCCACAGGACCGTACCGGGCGTACCGAGAACTGGTGCCGCGCCGCTCACGTTGCGCGTCAGTTCAACGAAGCGGGTCTGCTGACTCTGGCTGCGTTCGTCGCGCCGGATGCCGAAGGCCGTGAGAAGGCCAAGGCGCTGATCGGTGCCGAGCGTCTGCTCACCGTCTACGTCCAGGCTTCACCGCAGGTCTGCGCTGAGCGTGACCCGCAAGGCCTGTACGCAGCTGCGGGTGACAATATCCCCGGTGAGTCCTTCCCTTACGACATCCCGCTGAATGCCGATCTGCTGATCGATACGCAGTCGGTGTCGGTGGAAGAGGGCGTCAAGCTGGTGCTGGCGCTGCTGCGTGAGCGTGGGGCCATCTAAGTCACTGCCCCGTTAACAAACCCCGCCTGGTGCGGGGTTTTTTGTGGCCGACCATTCCTGGTGGCCACCCTGCGGGTCGTCGCAGTGCGACGTCAGAAACTTCTTCAGCAGGTTTTCTGTGCTCACTCAAAACTGCGAGAACGAGGTTTGCGGGCGCGTCTGTTTTTTTGCGTGTTCGTTGATTCTGCCGGCATAACGCCACTTCCACGGTGCCACGATGTCTTCTGCCGGTTGTGCCCACAGCCCCTTGTCCATGTTGCGGGCAAAGGTCTCGGTGTCGCGCAGATTTTGATCCTTGAGCTGTTCGGTATAGGCCCAGGCCGCGCCTTGTTGAACCATGCTGGAGTTCACGTCGAGCGTGCCGATAAACACGCGGGCCAAGGTGCGGCCGAAACGGTCGATGCTGTGCACATGGAGCATGACCGACTTGTCGTAAATCAGCTTCGTCAGGGCCTGCTTGGCTTGCTGCCCATAAGGTTGCTTGCGCTCGGGGGCGTCGATCTCGGCCATGCGTACACGAATCTGCGTGCTTGCAGTCGTTGCACAATCGAAGCTGTCGCCGTCGCTGATGGCGACAACCCGGCAGCTGATTTGCTCAGCGTGCGCGAGTCCGCTCAGTAGGCTGGACATGATCATGGCAATCAGGGTTTTCATGTCTCTCTCAGGCTTGGCTGCAATGCTGGTAGGTGATGGCAGCGGGTGTGGTGAGGGGCAAGTATAAAGAAGCCGAAAAGTGCTTCTGCGGTCGAGGTCTCGTCCGCGGGCAAGAAAAAGCCCCGCTGAATAAATCCAGCGGGGCTTCGTCGTGCTGTTGCTCGGGATTGCGCTGCGGCGGGTTAGTGGTTACTTGTTCTTCAACCCGTAGCTTTCATCGAGCATGCCCGGTACATCGGCGCTTTTCGGCGCGTAGTCCTTGGGCATTTCGTTGTTTTTCGGCGGAGTCAGCCGCTCGCGTTTTTCGCTGGCGTCGTCGGCGTGCAGGGCTGCAAGCAGGCGCTGGCGGGTCAGCTCGTCGAGGGCCAGGCGGTTGGCACCGTCGGACAGGTGTTCCTGTACGTCCTGATAGCTCTGGGTAAGCTTTTTCACCATGCTGGCGGTGGTGTTGAAGTGGCTGACCACTTCGCTCTGATAAGCGTCGAAGCGCTCCTGCATTTCATCCAGCTGGCGCTGGGTGCGGCTAGGGGCGGCATTGGGTGCCAGGCGGGCAATCAGGAAGCCAATGGCAATGCCGGCAACCAGGGTAATGGCCGGTAGCAACCAGGCGGTGAGCGTCTGTTCCACGAGTCCTTCCTCTCTAAACGGCTTTGCTTTACGTTAACGGCTCGAACCTGCGCTGTATACCGCAATGCAATGCCGAAACGTTTGCGGTGATGTGTGCGGCGCAGGCTGTCAGCTAGACGAGTCGACCCACTGCGAGGTCACGGAGTTCCCTGTTGCTCACCCGCGAAACCCCCATGATGATCGATGGCCCCTGCGGCCAGCTGGAAGCCCTGTGGCTGGATACCCCCGAGGCCCGTGGCGTGGCGTTGATCTGCCATCCCAATCCGGTGCAGGGCGGCACCATGCTCAATAAAGTCGTCTCCACCGTACAGCGCACCGCCCGCGATGCCGGCCTTGCCACGCTGCGGTTCAACTACCGCGGCGTGGGTACCAGCGCCGGTGAGCATGATATGGGCAGCGGCGAGATTGACGATGCCGAGGCCGTGGCGCATTGGCTGCGCGCGAACTACCCGCGGTTGCCGTTGACCTTGTTCGGCTTCTCCTTTGGCGGCTTTGTCGCCGCCAGCCTTGGCGGTCGCCTGGAAAGCCAGGGCATAGAGCTGACGCACTTGTTTATGCTGGCCCCGGCGGTGCAGCGCCTGAACGCGGAAAATCCGCCCGCCCAGCACTGCCCGTTGACCCTGATCCAGCCCGAGGCCGATGAGGTGATCGACCCGCAGGCGGTTTATGCCTGGTCGGCCGGCCTGGGGCGTGCCCATGAGCTGCTGAAAGTGGCAGAATGCGGCCACTTTTTTCACGGCAAGCTGACTGATCTCAAGGATCTTCTACTGCCGCGTCTTTGAATCGATTGCAGCCTTAATAAGCGAACGCCATGACCACTCGTATCCTTACCGGCATCACCACCACCGGCACGCCGCACCTGGGCAACTACGCAGGTGCCATCCGTCCGGCCATCGTTGCCAGCCGCGCGGCCGATGCGGATTCGTTCTACTTCCTCGCCGACTACCACGCGCTGATCAAGTGCGACGAACCGCTGCGTATCCAGCGTTCGCGCCTGGAAATCGCCGCCACCTGGCTGGCCTGTGGTCTGGATGTGAACCGGGCGATCTTTTACCGCCAGTCGGATATCCCCGAAATTCCCGAGCTGTGCTGGCTGCTTACCTGCGTCGCCGGCAAGGGCCTGCTCAACCGCGCCCATGCCTACAAGGCCTCGGTGGACAAGAACGTCGAGCAGGGTGAAGACCCGGATGCCGGTATCACTATGGGTCTGTTCAGCTACCCGGTGCTGATGGCCGCGGACATCCTGATGTTCAACGCACACAAGGTGCCGGTCGGTCGCGACCAGATCCAGCACGTGGAAATGGCTCGCGACATCGCTCAGCGTTTTAACCACCTGTTCGGCAATGGCAAGGAGCTGTTCACCCTGCCCGAGGCGGTGATTGAGGAAGACGTGGCGACTCTGCCAGGCCTTGACGGTCGCAAGATGAGCAAGAGCTACGACAACACCATCCCGTTGTTCGGCAGCGCCAAGCAGCTCAAGGACGCTGTTGCGCGAATCGTCACCGATTCCAAGCTGCCGGGTGAGCCAAAAGACCCGGACAGCTCACACCTGTTTACCCTGTATCAAGCCTTTGCCGCACCGACCCAGCAGGCGGACTTCCGCGCTGCGCTGGAGGGTGGTATGGCCTGGGGCGAGGCCAAGCAGGCGCTGTGCAACCTGCTGGAGGCCGAGCTGGGCGAGGCGCGCGAGCGTTATCACGCGCTGATCGAAAAGCCCGCCGACCTGGAAGATATCCTCCTGGCCGGTGCCGCCAAGGCGCGCAAGACCGCCACGCCGTTCCTCGGTGAATTGCGTGAGGCCGTGGGCCTGCGCTCCTTCCGTAGCCAGGCCGTCAACACGGCCGGTGAGAAGAAGAAAGCCGGCAAGAGCGCGCGTTTTGTCAGCTTCCGTGACGACGACGGCAGCTTCCGCTTCCGTCTGCTGGATGCCGCCGGCGAGCAATTGCTGCTGTCCAAATCCTTTGCCGATGGCAAGGCTGCGGGCATGGTCAACAAACGTCTGCAATCTGGCGACGCCCTGGATGTACGCGAGCAGGACGGTGGTTTTGGCGTCTGGCTGGACGATGAGTGTGTGGCACAAAGCCCGGCATTCGCCGACAGCAGCACCTGTCAGGCGGCGATCCAGCGCCTGCGTGAGGCTCTAGCACCTGCGGAGTAAAGACTGGGGCGGTGCATTAATCGGATTTCCGCCCGCCCGCCGTGCTGGCCGATTGCCAATCAACGGGGGCGGCGCTAAAGTCACGCCCCCGTTTTACTTGCCCGGCTAACGAATTTATGACCCCTTTAGAGCGCTACCAGGCCGACCTTAAACGCCCCGATTTCTTCCATGATGCCGCCCAGGAAACTGCGGTGCGTCATCTGCAGCGCCTGTACGACGAGCTGGTGGCGGACTCCAAGAACAAGCCGGGTCTGTTTGGCGGATTGTTTGCCAAGAAGCGTCAGGGGCCGGTCAAGGGCCTGTACTTCTGGGGCGGCGTCGGTCGCGGCAAGACCTACCTGGTCGACACTTTCTTCGAGGCGCTGCCGTTCGAGCAGAAAGTCCGCACCCACTTCCACCGCTTTATGAAGCGTGTGCATGAGGAAATGCGCACCCTCAAGGGCGAGAAGAACCCGCTGACCATTATCGGCAAGCGTTTCGCCGACGAGGCACGGGTGATCTGCTTCGACGAGTTCTTCGTGTCCGATATCACCGACGCGATGATCCTCGCGAGCCTGCTGGAGGAGCTGTTCAAGAACGGCGTGACCCTGGTGGCGACCTCCAACATCGTCCCGGACGGCCTGTACAAGGACGGCCTGCAGCGCACACGCTTCCTACCGGCGATCGCCCTGGTCAAGCAGCACACCGATGTGGTCAACGTCGACAGTGGCGTCGACTACCGCTTGCGCGCCCTGGAGCAGGCCGAGCTGTTCCACTGGCCGCTGGATGCCGAGGCCGAAGTCAGCCTGGAAAAAAGCTTCCGCAGCCTGCTGCCCGAGCACTGCGTGGTGGAAGAGAACAAGCCGCTGATGATCGAGAACCGCGCGATCATGGCGCGCAAGGAAGGCGACGACGTGGCCTGGTTCGACTTCCGCGAACTGTGCGATGGCCCGCGTAGCCAGAACGACTACATCGAGCTGGGCAAGATCTTCCATGCGGTGATCCTGTCCAACGTCGAGCAGATGAGCACCGCCAAGGACGACATGGCGCGGCGCTTTATCAACCTGGTGGATGAGTTCTACGACCGCAACGTCAAGCTGATCATCTCCGCCGAAGTAGAACTCAAGGACCTGTATACCGGCGGTCGCCTGACCTTCGAGTTCCAGCGCACCCTCAGTCGCCTGCTGGAAATGCAGTCCCACGAGTTCCTGTCGCGCGCGCACAAGCCGTAACCGCGCTTACCAGCGGCTGCCCCAGTCCGTGGACAGCCTGCTGGTTTCACCGCCTGTATATCCGCCGAAGACAACCGGGCCGTCTACGCTCTGGCAGGATAAACTGTGCGCCATTGTCTTCCTGCCTTTTGCGGTAACCCTATGACCTTTGCCTCCCTCGGCCTGATCGAGCCTCTGCTGCGCACCCTCGACAGCCTCGACTACAAAACCCCCACAGCCGTGCAGGCGCAGGCCATTGTGCCGATCCTGCAGGGCCGCGACCTGATGGCCGCGGCGCAGACGGGCACCGGCAAGACCGCAGGCTTTGCTCTGCCGGTGCTGCAACGGTTGATGATGGAAGGCCCAGAGGTGGCGAGTAATTCGGTGCGCGCGCTGGTGCTGGTGCCGACTCGCGAGCTGGCCGAGCAGGTGTTGCAGAGCTTTATCACCTACGGTCAGCACCTGCCGCTGCGCAGTTTTGCGGCGTATGGCGGGGTCAGTATCAATCCGCAAATGATGAAGCTGCGCAAGGGCGTGGATGTACTGGTGGCAACGCCAGGTCGTTTGCTCGATCTTTACCGGCAGAAAGCGGTCAAGTTCAATCAGGTGCAAACCCTGGTGTTGGACGAAGCCGACCGCATGCTTGACCTGGGCTTTGCCAGCGAGCTGGAGGATGTGTTCCGCGCGCTGCCGAAAAAGCGCCAGACCCTGCTGTTTTCCGCGACCTTCTCCGAAGCCATCCGCAGCATGGCCGGCGAGATGCTCAATGATCCGCTGTCCATCGAGGTCAGCCCGCGCAACGCGGCGGCCAAATCGGTCAAGCAGTGGCTGATTCCGGTCGATAAAAAGCGCAAGGGCGAGCTGTTCCTGCACCTCTACCAGAGCAAGCGCTGGAGCCAGGCGCTGGTGTTCGTGAAAACCCGCAAGGGTGTCGATGAGCTGGAAGCTGAGCTGCAGCGCCACGGCATCAGCGCTGACGCGATCCACGGCGACAAGCCGCAGGCTACCCGGCAGCGGGCGTTGCAGCGGTTCAAGGATGGCGAGGTCAAGGTGCTGGTGGCCACCGATGTGGCGGCCCGTGGTTTGGATATCGACGATATGCCGCTGGTGGTCAACTTCGACCTGCCGATCGTTGCAGAAGACTATGTGCACCGCATCGGCCGCACCGGTCGCGCCGGCTCTACGGGGCAGGCGGTGTCGTTGGTTTGCGCCGACGAAGTGCAGCTGCTCTCGGCCATCGAAACCCTGACCCAGCAAGTGCTGCAACGCGTCGATGAGCCGGACTTTATCCCCGATCACCGGGTGCCGCAGACCTTGCCAGGCGGCCAAGTAGTGAAAAAGCCGAAGAAGGCCAAGAAGCCGAAAGTGGTTGGCAGTGGTAAAAGCGGCAGTCTGGGGCGCTGGATGGAGGCCGATGAGCCGGCCGCCCCAGCAGTCAAGGCGGTGCGCAAGGTGCCGAGCTTTGGCGGCAAACCGGGCAAACCCGGAAAGTTTGTTAAGTAACCTCAGCTGCGGGTGACTGCCTGCGCCGCTTCCAGCTGCTTCTTGTGGGTGGCGGCGGCAGTCATGTCGTAGATCACCACGCAGATATGCTCGACCTCACCCTTGGCCCCGGCCAGCGGCAGCAGGGTGACGTTCTGGTACATAAAGTCTTCCTGGCCGGTGATCGGCTGGTAGTTCTTGAAATGCATCAGGTAGGGGTGTTGCTCCCACAGGCTGAACGCGCGGGTGCCCAGCTGCACCACGGTATCCGCCTTACGCTTAAACCAGGCCTCGTTGATTTCCGCAAACAGGCTGAACAGCGTTTTGCCATGCACCTCATCCGGGCCCATGCCGGAGTGGTTTTCCATAAAGCTGTTCCACACCTCCACCTGGTACTGACGGTCGAGGACGATCACGCCGACGTCGATGCACTGCACGATATCGAGCAGCCAGTGCACTTCTTGGATATCTATCTGGGCGGACATGGCTTAACTCATCAGGTAGTTGAGTTTGTTGGTCAGGCGCTTGATCGAGTCTTCGGTGAACAACAGCAGCAGGTCGAAGTGGATATTGTGCGCCTCCAGGCTGTAGCTGATCTCCACCGCCAGAGTCTTCTTCCAGCGCCGCTGATTGAGGTGGATCAAGCGCTCGATCGAGGCGTGCTGACCGAGCAGCATGGGATGACCCTGGGAGAAGCGCACATCGATCTGTTCAGCGATACCGGCCAGGCAGGCTCCGGTAATGATGCTGGCCAGGTCGAGGAGCATCTCCGAGGTCTCGCTGTCGTCCTTGGGCTGCCAGTTGAGCAGGCGCGCCATATCGGCGACTTCCGAATCGTGGAACAGCAGCAGCGCCTCGCCAGCGATACCGTCGCCGATAAAGCCCTGGCACACCGCGCTCAGGCGCTCACCACGCATGGCATCGGTGAGGGTCATATGCAGTTCGCTGACCTCGAAGATATTCACCTGCGGCAGCGGTAGCTGCACAAATACCCCGAGCACCTTGGCCAGCAGCGCGGCGGCGCGACCCATGGCGACGTTGCTGATTTCGCGCAGGGCATCGCGGAAATTCACTTTCAGCTCATCGAGTACCGCCGCCTGGGCGATAGCACCGGGCGTGGCCTTGGGATCGAACAGGCCGAGTTCGAGCAGCGTGCTGCGCAGCGTTTCAGGGTCGGCGGGCTTCTTGATAAAGGCCAGCGCGCCGAGCGTCTTGACCCGGCGCAGGGCTTCTTCCTGCACGTCGCCGGACACCACCACCACCTTGCAGGCGAGGCCTTCGGCGCGCAGCGCGGCGAGGGTTTCATAACCATCCATGACCGGCATGGTCAGGTCCAGCAGCATCACCTGACCCAGCCCCTGGCGCAGCGCAGCCAGCGCTTCCTGGCCGTTGCTGGCCTGGCTGATGGTCACCGGCCATTCAGGCGGCAGGGCGCGGATCAACTGCTTGCGCGCCATGTTCGAGTCGTCACAGACCACTAGAGGAATCACGGCTGGAGAGCACCTGTGCGCGTGGAAGAGCACCGCTCTGGGGCGGTTTCTCTCAAGCATAGTCGCTTGAGATTGCGCGGGTGCTTATTCAACGCGGCACTTGAGCCATTCGAGCATGCCCTGAGCGGCGCGGCGGCCGCTGGCAAAGCAAGCGGTCAGCAGGTAGCCGCCGGTGGGTGCTTCCCAGTCGAGCATTTCCCCGGCGCAGAAGGTGCCAGGCAGCGCCTTGAGCATCAGGTTGTCATCCAGCTGCTCGAAGGGCACCCCGCCGGCCGTGCTGATGGCTTCATCCAGTGGCCGCGGGCGAATCAGTGTTATCGGCAGGGACTTGATCGCATTAGCCAGCAACGCGGGATCATTGAAGGCAGCAGCGCTGGCCAGTTCGCGCAACAGGGCGGCTTTGACGCCGTCGAGCCCCGCCTGGCGATGCAGGTGTTTGGCCATCGACTGCGAGCCGCGCGGCTTGCTCAGGGCCGTCTGCAGCTTGCTCTGAGGCGTCTGCGGCAGCAGGTCGAGGTAGACGGTAGCGCTGCCATGCTGGTTGATCGTTTCGCGAATATCCGCCGACAGGGCGTAGACCAGGCTGCCTTCGATACCGCTGGCCGTCAGCACAAACTCGCCCAGCCGTGGCGCTGCACCGGGCAGGTTAAGGCTGACGTTTTTTAGCGGCGCGCCGGCGAATTTTTCACGCAGAAATGCGCTCCAGGCGCTGACATCGAAACCGCAGTTGCTCGCCTGCAAGGGCGCGATCTGTACGCCGCGGCTTTGCAGTAGTTCGACCCAAGCACCGTCCGAGCCCAGCCGCGCCCAGCTACCACCGCCCAGGGCCAGCAGGGTGGCGTCGGCATTGATCAAGTGTTCACTGGCGGGCGAGGCAATCCGCAGCGCTCCGTCGTCAGCCCAACCCAGCCAGCGATGGCGGGTGTGGATCTGCACGCCCAGTTCGCGCAGACGTTTCAGCCAGGCGCGCAGCAGCGGTGCGGCCTTCATGTCGCTGGGGAATACCCGCCCCGAAGTGCCGACAAAGGTGTCGATGCCCAGGTTGTGAATCCAGGTGCGCAGGGCGTCGGCATCGAAATGCTGCAGCAGTTCGGCCACTTCCGTTTGGCGCTGGCCATAGCGCGCAACAAAGGCCGGTTTGGCCTCTGAATGGGTGATATTCATACCGCCGACCCCGGCCAGGAGGAACTTGCGCCCCACCGAGGGCATGCCGTCATATAGCTCGACCTGCACGCCGCCCTGGGCCAGTACCTCGGCCGCCATCAACCCGGCGGGGCCGCCGCCGATAATGGCAACGCGAGGGGCTGGCTGTTGGGTGGCTGTGGTCATGATGAGATCTGGGTGCGCTAAACGGGCGTGCATTCTAACCGAGGCCGCCGCGACCTTGTTATTTGCCAAGGCTTCGGGCAGGGTCACGGATCAGCCTTGTTTGCCCCTGGAGCCGCATATGTCAGACCTCTATCCCAGCATCGACCCCGATGGCCTGATCGAATACTCGGTGGTCTACACCGACCGTTCTCTCAACCATATGTCGCAGTCGTTCCAGGGTGTGATGAAGGATATCTCCAGCACCCTGAAGCAGGTCTACAACGCTCATGCTGTGGCCATCGTGCCGGGTAGCGGCACCTACGGCATGGAAGCGGTGGCGCGTCAGCTGGCCACTGGGCAGAAGTGCCTGGTGCTGCGCAACGGCTGGTTCAGCTACCGCTGGACGCAGATTTTCGAGATGGGCCAGATCCCCTCTGAGTCGATAGTGCTCAAGGCCCGCCCCGTAGCCGAGGGCAGCCAGGCGGCGTTCGCGCCGCCGCGGCTGGCCGATGTGCTGGCGATCATCGCCGCCGAAAAGCCGCAGGTGGTCTTTGCCCCGCATGTGGAAACCTCCTCGGGGATGATCCTGCCGGATGCTTACCTGCGCGCCGTAGCCGACGCAGTGCATGCGGTCGGCGGCCTGTTTGTGCTCGACTGCATCGCCTCCGGCACGCTCTGGGTGGATATGCAGGCCTGTGGCGTCGACGTGCTGATCAGCGCCCCGCAAAAAGGCTGGAGCGCCTCACCGTGCTGCGCTCTGGTCATGCTCAGCGAAGCCGCCCAGGCCCGCGTCGAAGCCACTCAAAGCAGCAGCTTTGCCTGCGACCTGAAAAAATGGCTGCAGATCATGCAGGCCTACGAGCAGGGCGGTCACGCCTATCACGCCACCATGCCCAGCGACGCATTGGCGCGTTTCCGCGATGTGATGGTGGAGACCGAGCACTACGGCTTCGCCAAGGTGCGCGGGCAGCAGCAGGAGCTGGGCCAGCGGGTGCGTGCGTTACTGGCTGCCAAGGGCTTCAAGAGCGTAGCTGCGCCGGGCTTCGAAGCCCCTGGCGTGGTGGTCTGCTACACCGACGATGGCGAGATCAAAACCGGCAAGAAGTTCGCTGTGCAAGGCCTGCAGATCGCCGCCGGGGTACCGCTGCAATGCGATGAACCGGCGGATTTCCAGACCTTCCGCATCGGCCTGTTCGGCCTGGAAAAGCTCAACAATATCGAGCGCACCGTCGCGACGCTGGAGCAGGCGCTGGATAAGGTGTTGGCGGGCTAACCGATTTGAGCATCGCGATACCCATCACCACTCATGGGGTTGCAGCGATACCTTCGATGGGTATCGCTGCGCTCAACGCCATCCTACGGTTTTACTCGACCTTTACCGCCTGCAGCGTATAGCTCAGCGGCAGTCTTTCTGGCTGGTTGTTCAGCCGCCATTCGCCATCTTCACCGAGGCTCATCTGGCCCGGCAGGGCTTCCCAGGGCAGGCTGGTGTGTTCTTCCAGTGCAGTCAGGCGCATGCCGTGGCGCAGCAGCGCCGTGATGATTTCGCCCAGGCCGTGGTTCCATTCGTGGGTGGTGGTGGCGGTCAGCTTGCTGTCGCTTGCCACATAGCTGTACTCGTCATTCCAGACCTGCGGCTCGCTGTGTTCAAAGTAGGAGTGGACCATCTGCAGGGCATCCTGGCAGTCCTGGTCGAGCGTCATCAGTACGGGATGCATCTCGCGCAGAAACAGCCGTCCGCCGGGTTTGAGCAGGGCGGCGACATTGCGCGCCCAGTCATCGATATGCGGCAACCAGTTCAGCGCGCCAATGCCCGTATAAACCAGATCGAACGACTGTGTTGCGAGCACCTTGGCGGCGTCGTATACCGAGGCTTCGACGAATTCGATGCGGGTGCCGCAGGCGTTCGCCAGCTGGCGGGCCTGGTGCAGTGAGGCGGAGGAAAAATCCAGGCCAGTCATCTGCGCGCCCTGGCGGGCCAGCGACAGGGTGTCGGTGCCGATGTGGCACTGCAGGTGCACCGCGCGCAGGCCGCTGATAGCGCCGAGGCGGGGCAGGTCAAAACGCACCACCTCGGATAAATGCGCGGGCGAGGCAATAAACAGCTGGGTTTGGTAGTCGGGTGAGGCCGCGTGCAAGGCGGCGCGCTCGTTCCAGTTGGCTTTGTTCAGGGCAAAAGAATCATCCATGACGGTATTCCTGTCAGTTCTGCGGCGGTTGTCGCGTGTCGGCTAAATGCGGGTCCAGCGCCGAGAGTATGGCGTAGGCGGCCTCGATTCTGGCGGCGTTGGGGTAGTTTTTGTTGGCCAGTATGACCAGGCCCAGCTGCTGGCTGGGGATAAACACCGCGTAGGCCCCGAAACCGCCGGTCGAGCCGGTTTTATTGAACAGGCTGTCGCCCGGCTTGAATTCGGCAGGCGCGAGGCGGGTTGCGGGTTGCGCTTCCAGGGCCATGGCCGGCGTGTTGCCGGCCTGCAGGCGCTGCAGGCTGAGCGGGTAGGGGTAGCGTTCCCAGCCAAGGCCCTGGGTCATCTCGCCGACGCGGTAAAAGCCGGTCTGTGTGGTGGCGATGGCGCGCTGCAGCTCGGGGCTGAGGCCGCTCGGATTCAGGTTGGCCTGGATAAAGCGCAGCATGTCCCTGGCGTTGGTTTTCACCCCGTAGGCTTCGGCATCGAGCATCCCCGGGGTGACCCTCAGCGGCTGATTGTCCTTGCTGTAGCCGTAGGCATAGCGCGGCATCTGCGCGGCCGGTACCTGGATATAGCTGTGCGGCAGGCCGAGGGCGGGGAACAGCGTGCCTTCCATCACTGTGGGGAATGGTTGGCCCAGACTCTTGGCGGCGAGTAGGCCGAGCAGACCGATGCTGGGGTTGGAATAGCGCCTGTGGCTGCCGGCGCTGTAGTCGGGCTGCCACTGGCGGTAATAGGCGAGCATGCTGGCCGGGTCGCTCACGCTGTCGGGGAACTGCAGCGGCAGCCCGCCGCCGGTGTAGGTGCCGAGGTCGAGCAGGCTGGTGTGTTCCAGCGCGCTGCCGCGCAGCTCGGGCCAATACTGGCCGGCACTGTCTGCGAGGCTCAGTTTGCCCCTTGCCTGGGCCAGGGCGGCGAGGGTGGCGGTGAAGGTTTTGCTGACCGAGCCGATTTCGAACAGGGTCTCGCTGGTTACCGCCTGCTGGTCGTCCAGGCGCGCGACGCCATAGTTGAAATACTGGGCCTGGCCGTTGTGGCTGATCGCCACGGCCATGCCGGCAATTCCGTACTCCGCCATCAATGGGCGAATCGTACTGTCGACTCGTGTTTGCAAGGTTTGCGCCGTGCTTTCTGCGGCACCGCAGGTGCCTGCGGCGAATGCGAGGGCAGCCAGCAGGGCGGGGCGGCCGATGGTCTTGGTGGGCATGGAGGCGTTGTCCTGTAAGTGCGGTGATGCGCTCTGTGACAGCGCGGTGTGCCGTTTTTATCCCGGCTCGTGCGCCTGGCCAACCCTGACGGCGCTGTGCTGGCTGATTCCATGGCGTCTGGCCAGCGGCTTGCGTGGGCTCGGCCCGACTGCCGATTGGCCATAATGCTGCCATTATTGTCCACATCCATCTTTCAGTCGGGCCGACAAGCCTTGGCAAAGTCTTTACCATCTCGCCCCCAGCCAGATGCGTTAACAGGAGAGCATGCATGAGTCAGGTGTTGAACGAGTTGGTCGCCCTGCTGACCCTGGAAACCATCGAGGAAAACCTGTTTCGCGGGGTCAGCCAGGACCTCGGCTTTCGCCAGCTGTTTGGCGGCCAGGTGCTCGGCCAGTGTGTGTCGGCGGCCAGCCAGACGGTGGAGGCGGCGCGCCATGTGCACTCCATGCACGGTTACTTCCTGCGCCCCGGCGATGCCACGCTGCCGGTGGTCTATCAGGTCGACCGGGTGCGTGATGGCGGCAGTTTCAGCACGCGGCGGGTGACGGCGATCCAGAAGGGCAAGCCGATCTTTACCTGTAGCGCCTCGTTCCAGTTCGATGAAGAGGGCTTCCACCACCAGAATCCGATGCCGCAAGTACCCGGCCCGGAGGAGCTGAAATCGGAAACCGAGCTGGCGCGCATGGTCGAGGCAATGATTCCCGAGCGTATGCGTGAGCGCGCGATCAGTGACAAACCGATCGAGATTCGCCCGGTCACGGTGGGCAACCCCTTCGCGCCGAAACCCAGCGAACCGGCCAAGCATGTGTGGTTTCGCGCCGCTGGCGAGCTGCCGGATGAACCACAACTGCACAAGCTGCTGCTGGCCTACGCCAGTGATTTCAACCTGCTGACTACCTCGATGCTGCCGCACGGGGTTTCCGTCTGGCAGAAGTTTATGCAGGTCGCCAGCCTCGACCACTCGCTGTGGTTCCACGGCAACCTGCGCATGGACGACTGGCTGCTGTACAGCATGGACAGCCCCTGGGCCGGCAATGCCCGGGGCTTCTCGCGCGGCAGTATCTTCAACCGCCAGGGCCAGTTGGTGGCCTCGGTGGCGCAGGAAGGCCTGACCCGAATCCGTGAGGATTGGAAATGAGCCGTGAGGATTGGACGTGAGTCTTCGCAGTGCGAAGCACTGGGTGTTCGATATGGACGGCACCTTGACCCTGGCGGTGCACGACTTCGAGGCGATCAAGCGGGCGCTGGATATTCCGCTAGAACACGACATTCTCGGCCATCTGGCTGCGTTGCCCGAGGCGGTGGCGGCGGCCAAGCATGCCTGGTTGCTGGAGCATGAGCGCGAACTGGCGCTGACCGCCGAGCCGGCCCCTGGGGCGATTGAATTGGTGCGCGAGTTGCACGGGCGTGGCTGTCGTCTCGGCATCCTCACCCGCAATGCTCATGAACTGGCGCTGCTGACCCTGCGCGCCATCGGTCTGGACGACTGCTTTGCCGTACCGGACGTGATCGGCCGTGACGAAGCGCCGCCCAAGCCCGACCCTGGCGGTTTGCTGCATTTCGCCCAGGCCTGGCAAGTAGCGCCGAGCGAGCTGGTGATGGTCGGTGATTACCGCTTTGACCTGGAGTGCGCTCGCGCCGCTGGCGCGCGCAGCGTGCTGGTCAACCTGGCGGAAAACCCCTGGCCGGAGTTGGCCGATCATTTCGCTGTGGATTGCCGGGCGTTGCAGCAGGCGCTGTAGGGTGGATGACGCTTCACCCATCCACCAAATTCGTCGCCCTGGTGGATGAAAAGAGCGTCATCCACCCTACGGTTTCCGCGTTTTCCAGATGCTCGCGGCGTTTATCAATGACAGCAGCCGGACTCCAGATCCTTGAGGATCGGGCAGTCCGGGCGGTCGTTGCCCTGGCAGTTGTCCATCAAGTCCTTGAGGGTGTCGCGCAGACCGCTGAGCTCGCTGATCTTGCGTTCCAGCTCGGCGATATGCGTTGCGGCCAGGGCTTTGACGTCGGCACTGGCGCGTTGCCGGTCCTGCCACAGAGCCAGCAGCTGGCTGACTTCTGCCAGGGAAAAGCCGAGATCGCGCGAGCGCTTGATAAACGCCAGGCGATGCAGGTCCTGCGCGCTGTACTGGCGGTAGCCGCTGTCGGTGCGGCCGGCTTCAGGCAGCAGGTCGATGCTTTCGTAGTAGCGAATCATCTTGGCGCTAAGGCCGGTTTTCTTGGCGGCTTGGCCGATATTCATGGTTTTTCTCCTGCCCTGCGGCTTATTCGTGGTCCTTGGGTTTCCAGGTTTTCAGCAGCAGCGCATTGCTCACCACGCTGACGCTGGAAAGCGCCATGGCCGCGCCCGCGAGCATCGGGTTGAGCAGGCCGGCGGCCGCCAGCGGAATGCCGACCAGGTTATAGGCGAGGGCCCAGAACAGGTTCTGGCGGATCTTGTCGTAGGTGCGTCGGCTGATATCCAGGGCGTCGGCCACCAGGCGTGGGTCGCCGCGCATCAGGGTGATGCCGGCGGCGTGCATGGCCACATCGGTGCCGCTGCCCATGGCGATGCCGACATCGGCGGCCGCCAGCGCTGGCGCATCGTTGATGCCGTCGCCGACCATGGCCACCAC
Source organism: Pseudomonas sp. (assembly GCF_049653025.1). Taxonomy (GTDB): domain Bacteria; phylum Pseudomonadota; class Gammaproteobacteria; order Pseudomonadales; family Pseudomonadaceae; genus Aquipseudomonas. Next base: position 38,572 of record NZ_JBASFM010000021.1, on the reverse strand, counting down.
CGCGTTTTTCTTCAGCTCGCTGATGATCGCCGCCTTGTCCGCCGGCAGCACTTCGGCGTGCGCGGCCGTGATGCCAAGGGGCTCGGCCACGGCCTTGACGCTGCCGGGGTTGTCGCCGCTGATCAGGTGGCTGGCAATGCCTTGGGCGGTCAGCGTGGCGATGGCATCAACGGTGCCGGGTTTAAGTGTGTCGCCAAAGGCGAACAGACCGAGCACCTGCGGTTGCGGTGCCAACTCCAGCAGCCAGGACAGGGTACGGCCTTCGGCCTCCCAGGCCAGGGCGTCGGCGGCTAGTTCGGCGTGGTGTAGGAAGTGTTCTTCCAGCAGGCGCTTGTTGCCCAGGGCCAGTTGCCGCTCGCCGATCTGCCCAGCGATACCACGCCCGGCCAGTGCCTTGCTGTTGCTGACTTCGGCGAGTGTCAGGTGCTGCTCTGTGCACGGGTCCAGCACCGCCTTGGCCAGCGGATGTTCGCTGCCGCGCTGCAGGGCACCGGCCAGTTGCAGCAGCTGGGTTGTGTCGCCATCGACCGAACGCAGGTGGGCTATGCGCGGCGCGCCCGAGGTCAGGGTGCCGGTCTTGTCGAAGGCCACCAGGGTTACCGAATGGGCAACTTCCAGGGCTTCGGCGTCCTTGATCAGGATGCCGTAGCGCGCCGCCACGCCGGTGCCGGCCATGATCGCGGTGGGCGTAGCCAGGCCGAGGGCGCAGGGGCAGGCGATCACCAGCACCGCCACGGCATTCAGCAGCGCGGTTTCGATGCCTGCGCCAAGCAGCAGCCAGCCGAGCAGGGTGGCCAGGGCGATCAGCAGCACGCTGGGCACGAAGACTTGGCTGACCTTGTCCACCAGCTTCTGGATCGGCGCCTTGGCCGTCTGGGCATCTTCGACCAGGCGAATGATGCGTGACAACACGGTTTCCGCACCGAGGGCGGTGGTTTCCACCAGCAAGCGGCCTTCGCCGTTGATTGCTCCGGCAGTGACGTTGTCGCCAGGCTGCTTGGGCTGCGGCAGGCTTTCGCCGCTGATCAGCGCTTCGTCGGCATGGCTCTGGCCTTCGCGAACCAGGCCATCGACTGGGAAGCGTTCGCCGGGCTTGACCACGATGGCGTCGCCCAGTTGCAGCTCACCCAGCGCCACCCATTGCTCGACGCCCTCACGCAGGCGCAGGGCGCGTTCCGGGCGCAGCGCCTGCAGGGCGCGGATGGCGCTGCTGGTCTGACGTTTGGCGCGGCTTTCCAGGTATTTGCCGAGCAGGATCAGCGTGATGATCACCGCCGAGGCTTCGAAATACAGATGCGGCATGCCGCCAGCCGGGCTTACCGCCCATTGATACAGGCTCAGGCCATAGGCGGCGCTGGTGCCGATGGCCACCAGCTGATCCATATTCCCCGCACGGGCGCGCAGGGCGCTCCAGGCCGCGCGGTAGAAGCGCGCGCCGAAGATAAATTGCACCGGCGTGGCCAGGGCGAGCTGTGCCCAGGCCGGCAGCATCCAGTGCAGGCCGAAGGGTTCGACGAGCATCGGGATGACCAGCGGTACGGTCAGCACCATGGCCAACAACAGCGCCCAGCGTTCCCGTTGCAGGTGCTGCTCGGCTGCCGGCTGGGCCGGGGTTGCATCGTTCAGCAAACTGGCGCGGTAACCGGCCTGGCTGACGGCGCGCAGCAAGGATTGCGTATCGAGGTCACCGACGATCTGCAACTGCGCGCGCTCGCTGGCCAGGTTGACGCTGACCGAGAGCACGCCCGGTTGTTGCGCCAGAGCCCGTTCGATACGCCCCGCGCAGCTGGCGCAGGTCATGCCCTCGAGGCTCAGCTCCAGGCGTTCGCTGGGCACCTGATAGCCGGCCGCGCTGACGGCATTGACCAGTTGTTCCAGGCTGTCGGCAGGTGCTTCGACCCGTGCCTGTTCGCTGGCCAGGTTGATGCTGACACTGGCGACATCGGCCACCTTGGCCAGAGCGCGCTCGACCCGGCCGGCGCAACTGGCGCAGGTCATGCCGCTGATCGGCAGGTCGAAAGTAATAAGGCTGGACATGGGCGGTCCTCCATTGAGTTCCAGCACAGGATCAACCTTGCCATGCTGGCAGGGTCAAGGGCTTTTATCACTTGACCTTGCCCTTATGACAGGCCCAACACTGCAGCTATCCGTTTACCATGGCGGCTTATTTATTCAGGAGGTTGTTTATGCAGGTTTCTCAGGTTCACGCATTCCGGGTCGATGGCATGACCTGCCAGGGTTGCGTCAAGACCATCACCGAGGCGCTGTTGGCCTGTGACCCGGCGGCTGATGTGAAAGTGAAGTTTCCCGGTGGCGAAGTGCGCGTGAGCAGCAGTGTGCCGGTCGATCAGCTGATGGTGGCGATCGTCGAGCAGGGCTATGGCGTTAGCCTGGCGTAGCGACTACGGCGTTTGGCCAGTCGCGGATCAGCCCACGAAAGCAGGCATCGACCATCGGTGCCGTGTCGCTCAGCGGGTCGAACAGGTTGGGGTCGCGCGACCAGTCGTAGAACAGGCCGATCAGCAGCGCATGCACGGTGCGCGCGGCCAGGCGCGGCGTCAGGCCGGCATGCAGGCGCAGGCGGACTGACGGCGTGTTGAACTGCTGTTCGCAGAGTTGGATAAACAGGTTGATAAAGGCCTCTTGGCGCTCTTCGGCCTCGCGCAGTTCTTCGGTGAATTCACAGCGGCGCAGCAGGATGGTGAAGATGCGCTTCTTCTGCGGCTCACGAGCGAGGTTCTCGATGGCCTCGATACACAGTTCGCGCAGGCTCTGCAGCGGGTCGTGCTTGGGGCAGCCGCGCATACGTTCGGCCAGCTGTTCTGGCGGCAGACGCACCTGATTAAGCATGGCGTTGAACAGGTCGGCCTTGTTGGCAAAGTGCCAATACACCGCGCCACGCGTCACCCCGGCATGCCGGGCGATATGCTCCAGGCTGGTGTGCGCCACGCCTTTTTCCAGGAACAGCGTTTCGGCGGCCTCAAGGATCGCGCAGCGGGTTTTTTCGGCTTGCTCTTTGGTTCGGCGCATGGCGGAGTACTGTTTTCTGGCTAGGCTCAGGGCTCTAGCGCACAAAGTGTAATGAAGTTAGGGCTTATATTCTATTTACAGACAGTAGTGTATGTAACTAGCATTGCCAGTCTCAAATGTTGCGCCCTGCGTTGTCACGGAGACACTCATGTTTTTTTCCCGTCATTTCCCGGCTGCAGCCGGTTCCTTGCTACTGGCTGTGCTGGCTTCTCCGCTGCAGGCCGCCGACGCTCCGCCGCCCCCTGAAGTGGTGGTCGAAACCGTCAAGGTTGAGGCGTTGCCGCTTGAGTTCGAATATTCGGCGCGTACCGCAGGCTTTCGTGAGGTGCAGGTGCGTGCCCAGGTCAGTGGCATCCTGCAGGAACGCACCTACCTCGAAGGTAGCCAGGTCAAGCAGGGTCAGGTGATGTTCCGCATCGACCCGCGCACCTATCAGGCCGCCCTGAGCCGTGCCAAAGGTGCGCTGGCGCAGGAGCAGGCGCGCTATCGGCAGACCGAGCGTGACCTCAAGCGTATCCGCGAGTTGCAGAAGAAGGGCTTCGCCAGCGAGAGCGAACTGGACAACGCAGTGTCCAACTTCGAGCAGAGCAAGGCGAATATCCAGGCCGCCCAGGCCGAAGTGCAGTCCAAGCAGATCGACCTTGACTACACCACGGTGAAAGCGCCGATTTCCGGGATTACCAGCAAGGAAACCGTTTCCGAAGGCAGCCTGATGGTGGCCGGCGATCCGAATGCCAGCCTGCTGAGCAACATCACCCAGCTTGATCCGATCTACGTCAACTTCGCGGCCCCCGACTCCGACGTCGAGAGTGTCCGCAGCGGTCTGCAGAACGGCAGTCTGGTACGCCCGGAAGATGGCAAGATGAGTGTGCAGATCAAACTCGGTGACGGCAGCGTCTACCCACTGGAAGGCAAGGTCGACTTTACCGACAGCCTGGTTGATCGCGGCACCGGTACCGTCAGCGCTCGCGCCGTGGTGCCTAACCCTGATCAGACGCTGCTGCCCGGCCAGTTCGTGCGCGTGCACGTCAAGGGCCTGAGCATGCCCAACGCCATGACCCTGCCGGAGCGGGCGATTGCCCAGGGCCCAGGCGGCACCTTTGTGTATGTGGTGGATGACGGTGGTGTGGCGCGTATGCGTCAGGTCACCACCGGGCACACCGCCAAAGGCCGTTGGGTCATCGTGTCCGGCATCAGTGCCGGTGACCGAGTGATTGTCGAGGGGTTGCCTAAGGTACGCCCTGATACCCCGGTAAAAGTGGCCGCCCCAGCCGCCAGCCAATCCTAAGGAGCGTCGCCCGGTGATCTCACGCTTCTTTATCGACCGCCCGGTATTTTCCGCGGTCATCTCCATCGTTATCGTGCTGGCGGGCCTGATGGCCATGCGCAGCTTGCCTATCGCCCAATACCCGCAGATTCTCCCGCCGCAAGTCTCGGTCACCGCCACCTATGGTGGGGCCAGTGCCCAGGTGATCGCTGAAACCGTGGCCGCGCCGCTGGAACAGTCGATCAACGGCGTTGAGGGGATGATCTACCAGCAGTCCAACTCCGGCGGAAACGCCATGAGCCTGTCGGTGTATTTCGAGGTGGGTCGCGACCCCGATCAGGCCACCATCGACGTCAACAACCGGGTGCAGGCTGCGCTGGCCAAGCTGCCGGAAGAAGTGCGTCGCCAGGGCGTCAAGGTGCAGAAGAAGTCCTCGGACATTCTTCAGGTGGTCACCCTGTATTCGCCGGACGGTTCGAAGGACCCGGTGTTTATCAGCAACTACGCGCTGATCAACGTGATCGATGAGCTCAAACGTCTGCCGGGTGTGGGTGACGTCAGCCAGTTCGGCTCGAAAGACTATTCCATGCGCATCTGGCTGCGCCCGGACAAGCTGGCGCAGTACAACCTGACGCCGACCGATGTGGTCAATTCGATTCGTGAGCAAAACTCGCAATTCGCCGCCGGCAGCTTCGGTCAGCAGCCGCTTGAGCAAGAGCAGGACTTCACCTACACGGTGACCACCCAGGGCCGCTTCACCGACCCGAAAGAATTCGAAAACGTCATTCTGCGTACCGATGACACCGGCGCCAGCCTGCTGCTCAAGGATGTCGCGCGGATCGAACTGGGGGCTCAGGATTACTCGCTGATGACCTCGCTCAACGGTCAGCAGAACGCCGCCTTCGGTGTGTACCTGCAGCCGGGTGCGAATGCCCTGGACACCGCCGACGCGGTCAGCAAGACCCTGGAACGGCTGTCGAAGAACTTCCCCAGCGGCATGACCTACAAGGTGCCATACGACACCACCACCTTCGTCAGGGTGTCGATCGAGGAGGTGATTCACACCTTCTTCGAGGCCTTGGTGCTGGTGGTGCTGGTGGTGTTTATCTTCCTGCAGAACTGGCGCGCCACGCTGATTCCGGTGCTGGCGATTCCGGTCTCGCTGGTCGGCACATTTGCCGGCATGTATATGCTCGGTTTCTCGATCAACCTGCTGACCCTGTTCGGCATGGTGCTGGCCATCGGTATCGTGGTGGATGACGCGATTGTGGTGATCGAGAACGTCGAGCGGGTGATGGCCGAAGACAAGATCGGCCCGCGTGAAGCAACCATCAAGGCCATGGAAGAAGTGACCGGGCCGATCGTCGCCATCGTTCTGGTGCTCTGCGCGGTATTCGTGCCGGTGGGCTTCCTCGGCGGCCTGGCCGGGGAGATGTATAAACAGTTCGCCATCACCATTGCCGTGTCGGTGGTGATTTCCGGCATCGTCGCCCTGACCCTGAGCCCGGCACTGTGTGCCTTGCTGCTCAAGCCTGGGCATCACCAACCGGCCGCGCCATTCCGCGCCTTCAACCGGGTCTTCGACAAGCTGACCCACGGTTACACCGCCGGCGTGCGCTTCTTCCTCAAACGTTCGGCGGTCGGCCTGCTGCTGTTCGGCGCGATGATTGCGCTGATGGTGGTGCTGTTCAACCGGGTGCCCAGCTCGCTGGTGCCCAGTGAAGACCAGGGCTATGTGATTAATGCCTACTTCCTGCCGCCGGCCGCGTCGCTAACCCGTACCGAGAAGCTTACCGGTGACGTGACCCAGCAGCTGATGGCGCACCCGGCGGTAAAAGACGTAGTGACCTTTGCCGGTTACGACATTCTCTCCTCCGGCACCCGTAGCAGTTCCGGGGTGTCCTTCGTGCCGCTGAAAGACTGGAGCGAGCGCACCACGCCCGAGCTGGATGCGCGCAACCTGACCCGTGAATTCATGGGCATGGGCGCGGCGCAGAAGGACGGCATGGTGATGAGCTTCAACCCGCCGGCGATTACCGGCATGAGCACCACGGGTGGCTTCGAAGGCTATATCCAGGACCGCAGCGGTGGTACCACCGCGCAACTGGCGGTCAAGGTGCAGGCCTTCCTCGCCGCAGCGGCCAAGCGCCCTGAGCTGGCTGGGGTGCAGAGCACCTTCAGCGCCAACGTGCCGCAGTATTTTATTGACCTCGATCGCACCAAGGCGCGGGCCCTGGGCGTGCCGGTGAATGATGTCTTCACCGCCATGCAGTCGACCTTCGGCAGCTACTACGTCAACGACTTCAGCCTGTATGGCCGTACCTTCCAGGTCAGCCTGCAGGCCGAAGCGGATTTCCGCCGCAAGCCCGAAGATCTGTCGCAGATCTATGTGCGCGCCGCCAGTGGTGAGCTGGTGTCGTTGGCCAGCCTGGTCAAGGTCGAGCGGATTCTCGGCCCGGACACTTACGCACGCTTCAACGTCTACCCGGCGGCGAAGATTCTCGGCGGCCCGGCACCGGGTTACAGCTCGGGGCAGGCGTTGAGTGCCGTTCAGGACGTGGCCAATGAAGTGCTGGGCAATGAATACAGCATCGGCTGGACCGGCTCGGCCTATCAGGAACTGGCGACCCAGGGTTCGGGCAGCAGCGCCTTTATCTTTGGCCTGATCATGGTGTTCCTGATTCTCGCCGCGCAGTACGAGCGCTGGACCCTGCCGTTGGCGGTGGTTACCGCGGTGCCGTTTGCGGTGTTCGGCGCGATTCTCGCGGTGTGGCTGCGCGGCATCGAGAACGACCTGTACTTCCAGGTCGGCCTGGTCACCCTGATCGGTCTGGCGGCGAAGAACGCCATCCTTATCGTCGAGTTCGCCGTCATGTGCAGGCACCAGGGCATGGGCATCTTCGAGTCGGCGCTGGAGGCTGCACGCCTGCGTTTCCGCCCGATCGTGATGACCTCGCTGGCCTTTATTCTCGGCGTGATCCCCTTGGCGATCAGCAGCGGTGCCGGCTCTGCCAGCCGTCACTCGATCGGTACCGGGGTGATCGGCGGGATGCTGGCGGCGACCTTCCTGGCGATTTTCGTTATCCCGATGTTCTACATGCTGGTGGAGTCGGCCGCGGCCAAACTGAGTGGCGGGCGCAAGAAGGTCGATAAAGCTCCAGAGGCTTAACACCGAGCGCAGCAGCCAGCTGCTGCGCTTTGGCGAGAACTGAAAGTCCCGGACCGGTTCCGGGTGGTGACGACACCCCACGGTCTTTGGCCGGCGGGGTGTTGTCATTATTGCTGACCAATTTAACCATCCGTCTGGATACCCATGCCGTTACGTATTTTGTTGATTCTCGGCGCGCTGAGCGCCTTTGGCCCGCTGGCCATCGATTTCTACCTGCCAAGCTTTCCGGCGCTGGCGCGTGCCTTTGGCACTGACGTGGAGCATGTGCAGCAGTCGCTGGCGGCCTATTTCGTCGGCTTGGCGATTGGCCAACTGGTATACGGGCCGCTGGCGGACCGTTTCGGCCGGCGCATGCCGTTGCTGGTTGGCCTGATGCTGTTCAGCCTGGCCTCGTTGGCCTGTGCCCTGGCACCGAGCCTGGAGTGGCTGATTGTCGCGCGCTTCGTGCAGGCTTTGGGTGGCTGCGCCGGGATGGTGGTGTCGCGCGCCGTGGTACGTGACATGTGCGACCCGATCAATTCGGCCAAGGTGTTTTCCCAGCTGATGCTGGTGATGGGCCTGGCCCCGATCCTCGCGCCATTGGCGGGTGGTCTGCTGCTTAGCACCCTGGGCTGGCCGTCGATCTTTATCTGCCTGACCCTGTTCAGCCTGCTGTGCATGCTGGCGGTGGCCCAGTGGCTGCCGGAAACCCTGGCCAAGGACGCGCCGGTTGCACCTTTGCGCGGGGCCATCGGCGAGTACCGCCGGCTGTTCGGCGACTGGCCGTTTCTCGGCCACGCCCTGACCGGCGGCTTTGCCGTGGCCGGCATGTTTGCCTACATCGCCGGTTCGCCATTCGTGTTTATCGAGTTGTACGGGGTGCCGGCCGCGCACTACGGCTGGTTGTTCGGCAGCAACGCCCTGGGCTTTATTCTGGTGGCGCAGCTGAATGCCTGGCTGGTGGCGCGGCATGGCCCGAGTTACTGGTTGCGCCGTGCCGTGTGGTTCTACCTGGCGTGTGGCCTGGCGCTGCTGCTGGTGGCGCTGGCCAAGCCGCTGACCCTGTGGCCGCTGATGCTGCCGCTGTTTGGCTGCATCGCCTGTCTCGGCATTCTGTTGCCCAATGCCACGGCGAGTGCCATGGCCGGGCAGGGTAGCCATGCCGGCAGTGCCTCGGCGTTGCTCGGCAGCCTGCAATTCGCCATTGCCGCCAGCGCGGCAGGCCTGGTCGGGGTGCTGCATGACGGCAGCGCCTGGCCGATTGCCGTGGTGATCTTCAGCTGTGGTGTGCTGACGGTGAGTTTTTCGCTGTTTACCCGCCAGGCCGAGCGCGCGCTGGCGCGCGTCGGCTCGATCCAGCGCTAGCTGGCGGCGCGCTGCCTGAGCGGCAGCTCGGGCAGTACGTGCGGTGCCTGCAGGCGCGCTTGCAGGGTGCTGACAAACTGGCGGGCCTCGGCCTCGCTGCGAAAGGTCACGCTATGGTTGGCAAAGCGCACTTGCCAGCTAGAACCATTGGCGTTGTTGACAGGCTGGATCATGACGTTCATTGACGGGCCTCCCTCTGCAACTCTGCAAGAAAGGCGAGTCTAGTCGTTCAATATGAACTTTCATTGACCTGTAACAATTGAATGACTGATGGCGTGCCGTTGGTCCATTCAGCCGCTTCGCTCAGCTGATGGTGGCGGCGCTGAACTGTACGGCCAGCCCGGCCAGGCGGGTGAATTCGGTGACCAGGGCGATGTCGCTGGGGCTGGGGCGCGTCGGTTTGGCGTAGTAAATGCCGAAGGTGCCCAGCACCTGGCCATTGTCATCCTTGAACGGCAGCGACCAGCAGGCGTGCAAGCCGGCTGCCAGCGCCTGGGCCTTGTACGCATGCCAGTAGGGGTGCGTGCTGACGTCTTCGGCGATCACCAGCTCGCCACTGCAGGCGGCATGCCCGCAGGAACCCACTTCCAGCGCTGCGTGCAGGCCTTCGATGGCCTGGCAGTAAGCTGTCGACAAGTTGGGCGCGGCACCGACATGCAGGCGCTGTTGTTCGTCGAGCAGCATGATCGACACCAGCATTTGCGGCTGCAGGCTTTCCAGGCGGCGACTGATGCCCGTGAGGATGCTGCGCAGGGGGTGCAGGCCGAGCAGCTCATCGAGCACTGCGTTGCGCGCCTGTTGCAGTTGCAGGGTCTGGTGGCGCTCATGGATGTCCCGCAGGCTGCCGTGCAGGCCCTGCTCTGGCAGGCTCTGGTTAAGTTGCAGTTCGACCCGGCGGGTCTGCCCGTCGCGGGTCAGCAGCTGGCACTCGATGCGCAGGTTATCCAGCTTGCCGCAGCTGAGCTCTTGCAGATGCTGGCTCTGCGGGTGCTGGCCCAGCTCAGGCATAAAACGTTGCAGGGGACTGCCCAGGCTTTCATGGGGCGAGTAACCGCTGATCTGCGTCCAGGCCGGGTTGAGAAAGTTCAGGCGGCCTGCTGCGTCGGTGATAAAGATGGCGTCGCTGAGGTGTTCGACCAGGGCGCGGTAGCGGGTCTCACTGATATGCAGTTCGCTGTGTATCTGCTTCTGCTCGCTCAAGTCGATATCGACGCAGTACAGCTCCAGCTGGTCGAGGCTGTTGCGCAGCATCAGGTGGCTGGAATAGACCCACACCAGGCTGCCGTCCTTGCGTTGCAGTTGCAGTTCGGCCGCCGCAATCGGCGGGCCACCGAGCTGCCACAGGTTGATTGCGCTGGCCACCTTGCTACGCGCTTGCGACGGCACGATCAACTCTTCCAGGCGGCGGCCCATCACCTCGTGCATCTCGTAGCCGTAGAGCTGGGTGCTGGCCTGGTTCCAGTAGATCACCCGGCGTTCGCGGTCGTAGCCTTGCACGGCAATCCGCGGGGTTTGCTCGAACAACTGGCGAAAGCGTTGCTCACTCTCGCGCAGAGCGCTTTCATCACGCTTCTGCGCGCTGATGTTCTGCACGGTGCCGAGAATGCGGCCGTGCTCGCCGACTTCGCCGCGCAGCATCAGCCAGGTCGGCTGCTGTTGCTGCGGTTGCAGCAAGCGGGCGCTGACCGTCAGTGCTGTGTGGTCATGCAGCAGCGCCTGCAGCGCGCGTTGTGCGGCAGGGCGTTCGGCGGGGTGCAGCCAGCTGAGCAGCTGCTCCAGATCGCCCTGCGGGCTGCTGTCGTCGTGGCCGAGCAAGGCCAGGGCTTCCGGGCTCCAGTGAAAACCATTGCGGTATTCCCAGCTGCCGAGCGCCGCGTTGCGTTGCGTCTGTTGCAGTAGCTGGCTGTTGTGCGTCAGCTCTTCGAGCAGGCGGCGCTGGGCCTGGCGGTCACGGTAACTGACAAAGAAGATCAGCCAGCTGCTGAGCAGAATGAACAGCAGGCCTTTGCCCGTTTGCAGATCAGTGGTCAGCGCGCTGTCGTGAACCACGGCGCGGAGCAGGTAGTCGCTGCCGAGAATCCATACGCCGCTGAAGAGGATATACACGCCGGCCAGTCGCAACGGGCCTTGAATATCGGGTCGCATCCTTACCGCCCATGGAGCAGAGTTGATCGAACGTCTATCGGTTCGCCACACCGGCCGCCATGCAAGCGCTGGCGCTGAGCAAAGTTTAGTCGGCTGCGACAGGGCTGCATGGTGACGCCACAGTATTTGTGCGCCGCCAAACGCCCGTGTGGGGCCTGAGCAGGCCCTAGCGTCGGGTTTAACCGGCGGGGGCCGGCGGCGTAGGGGTTTGCAGTTGCTGCAAGGCTTTTTCGCTGCCGTTATGCAGCGGTACCCCGAGGTCGCGCCGGGCCGTCTTGGGCGATAACTGGCTGCCCTGAATGCTGCCGTGTTGCAGCCACTGGCTGTCCGGGGAGAACAGCAGGCGCACCAGTTTCTCGACTTCACGCTCGGTCAGCTGGTCATCGGTAAGCAGCATGCTGCTTACCGCTAGCGTCGGCACGGCCTGCTCTTGCTGCGGGTAGGTAGCTCTGGGCAGGTTGAAGGCAAAACTCCCGGGGTGCTGTTGTTGCAGGCGGCTGACGGCGGTTTCCTCCAGCGGCAACAGGCGCAGGTCGAAGGCTTCACTGGCGGCGCGGATACTGTCGGCCGGCGCGCCGATGACCTGGATCAGCGCATCCAGTTGGTTGTTACGCAAGGCCCCGAGGGCCTGTTGCAGGTCCAGTTCAGTGGCCGCCGCCAGATCATCCGGTTGCAGTCCATGGGCGGCCAGCACTGCCAGTGCGGTAAGGCGCGAGGCCGAGCCCGGCTGGCCAATATTGACGCGCTTGCCACGCAGGTCGGGCATGCCCTGCAGCGGGCTCATGGCGCTGACCAGTACATGCACGGGTTCGGGATAGAGGCTGGCGATGGCGCGCAGTTTGAGGTCGGGGCCGGCATCCTGGAAGGGACCGCTGCCGTGCGCGGCAGCGTAGGCGGCATCGCTTTGTGACAGGGCTATCACCACCTCACCACGGCGCAGCATGCGCAGGTTGTCCAGACCGCCTTCGGTGTTCAGGGCATGCACATTCACCCCTTGGTCTTTCATCAACGCGCTGAGGGCTTGGGCGAAGCGCGCGTACTGCCCGGCTGGCGGTCCGCCGGCCAGCGGGTAACCGTTTTCCAGGCGGGAAAGACGGCCCTGGATATTGGCCAGCGAGCGTTCCAGTTCATCGCTGATGGCTTTGCGCTCCTGTGGGCCGCTGCCGCCAGGGGCGAGGTTGAGCGCGGTGCTGATGGCGTTCACCAGGTTTTCCCGGGTGGTGCTGCCGCCTTCACCCGATTGGGCCGCGCGCGGCGCGGTGAAACCCTGTGGCACCACGGCCTGCCAGGTGCCGTCCTGTTCGCGGTAGATCAGGCTGCCATGCACCTTGAGCAGGTCGCCGGCGCGATTGCCGCCGCTCTCGATCCCGGACAGGCCACGTGGTCCAGCCCCCAGAGCAGTGACCAGGCTGGCCACGCCGGGCGAGTCCCAGGCACCGAAGTCCTGATCCTGTTCGACCTTGAGGGTGGCGTCGAAGTAGATCACCAGGCGTTTCTCCCCGTCCGGGGCGTGGGCGTCGTTGGCCGAACCGCGCCGTTGCAGCTCGCTAAGGCTCAGCACCGCCGTCGGAAAGGCCTGTTGCAGGCGTTGTTGCAGATCCGCCTGCAAGGTGTCCGGGGCCGGGACGCGGGAGCAGGCGGTGAGTAACGCAGCGCAAAGCAGCATGATCAGCAGGCGCATGCTCAACCTCCAATCCAGGGCAGTGACAGAAACCCGGTGAGAGCCAGGGCATTGAGCAGGTCGATCAGAAACGCGCCGACCAGGGGCACTACCAGAAAGGCCTGGGGCGCGGGGCCGTATTTCTGGGTGATCGCCTGCATATTGGCGATGGCGGTGGCGGTCGCGCCCATGGCGAAGCCGCAGAAGGCGGCGGACATCACTGCGCTTTCGTAGTCGCGCCCCACGGCGCGATACACCAGCAGGCCACCATAGACCACGACCACGACCAATTGCCCCAGCAGGATCAACAGCAGCGGGCCGGCCAGGCTGGCCACGCTGGCCAGGTTCAGCGCCATCATGGTCATGGCCAGAAACAGCGCCAGGGTCAGGCTGGAGAGCATGTCGATGGCCGCGTCGTTGAGATGCAGGCCGATCAGATGGCCGCCATTGCGGATCAGTACGCCCAGCAGCAAACACCAGAGAAAACTCGGCAAGGTCACCGGCCCACCGCTGACCAGGTCGGCCAGCCAGCTGCCGGCGAGCACCGCGATCAGCACCGCCGCCAGTACCGGAATCAGGTTGCCTGCGCTGATGGGCGCGGCTTCGGCGGCGTTGTCGCTAACGTGGCTGACGGCGGCATGGCCATCGCTGCCAGCCAGGTGGTGGCGTTTGATCAGCCACTGCGCCAGCGGCCCGCCGCAGACGCCGCCGAGCACCAGACCGAGGGTGGCCCCGGTCATCGCCAGTTCCATGATCGACTGGATGTTGTGCACTTCGGCAAAGCGCTCGGCATAGGCCGCGCCAGTACCGTGGCCGCCGATCAGGGTGATGCTGCCACCGATCAGGCCCATCAGCGGATGCATGTCCAGGCCCCAGGCGATCAGTAGCCCAGTGATGTTCTGCAGCAACAGGAACGGGATCAGCACCAGCACGAACATCAACAGGCGCTTGCCGCCCTGCTTGAGCAGGCTGAGATTGGCCAACAGGCCCACGGCGGCGAAAAACGCCAGCAGCAGTACCGGTTTGAGGGTGGAGTCGAACTCCAGGCTGAAGCTGCTGAGTTTGCCGCTGATCAGCATGCCGACAGCAAACAGCAGGCCGCCGGTGATCGGGTCGGGAATGTTGTAGTGCGACAACAGCGGTATCAGGCGGTTGACCCAGCGCCCGAGCAGCAGCACCAGGACTGCGATCAGCAAGGTTTCCACGGGAAGTAAGGTCACTGCGGCGCTCCTTGCAATGGACGTCCGCAGCCAGCGCCACGGCGTTATCGCCGCGGCGGGTTGCTGCGTGCTTTGCAAGAGTTCTAGCTAAGGAACGGCGCGCTGTCGAACCGCGCGACGGTGCTTGCGTTGTTGGCCAAGCACCGTGCTAGAGAGCGTGCGTGGTTTAGAACCCTTCGAGCACGATCTTGCCGCGCGCCATGCCGCTTTCCAGCAGCGCGTGGGCGCGGCGCAGGTTGCTCGCGTTGATCGCGCCGAAGTGCTCGCCGAGGGTGGTTTTCAGGGTGCCGGCGTCGATCAGCCCGGCGACCCGATCGAGCAGGCGGTGCTGCTCAAGCATATCGGCGGTCTGGAACAGCGAGCGGGTGTACATAAACTCCCAGTGCAGCGACAGGCTCTTGCGCTTGAGCTTGACCACGTCGAGTTGCGCCGGGTCGTCGATCAGCGCCAGGCGGCCTTGCGGAGCCAGGGCTTCGACCAGTTCATCGAAGTGCTGGTCGGTCTGGGTCAGGCTGGCGACATGGGTCACCTGTGGGATGCCGATGCGCTTGAGCTCTGCGCTCAGCGGTTGGCTATGGTCGATTACGTGGTGCGCGCCGAGTTCGCGCACCCAGGCTTGGGTCTCGGGGCGGGATGCTGTGCCGATCACGGTCAGACCGGTGAGCTTGCGCGCTAGCTGGGTCAGAATCGACCCGACACCGCCGGCCGCGCCAACGATCAGCAGGCTCTGGCCCTGATCGGCGTTGCCCTGGCTGATCTGCAAACGCTCGAACAGCAGCTCCCAGGCGGTGATCGCGGTCAGCGGCAGGGCGGCGGCTTCGGCGAACGGCAGGCTCTTGGGCATATGCCCGACGATGCGTTCGTCCACCACATGCAGCTCGCTGTTGGCCCCGGGGCGGTCGATGGCCCCGGCGTAGTACACCCGGTCACCGGGTTGGAACAGGCTGACCTCGCTGCCCACCGCCTTGACGATGCCGGCGGCGTCCCAGCCGAGCACCTTGGCTTCGCCGGCTGGCGGGCTGACGTTACGGCGGATCTTGCTGTCCACCGGGTTGACCGAGATGGCGTGCACCTGCACCAGCAGGTCGCGTGGGCCGGGCGTGGGTTCTGGCAGCTGGATATCCTGCAACGCGTCGGGGTGTTCGGCCGGCAGGGATTGGTAGTAGGCAATGGCTTTCATCGTGGGCTCCTAGAGGATGCGCTGCATGGGTTGTTGCTCGACCTTGGCCAGCAAGGCCCCGCAGGTTTTACCGAAGGTCAGGAAGTGCGCGGTCTGCTGGTGCGCGCTGAGGGCGGCGGCGTCCTGCCACTGTTCGATCATGCTGAACCGCGCCGGGTTGTCCTGATGGCGATGCAGGTTGTATTGCAGGCAGCCGGCTTCGGCCTGGCTCGGTGCGACCAGCAGACGCAGGCCGGCTTCGACGGCGGCTTCCTGGCCGGGCAGGGCGGTGATGGTGGCAATCAGGGTCAGTGGCGTGGGCATGGCGGACTCCGGTTCAAGTGGTGCCCATGCTCGGTTATTTGATTGACGAGAAAAACAGCGTGGAACTAGAGTCTCTTTCAATAAATTATTGAAAATACCTCGCCATGCTGCGTTTCGATGACCTCCAGCTGTTTGTGCGTACCGCCGAGACTGGCAGCCTGTCCGCCGCCGCCCGCCTGTTGGATATTTCCCCGGCGGTGGCCAGCGCCGCGCTCAAACGCCTGGAACAGCAACTGGAAACGCGCCTGCTGCTGCGTTCCACCCGCAGCCTGCGCCTGACGCCTGAGGGCGAGCTGTTTCTCGGCCATGCGCGCCTGGCCTTGCAGAGCCTCGACGATGGCCGCCAGCAACTGGCCGGCAGCAAGGTCGGCATCAGCGGGCAGTTGCAGCTGTCCGCACCCTCGGATTTCGGCCGCAATACCCTGCTGCCCTGGCTCGATGAATTCCAGTTGGCCCACCCGCAGTTGCACCTGCGCCTGCTGCTGGGCGACCGCGTTACCGACCTGTTTCGTGAGTCGGTGGAGATCGCCCTGCGCTATGGCGCGCCGGAGGATTCCAGCCTGGTCGCCTTGCCGGTGGCTGCCAGTAATCGCCGTGTGCTCTGCGCCGCGCCGGCCTACCTGGCGCAACACGGCGAGCCGCAAACCCTGGAGCAACTGGCTGAGCACAATTGCCTGCTGTATATGCTCGGTGGCCGGGTGCACGAGCGCTGGCGCTTCAGTGACGGCCGCCGTGAACAGAGCCTGAGCGTCAGCGGTGACCGGGTCAGTGACGATGCCGATGTGGTGCGGCGCTGGGCCGTGGCCGGGGCCGGGCTGGTGTATAAATCCTGGCTGGACGTGGCCGCAGATGTGCAGGCCGGGCGGCTCAAGGTGCTGCTGACAGACTGGCTCGGCGAGCCGACGCCGCTCAACCTGATCTGCGCCCACCGCGCGCAGTTGCGTAAGCCGGTGCACCTGCTGCGTGAGTTCGTCCAGCAACGCTGCGGCGAACTGCTGGCACAAGCGCCCTGGCCCCACTAAGATTGCCGGCAGCCCTGCTGCGGCATTCAATCGCAGCCGTGCTGCGCGAACCGCGCTGCTGACCAATGCTAGAGTCGCGCCCCATGAAGCTGAGCCGTACTGACCGTCGCCTGCTGGCCTGGATGCTGTATTTCAGCGTGCTGTTCAGTGCGTTCGCCTGCAGTATCGGGCACGGGCAGATGGCTGGTTTGCAGCTTAGCGGCCTGAGCAGCCAGTACTGCTCCTTCGAGGGCAACTTCGGTGCGGGTGCCGATCTGGACGGTTCAGGTGTAGTGGCACCCAATCCTGCGACTGGCTCCGGCTGCTCCCTGAGTTCCACCTTCAGTGCGATCATCCTCGCGGCGTTCTTCGGCCTGTTGGGATTGCTGGCACCCAGCCGTACGCCACTGCTGACCTTCTTCTTCACCCCGCGACCTGTTCGCTATCTCTGGCCCTCGGCCAATCCCCGCGCTTCCCCTTTGCTGGCTTAAGTCCCGTGGCGCTTTTGCGCGCCTCTGTAGCCACTTAATAGCAGATAAAAAACCAGAGTTTGCCGGTGCCTGAATGCCTGAGATCAGGCCGCACCCGGTGAGCCATGATTGGGGAAGTCTATGCGTCAGTTACCCGTTATCAGCCTGTTGGCGCTCAGCGTCAGCCTGGCCAGCGCGGCCCATGCCGAACATATCAACCTGCAAGACACCACCATCGTCGCCAAGCAGCAGGCTGACACCACCGCACCGAGCATCAGCGAGAAGCGCGCCGAGTTCGCGCGGATTCCCGGCGGCGTGACCGTGGTCGATGCAGAAACCTACAAGACCGGGCGCGCCAGCACGCCGCAGGATGCTCTGGGCCAGGCCACCGGGGTGTATATCCAGTCGCGTTCCGGGGCCGAGGAGTCGCGCTTGTCGATTCGCGGCTCGGGCCTGCAGCGCACCTTCCACCAGCGCGGCATTCTGCTGATGCAGGACGGCGCACCGCTGAACCTGGCCGACGGCAGTGGCGACTTCCAGAGCATCGAGCCGATTGCCCTGGACCATATTGAAGTCATGCGTGGGGCCAACGCCTGGCGCTATGGCGCGGCCAACCTGGGCGGTGCGATCAACTTCGTCACGCCCACCGGCAAGACCGCGCCGAAGGTGCAGCTGCGCAGCGAGGCCGGCAGTTTCGACTATCAGCGCGTCTTCGGCGCGGTGGCGGAGGACTTTGGCGACTGGGATGCCTACCTGAGTTTCTCCGACTATGCCCAGGACGGTTTCCGCGATCACGCGCGCCAGGAGAACCAGCGCTACTTCGCCAACCTTGGCGGCCGCCTCAACGAGCGGTTGTCGACGCGCTTCTATATCAGCCATGTGGAAACCGATTCGGAAATCCCTGGTAGCCTGACCAAGGCGCAGCTGCGCGATAACCCCGAGCAGGCGGCGCTGAGCGCGGTGGTTGGCGATAACAAGCGCGATTTCACCCTCAACCGCATCGGCAATATCACCACCCTGCAACTGGAAGACGGCCACAGCCTGGAGCTGTCGAGTTTCTATAGCGAGAAGTCGTTGTGGCACCCGATCTTCCAGGTGCTGGAAGTCGACAGCGAAGACCTTGGCGCGCGCCTGACTCATAAGTGGCAGAACAGCGAGGGCTGGCGCTGGAACGGCGGCGTCGAGGTGCTGCAAGGGCGCAACCAGGCTGAAAACTACGTCAATGTGCGCGGCAAACGTGGCAACCAGGTCGATCGCCAGGTGCAGACCGCGAGCAGCCTCAACGCCTTCGGCGAACTGGAAGTGCCGCTGGCCGAGCACTGGGCGCTGATTGGCGGCCTGGCCTGGCTGCACAGTGAGCGCGATATCGATGACAAGCTGAAAAGCAGCTTCAACTTTGTCGGCAACCCGACCGGTTACCAGGACGCCTCGTTCAATAAGCACTACAGCGCGCGGATCGGCCGGATCGGCGTGCGCCATGACCTGGCCGAGGGCGTGCAGCTGTTCAGTAACCTCAGCCAAAGCTACGAGCCGCCGACCTTCAGTGAGCTGACCGGCGGGGCCATCGTCACCGAGAACGATGCACAGAAGGCCACCACGCTGGAGGCCGGCATGCGCTTCAACCAGGGCGACCTCGACCTCGATCTGGCGCTGTACCGCAGCGAGATCCGTGACGAGCTGCTCGGCTACGTCAACCCGCTGGCCCCGACTCAGGTGATCACCACCAACGCCGACCGCACGATTCATCAGGGCATCGAGTTCGGCGGGGCCTGGCAGCTCGGTGAGCTGGTGCTGCGCGGCCAGTACCTGCTCAACGACTTCCGCTTCGACAATGACCCGGTGTACGGCGATAACCGCATCGCCGGCGTGCCGAGCCAGTTCCTCAAGGGCGAGCTGCTGTGGCAGCGCGAGGGCTGGTACGCCGGGCCGACGCTGGAGTGGGTACCGGTGCATTACGCCGCCGACCATGCCGAGTCGTTGTATGCCGAAAGCTACGCGATTTGGGGCCTCAAGGGCGGCTACCGGCCGAGCGAGGGGCTGGGCTTCTTCGTCGAGGGGCGCAATCTCTCCGACAAGACCTATATCGCCACCACCGGTGTAGTCGCCAATGCCCGTGGCCAGGATGCCGCGCTGTTTATGCCGGGTGACGGTCGCAGCCTGTATGTCGGCCTGGAGTGGAAGCTTTGACCGCGGCGCTGCAAGCGCATGAGCTGCCACGCCTGACCTGGCGTCAGCGTCTGCTGCGGCTGATGCCGTGGCACAAGCGCCTGGCGCTGCTGGCCTGCCTGGGCATCTTCAGTTGGGCGGGCAGCGGCATGTTGCACCCGCTGATGGGCTACCTGCAGCCGCGTCCGCAGACCATGGCCACGCCGCAGCAGGTGTTGCCGCTGGATAACCTGCGCAGTCCCGCGCAGGTGTTGGGTGCGGCCGGTATCGCGCAGGTGCAGGGCTTGCGCCTGCTGGTGCTGGCCGGCGAGCCCTATTACCAGGCGCGTCTGGCAGGCGAGCTGGAGCCGCGTTACTGGCATGCGCGCAGTGGTCAGGCCAGTGATGTGGCGGGTGCTCATGCCGAAAGCCTGGCGCGGCATTACCTGGGCCATAACGAGCCGTTGGCCTACGCCGGCAGCATCGAGCGGTTCAACGGCGAATACGCCTTTATCAACCGTCTGCTGCCGGTGGCGAGGGTCGATACCCAGCGTGATAACCAGTTGCGCCTGTATGTCGACCTGTTCCACGACCGTCTTGGCACTTTGGTCGATGAGCGCAAGGCCTGGTTCAGCGGCTTCTTCCAGACCCTGCACAGCTTCCGCTGGCTGGATGCCGCCGGGCCGCTGCGGCCGGTGTTGATGCTGGTGCTGCTGGCCTCGATTGTCTCGGCGACGCTGTTTGGTCTCAGCCTGTTCGTTGCCCGTCGTCGTGCTCGCAGCTTCAACCGGAGGCTGCATGGTTGGTGGGGGTTGGGGCTGGCATTGGCGACCCTGAGCTTTGCCAGCAGCGGTGCCTGGCACCTGCTGCACAAGCAGGGCGCGCAGCCTTGGCCGGAGCCATTCGTGGCGAGTTTTGCGGTGGCCGAGCTGGACAGCACGCCGGCTGCCGACTGGCTGCTTAGCGGTGAGGAGTTGTACATGCTCAGCCTGCTTGAACTCGACGATAAGCCGATCTGGCGCGCCCAGGGGCAGCAGTTTTCCAGCATGCCCAGCCTGCATTATCTCGATGCTCATGGCCGTGAACTGGGCAATGACACGCCGCGTCGCTATGCCCAGCAGCGCCTGGATCACTACGCCAAGAGCATGAATCTGGGGGCGGCGCAGCAGCTGACGTTGCAACATAACTTCGACCATGAATACGGCTTCGTCTTCAAACGCCTGCCGGTGTTCAAGGCCAGCTATGCAGATGCCCATAACACCGCGCTGTTTATCGACCCGCTGGACGGTGCCCTGGCCAGCCGCGTGCAGGATGCCGACCGGACTGAAGGCTGGACCTTCGCCTATCTGCATAAGTGGGAGTTTCTCGCAGGCTTGGGCAATGGCTACAAGCACCTGCTGCTTGGCCTCGTTGCGCTGGCCCATGTGTTGTTGGCGCTGGTGGGGCTGAGCCTGCTGCGCCGAGGGCAGCGCCGATGAGCCGCTGCCGATCCATCACTCTTTGTGGGCATGCCTGGAGCTGAATATGCAGAAGCCGACTACGCCGAATATCTCGTTCTACAACCTGGCCTGGCGCTGGCATTTCTATGCTGGGCTCTTCGTCATCCCGTTTCTGATCCTGCTCTCGCTCACCGGCATCATCTACCTGTTCAAGCCACAACTTGACCAGCTGATGTATGCCGAGCTGCTGCAGGTCACGCCTGCCGAGCAGGCGATCTCGGCGGATCAGCAACTGGCACTGGTGCGTCAGGCGTATCCAGAGGCGAGCATCAGTCAGTATTTGCCGCCGCTGAACGCCGAGCGTAGCGCGCAGTTTGTGCTGGAGGCTGATGGCCAGGGCCTCAATGTATTTGTTGACCCCTACAGCGCCAGGATTCTCGGCAGCCAGGATGCGCAGTACAACCTGCAGGCCATCGCCCGCCAGCTGCATGGCGACCTGATGATCGGCACCGTCGGCGACCGTCTGATCGAGCTGGCCGCCGGCTGGGGCATCGTGCTGGTGATCTCCGGCTTGTACCTGTGGTGGCCGCGCGGGCGTTCCGGTGCGGGCGTGCTGTGGCCAAGGCTGAGTGCCCGTGGGCGTTTGCTATGGCGTGACCTGCACGCGGTCACCGGGTTCTGGGGCTCGTTGCTGCTGCTATTTATGCTGCTCACCGGCATGACCTGGACCGGCTTCTGGGGCGCGCAATTTGCCGGGGCCTGGAACCACTTCCCGGCTGCGATGTGGGACGACGTACCGCAGTCCGGCAAGCTCGCTGGCAGCCTCAACACCAACAGCCAGCAGACCGTTGCCTGGGCGGTGGAAACCACGCCGCTGCCGGCCTCCGATCCACATGCTGCGCATAACGGCCATGCCACTGCCGAGACACCTGCCGCCCCGGCCAACTTGCTGCAGTACGTGGTCGACACCGCTGCCGAGCGTGGCGTACAGCCGGGTTACAGCATCACCCTGCCGAAAGGTGAAACCGGGGTGTACAGCATCGCCCTGTTCGCCGCCGACCCGCGTAACGACGCCACCCTGCATATCGATCAGTACAGCGGTGCAGTGCTTGCCGACGTGCGCTGGAAGGATTACGGCGTGGTGGCGAAAACCGTGGAAACCGGGGTCATGCTGCATGAGGGCAAGCTGTTCGGCCTGGCCAACCAACTCGTAATGCTCGCGGTGTGTCTGCTGGTGCTGCTCAGCGCGGTCAGCGGCCTGATCATGTGGTGGACGCGGCGTCCGCAAGGCAGCCTGGGCGTGCCACCGCTGCGCCATGACCTGCCGCGCTGGAAAAGCGCCATCGGCATTATGCTGTTGCTCGGTGTGGCGTTCCCGCTGGTGGGGGCCTCCTTGTTGCTGATCGGGGCGCTGGACTGGCTGCTGCTGTCGCGCCTGGGCAGCCTGCGCAAGCCGGTCAGCGGCTGATAGATACCCGTATAAACACCCGGCGCGGGTCTGGCCTGCGCCGTCTCATTGATCCAAGCTACAGCGCACGTCACAGACAGTCAGTCCGTTAGTGGAGGAATACCATGCTGTTGAAGAAGACCCTGTTGCTCGCCGCATTGTTGAGCCCGAGCCTGTTTGCCATGGCGCATGAATATCAGGTGGGCGACATCCATATCGAGCATCCCTGGTCGCGGGAAATGCCGCCGGTAGCGCCGACGGCTGCTGCCTATTTCATCGTGCACAACAAGGGCAGTGCGGCTGATCGCCTGCTCAGCGTTACCACGCCGGTCGCCGGCAAGGCCGAGCTGCACGAGCATATCCATGCCGATGGCCTGATGAAGATGCAGCAGGTGCAGAGCGTGGCCATACCCGCCGGTGGCGAGGCCAGGTTCGAGCCGATGGGCTACCACGTGATGCTGTTCAACCTGAAACAGCAGGCCAAGGACGGCGAGCGTTTTCCGCTGACCCTGACCTTCGAGAAGGCCGGTACGGTCGAGGTAGAGATCGCGGTGCAGAAGGATGCGCCAGAGCAGAAAGCGGCGCACCACTGACAGCATTAATTGTGGGAGGGGCTTTAGCCGCGACGAGTCAAAAGCTCGCGGCTAAAGCCCCTCCCACACAGCAGGTTCTCAAACCAGCCGTGCATCCAGGCTGTTCTGCGCCAGGCGTTGGGCCTGTTCCTGGGTCATGCCCAGGCTGTCGTACAGGGCCGCAAAGTTCTCGGTGACGTAGCCGCCAAAGTAGGCTGGATCGTCCGAGTTCACCGTCACTTTCACCCCGCGTTCGAGCATCTGCAGGATGTTGTGCTGGCGCATGTCGTCGAACACGCAGAGCTTGGTATTCGATAGCGGGCAGACCGTCAGCGGGATCTGCTCGTCGATGATGCGCTGCATCAGCCGCTCGTCTTCGATGGCGCGCACGCCGTGGTCGATGCGATCGATCTTCAGCAGGTCCAGGGCTTCCCAGATGTACTCAGGCGGGCCTTCCTCACCGGCGTGGGCGACGGTCAGCAGGCCTTCGCTGCGCGCCTTGTCGAACACCCGCTGGAACTTGCGCGGCGGGTGGCCCATTTCCGAGCTGTCCAGGCCGACGGCGATAAAGGCATCGCGGAACGGCATGGCTTGCTCAAAGGTTTTGAAGGCTTCTTCTTCGGACAGATGCCGCAGAAAGCTCAGGATCAAACCGTGGCTGATGCCCAACTGCTTCTCGCCATCGACCAGCGCTTGTTTGATACCGCGCAGCACCACCTCGAAGGGAATGCCGCGGTCGGTGTGGGTCTGCGGGTCGAAGAACGGTTCGGTGTGGATCACGTTCTGCGCCTTGCACTTGAGCAGGTAAGCCCAGGTCAGGTCGTAGAAGTCCTGCTCAGTACGCAGCACATCGGCACCGGCGTAATACAGGTCGAGAAACTCCTGCAGGTTGTTGAACGCGTAGGCGCTGCGCAGCGCTTCGACGTCGTTCCAGGGCAGGGCGATCTTGTTGCGCTCGGCCAGGGCAAATAGCAGCTCGGGCTCCAGCGAGCCTTCCAGGTGCAGGTGCAGTTCGGCCTTGGGCAGGGCATTGAGCCAGTCGTACATGGTCAGATCTCGTTATCAGGCGTGGTCGCGACAAAGTTTAACCGTAAGGACAGGATTTCGCCGAATCAGCCCGCAGGTGGTGGATGAAAAAATCGTCATCCACCCTACGCCTGACGGTGTTATGCGCCAGCCTGCTCTTCACGCCGGTAAGCATAGGTGTCGGCAAAGCGTGACAGCAGGTAGTCGGCGCTGGTCACGGACGGATATTTGGGCGGATTGGCGGCGTCCGAGCAATTGGGCAGGCAGCTGATTTCGGTGTCCGGGTGCGGTTCGGCGAAGAACGGCATGGAGTAGCGATCCACCCCCAGCGGGCTGATCACCCGGTGCGGCGTTGAGGTGTAACGGTCGTTGCTCCAGCGCGCCAGCATGTCGCCGATATTCACCACAAAGCTGCCGGCAAGTGGCGGCGCGTCGATCCATTGGCCGTCACGGCTGCGTACCTGCAGGCCGCCGGCGTCGTCCTGATAGAGCAGGGTGATGCAGCCGTAATCGGTATGCGCCCCGGCACCTTGCTGTTCGGCGTTACTGGCGGCGTGGCGCGGCGGGTAGTGGATCATCCGCAGCACGCTGATCGGCTCATGGAAACGTGTGTCGAAAAAGTCGCGGTCGATATCCAGGGCCAGGGTCATGGCGCGCAGCAGGGTTTGCGCCAGTGCCTGCATATCGGCGTAGTGCTGTTCCATCAAGGTTTCCCAACCCGGCAGGTCAGGGTGGCGATTGGCCCCGCGCAGCGGCTTGCCGTCTAAGACCTCGGGGTGATTGAGGTGCATGTGGAAACCCATGTCGAAGGTTTCCTTGAGATCGCTCGGCTTGCTCGGGTCCAGCTGCTCGGTGGCAATTGCGCCGTAGCCACGGTGATGGGCGGTCTGGGTGATATCGATCCTGAGTTTTTCTGGCACCGGCAGGGCGAAGAAGGTCTTGGCCGCGCTCAGCAGTTCGGCGATCCGCGCCGGGCTGATCGGGTGGCCGGTGATATAGAAAAACCCCCAGTCGCGGCAGGCGCGGTCAATCTGCTCGGCCACGGCGGGCCAGGCGGAGGGATCGGCTGAGTAAAGCGGGGCGATATCGATAATCGGTAGTGCGTGCATAGAGGCTCCGGGTGGGGGCGTGCTGCGAGTCTTCTCGTACCCAGGGCAGCAATCATTGTGGGAGGGGCTTTAGCCGCGAGCCGTTCGGTTGTCGCGGCTAAAGCCCCTCCCACAGACGGTTGTCAGCCGATTACTTCGGCAATTCAGCCTTTACGTTCTTCACGTAGTAGTTCATCGAGGCCAGTTCGGCGTTGGTCGCGGCGACGCCGGCCGGGATTTTCTCTACGCCGCTCTGATCCAGGATCGGCCCGGTGAACGGGTGGAACGCGCCGCTTTTGATATCGGCGATGATCTGCTCGGCTTCGGTTTTCACGTCCGCTGGCACCAGATCGCTGATCGGCAGCTTGATGGTGTCTTCAGCCAGGCCGCCCCAGAAATCCTGCGGCGCCCACTTGCCGTCGATCACCGCCTGGGTCGACTTGACGTAGTGCGGGCCCCAGTCGTTGACGATCGAGGTGAGCACGGCCTTCGGCCCGAAGTGCGCCATGTCCGAGGCGTAGCCCACGGAGTAGACGCCGCGACGCTCGGCGGTCTGGATCGGTGCCGGGCTGTCGGTGTGCTGGAACACCACGTCGACGCCCTGGTCGATCAGCGCGTTGGCCGCATCGGATTCCTTGCCTGGATCGAACCAGGAGTTAACCCACACCACCTTGATCTCGGTGCCGGGGTTGTACTTGTCCAGGGCCAGTTGGATAGCGTTGATATCGCGGATCACTTCCGGAATCGGGAAGGAGGCGACGTAACCGATCTTCTTGGTCTTGGTCATCTTCGCCGCGAGGAAACCACCGACATAGCGGCCCTCATAGGAGCGCGACAGGTAGGTGCCGAGGTTCTTGTCCTGCTTGTAGCCGGTGGCGTGCTCGAAGGTCAGCTTGGGGAATTGCTTGGCCACTTTCAGTGTCGGGTTCATATAGCCAAACGAGGTGGTGAATACCAGGTCATAGCCGCCCTTGGCCATGTTGCGGATCACCCGCTCGGCGTCCGCACCTTCCGGCACGTTTTCCACATAGCTGGTCTCGACCTTGTCGCCGAGCTGCTTGATCACCGCTTGACGGCCCTGTTCATGCTGGTAGGTCCAGCCATGGTCGCCAATCGGGCCGATATAGACGAAGCCGACCTTCAGTGGATCGGCGGCGGCAGCGCTCAGGGTGGCGCTAAAGCCAAGGGCGGCAACAAGGGCGCGCAGCAGGGGTTTTGTATTCTTCTTCTGCATGGTCGGTGGAACTCCAGTGGGTGTTGGCGATGGCCGGTTAAACAGCTGCCGGTTGGATTGCAAAAAACTGACCAACTGGACAATTAGCACGCTGCGCCGCGCTAGAACGCAGAACCCCGCCGTGGCGGGGTTCTGTTGTGGTGCTGTGCTGGTGCGTAAAGCCTTTGCGGTGCTGCGTGCTGGTGCGTGGAAAGGCTTAGTGCCCCGGCTGCCAGGGCTTGCCCAGGGATACCGGTGCAAACAGGCGAGTCTTGATCGCATCGCGCGAGAGCAGTACCAGCACCAGGATGGTCGCCACATAGGGCAGCATCGCCAGCAGGTTGGAGGGGATCGACAGGCCGATGCCCTGGGCTACTAGGTGGATGATGCTGGCCAGGCCGAACAGGTAGGCCCCGAGCAGCACGCGCAGTACCCGCCAGCTGGCGAATACCACCAGCGCCAGGGCGATCCAGCCGCGCCCAGCGGTCATGTTTTCCGCCCACATCGGCGTATAGGCCAGCGACAGGTAGCCGCCCGCCAACCCGGCCATGGCCCCGCCGAACAACACCGCCAATGTGCGTACGCGCAGCACCGGCAGGCCCATGGCGCTGGCCGCGTCAGGGTTTTCGCCGACCGCCTGGATGATCAAACCGATGCGGCTTTTCAGCAGCACCCAAGCGACTAAACCGAACAGGGCGAAGGACAGGTAGACCAGAATGTCCTGGGCAAACAGCATGCGCCCAATCAGCGGAATTTCACTGAGCAGCGGAATGGCGATGGGCTCGAAACCGGCCAGCGGTTTGCCAACCCAGGCCGCACCGACAAAGGTCGACAGACCCACGCCGAAGATGGTCAGCGCCAGCCCGGTGGCCACCTGATTGGCGTTAAAGCCCAGGGCCACGGCGGCGAACAGCATCGACAGCAGCATGCCAGCGCTCATCGCCAGCAGCACGCCGAGCCACAGGTTGCCGGTGCTCAGAGCGACGATAAAACCGATCACCGCACCGAACAGCATCATGCCTTCCTGGCCGAGGTTGAGTACGCCGCTCTTCTCGCAGATCAGTTCACCCAGCGCCACCAGCAGCAGCGGCGTACCGGTGCGCACCATGGCGTAGAAGATATTGCTTAGTAAATCGAGATCCATATTTGAAGCCTCAGGCGCGTGCTAAATGTGCAGGTGAAAAGGTGATGTCGATACTGGATGTGGGAGGGGCTTTAGCCGCGACAGTTCTTCGCTTGAAATCGTCGCGGCTAAAGCCCCTCCCACTGTCAGGTGGTCGCCTCGGTGAGCTTCTCGCGCTGCGCCCATTTCCACTTCAGCCGTGGGCGATAGAGGATCAGCACGTCGCAGGCGAGCAGGAAGAACAGCATCATTCCCTGGAACAGCTGGGTGATCGCCTGGGGCAGGTTCATGGTCATCTGCGCGTTCTCGCCGCCCAGGTACAGCAGGGCCATCAGCAGGCTGGCGAACAGAATGCCGAGCGGATTCAGGCGGCCGAGAAAGGCCACGGTGATCGCCGCGTAGCCGTAGCCCGGCGATACCTGCGGCACCAGTTGGCCAATCGGGCCAGCCACTTCACCGACACCCGCCAGCCCGGCCAGGCCGCCGCTGACCAGCAGGGCGAACCAGACCAGGCGCTTCTCACGAAAACCGACAAAACCGGCGGCGCGGCGGTCGAGGCCGAGCACCTTGATCTGAAAACCAAGAAAGCTCTTGTGCAGCAGCACCCACACCGCCACCAGGGCTAGCAGGGCGAAGTACAGGCCGCCGTGCAGGCGGCCGTCCTCACTGACCAGGGGCAGGCGGCTGGCATCGCCGAACATCGCCGACTCGGGGAAGTTGAAGCCGGCCGGGTCCTTCAGCGGGCCATGCACGAAGAACAGCAGCAGGTTCAGCGCGATGTAGTTGAGCATGATGCTGGTGAGGATTTCGTTGGCATTGAACTGCGTGCGCAACCAAGCGGTCAGGCCGCCCCAGGCCGCCCCGGCCGCTGTGCCGGCGAGCACCACCCAGACCAGCGCCCAGCGACTGTCCCAGTCGATAATCTGGATCGCCATGGCGCTGCCGGCCAGCGCGCCGAGCAGCAGCTGACCTTCCGCGCCGATATTCCAGATGCGCGCCTGGTAGGCCACGGCTAGGCCGAGGGCGCAGAGCAGAATCGGCAGCGCCTTGACCAGCAGTTCGGAAACCCCATACCAGTCGGCCAGTGGCGCGATCAGCAAGGTGTGCAGGGTGTCCAGCGGATCGTGGCCGAGCAGGCTAAACAGCAGCGCGCCGCTGCACAGGGTCAGCACGGCGGCGAGCAGCGGCGACAACCAGAGCATGGCGCGCGATTGCTGGCCGCGCGGTTCGAGGGATAACAGCATGGGAAACTCCGTCAGCTCAGGCGGGCAGTAGGGGCTGCCGGCGTGCTCGTGGTAGGGGGAAGCGCGGCGAATTCGCCGGCCATCCAGCGGCCGACATCAACGGCTTCGGTTTCAACCGTGGCGGCCAGGGGCGAGAGCTTGCCGCTGCACAGCGCGCCAATGCGGTCGCTGATCTGGAACAGCTCGTCGAGGTCTTCGGAAATCACCAGGATCGCCGCGCCGGCATCGCGCAGGGCAATCAGCGCGCGATGAATCGCCGCCGCCGCGCCCACATCCACGCCCCAGGTCGGGTGCGCCGCCACCAGTAGTTTTGGGTTCTGCAGGATTTCGCGGCCGAGGATAAATTTCTGCAGGTTGCCGCCGGACAGGCTGCGCGCTGCGGCATCGGCGTCCGGTGTCTTCACCGCAAAACGTTTGATGATTTCGTCGGCCAGGGCGCGCACCTTGCTGCGCTGGATCAGCCCACGGCTCAGCAAGCCTTGCTGGAAGGCGGTGAGCATGGCGTTATCACTCAGGCTCATATCCGGCACCGCGCCATGGCCCAGGCGCTCGGCCGGAACAAAGGCCAGGCCCAGCTTGCGCCGCGCATCCGGGTACAGATCGGCAATCGGTTGGGTATCCAGGCTGATGCGTTCGCGCTCGCTGCGTGATAGCCGCGTTTCCCCGCTAAGTAGAGCGAGCAGCTCGTCCTGACCATTGCCGGCGACCCCGGCGATACCGACGATCTCACCGCTGCGCACCTCCAGACGGATCTGGCTGAGGGTGCAGCCGAACGGGTCGGCGTTGTCCCAGCTGAGGTCATCCACGCGTAGGCGCGACAGGCCGCCACTGGCTTTCGGGTAACTGCTTTCCAGGCCTTCGGCATCGCCGACCATCAGCCGCGCCAGCTGCAGGTCGCTGCATTGCGCCGGCACGCAATGGCCCGAGACTTTGCCGCCGCGCAGCACCGTGGCGCTCTGGCACAAGGCGCGTACTTCGCCGAGCTTGTGGCTGATAAACAAGATGCTGCAGCCCTCGGCCGCCAGGCGGCGCAGGGTGACGAACAGCTCGTCGGCCTCCTGTGGGGTCAGCACTGAGGTCGGTTCATCGAGGATCAGCAGTTTGATCTCCTGCATCAGGCAGCGGACGATCTCCACCCGCTGCCGTTCACCGATGGACAGGCTATGCACCAGTCGGCCCGGTTCCAGAGCCATACCGTAACGCTGCGAGACTTCGCGAATCTTCGGTTCCAGCTGCTTCGGTGTACCGGCCGCCGCGCCCATGGCCAGGGCGATGTTCTCCGCCACTGTCAGGGTCTCGAACAGCGAGAAGTGCTGAAACACCATGCCTACGCCAAGGCTGCGCGCCATGGCCGGGTCGCGCATCTTCAGGAGTTCGCCCTGCCAGCGGATCTCACCGCTGTCGGGCTGGGTAACGCCGTAGATGATCTTCATCAGGGTGCTTTTGCCTGCACCGTTCTCGCCGAGCAACGCATGGATTTCCCCAGGGGCGATGCTCAGGTCGATACGGTCATTGGCCAGGCAGCCGGGGTAGCGCTTGCTGATACCGCTCAGCTGCAAGCGTGGAACAGAAGGGGAACTGGACATGGGCAGAGGCTCAGGAATGACAACTGCCCTGGCTAAAGCAAAAAACTGGCCAGCGGGTCAGAAAAGCACGTTACGCCGTGCTGGCCGCTGGGCAGATGCAACACCATGGCTGCCGAAGGCTCCAGCTTGGTGCGCAGTCTTGCGGCTTGGTGCGTTTTGGCGCATCGCGGGCAAGGCAGCGCCTTGCCAGCACTGTCACGCTACCGCCCCTGTAGGAGCGGGCTTGCCCGCGATAAATCCTGAGGTAGACGCAGGCTTACAGCCACACCGCATCCCATAACGGGTAATCGCCAATGCGCTTTACCAGGCCGGCGCGTAATGGATTGGCGACGATATAACGAGCCGCCGATTGCAGGTCTTCATCCTGGCGCAGTGCTCGGTCGTGGTAACCCGGCTGCCAAATTGGGCCCTGTGTGCCGAGGTACTGATTGATCTGCCGTGCGCTGTTGCTTTTGATACGGCGCATCAATTCATCCAGAGAGCCTGTCTGCAGTCGCATAAGCCAATGCAGGTGATCGGGCATCACTACCCAGGCCAGAGACGCAACCTGTTGTCGCTCATGGGCTGCGCGCAGTTCAGTGATCAGTAAGCGGGCCAGTCTGAAGTCGCCGAATAGCGGACGGCGTTGCAGCAGGGTGCTGGTTAGCAGGTAAATGCGTTCGGGTTCTGAATGGCGACCATGCCGCAGGCTATGGCCGTGGGGTTTTGCAGGCATTCCATTGCCTCTTGTGGTGTCTCCGAAATTGATCGCGGGCAAGCCCGCTCCTACAAAAGCGTAGTGCAGTGAGTCTACTGTGGCTGCAACGCCTCACGGCCACGGCTGATATCCGCCAGCAACCGCTGCAGCTCGGCGACCCGTGGCGCGGGGATGGCCAGGTGCAGCTCGGCCCCCGTGGCGTCGTAGTTTTCGCTTTCCAGCAGGCAGTCGAGTTCCGCCAGGCGTGCCTTGAGCAGCGGCAGTTCGGCGAACAGGCAATGACAACGGTACTGCGCGCGGGCCACCAACTCGATGCGCGGGGCGGCTTGCAGGCATTTGTTGGCGCTGCCGCCGTAGGCGCGGGCCAGGCCGCCGGTGCCGAGCTGGATGCCGCCGTAGAAGCGGATTACCAGTACCGCGACCTGATCCATCTCCTGGCTCTCGATGGCCGCGAGTATCGGCCGGCCAGCCGTACCACCGGGTTCGCCATCGTCGCTGAAACGGTATTGCTGGCCAACCTTCCAGGCCCAGCAGTTATGGCTGGCGCTGGCGTCGCTGTGCGTCGTGATAAACGCCTGCGCCTCGGCCGCGCTGGCGACCGGCGCGGCGAGGGCGATAAAGCGGCTTTTGCGAATCTCCTCGCGGTAGTCGCAAGGGCCGAGCAGGGTAAAGGGCATCAGGCGTCTTTGGTTGGCGGCGTCAGGCCGCAGCCCTTGAGGATGATGCGGATCAGGTTGTCGCCGGCTTCTTCATAGTCCTGCTTGGTCAGCCGCGCGCGGCCAGTGACGCGACAGATCTGCGAGGCAAAGTCGGCGTAGTGCTGGGTGCTGCCCCACAGCAGGAAGATCAGATGCACCGGATCGACCGGGTCCATCTTGCCGGCGGCGCTCCAGGCTGCAAACACCGCGGCGCGGCCACGGAACCAGGCCTGGTAATCCTGGTTGAGCATCTGCGAGAGGTGCTCGCCACCGCTGATCACTTCCATCGCATAGATGCGCGAGGCTTTCGGATGGCGGCGGGAGAACTCCATCTTGGCGCGGATATAACCGGCCAGCGCGGTGGCCGGGTCGTCGTCGACGGTCAGGTTGTTGAAGGTGTTGTCCCACAGCTCAAGGATGTTCACCAGCACCGCCTGATACAGCCCCAGCTTGTTGCTGAAGTAGTAGTGCAGGTTGGCTTTCGGCAGCCCGACGGTCTGCGCGATGGTGTTCATGCTGGTGCCTTTGAAGCCGTGGCGAGCGAACTCTTCTTCGGCGGCCTTGATGATCGCTTCTTCGTTTTTCTGACGAATGCGCCCGGCGGGTTTGTTGTTTGAATCGGCTCGGTGCGCAAGTACTTCAACAGTCATGGGCGGTTCCGCAGTGGTCAGGTTTTCGGACGACTGCACTGATACCCCAGCGCCGCTTGGGTGACAAGCGCAAGGGGCAGAAAAAGCTGGCTAAGCGCCATTTACCGGGCGTTGTGCACCGTCTTTGTGCGAAAAAATCGCACATGGCTGCTGCTTGTGCAGTGATCCCGTCAACGCGCCTCAACGGCCGATTAGCCTTCCGCCAGCGTCTCCAGAAAGCTCTCCAGCACCAGATGCGGGCGGCGGCCTTTGCGGGTGACCGAGGCCAGGCTGATGTCGTAGAAGCGGCTGGTCGGTTTCAGTACGCGCAGGCGGCCCTGTTGCACCCAGGCGCTGGCGTAGTGGTCGGGCAGGTAGCCGATATAGCGCCCGGTCAGGATCAGAAAGGCCATGCCTTCGCGGTCCGAGGCGCTGGCCGTGCAGTTCAGCGCCTGGTAGTGGCTCTGCACCTCGGGCGGCAGGCGGAAGGTCGGGGCGATGGCTTCCTGGCTATTCAGGCGTTCATCTTCCAGCTGCTGGTCATCGACATAGAACAGCGGGTGGCCGACCGCGCAGTAGAGCAGTGAGCGCTCGTCGTACAGCGTCTGGTATTCCAGCCCGGACAGCGCGCCGGCCTGCGGCACCACGCCGATATGCAAGCGGCCGTCGAGCACGCCTTGCTCGACCTCGCTCGGCGGGGTCATGCGGATATGGATGCGCACGTCCGGGCCGCGCTCCTTGAGGCGCGCCAGGGCGTTGGTGATGCGCATGTGCGGCACCGTGACCAGGTTGTCGGTTAGGCCGATATTCAGCTCGCCGCGCAGGTGCTGGTGCAGGCCGTTGACCTCGGTGCGAAAGCTCTCCAGCGCCGCCAACAACTGCTGGGTGCTCTGGAATACCTCGCGGCCTTCTTCGGTCAGGGCAAAGCCGGCACGGCCGCGCTGACACAGACGCAGGCCGAGGCGCTGCTCCAGGTCGCTCATCTGCTGGCTGATCGCCGAGCGGCCTATCCCTAAGGCACTTTCCGCAGCGGAAAAGCCGCCGCATTCCACCACGCTGCGAAACAGCTTGAGCAGGCGAATATCAAAATCACTGACCTGGGCCAGCGGGTCGGGGCGGCGAGTGCTCATGCTGTGCTGCTCATTGTGTTGGGCTCATTGTTTAGCGAGTGATTAACTAAAGATAAGAAGAGTCGTGTTTTCACGACTCTATGCCCGTGGCACCTTTACTGGCAACTGCTTCTCCACATAAGAACACCGCCCTTCCTTGCGAGGCCGCACCATGAACATGCCGCAGACCGCCACCCCGTCCCTGGCCAGCCAGCTCAAGCTGGATGCGCACTGGATGCCGTTTTCCGCCAACCGCAACTTCAAGCGCGACCCGCGTTTGATCGTCGGTGCCGACGGCAACTACTTTATCGACGACAAGGGCCGGCGCATCTTCGACAGCCTGTCCGGGCTGTGGACCTGCGGTGCAGGGCATAACCGCAAGGAAATTCAGGACGCGGTGGCCAAGCAATTGGGCACCCTCGATTACGCGCCGGGCTTCCAGTACGGCCACCCGCTGTCCTATCAGCTGGCAGAGAAAATCACCGAGCTGACCCCAGCCGGCCTCGACCACGTGTTCTACACCGACTCCGGCTCCGAGTGCGCCGACACCTCGGTGAAGATGGCCAAGGCCTACTGGCGCTTGAAAGGCCAGCCGAGCAAAACCAAGTTTATCGGTCGCGCCCGTGGTTATCACGGCGTGAACATCGCCGGCACCGCCCTGGGCGGCATCGGCGGTAACCGCAAGATGTTCGGCCAGATGATGGACGCCGACCACCTGCCGCACACCCTGCAGTCGCACCTGGCCTTCACCAAGGGCATGGCGGCAACCGGCGGCGTGGAACTGGCCAACGAACTGCTGAAGCTGATCGAACTGCACGACGCCTCGAACATCGCCGCGGTGATCGTCGAGCCGATGTCCGGTTCCGCTGGCGTGATCGTGCCGCCAGTTGGCTACCTGCAGCGCCTGCGTGAAATCTGCACCCAGCACAATATTCTGCTGATCTTCGACGAAGTGATCACCGCTTACGGCCGCATGGGTAAATGGACCGGTGCCGAATTCTTCGGCGTGGTTCCGGACCTGATGAACACCGCCAAGCAGATCACCAACGGCGCGATTCCGCTGGGCGCAGTGATCGCCTCCTGCGAGATCTACAACACCTTTATGAACCAGGCGATCCCCGAGCACATGGTCGAGTTCGGCCACGGCTACACCTACTCGGGTCACCCGGTAGCCTGCGCCGCCGGCCTGGCAACCCTGGAGCTGCTCAAGCGCGACAACCTGATCGAGCAGTCCGCCGCCCTGGCGCCGATCTTTGAAGACAAGCTGCATAGCCTCAAGGGCAGCAAGAACGTCATCGACATCCGCAACTGCGGCCTGGCCGGCGCGATCCAGATCAGCCCACGTGATGGCGACCCGGTGATCCGTCCCTTCGAGGCCGGCATCAAGCTGTGGAACGCCGGTTTCTACGTGCGCTTCGGCGGCGACACCCTGCAGTTCGGGCCAACCTTCAACACCACGCCCGAGCAGCTGGACTCCGTGTTCAACGCCGTCGGCGATGTGCTGAACAGCCTGGATTAAGCCAAACACTATTCCCTGTAGGAGCGGCCTTGGCCGCGATCAAGCCACCAGCGAATCGCGGGCATGGCCCGCTCCTACAACAACAAATCTGTTACCAAGGAATTGCCATGACCATCGTTACCCACCTGATCCACGGCGAAATGACCGCCGGCACCGGCCGCAGCGCTGACGTTTTCAACCCGGCCACCGGTGCAGCGACCAAGAAAGTTGCCCTGGCCGACCGCGCCACCATGCAACTGGCCATCGACTCGGCCAAGAGCGCCTTCCCGGCCTGGCGCAACACCCCGCCAGCCAAACGCGCCCAGGTGATGTTCCGTTTCAAGCAACTGCTGGAGCAGCACGAAGCGACCATCTCCAAGCTGATCAGTGAAGAGCACGGCAAAACCCTGGAAGACGCCGCCGGTGAGCTCAAGCGCGGCATCGAAAACGTCGAATTCGCCTGCGCCGCCCCGGAAATCCTCAAGGGCGAGTACAGCCGCAACGTCGGCCCGAATATCGACGCCTGGAGCGACATGCAGCCAATCGGCGTTGTCGCCGGCATCACCCCGTTCAACTTCCCAGCCATGGTGCCGCTGTGGATGTACCCGCTGGCCATCGTCTGCGGCAACTGCTTCATCCTCAAGCCGTCCGAGCGTGACCCAAGCTCCACCCTGTATATCGCCCAACTGCTGCAAGAAGCCGGTCTGCCGAAAGGCGTACTCAACGTGGTGCACGGCGACAAGGAAGCGGTGGATGCGCTGATCGAAGCGCCGGAAGTCAAAGCCCTGAGCTTTGTCGGCTCGACTCCTATCGCTGAGTACATCTATAGCGAAGGCACCAAGCGCGGTAAGCGCGTACAGGCCTTGGGCGGCGCGAAGAACCACGCCGTGCTGATGCCCGATGCCGACCTGGACAACGCCGTCAGCGCACTGATGGGCGCGGCCTACGGTTCCTGTGGCGAGCGCTGCATGGCCATCTCGGTGGCCGTGTGCGTAGGCGACCAGATCGCCGATGCGCTGGTCGAGAAGATCGTGCCGCAGATCAAAGCGCTGAAAATCGGTGCTGGCACCTCCTGCGGCCTGGACATGGGCCCGCTGGTTACCGGCGCGGCGCGTGACAAGGTCAAAGGCTACATCGACGCTGGCGTGGCCCAGGGCGCAAGCCTGGTGGTCGACGGTCGTGATTTGGTGGTGGCGGGCCATGAGAATGGTTATTTCGTCGGCGGCACGCTTTTTGACAGAGTTACGCCTGAAATGACCATCTACACCGACGAAATCTTCGGCCCAGTGCTGTGCATCGTCCGCGTCGGCAGCCTCGAAGCCGCCATGCAGCTGATCAACGACCACGAGTACGGCAACGGCACCTGCATCTTCACCCGCGACGGTGAAGCCGCCCGCCTGTTCTGCGACGAAATCGAAGTCGGCATGGTCGGCGTCAACGTACCGCTGCCCGTACCGGTCAGCTACCACAGCTTCGGCGGCTGGAAGCGCTCGCTGTTCGGCGACCTGCACGCCTACGGCCCGGACGGTGTGCGCTTCTACACCCGCAAAAAAGCCATCACCCAGCGTTGGCCGCAGCGCGCCAGCCACGAGGCTGCGCAGTTCGCTTTCCCGAGTAATGGCTAAGTAACACCCAAGGGGGCTGATCGCAGGATCAGCCCCTTTTTTGATGCAACTGCGACCTGTAGGAGGGGCTTTAGCCGCGAGCTTTTGCGACCATTGCCAAGTCACCCACAGGCGCAATTATTCTGTAGGAGCGGCCTTGGCCGCGATCAAGGCCACCACCGAATCGCGGGCAAGCCCGCTCCTACAAAAGCAAAAACCAGCCGCGCGGGCGCGGCGTTGGTGCAGTGACCGCAGGTTACGGCACCCCTTGGGTGAGCGGGTTCAGGGTTTCCTGATCCGCAAGCCCGCTCTCCCAAGGGCAGCCCACTTCAATTATTAATGAAGAGGACTCCTTGCAATGAGCAAACCCATGATTGGCCTTCCCCTGTGCCGTTGGCAGCTGACCAGCCGTGATATCGGCTGGTTTCACCTGGTCGGTGAGAAGTACATCCACGCGGTCACCGGCTTCGGTGCCTTCCCGCTGATGATCCCGGCTTTCGGCGACGATCTGGACATGGACACCGTGCTGGATAACGTCAGCGGCATCATGTTCGGCGGCTCACTCTCCAACGTGCACCCCAGCTTCTACGGCGACGACCATCCCGGCCTCGGCCTGGCCGACAAACCGCGTGATGAAACCGTACTGCGCCTGCTGCGCGCCTGTATCGACCGTGGCATTCCCTTCCTCGGCATCTGCCGGGGCATGCAGGAAATGAACGTGCTGTTTGGCGGCACCCTGCACCGTGAAGTGCATGAAGTTGAAGGTCGTCTTGATCACCGCGAGGTGAAGGATGTACCGGACGACGTGGCCTACGGCCCGATTCACAACGTGGCCCTGACTGAGGGCGGCGTGTTGCATTCGCTGTTCGGCGAGCGGCAGATCAAGGTCAACTCGTTGCATGGTCAGGGGGTTGATCGTCTCGGCGAGGGCTTGCAGGTTGAAGCCGTGGCCGGGGATGGGCAGATCGAGGCGGTCAGCGTGATTGGCGCCAAGGCGTTTGCCGTTGGGGTGCAGTGGCATCCCGAGTATCGCTATTGGGAGAAGGCGGATTACAACGCGCTGTTGGGGGCGTTTCATCAGGCTGCGCGGGAATATCAGGTGAAGAAGCTTGAGCGTCGTGGCGAGGCGGCGGTGGCTTAAACACTGCGCTGGTGATTGAAAACAAAAGGCCCGTCGAGTGACGGGCCTTTTTGTTTTGGGAGTTGATGGGTATCGCTGTGCTCAACCCATTCTGCGTGCTGCTAGTAGAAACTTATGGTTGTTTTCAGCCGGTCAGCAAAATCATAGATTTCGTCGAGTGAACTGATTGGATGGCGTGTTTCGTTCTTTTCTTGGTCAAAAATACCGATATATTTCTGCGTGCGGTTGAAGTGTAAGCGGCATATCGGTTTTCGATTATTGTCGTCTAGCAATATTCCAAAGTAACTTTGCGTGTCACGTTGAATAATTCGTTTTGAGTCAACAACCGAGCGCACAATTGCTTTGACGATATGATAGCCCTCAAGTTCTTCCAGCGTTGTCAGAACCTTGTCTTCTGCATTGTCGTCAATTTGTTCGTTCGCTGGGTCTGTTGGCGATGAAATCGTGGCGGCGTAACTGGGTTGAATTGCTCCGCTCATGGCTGACTTCAGGCGGTCATTTATTTGGTCGTTCAAGAACTGTGCGACTGCCTTGCGGGTCAGCTCTGCAAATTGCTCGCGGACTTTTTGAGTGATCATCCCTTCGTAAACGCGGGATGCAAAGAATTTTACGAAGTCGTCGTCTGGCTTGGTGAATTGAAGTGCGATTTGTTTTTTTATCTGACTGACATATTTTAGTTCGCCCGCTGCGTTGACTATGGACTCAACATCGAAGGCTGATTTTGTGAGCTTTAAAAGTTCGGGTACGGCGTGCTCGTCTATGTCCAGCAAGTCCAGTTCAAGGAATGGCTTTTCATCCATTTTGTTTGGAGCGTCAAGGTCGGTAAAGAATTTATAGACTTGACCATTAGTTAGAATTGAGATTCTGGCGCTTGTTACATGAAAGTAGCGGAAGAGTTGTGATGCATGGTTGATGTTAAGCGGTTCGCCGATTTTCTTACATTCGATCAGTATCTGAACTTCGCCATCTTTTAATATTGCATAGTCAATTTTTTCACCCTTCTTCGTGCCAATGTCACAGACGAACTCTGGGGTTACTTCCCTTGGGTCAAATACGTCATAGCCGAGAACGGTGTTTATAAATGGCATGACAAATGCGTTTTTGGTTGCTTCTTCCGTTTTAATTGCACTTGCCTGCTGACGGATTTTTGCTGAAAGGCTGTTTAACTTATCGAAGAACTCCATGTTTAGCTCCTTGCTATTGATGCGGTATTTTTCTGTGCGCCCGTAGGATGGATTGAGCGTAGCGATACCCTTCAATAATGGCCATTCGAGATCATCATTCGTTGTGCCTCCTGCAGTGGTACCTGTGTTCACGCCGCTTTTGTGTTACCCGCTCTAACGGTTCCGCCCTTACGGCGGCTCACTTTTGGCAAACGCCCCAAAAGTAAGCAAAAAGTCTTGCCCCTTGCATCCGGGTCTCGCTGCGCTCGACTTCCCTCGTTCCATCATTGCTCCAGGGGCACGCCGCGAAGGGCCATCCCTGGCCCATCGCGGCTCTCGCGGCATCCATGCCGCTCAACCC
>NZ_JBASFM010000020.1:0-230555 GCF_049653025.1 Pseudomonas sp. | reverse complement strand
CCACCCTGCCAGCCCGGCGCATTCTACGCAGCTTTCGCTGCTTTGCAAGCCCTCTTTTAAATCTAACTTCTTGTTTTATAAGAAGTTTCAAGAGCCGCTTACGCCGGAAGAGGCGCGAATTATAGGGCCGAAACAAACCACGTCAACACTTATCTGGCCACTTACTCAGCTTTTAGGCTAATCCGCGCAAAAGCCTTCTTGCCAGCCTGGCAAACATGAGTCGCGCCCAGCTTACATATAAAGGAGCGATCGACCACCTCGCCATCGACACGAACACCGCCGGAGCCGAGCAGATCGCGAGCTACCGCAGAGTTCTTCACCAACCCCGACTTATTCAACAGCGCCGCGATCGGCATATCCTCGGCCGCCATCAGCTCGATCTCCGGCAGATCCTCTGGCAGCTCGCCTTCCTTCATACGGTTACCCGCAGAGCGATGCGCAGTGGCTGCCGCCTCTTCGCCATGGAAGCGCGCGACGATCTCTTCAGCCAGCTTGATCTTGATATCACGAGGATTAGCACCCGCCTCGACATCACGCTTGAACTGCTCGATCTCATCCATGGAGCGGAAGCTGAGCAATTCGAAGTAACGCCACATCAGCGCATCTGGCATGGAAACCAGTTTGTTGTACATGACACCGGGCGCTTCCTGGATACCTATATAGTTGCCCAATGATTTGGACATCTTCTTCACGCCATCCAACCCTTCAAGCAGCGGCATGGTGACGATGCACTGCGACGCCTGGCCGTAAGAGCGCTGAAGCTCACGCCCCATCAACAGATTGAACTTCTGGTCGGTCCCGCCCAGCTCGACATCCGCCCGCAGCGCGACCGAGTCATACCCCTGAACCAACGGATAGAGGAACTCGTGAATGGCGATAGGCTGGTTGGTCGAGTAACGCTTGCTGAAGTCATCGCGCTCGAGCATGCGCGCAACGGTGTACTGCGAGGTCAGGCGGATGAAGTCGGCCGGCCCCATCTTGTCCATCCAGGTGGAGTTGAAGGCCACCTCGGTTTTCGCCGGATCAAGAATCTTGAACACCTGGGCCTTGTAGGTCTCGGCATTCTCCAGCACCTGCTCACGCGTCAGCGGAGGGCGCGTGGCGCTCTTGCCACTGGGATCACCGATCATGCCGGTGAAGTCGCCAATCAGAAAGATTACCTGATGACCCAGCTCCTGGAACTGACGCAGCTTATTAATAAGCACGGTATGCCCCAGGTGCAGATCCGGCGCAGTCGGATCGAAACCCGCCTTGATACGCAGGGGCTGACCACGCTTGAGCTTTTCAACCAGCTCGGCCTCAACCAGAACCTCTTCCGCACCACGCTTGATCAGCGCCAACTGCTCTTCAACCGACTTCATGACAGAACTCACGACCACTCAAAAACGAAAGGGAACCAACCATACAAGATCACAGACAAATCACAAGTTCTGCTGGCCGGCCGCACCGCCTAAGACCACCTGGCGACAACCGGGGTTGCCTAGCAGGCGATTTGGTTATATTTTATACAGTTACTGCATATTCATCATTTCGTTTGTTTATTTCTCTTTATCTTCAAAGTCAAAAAGCAGCCTATGACCTCTACAACTAAAGCGCCGCCGCTGTACCCGAAAAGCCACATTCTGGCTGCTAGCGGCGTCGCCGCCCTACTCAGCCTTGCCCTACTGGTATTCCCCTCCCGCGAAGTCGAAGCCAAGAAAACCTACATTAATCTGGAGCTGGATAACGGCGCAGAGCTGAGCGAACCACAAGATCCGAGCGCCGCTGAAACCCTGAGTCTGAACAAAGGCCAATCGCCTTTTGTCAACACGGCTGAATCCAGCCAAGACCAACAACCACAAAGCCCGGCTCAGGCTGTCGCGCCGGTCATCACTGATCCGCTGCAGCACACCATCAAAGTTGGTAATGGCGACACCCTGTCCACGGTCTTTGCTAAGGTCGGCCTGCCTGCAACCACTCTGCATCAGGTCATCAGCAGCAGTAAGGAAGCCAAGCAGCTGACCCGCCTGAAAGTCGGCCAAACCCTTGAGTTCCGCCTCACCGCCGACGGCCAGCTTGAGAGCCTGCACAGTAAGCTCAGCGACTTGGAAAGCGTGGCACTGGCCAAAACCGAAAAAGGCTTCAGCTTCAAGCGTGAAGTGGTCAAGCCCGAGGTGAAAACCACCTATCGCCATGGCGTGATCAACAGCTCGCTGTTCCTCTCGGCCAAGCGCGCCGGTTTGTCGCACAACTTGACCATGGATCTGGCCAACGTCTTTGGCTACGACATCGACTTCGCCATGGACATC
Organism: Pseudomonas sp.; assembly: GCF_049653025.1. GTDB lineage: Bacteria > Pseudomonadota > Gammaproteobacteria > Pseudomonadales > Pseudomonadaceae > Aquipseudomonas. The sequence continues at coordinate 228,267 of NZ_JBASFM010000020.1, read as the reverse complement.
CGCGAAGGCGATGAATTCGAGCTGATCTACGAAGAGAAAGTGGTCAACGGCAAACAAGTCGGCACCGGCAACATCCTCTCCGCGCGCTTCACCAACCGCGGTAAAACCTACACCGCCGTGCGCTACACCAACAAACAAGGCAATAGCAGCTACTACAACGCCAAAGGCGAAAGCATGCGCAAAGCCTTTATCCGCACCCCGGTCGACTTTGCCCGTATCAGCTCGCGCTTCTCCACCGGCCGCCGCCACCCCGTGCTGAACAAGATCCGCGCACACAAAGGTGTCGACTACGCAGCCCCCCGCGGCACCCCGATCAAAGCAGCCGGCGATGGCCGCATCACCCTTGCAGGCCGCCATGGCGGCTACGGCAATGCGGTAATCATCCAGCACGGCCAACGCTACCGCACGCTGTACGCACACATGAACGGCTTCGCCAAAGGCGTGCGCAGCGGCACCAGCGTCAAGCAGGGCCAGATCATCGGCTACATTGGCACCACAGGGCTTTCCACCGGCCCGCACCTGCATTACGAATTCCAGGTCAACGGCGTCCACGTCGACCCGCTGAGCCAGAAGCTGCCGATGAGCGATCCTATCGCCGGCAGTGAAAAAGCCCGCTTTATGCAGCTGAGCAAACCGCTGATGGCACAGATGGACAAAGAGAAGTCCACACTGCTCGCCCTCAATCAGCGCTAAGCCATGCCCCTCTACCTTGGAGTGATGTCCGGAACCAGCCTGGATGGCCTGGACATCGCCCTGATCGAGCAGCAAGACACCACCCGCCTGCTGGGCACCCGCTACCTGCCGATGCCAGAAGACCTGCGCAGCGCGCTGCTGAGCCTATGCAGCTCAGGCCCGGATGAGCTCGCGCGCGCAGCCATTGCCGAACAGCAATGGGCGCGGCTCGCAGCCCAGGGCATCAACGAACTGCTGCAGCAACACAACCTAGCGGCGCACGCCATCCGCGCCATCGGCAGCCACGGTCAGACCGTGCGCCATGAGCCCGCCCGCGGCTTTACCATTCAGATAGCCAATTCGGCACTGCTGGCCGAACTCACCGGCATCAGTGTCGTCAGCGATTTCCGCCGTCGCGATGTGGCAGCTGGTGGTCAAGGCGCACCACTGGTTCCAGCGTTTCACCAGGCCTTGTTCGCCAGCGCGGGCAGTCGGCGCGCCATCCTCAATATTGGCGGGTTCAGCAACCTCAGCCTGCTCGAGCAGGATCAACCGGTGCACGGCTTCGATTGCGGCCCGGGTAACGTCCTGCTCGATGCCTGGATTCAGCGCCACCAGGGCCTGACCTATGACAAAAGCGGCGCATGGGCGGCCAGCGGCCACGTGCAACCGCAGCTTCTGCAAGCCCTACTCAGCGATCCTTATTTCCAAACCCAAGGTCCGAAGAGCACCGGCCGCGAGCTGTTCAACATCGACTGGCTCGACCATCACCTGCACGCCCTGCCGCCGCTTGCCGCCGCCGATGTGCAGGCCAGCCTGCTCGAACTGACAGCCATCAGCATCAGCGCGGCACTGACGGCGGCGCAACCGAACAGCGAAGCGCTGCTGGTGTGTGGCGGCGGCGCGCATAACCTGGCGCTGATGCAGCGCCTGGCGGCACTATTGCCGGCGTGTCAGGTCAGCAGCACCGACGCGCATGGCGTACCGGCTGACTGGGTCGAAGCCATGGCATTTGCCTGGTTGGCTCACTGCTGCCTGGAAGGCATACCGGCCAACCGCCCCAGCGTCACCGGCGCACAAGGGCTGCGGGTGCTCGGCGCGATCTACCCCGCCTGATACCGAGATAAAATCTCGCCCGCAGAAACGACAACGCCGTGCACAGGGCACGGCGTTACGTTGAACAGCCTTGGCTATCAGATCGAGAACGACGAACCGCAACCGCAAGTAGTGGTGGCGTTTGGGTTCTTGATCACGAAGCGCGAGCCTTCCAAACCTTCCTGGTAATCGACTTCAGCACCGGCCAGGTACTGGAAGCTCATCGGGTCAACCACCAGGCTGACGCCTTCGCGCTCGACGATGGTGTCGTCATCGGCCACTTCTTCATCAAAGGTAAAACCGTACTGGAAGCCGGAACAACCGCCCCCCGTAACAAACACGCGCAATTTCAGGCGCGAGTTACCTTCCTCATCGACCAGGCTCTTCACCTTGTTCGCCGCACCCTGCGTGAATTGCAACGCTGTGGGGGTAAAGGTTTCGACGCTCATGCTGACTAACTCCCGGCGCTACGCGCCATGTTGCACTCTGATTCTGACCGGCATTATCCGCTTACCCTAGAAAAGCGGTCAACTATTCTGCGGATTCCAGGCTTTGCGGCAACTCCAACGGCCGAGGCTCATCCTGCAGATGACACAGACGCCCTTCGATCTGCGCGCCCATGGCCATTTCCATCAGGGCGTAATACAGATTGCCGCGCACCCGCGCGCGCGGACCCAGCTCAAGATGCGCACTGGCGTGCACATCGCCGATCACCTCGCCATCGATAACGATATGCGGGGCCCGAATCTCGCCCTCAACCTGGCCCTGCACGCTGACCCGGACCATGCCTTCGCTGGTCAGCAGGTTGCCGTGGATCTTGCCATCCACCTGCACCGCGCCCTGAAAGCGCAGGTTGCCATGCAGCTCGGCCCCCACCGCGATCAGGCTGGTCTTGCCACTGAAACGCTGAGCGTCGGCCCGGCCTTTGTCTTTATTCCACATAAGCAACAGTCACTCCTGGTTGCCCCACTTGAATGTGCGCAGCAGCGGTTTCTCGCCCTGCACTTCGGCACGTACCTTGACCTCAACCGGGACAAAGCCCTCGGGCAGCTTCAGCTCGGCAAACTGTTCTGCCGCAGGAATCGCCTGAAAATGCTTGAAGGCGAATGCAATGGCCTGCTCGGGCAAGGCATCCGGCAGCCCCTGAGTCAGCGCTGCCAACTCCAGGGTGACATCCTGCTCACCTTGTTTGCCGATGATCGAGACCTGCAGCTGGCCTTCCAGCGGCGTGTCGCCCTTACCCACACGGCTCAGCAGTATCTTGTAGCGGAAATACGCGGGCCTGTCCGTGGCCTGCAGCTCAAAGGCTTTGATGCGCAAGCCTTCGCGACGACTGGCCGGAGCCAGCACGCCTTTGTAGAAGGCCAGGTCCTGCTGCTGTTTATACACCTGCTCTTCCAGCAGCTTGATGGTCAGACGGCTCTGCTCGTTGGCCTGCAGGCTGACCTTCTCGGCGCTGGTCAGTACCGCCAGGCGCTGACGCAAGGCATCCAGTTCCTGTTCCTGCGCCACGTCACGCACCGGCGCAGTTGGCGGGGCTTCGGCCAGCATCTGCACGCCGCGGGTATGCCACCAACCGCCGGTATAGAACGCCAGCGGAATACACAGCACCAGCAGCAAGCCGAGCATGCGCACACGCCTGGCGCGGCCCGGGTCGCTTGGACGAACTTCCCAGCCCGCCATCAGGGCAGCAGCGCGGCGTGGGACAAGCCCAGCCGCTCATCGAGGCCGAAGAGGATGTTCATGTTCTGCACCGCCTGACCCGACGCACCCTTGACCAGGTTGTCGATCACCGACAACACCACCACCAGGTCGCCATCCTGCGGCCGGTGCACGGCGATCCGGCAGACGTTGGCGCCACGCACGCTGCGGGTTTCTGGATGGCTGCCGGCCGGCATCACATCGACGAAGGGCTCGTTGGCATAACGCTTCTCGAACAACGCCTGCAGGTCCACCGAGCGGTCGACCACGGTGGCGTAAAGCGTGGCGTGAATACCACGAATCATTGGCGTCAGGTGCGGCACAAAGGTCAGGCCGACATCCTTACCTGCAGCCCGCCGTAGGCCTTGGCGAATCTCCGGAAGGTGGCGATGCCCCTTCACGCCATAAGCCTTCATGCTCTCACCGGCTTCGCTGAACAGCGAACCAACGCTGGCGCCGCGACCGGCACCGCTGACCCCGGACTTGCAGTCGGCGATCACTTGCGTGGTATCGGCCAGCCCGGCTTCCAGCAGCGGGATCAGCGCTAGCTGCGCGGCCGTCGGGTAGCAACCCGGCACCGCAATCAAACGCGCCTGCTTGATCGCCTCACGATTGACTTCCGGCAGCCCGTAGACCGCTTCCGGCAGCAGATCCGGCGCGCCATGCGGCTGGCCGTACCACTTGGCCCACTCATCGGCATCCTGCAGACGGAAGTCGGCCGACAGGTCGATCACCTTGGTCCCTGCGGCCAGCAGCTCACCTGCCAGGGCATGCGCAACCCCGTGCGGCGTGGCGAAGAACACCACATCGCAAGCACCCAAGGTAGCCACGTCCGGCACGCTGAACGCCAGCTGGTCGTAATGACCGCGCAGGTTCGGATACATCTCGTCGACACGCATGCCCGCCTCGGAGCGCGAGGTAATCACCTCGACCTGTGCCTGCGGGTGTTGCGCCAGCAAACGCAACAGCTCGACACCGGTATAACCCGTGCCGCCGACGATTCCGACCTTGATCATCACTTGCCCCTCTGCAATACCACCATTGGAAAGCTGCCGATGATACGGCCGCTTCGGCCAGGGGCCAACCGCCAGTGATGACGGAGACAGTCACGCCCACTACTATCGGGGCACTTTCCTGCAACGAGTGCGAACAATGCTCTATCTGTGGCTCAAGGCCCTGCACATCATCGCCATGGTCTGCTGGTTTGCCGGCTTGTTCTACCTGCCGCGCCTGTTCGTCTACCACGCCATGAGCAGCGACGCGATCAGCCGAGAACGCTTCTGCATCATGGAGCGCAAGCTCTATCGCGGGATCATGTGGCCATCGCTGATTCTCACCGTCGGCCTTGGCCTGTGGCTGCTCAGCCTCAATCCCGGCTACTACTTCAGCCAGGGCTGGATGCACGCCAAGCTGAGCCTGGTGGCGCTGCTGGTGGTCTACCAGTTTATCTGCGGTGCCCAGCTCAAGGCGTTTGCCCGCGGCGAGAACCCGCGCGGTCATGTGTTCTACCGTTGGTTCAATGAAGCGCCTGTGCTGGCTTTGCTGGGCATCGTTATCCTGGTCGTGGTTCGCCCATTCTAACCCCCTACAACAAGAGGATTGCCCATGTCGCTGCCTGCCCTGCTCGAACAACGTCTGCGCTTGCCCCTGGTCGCTGCGCCGATGTTTCTGGTGTCCAATCCGCAACTGGTGCTCGCCTGCTGCCATAGCGGCATAGTCGGCAGCTTTCCCGCGCTCAACCAGCGCGACAGCGGCGGCTTCAAGGCCTGGCTGGAGGAAATTCAGGCGGGCCTCGACGCCAACGCCGCGCCCTATGCGGTCAACCTGATCGTGCATGGAACCAACCCGCGCCTGCAGGCCGACCTGGCGATCTGCGTCGAACAGCGCGTACCCATCGTCATCACCAGCCTTGGCGCGGTGAAGGAAGTGGTCGATGCCGTGCACAGTTACGGCGGCCTGGTATTCCATGACGTGACGACCCGCCGGCATGCCGAGAAAGCCGCCGAAGCCGGCGTCGATGGCCTGATCGCGGTGGCCGCCGGGGCCGGTGGCCATGCCGGCACCTGGAGCCCGTTTGCGCTGATTGCCGAGATTCGGCAATTCTTCGACAAGACCCTGCTGCTGGCCGGCTGCCTCAACCAGGGCCACGAGGTACTCGCCGCCCAACTGCTCGGCGCGGACCTGGCCTATATGGGCACACGCCTGATCGCCACACAGGAGAACGCCGCCTCACCGGCCTACAAACAGATGCTGCTCGACGCCAAGGCCGTGGACATCATTCACACCCCAGCGGTGTCCGGGGTGCCGGCGAGCTTTATGCGCCAGAGCCTGGAACTGGCCGGCTACGACATCAAGCAGCTGCAGAGCAAAGGCGAGGTCAATTATGGCGAGAAGCTCAAGCCCATGGATGAAGAAGCCAAGGCCTGGAAGACCGTCTGGTCAGCCGGTCAGGGCGTTGGCGCGATTGCCGATCTGCCCAGCGTCGAACAGCTGATCGCACGCCTGGACAGCGAATACCGCGCCGCCCTCGAACACAGCCAGCGCCTGCAACAACGCTGGCCACGGTGAAACGCCGCAGCCTGCTCGGCCTGGCGGGCCTCGGCTTGCTCGGCGGCTGGGCCTTGCGCCCCAGTGATCACGGCCAGCCGTACTCGCCTTATTTCGCGACGCTCAACCAGTTGCTGCGCCGCGAAAACCCAGGTGTGCCCTTGCTGGTGGTCGACCTCGAGCGCCTCGACCAGAACGCCGAGTTGCTCGCCCAGCAGCTCGGCGCGCGCCTGCCGCTGCGCCTGGTGGCCAAGTCGCTGGCCGCCACCGGCCTGCTCGATTACCTGGCGAAGAAACTCGATACGCAGCGCTTTATGGTGTTTCACCAGCCGCAGATCAATCAGCTGGCGCAGAGCTTCCCCCAGGCCGACCTGCTGCTCGGCAAACCCTTGCCCAGCGCCGCCGCCCTGCACTTTTATCAACAACTGCCGCCGGCCAGCGCGTTTGACCCGCCCCGACAACTCACCTGGCTGATCGACAGTCCGGCCCGACTGGGGCAATACGCGGAGCTGGCCAAAGCCCTCAACCAGCCGTTGCAGATCGCCTTCGAGATCGATATCGGCCTGGCTCGTGGCGGCTTCGCCGATCCCGCCGCGCTCGCCGCCGCACTCAGCTGGCTACGCGACACCCCGACGTTGCTGCGCGTACGCGGGCTGATGGGCTATGACGCCCAGCTCGCACACACGCCGTTCTGGGTGACGCAGAACGTCGCCTTTACCCAGAGCACCGCGCGCTATCGGAGCTTTATCGCCGCTGCCGAGCAATTCCCTGGGCTATGGCCGCAGCAACCCCTGCTCAATGGGGCCGGCAGCCTGACCTATGCCCTGCACGCCAAGGGCGACAGCGCCCTGAATGAAGTCTCGGTCGGCTCTGCCTTGCTCAAGCCGAGCGATTTCGACACCGACCTGCTCAGCGCCCAGCAGCCGGCCCTGTGGGTGGCCAGCCCGGTACTAAAAGTCCTGCCGGGGCAATTGCCCTTTCTCGACAGCGGTTACTCGCTGCTGCAAGGCTGGAACCGCAACCGCCAGCAAAACTATTACCTCTACGGCGGCCAATGGCCAGCCGAACCGCTGTCGCCGAGCGGGCTCAGCTACGACCCGCTGTACGGGCGCAGTGCCAACCAGGAACGCCTGATCGGCTCGGCCAGCACAGGCCTGCACGTCGATGACTGGGTATTTTTGCGACCGCAGCGCTCTGAAGGCCTGTTCGAGCTGTTCAACCAGCTCGTTCTACTGCGCAATGGTCGCCTAGTCGGTAGCTGGGCCGCCCACAACAGAGCATGACGACAGTCCACATTTGCGCGCCAAGCAGCTTGTTTCCTGGCCTGCCGGGCGGCTAGTCTGTAGCGCAATTCCATCCTGGCACCGACAAGGAAGCCGACATGACCCAAGCCCGCTTCAAGATTGTTTTCAACGGCGAGTTGATGCCCGATGTGGCCCTGGAAACCGCCAAAGAGAATCTCGCCCGCCTGTTCAAAAGCGACCAAGCCCGGATCAATGCGCTGTTCAGCGGTAGCACCATCGACATCAAACGCGACCTCAGCGAAAACGAAGCCGATCAGTACCTCAAGGCCCTGCAAAGTGCCGGGGCTAAAGTGCGCAAGGAAACCGATAAAGCCGCCAGCCTCAGTCTGGTGGCCACCGATGACCACCCGGACCCGGCTCAGAGCACCGCGCCAAGCGCCGAAAGCAGCGTCGAAATGACCTGCCCCAAGTGCCAGCACCAGCAGCCCAAGGCCATCGAATGCTCGGCCTGCGGCATCGTTATCGAGAAATTTATCGCGCGTCAGGCCATGCTCGCGGAAAACCCGCCGGAAGTGGCCAGCGCCGCCACACCTTACGCCACACCCAAAGCTGCAGTGGCTGAAGAGCTGCCGGAGTTCGGTGAGCTAAAAGCCTTCACCACCGACGGCCGCATCGGCCGCCTGCGCTACCTGGCCTGGTCGATGGTACTGGTGTTCGCCTGCCTGCCACTGTTCGCCATAGCTGGCGGCTTTATGATGGCCTCGGAAATTCTCGGCGGCCTGCTGATAGCGGTGGTCGGCATTGCGTTTGCCGTAGTCGGCATCATGATTGGCGTACAGCGCCTGCACGACATCGGCTGGTCCGGCTGGCTACTGCTGGTCACCCTGGTACCTGCAGTCGGCAGTGTCTTCTCGCTGTTGATGTTTATTATCCCCGGCAGCACCGAGGCCAATCGCTTTGGCCCGCCGCCGCCGCCCAACAGCAAGGCGGTAAAAGTCCTTGCTGCACTCTGGCTGGCCGTTATCGTCCTCGGCATCGTCGCCGCCATCGTCCTGCCGGCCTATATGGGCTTTGCCGACACCGGCCTGTAAGACGCAACCTTGCGCGGCACATGGGGTCGAACCGGCCCCATCACGGAGAACCCTATGAGCCGTTACGCCCTTATTACCGGAGCCTCCAGCGGTATCGGCCTGGCCCTGGCCGAAGCCCTGGCGCGGCGTGGCCGCAATCTGATTCTGGTGGCACGGCAACGCGATGCGCTGGAAAGCATCGCCTGCGAGCTGACCCAGCGCTTTTCCGTTGAGGTGCTGTTTCGCGTCTGCGACCTCAGTCAGCCGCTACAGGTCAGTGGCCTGCTACACGAACTGGAGCAAGGCGAACGCAGCATCGATCTGCTGGTAAACAACGCCGGCATCGGCACCAGCGGGGCGTTTGTCGCCCAGGATTGGTCTCGCGAGCAGCAGTTGATCGAGTTGAATGTATTGGCACTGGCGCGCCTCTGTCATGCCATCGGCACCATCATGGCCGGCCAGGGCAGCGGGCAGATTCTCAACGTCGCCTCGGTGGCCGCGTTTCAACCGGGCCCGGGGATGAGCAACTACTACGCCAGCAAGGCATTCGTCCTGCATTTCTCCGAAGGCCTGCGTGAAGAACTCAAGGAGCATGGCGTCAAGGTCTCGGTGCTCTGCCCTGGGCCAACTCGCAGCGCCTTCTTCCGCAATGCGCAGATGAGCGTCGAGGCGCTGCAAGACAGCAAGCTGATGATGAGCGCCGAGGAAGTGGCACTTATCACCGTCAAGGCGCTGGAGAAAAACCGCGCGATCATCATTCCCGGCTGGCGTAATCGCCTGCTGGCACTCAGCCCGCGCCTGGGCCCGCGCTGGCTGGTACGGAGGATCAGTGGCCGCTTGAATCGCCAGTTCGGTACTCCCAACTAACCGGCATTCACCGTACGGCCATTGGCCCAGGCGCGCAGGGCGTCGAGGTCTTCGGCCATCACCACCGACAACGGCGCAGTGCTCTGGAGGCTCTGTAGCAGCAAGGCCTGAGTCACCGCTTGCTGCTGCGCCTGCGCGGCGTACAGCGCGCTGACCACCGCCTGCTCGATCTCCGCCCCGGAAAAGCCGTCGCAGGCCGCGGCCAGTTGCGCCAAGTCAAACCCTGTCGGGTCCAGCTCGCGCCGCACCAGGTGAATGCGGAAAATCTCAGCGCGCACGCTGGCATCCGGCAGGTCGACAAAGAACAACTCATCGAAACGGCCCTTGCGTACCAGCTCCGGCGGTAGCCGCGAGATCACGTTGGCGGTGGCCACCATAAACACCGGTGCCTTGCGCTCGGCCATCCAGGTCAGCAGGGTGCCGAGCACGCGCTGGCTGACGCCGCCGTCATGGTCACCGCTGGCCAGGCCCTTCTCGATCTCGTCCATCCACAACACGCAGGGTGCCATCTGCTCGGCCAGTTTCAGCGCCTCACGCAGGTTGCGCTCGGTTTCGCCGAAGAATTTGTTGTACAGACAAGCGAAATCCAGACGCAGCAGCGGCAAGCCCCACAACCCCGCCACCGCCTTGGCCGCCAGGCTCTTGCCGCCGCCCTGCACGCCGACCAGTAACACCCCCTTAGGCAGATCGACGCCTTTGCCCTCAAGGAAAATACTCTGCCGGTCACCCAGCCAGCGCTTGAGGTTACTCAGCCCGCCGACTTCGGCGAAGCGTGCGGTGTCGTACTCGAAGCTGAGCACACCATCGAGGTCGAGCAGTTTGAACTTGGTCTTGTTCAGTTCGGGCAGGTCTTCCTGGGTGATCGCACCGTCATCGCAGATCACATTGCGCGCCAGCGCACGCGCCTCGGCATGGCTGAGGCCGCGCAGGTTCTTCACCACCTGCTGCAGGGTGCGGTTGTCGGTGCGCACTCGGGCATTGCGGTTGCGCGCGCTCCAGGCCGTGGCCTCATCGCGCACAATCGCCAGCAGCTCCTCCTCGGACGGCAACGCCAGGCTGAAACGCGAGGCATAGCGCTGCACCTCGGGCGGCAAGTTGCAGGCGTGCGAGACCAGCACCAGTGTCGGCTTGCTCGGCAGCTCGCTCATGGCGATTTCCTTGAGCAGACGCACCAGCTTGGGGTTATCCGAAAGGAATGGATGCAGGTCGCACATCACATACAGCGTCGGCTGCGGATCGGCCTTGATCAGGCGCAGAGCGGTTTCCGGCTCCAGCGTCGCGCTATCGACGGGCTCTTGAATGGAAAACCCCACGCGCTGTAAGCCCTCGGTCACCGACCACACCTGCAAACCCAGACCGCGACGCACCGCCAGACTGGTCAGGGTTTCCAGCACCCGCGCCTCATCCCAGGACTCGATCAGCACCAGCTTGGCCTTGGAGTCGAGCACCAGGCCCAAATCATGAATATCGTTTTTCACCCACACTCCTTGTCTACTGGTCGCTGCCCATTGGCACCGTTAAACTCGGCCCTCGTTCAACAGGCCGGGAGACTGTCCATGGACTGTCTGTTTTGCAAGATCGTCGCCGGGGAAATCCCCGCACGCAAGCTTTATGAAGATGACCAGGTACTGGCCTTCCACGATATCGGCCCGCAGGCTCCGGTGCATTTTCTGGTCATCCCGAAAAAACATATTCGTACCCTCAATGACCTGACCGAAGCGGATAAAGCGCTCGCTGGGCATATTCTCTTCACCGCGCAACGCCTGGCCAAGGAGCAAGGCTGCGAGGAAGGCTTTCGCGTGGTGATGAACTGCAACGAGCTGGGCGGCCAGACCGTGTACCACATCCATATGCACGTCCTCGGTCAGCGCCCCATGACCTGGCCACCGGGTTGATCGGCAAATCCCTCGGTGGGCTGGCCCTACTCGTCCTGCTGAGCAGTGGCGCGGCCCACGCGCAAGCCGTCGGCAGCGTATTTCGCGATGCCCTGCCCGCTGGCAAGCAGGGCCCCGAATTGGTGGTCGTACCAGCGGGGCGTTACCTGATGGGCGACCACACCGGGCGTGGCAACCATAACGAACGCCCGCTGACGCCCATCGAGATCCGCCACCCATTCGCTATCGGCCGTTTCGAAATCAGCTTCGCCGACTGGCAGCTGTATGCCGATGCCACCGACACACCGATGCCGGACAACGAAGGCTGGGGCCTTTCGTCCCAGCGCCCGGTGATGCACGTGTCCTGGCACCAGGCCCAGGCCTATAGCAAATGGCTGTCGAAGGTCAGCGGCCAGCGCTATCGCCTGCCTACCGAAGCCGAGTGGGAATATGCCGCCCGCGCCGGTAGCAGCAGTTATTACTGGTGGGGCGAACAACTCGACAGTCCCGACACTCGCCCGCGCGCGCATTGCCGCGGCTGCGCCAGCTCACGGCTGATCCAGAACAAGACCGAGCGCCTCGGCCAGTTCCCGGCCAACGCCTTCGGCCTGTACGACACCGCAGGCAATGTCTGGGAATGGACCGCCTCGCGCTTCGCCAGCCCGTTCGACGGCAGCGAGCAGAGCACTGCCAGCCTGCTCGACAAAAGCCCACGAGCGGTGCGCGGCGGTGCCTGGAACAGTGGCCCCAGCTACCTGCGCAGCAGTCAGCGCGATATGAAGCAGCCGCAGCACAAGGACTACGCCCTAGGCTTTCGCGTACTCCGCGAGCTGCCCTGATCTCGATCAAGTCGGCGGCCAGCGTTTGGAGTAAACTGGCCGCCGTAGTCATCGCCGGAGGTCCCTATGGCCAGCGAACGCCACTTCTCACCTGTTGACCGTCTGTTGTTGCAAGCCGATGCCGCGCTGCGCACGCTGCTGCCGTTTAGCGGTCAGCCAAGCCGCCCTTCCCCCGCCATCGTGCAGCCGGAAGCCGAGTTGGATGCAGCGCAGGCTCAGCATATCGCCGGGCTGATGCGCATCAACCACACCGGCGAGGTGTGCGCCCAGGCGCTGTACCAGGGCCAGGCCCTCACTGCCAAGCTGCCGCAGGTGCGCAAGGCGATGGAGCATGCCGCCGATGAGGAAATTGATCACCTGGCTTGGTGCGAGCAGCGCATCCGCCAGCTCGGCAGCCAACCCAGCGTGCTTAACCCACTGTTCTACGGTTTGTCGTTTGGCGTAGGTGCGGCTGCCGGGTTAATCAGCGATAAAGTCAGCCTGGGTTTTGTCGCCGCCACCGAAGATCAGGTGGTCAAGCACCTCGATGAACACCTGCAGCAATTGCCGGCGCAAGACCAGAAGTCTCGCGCGATCCTCGAGCAGATGCGTGAGGACGAAGAGCAGCATGCCAGCAGTGCCCTGCAAGCGGGCGGCCTGCGCTTCCCGGCACCGGTGAAGTTCGGCATGAGCCTGCTGGCCAAGGTCATGACCACAACCACGTATCGGCTGTAGCGCTGAATTGCAGGCAACAAAAAGGGCACCTTAGATGCCCTTTTGCTTATCCGGATCAGACGCCCGAATCAGCCCAGTTCGATGATCTCGTAGTCGTGAGTGATCTCAACACCGCCGCGACCGAGCATGATCGAAGCCGAGCAATACTTCTCCGCCGACAGCTCAACCGCACGCTTGACCTGCGCCTCTTTCAAGCCACGGCCCTTGACCACGAAATGCAGGTGGATCTTGGTGAACACCTTGGGTTCTTCCGTGGCGCGCTCGGCTTCAAGAAAGGCTTCGCAGCTCTCGACCGCCTGGCGGGATTTTTTCAGGATGCTGACCACATCGAAGTTGCTGCAACCACCCAACCCGATCAGCAGCATTTCCATCGGGCGCACACCCAGGTTGCGTCCACCGCTCTCCGGCGGGCCATCCATGACCAGCGCATGGCCGCTGCCCGACTCACCAATAAACAGGGCTTCACCGGCCCACTGAATGCGCGCTTTCATTACCCAGGCTCCGCTGTTAAAAAGGAAGGCAGCTTAGCACAGCGCTTTTGCCTGCCGGTCGCTGCGCCAATACCGGTAAGTTCCATGGCCAGATGTTAGCCAGGTCGCAAAACCGCGCCGAGTATCGGAGTGTTTGTTAAGCTCACGACTGATTACTGGCACACTTGTACAGATAACTATTATTAGAAACGCCAGCCAGACAACGGCTTACTCTTATAAATTCGGGATTCGGGCATGGTTGCTATTACCCTCACACCTAAAATAAAAAATCTCGACAAGCTTCTCGCACACTGTCACCGCCGCCGCTACACCGCAAAGAGCACCATCATCTATGCAGGCGACCGTTGCGAAACGCTGTTCTTCATCGTTAAAGGTTCGGTCACCATCCTGATCGAAGACGATGATGGTCGTGAAATGATCATCGCCTACCTCAACTCGGGCGATTTTTTTGGCGAAATGGGCCTGTTCGAGAAGGACGGCACCGAGAAAGAACGCAGCGCCTGGGTGCGTGCCAAGACCGAGTGCGAAGTCGCCGAGCTCAGCTACGCCAAGTTCCGCGAACTGACGCAGCAGGACCCGGACATTCTCTACGCCCTTGGCAGCCAAATGGCCGAACGCCTGCGCAATACCACGCGCAAGGTGGGCGACCTGGCGTTCCTCGACGTCACCGGCCGCGTTGCTCGCACCCTGCTCGACCTGTGCAAGCAACCGGACGCCATGACTCACCCGGACGGCATGCAGATCAAGATCACTCGTCAGGAAATCGGCCGTATCGTTGGCTGCTCGCGGGAGATGGTGGGCCGCGTGCTCAAGGCCCTGGAAGAACAGGGCCTGGTCAGCGTCAAAGGCAAGACCATGGTGGTCTTCGGTACACGCTGAAGCTGCATGCTGCAGATATGAAAAAGCCGACGCATGTGTCGGCTTTTTTATGGATGTGAGATCAGTCCACGTCAGGCGAGGTGATCACCCGCTTGCGCTCGGGAAAGAACAGCCGCTCCAATTCCGCGCCCGGGTTATCGGCACGCATAAAGGCCTCACCGACCAGGAAGGCATACACCTCACTGATTTCCATCAGCTCGACATCGGCACGGTTGAGGATGCCGCTCTCGGTCACCACCAGGCGATCACGCGGAATCCGCGGCAGCAGGTCCAGAGTGGTTTCCAGGCTGACTTCGAAGCTGTGCAGGCTGCGGTTGTTGATGCCCACCAACGGCGTATCCAGGGTTTTCAGCGCACGCTCCAGCTCATCGCCATCGTGCACCTCGACCAGTACATCCAGGTCGAAGGCCTTGGCGGTCGCCGCCAGCTCGGCCAGTTGCACATCATCCAGCGCCGAGACGATCAGCAGCACGCAATCAGCACCCAACGCACGGGCTTCGACGATCTGGTACGGGTCGATCATAAAGTCCTTGCGGATCACCGGCAGCGCACAGGCCGCGCGTGCCTCTTGCAGGTAGCGATCCGCGCCCTGGAAGAAATCCACATCAGTCAGCACCGACAGGCAGGTCGCACCGCCGGACTCATAGGCACGGGCAATTTCGGCCGGGACAAAGTCCTCACGCAGCACGCCCTTGCTCGGCGACGCCTTCTTGATCTCGGCGATCACCGCCGGCTGCTTGCGCTTGGCCTGCGCCAGCAGCGCCTGGGCAAACCCACGCACCGGATCGGCGTTGCGGGCTTGCTGCTCGACTTCGGCCAGACTGACGATGGCGCGGCGCGCCGCGACTTCTTCTGCCTTGCGCGCAAGGATCTTTTCCAGCACGGTGGGAATGCTCACCCTGCGTTCTCCTGTTTGAATACGGCGGTAAAGGACACCAGCTCCTGCAGTTTTTCCCAGGCCAGGCCGGTATGCAGCGCATCGTGGGCCAGCTGCACGCCTTCCTTCAGACTGCGCGCCAAATCCGCCGCGTACAATGCCGCACCGGCATTCAGTGCGATCATGTCAGCGGCCTTCTGCCCGGACTCGGTCCTGCGTTTGGTCAGGGCGTCGCGGATCAGCGCCAGCGATTGCTCCGGGCTTTCCACCGCCAGGCCAATCAGGCTCTGGCTCTTCAGGCCGAGGTCTTCGGGCTGCACCTCGTACTCGCTGATCACGCCATCCTTCAATTCGGCAACATGGGTGGCCGCCGCCAGGCTGAACTCATCCAGGCCATCACGCGAATGCACCACCAGAATGTGCTGGCTGCCCAGACGTTTGAGCACCTCGGCCAAAGGCCGGCACAGCGCCTGGCTGAACACGCCGATCACCTGATGGCGTACCTCGGCCGGATTGGTCAGCGGGCCGAGCATATTGAAGATGGTGCGCAGGCCCAGCTCGCGGCGCGGGCCGGCGGCATGCTTCATCGCGGCATGGTGCACCTGGGCGAACATAAAGCCGACGCCGACGCTGTCGATGCAGCGCGCCACTTGCTCAGGGGTCAGGCTCAGGTAGATGCCCGCTGCCTCCAGCAAGTCGGCGCTGCCACTTTTGCCGGACACCGCGCGATTGCCGTGCTTGGCGACTTTGCCGCCCGCCGCCGCGACGACAAAGCTCGCTGCCGTCGACACGTTGAAGATATTCGCGCCATCGCCACCGGTACCGACCACGTCGACCACATGCTCGAGTGTGTCCAGGTGCACATGGCTGGCCAGCTCACGCATAACTGCGACCGCACCGACGATCTCATCGATGGTTTCGCTCTTCATGCGCATGCCCATCAGAAAGGCACCGACCTGCGCATCGGTGCACTGACCGGTCATGATCTCGCGCATCACGTCCTGCATTTCCGCCGTGGACAGGTCGAGCTGATTGACCACCCGGTTCAAGGCTTCCTTGATATTCATGGGCGCAGGCCTCCCTGTTGCTTGAGGAAATTGGCAAACAGTTCGTGACCCTGTTCAGTGAGGATCGACTCAGGGTGGAACTGCACGCCTTCGATATGCAGGGTCTTGTGGCGCAGGCCCATGATCTCGTCGATCGAACCGTCGGCATGCTGGGTCCAGGCGGTCGCCTCCAGGCAGTCCGGCAGGGTTTCGCGCTTGACCACCAGTGAATGGTAGCGGGTTACCGTCAGCGGGTTGTTCAGGCCGGCGAATACGCCGAGGTCGCGGTGGAACACCGGGCTGGTCTTGCCGTGCATGACCTGACGCGCACGCACCACATCGCCGCCAAAGGCCTGGCCGATGCTCTGGTGGCCCAGGCAGACGCCGAGGATCGGCAGCTTGCCGGCGAAATGCAGAATGGCCTCAATGGACACCCCGGCTTCGGTCGGCGTACACGGGCCGGGCGAGACCACAATGCGCTCGGGTTTGAGCGCTTCGATCTCGGTGATGCTCAGTTCGTCGTTGCGGATCACATGGACATCGGCACCCAGCTCGCCCAGGTACTGCACCACGTTGTAGGTGAAGGAGTCGTAGTTATCGATCATCAAAAGCATGGCGGGACTCCTCAGCGCTTGGTCTGGTCGGGGACGGTTTGCTCGGCGAGCGCCACAGCACGGAACATGGCGCGGCGCTTGTTCAGCGTCTCTTCCCACTCCAGCGCCGGCACCGAGTCGGCAACGATGCCGGCACCCGCCTGCACATGCAGCTCACCATCCTTGATCACCGCCGTGCGGATGGCGATGGCGGTGTCCATATTGCCGTTCCAGGCGAAATAGCCGACCGCGCCGCCATATACGCCGCGCTTGACCGGCTCCAGCTCGTCGATGATTTCCATGGCGCGAATCTTCGGCGCGCCGGACAAGGTGCCAGCCGGCAGAATGGCGCGCAGGGCGTCCATCGCCGTCAGACCTTCCTTTAACTGGCCGGTGACGTTGGAGACGATGTGCATGACGTTGGAGTAGCGCTCAATCACCATCTTCTCGGTGAGTTTGACGCTGCCGATGCTCGCGACCCGGCCGACATCGTTACGCCCCAGGTCGATCAGCATCAGGTGCTCGGCCAGCTCCTTGGCATCCGACAGCAGGTCGGTCTCCAGGGCCAGGTCAGCTTCTTCATTAGCCCCACGCGGACGGGTGCCGGCGATCGGGCGCACGGTGATCAGATTATCTTCGACGCGCACCAGCACTTCCGGCGAGCTGCCGACGACATGGAAGTCGCCGAAGTTGAAGAAGTACATATAAGGCGTCGGGTTGATGCAGCGCAGCGCGCGGTACAGATCAATCGGCGCGGCCTTGAACGGAATCGACATGCGCTGGGAAATCACCACCTGCATGCAATCGCCGGCCAGGATGTACTCCTTGATCGCCTGCACCGCGGCCTCGTAGTCGTCACGTTTGAAGCTGGAGACGAAATCCGGATCGGCACCCGCCGGCGCGGCCAGGTCGACACCCAGGCGTGGCGTGATCGGCTGACGCAGCTTGTGCAGAATCTCTTGCAGGCGCGCCTGGCCTTGCTCGAAAGCATCGGCCTCGGCCGGATCGGCCAGCACAATGGCGTGCATCTTGCCGGCCAGGTTGTCGAACACCACCACCGCATCGGAGACCATCAGCAGGATATCCGGCGTCCCCAGCGGGTCCGGATTCGGACTGGCCCCCAGTTTGCTCTCGACGTAACGCACGCTGTCGTAACCGAAATAGCCCACCAGGCCACCATTAAAGCGCGGCAGGCCGGCCAGGGTTGGCACCTTGTAACGGTCTTTGAATTGCTCGACAAAGGCCAACGGGTCGGCACATTGGTGACGCTCAACTTCGACACCATCGACACTGATCTGCACATCATGCTCATAGGCACGCAGCACGGTGCGCGCTTGCAGGCCGATGATCGAGTAACGGCCCCATTTCTCGCCGCCCTGCACGGATTCGAGCAGGTAGGTATTGGCCTGATCGGCCAGCTTCAGGTAGATCGACAGCGGGGTGTCGAAATCCACCAGGGTTTCGCAGGCAACAGGAATGCGGTTATAGCCGGCAGCGGCTAAACGCAGAAATTCTTCGCGGGTCATGAGCAGCCTCGTGGCTTGAGGGTAAAACGGTCGTGTGCAAACGCGCCGGCTAAGCGGCCAAGATCAGGTCAGAGGCGCCAGCGCCAACGGGCCAGGGCCTTGATGATTTTCATACCAGTCCTTGCGGACCAGCGCGTGCAGGTAACCACCACGGAGCTCTCTTTTTGGCGGGAGTAAACGCTGGCCACACTAGCGCAGGCCACCGGCTGAATCAACCCGCCGCCTTGCTCGCTGGCGGTGGCGTCCGCCGCGGGCTGCGCGAGTGGCAGCAGCTCGCGCAAGTCGTCCAGCACCCGCGCCGGATTCTCCTCGGCGATCGGCCGGCCATGGTTATAGCCATAGCTCAGCGCTACGCAGGACACACCCGCCGCCTTCGCGGCCAGTACATCGCTGCGTGAGTCGCCAATAAACAGCGCCTGCGCCCGATCGATCCGCGCCAACTGCAGCACATGCAGCAGCGCCGCAGGGTCAGGTTTCTGCTGCGCCAGGGTGTCGCCGCCGACTATCCAGCGGAAGAACCCGCCCAACCCCTTATCATCCAACAGCGGCGCGACAAACCGCTCCGGCTTGTTGGTGACAATCGCCATCTCGACCTTTTGCTCACGCAACCATTTGAGGGTTTTGCGCACCCCCGGATACACCGTGGTCAACGTATGCGCCTCGGCGTAGGCCTGCATAAACAGCTCTAGGGCCGGCTCGGCCTGGGCGTCATCGATATGCTCATGCTGCAAGCCATCGGCCAGGGCGCGGCGCACCAGCACCCGCGCGCCATTGCCGACCCAGTCGCGCACCCGCTCGACACCCGCAGCCGGTCGCCCCAGCAGCACCAGCATGCTGTCGATGGCGGCGGCCAAGTCCGGTACCGAATCCACCAGAGTGCCGTCCAGGTCGAACATCACCAGGCGCGGCAACTGCCCGTCGAACAGCTCGTGAAGAATGCTCACCCGCGCGCCTGGGCCAGCTCGGCGCGCATGGCGTCGATCACCGCTTTGTAGTCAGGCTGATTGAAAATCGCCGAACCAGCGACAAAGGTGTCGGCCCCGGCGGCAGCGATCTCGCGAATATTCTGCACATTCACCCCGCCATCGATCTCCAGGCGAATATCGCGGCCGCTGGCGTCGATCAGCGCACGCGCTTCCTTGAGTTTTTCCAGGGTATGCGGAATGAATTTCTGCCCGCCGAAGCCTGGGTTGACGCTCATCAGCAAGATCATGTCGACCTTGTCCATCACATGGCGCAGCGCGTCCAGCGGGGTGGCCGGGTTGAACACCAGACCAGCCTTGCAGCCGCCGTCGCGGATCAGCTGCAGGGAGCGGTCGATATGCAGCGTGGCTTCCGGGTGGAAGGTAATGTAGGTCGCGCCGGCCTCGATAAAGTCACCGATGATGCGATCCACCGGCTGCACCATCAGGTGCGCATCGATCGGCGCAGTGATGCCGTACTTGCGCAGCGCGGCACACACCATCGGGCCGATGGTCAGGTTCGGCACATAGTGATTGTCCATCACATCGAAGTGGACGATGTCGGCACCAGCGGCCAGAACCTTGTCTACTTCCTCGCCCAGACGGGCGAAATCGGCGGACAGAATCGATGGAGCAATGGCGAAGGGTTGCATGGCGCACCTCAGTGGCGTTCACGGAAGGCGCGCATTGTAACAGCCCGATCCAAGGCCTGGCGCAACCAAGCGACACCTGACAAAGCGCCCCGGAACCGGCTAGGCTGCTGAAACTAGGTAGTTCGCTGGAGACCCCCATGCCCTCGCGCCACGCCGCGCTCGCCCTGAGCCTGCTGCTGTTAAGCCACCCACTGTTTGCCGAAGACGAGACTCCCGCTACCGCGCCTGAGGAACCAGCCGCTCCGGTAGTCGAGCCGCGCGCGCCCCTCGCCGAGCGCAGCGAAGCCGATGCCGTGGCCCTTGAGCAACAAGTCGAGCAGAAGGAGCAGCAGCAACTGCAGGCCGGCGACGAACAGTTTCTTGCCCTGTGGCTGCCTGCCAATGTCGCCGAACCAAGTGGCGCGGTGATTCTCCTGCCCGGTGACGATGAAAGCGCCGACTGGCCGCAAAGCATCGGCCCATTGCGCCGCAAACTGCCCGACGGCGGCTGGCACAGCCTGAGCCTGACCCTGCCCGACCCGAATGGCGACGCCCCACCGCAACGCGTTGTCGAAGCCGCAGCTGAGCCAACCGCCGACCCGGCTGCCGCCAGCGACCCTGCCAGCGCAGCCGCTGAAACCGACACCAAATCGGCAGAGGATACGGACGCCGCCGCCCCCAAAGACGCAGTACCCGCCGTCGATGACGCCGCCACTGCCGCCGCGAAAACACAAGTTATCGCCGAACAACAGAAAGCCCACGCCGAACGCGTGCTGGCGCGCATTGCGGCGGCCGTCAGCTTTGCCGAACAGCAAAAAGCCAAGACCGTGGCGCTACTCGGGCATGGCAGCGGCGCGTACTGGGCCGCGCGCTATCTGGCTGAACGCAAGCCCGCCACCGTGCGCAACCTGCTGCTGGTAGCCGCCAGCCTGCCCGCCGGCTATGCCCCGCCGCTCGACGAGCTGATTCCAGAGCTGCAACTGGCCACCGGGGATTTCTACTACAAGGACCTGCCGGCGGATCGCCAGGCTGCGCTCAAGCGCTCGCAAGCCAGCAAGCGGCAAAAGCACCCGAGCTATATCCAGATCGCCATGAAAGCCCTGCCGGGCAATAGAGAAGCCGAGCAGGAACAGCTCTACCGGCGTATTCGCGGCTGGCTGACGCTAAAGCTGCAAGCCGACAAATAGACGCGCAGAACTGGTTTACGATCTCGCGAGCTAGAGCCATGCAAGGCAGAAACAGGCGAGGACGCGGAGTTTACGAACTGTAAATGAGCGGCCGAGCCTGTTTTAACGCAGCAGGGCCGACGCGCAGCAGATCGTAAGCCGGTTCTTAGCGAAAACCGTGACGCTGACGCACCAGGTCATATGCCTGATGCAACTCACGGGTACGCTCGGTCGCTTCGCGCACCCGCTCAGGCGCGGCACCGCTGCCGGCCAGCTTGTCCGGGTGGTGGCGACTGAGCAGCCGCCGGTAAGCCTGCTTGATCTGCGCCGGCGCGGCATCGGCATCGACCCCAAGCAAGCTCAGCGCCTGTTGATAAGCATTGCCGGCAGGCGCAGCCAACGGCCCTTGCTGCGGCGCGTAAGCATCGCTCAACACCTTCTGGGTGGCCGACGATACTTTCAGCCAGCGCCCCCAGAGCAGAATCAGCTCACGCTCGGTTTGACTGACCTGGCCATCGACCCAGGCCATCCGCCAGCAGGCCCGCAACAGCGCCTCACTGCGCGCGCGCTGACGCCGCAACGGCCCGCGCAGGCTGTCGCGACCGGTCTTGCCGCGGGCAAAGGCGGCAATCGCCAGACGCTGCGCCTCGGCGTCCAGACCCTGACGCTGCATCTCCGCCCGCGCCTGCTGAATATGCGCCGGCAGCACCCGGCCATCACACTTGGCCAAACGCCCCAGCAGGATAAACAGCAGCTGTTCATCGACAGGCGGCGCCTTCACCCCCAGGCGTTCACGCAAGGCCGCCCAGGACTGCAGGCGCAAGCGGCGGTCCAGCACTTGGCCGAGCAAACCGCCAAGCAGCCCACCGGGAATACTCGCCAGCGCGAGCCCCGCCACAGCGCCCAGCAGGGTCGCAGGCCAGAGCATCTCAGCCGCGCGCCTCAAGCAGCTGTTCGACTTCGGCCAGCCGCTCGTGAGTGCCCACGTCGACCCAGCATCCGGCAAAACGCTCGCCACTGACCTGTCCTTGCGTCATCGCCTGACACAGCAGCGGTGCCAGCTTGAAAGCACCGGCCTGGCAATCGGCAAACAGCTGCGGTGCCAACACGGCCATGCCGCTGTAGGTCAGGCTGACCCGCCCCGGTCGCGCATCCGTCACCTGTCCGGCACTCAGGCAGAAATCCCCAATCAGGTGATGCGCCGGGTTATCCACCAGCACCAGGTGCGCCAAGCCGGACAGCGGGCGGCGCAGCTCGGCAAACGGGTAGTCGGTGAAGATATCGCCGTTGATCAACAGAAACGGCTGATCGCCGAGCAAGGGCAGTGCCTGGAAAATCCCGCCACCGGTCTCCAGCGGCTCACCCTCGGCCGAATAGGCAATCTGCAGGCCAAAGCGCGAACCATCGCCCAGATAATCCTCAATCTGCTGGCCCAGCCAGGCGTGATTGATCACCAGCTCGCGAAAGCCGGCCGCTGCCAAGGCACGTACGTGGTACTCGATCAGCGGCACGCCGGCCGCCCGCACCAGGGGTTTCGGCGTATGCAGGGTCAGCGGGCGCAGGCGCTCGCCTTTGCCCGCGGCCAGAATCATCGCCTTCATGCCGGCACCGCCTCATCCTTGGGCAGGCTGGCGAACAGCTCGGCCAATTCCGCCAGCTCAGGACGGCGCGCCAACACCGCTTCTATATAAGAGAAGAAGCGCGGCACGTCGCCCAGGTACTTGGGCTTGCCATCGCGATGGCAGATGCGCGCGAAAATGCCGATCACCTTGAGATGGCGTTGCACACCCATCAGGTCGCTGGCGCGCAGGAAGTCCTGCAACTCGCTCTGCACCGGAATACCCAGGGCGCGGGCCTGCTGCCAATAATCTTCCAGCCAGGCTTGCACCCGCGCGTCTGGCCAGCTGAGGAAAGCATCCTTGAACAGACAAGTAACGTCATAGGTCACCGGACCATAGACCGCATCCTGAAAATCCAGCACACCCGGATTCGGCTCACTGAGCATCAGGTTGCGCGGCATATAGTCGCGATGCACCAGCACCTTGGGCTGCTCCAGGGCGCTATCGATCAGCAATTGGCTAACCCGCTGCCAGGCGGCCTGTTGCGTAGTGCTCAGTTCAATACCCAAGTGACGCTGTACATACCACTCGGGGAACAACTGCAATTCGCGGCGCAGCAAGGCATCGTCGTAACTCGGCAGCGGCGCATCCAGTGGCAGCTGCTGGAAGGCCAGCAAGGCTTGCACGGCATCGGCGAGCAAGGCGTCGGCATTGCCCTCGTTGATCACATCCAGATAGGTCTGCCGGCCCAAATCGTTCAACAGCAGAAAGCCCCGCGCCAGGTCGGCGGCGAGAATCTGCGGCACATTGAGCTGCGCCTCGGCCAGCAGGCCAGCCACTTTGACGAAGGGCGCACAGTCTTCCTGCGGCGGCGGTGCGTCCATCACGATCAGGCTACGGCCTGCGCCCTGCCAGCGGAAATAGCGGCGAAAACTGGCATCGCTGCTGGCCGAGGTCAGCGTGGCGGCGGGCACAGCCCCCCACCCACGACTGGCGAAGAGCTCTGGCAACTGCTGGGCAAGCCACTCTTCAAGGTATTGCAGGCGTATATCTTCATCAGGCATTACAAGGTCTCCGACGGCGCTAGCCGTTGCGCGGGTCATGCTTTATTATCCAGCATCTTTTCAAGCCCATCGAGAGGCGTGCGGCCTCAGGGCCAATGGCGCGCAGGAAGCCCGGAAAAAATAAGATGGCAGTAAAATACCCCGCGTTTCGTAAAAAATTCCCTCTACTGGTCACTGGCAGCCTTCTGGCGCTACAACCTTTAGCCGTTCCTTTCGCTATCGCTGCCGAGCAGTACGATTGCCAGGTTTCCGCCACCGGCGGTTGGGCTTGCGCCCCTAAAACCAGCAATGCTGCACTGCCGGCGCGCCCAGTACAACGCGATTCGGTCGCCAGCAGCAAGGCCGGCGAAAGCACTGCCGCGCCGCGCCAGGAAAAAGCCGCGCAAGCGACTCTGGTCACCGAAAGCGGCGGCAAGGGCCTGGCCTCGCGCAGCACCGACTACAGCCACCTGGACTGGGTCCCTCGGGAAAACCTCAGCGCCGCGCAATTGGCTGAGGCCGGTCCTTACTGTGCCGGTGCGTACGTAGAACCGACGCGCCCAGGCATGGACGATAAGACGCCGATGGATGAAGCGCCGATGTTCATCTCGGCCAAAGCCTCGCGCTATGAGCAGGAAGAACAGGTCGCCACTCTGGCCGGCAATGTAGTGCTGCGCCAGGCCGGCATGCAGGTCGAGGCTGACGAAGCCAACCTGCGCCAGGCAGAAAACCGCGGCGAGCTGATCGGCAATGTGCGCCTGCGTGATCAGGGCATGCTGGTGGTCGGCGACCGCGCCGAGCTGCAACTGGACAACGGTGAAGCCAAGGTCGATAACGCCGAATATGTGCTGCACAAGAGCCATATCCGCGGTAATGCGCTCTACGCCAAACGCGAAGAAAGCGCGATCATCCGCCTCAAAGACGGCACCTACACCAGCTGCGAACCCGGCAGCAACGCCTGGCACCTCAAGGGCAACAACATCACCTTGAACCCGGCCACCGGTTTCGGCACCGCGACCAACGTGACCCTGCGAGTGAAGAATGTGCCGGTGTTCTACACCCCGTACATCTACTTCCCGATTGATGATCGCCGCCAGTCCGGCTTCCTGCCGCCAAGCATTGGCAGCTCCAGCGACAACGGCCTGACCCTGCAAACGCCGTACTACTTCAACCTGGCGCCGAACTACGATGCCACGTTGTACCCGACCTATATGGCCGACCGCGGCTTGTTGATGGAAGGCGAGTTCCGCTACCTCACCAAGGACAGCGAAGGACAGGTCGGCGCGGCTTACCTCGACGACAGTAATGATGACCGCAAGCTGCAGTCTGACTACGAAGATCAGCGCTGGATGTACAACTGGCAGCACACCACCGGCCTGACCTCGCGTCTGCTGGCTGAAGCCGACTACACCGACATCAGCGACCCGTACTACTTCCAGGATCTGGGTACCGACCTGGGCGTCAGCTCCACCAGCTACGTCAATCAACGCGGCACCCTGACCTACCGTGGCGAAGGCTACACGGCGCGCCTGAATGCGCACGCTTATGAGCTGGCCAACATCACCGATATCACTCCTTACAACCGCCTGCCGCAGCTGACCCTGGATGGCGTGCTGCCATTCAAACCTGCGGGGGTGAACTTCAGCTACGGCACTGAATATGTGCGCTTCGACCGCAACCTGCGTTCCGGCAACTTTATCAATGAAGATGGCGTGGTTGAGCAGCCTTGGTATGACACCTTTGTACAGGGGTTATCTCGCGCCAATGGCGAGCGAGTACATGTCGAGCCAGGCGTCAGCCTGCCGCTGGACTGGAGCTGGGGCTATATCAAGCCGCAGATCAAGTACCTGCAGACCAACTACGACCTGAGCCTGGACCAGCAGGGCAAGGACAGCCTGCTTGCCGAGCAGAAGTACAGCAGCAGCCAGAACCGCGGTGTCGGCATGTTCAGCCTGGACAGCGGCCTGTATTTCGACCGTGATAGCCAGTGGTTCGGCAAATCCTATCGCCAGACCCTGGAGCCACGCCTGTTCTACCTGCACGTTCCAGAAGAAGACCAGACCGACATTCCGGTGTTCGACACTGCCGAGAACACCTTCAGCTACTCCTCGCTCTGGCGCGAAAACCGCTTCTCCGGCAAAGACCGTATTGGCGACGAGAATAAGCTGTCCCTTGGCGTAACCAACCGCTGGATTGAGCCAAACGGCTTCGAACGTCAGCGTTTCAGCATCGGCCAGGCCTTCTACTTTGACGACCGCAAGGTGCAGATGCCGGGCATCGACTATCGCACTCGCAGCGATGCGACCGCGTCGACCTCGCCTTACGCCCTTGAATACCTCTACCGCTTTAACCGCGACTGGCGCTTCACCTCGGACTTCAACTGGGACCCGGACTCCGGCAGCACTCGCTCCGGCAGCGCGATGCTCCACTACCAGCCAGAAGATAACCCGAACAAGGTGGTCAACGCCGGTTATCGCTATCGCAATGACACCGTTCGCTATGACGAAACGACCGGTAACTGGGTAGTAGGCGGCGGCGATTACGGCACGCCGGGTAGCGCGAATTACATCAAGGACTACTACAAGATCAGCCAGCACGACTTCTCGGTTATCTGGCCGATCGTGCCGCAGTGGAGCGTGATCTCCCGCTGGCAGTATGACTACGGTCGCAATCGCACCCTGGAAGCCTTCGGTGGCTTCGAGTACGACAGCTGCTGCTGGAAATTGCGCCTGATCAACCGCTACTGGATCGACTACGACGAAGTCAGCCTCAACCCGTCGCTGAACGACCAGGCTGACCGCGGTATCTTCCTGCAGATCGTACTCAAAGGTCTGGGTGGTGTAGTCGGCAATAAAGTTGAGACTTTCCTCGACCAAGGCATTCAAGGTTATCGTGAACGTGAAGATCAAGCTTTCTGATTGCGTGCGCCCGCTGCTGTTGGGCGCGCTGTTCCTGGGTACCGCGGCACAGGCCGAAGTACAGTCACTCAACCGCGTCGTGGCAATTGTCGATAACGACGTGGTCATGCAAAGCCAGCTCGATGCACGCCTGCGCGAGGTTCAGCAAACCATTGCTCAGCGTGGTGCAGCCTTGCCGCCCGAGCATGTTCTCAGCCAGCAGGTGCTCGAACGCCTGATCATCGAGAACATTCAGCTGCAGATTGGCGAGCGTTCCGGCATTCGGATTACCGACGAAGAGCTGAACCAGGCCATCGGCACCATTGCCCAGCGCAATGGCATGAGCATCGAGCAATTCCGTGCGGCGCTGGCGAAAGACGGCCTGTCCTACACCGATGCGCGTGACCAAGTACGCCGCGAGATGATCATCAGCCGCGTGCGTCAGCGCCGCGTGGCCGAACGTATCCAGGTTACCGATCAGGAAGTGCAGAACTTCCTCGCCTCGGACATGGGCAAGATGCAGCTGTCGGAAGAGTTCCGCCTGGCCAACATCCTGATCCCGGTGAGCGAAGCTGCTTCGCCTGAAGACATTCAGGCCGCCGATCGCCGTGCCCGCGAGCTGTATCAACAGCTGCAGCAGGGTGCCGATTTCCAACAGCTGGCTATCGCCAGTTCTGCCAGTGAAACGGCGCTGGAAGGTGGTGAGATGGGCTGGCGTAAAGCCGGGCAACTGCCGCCGCCGTTCGACGCGATGATCAGCGCACTGCCTGTCGGCCAGGTCACCGAGCCGATGCGCACGCCAGGCGGCTTTATCATGATCAAGCTGCTGGAAAAACGCGGCGGCGACAGCCAGGTACGTGACGAAGTGAATGTTCGCCACATCCTGATCAAGCCCAGCGAAATTCGCAGCGAAGCCGAAACCAAGCGCCTGGTTGAACGCCTCTACCAGCGCATCCTCGCCGGTGAAGACTTCAGCGAGCTGGCCAAGAGCTACTCCGAAGATCCGGGCTCCGCGCTTAACGGCGGCACCCTCAGCTGGATCGACCCAAGTGTGCTGGTTCCTGAGTTCCGCGAAGTGATGAACAACACGCCCGCCGGCGAGCTGTCCAAACCCTTCAAGAGCCCGTATGGCTGGCACGTGCTGGAAGTCATGGGCCGACGCGCCACCGACAGCAGCGAACAGTTCCGCGAGCAGCAAGCCATGACCGTACTGCGTAACCGCAAGTACGACGAAGAGCTGCAAGCCTGGCTGCGCCAGATTCGCGACGAGGCCTACGTCGAGAGCAAGCTCTGACCGGCCCAGCACGCGAACGCAGCTAGCGTACGCAACAGATCAAGCCCGGCTTTATGCACACGCAGAGCCGGGCTTTTTTTCGCCCGCAGACAACGCACCCTTTACTAACCGCAGCCGCACCGACAGAGTTGGCGCATAGCCACCGAGAGCCCGCCGATGACCACACCACGCCTTTTCGCACTGACCCCCGGCGAGCCTGCCGGCATAGGCCCGGACCTGTGCCTGCTGCTGGCGCGCGAAGCCCAACCGCACCCGCTCGTCGCAATCGCCAGCCAACAACTGCTGGCCGAACGCTCACAACTTCTGGGCCTGAACATCCAGCTGATCGCCGTCGGTCCTGACGCCTGGCCGCAGCAGGCAGCCGCCGCCGGCAGCCTGTATGTGTGGGATACGCCATTGGCCGCCGCGGTCATTCCCGGTCAGTTGAACAGTGCCAACGCCGCCTACGTGCTGCATACCCTGACCCGTGCTGGGCAAGGCTGCATCGACGGGCACTTTGCCGGGATGATTACCGCACCGGTGCACAAAGGCGTGATCAATGACGGCGGCATCGCCTTCTCCGGGCATACCGAGTTTCTCGCCGAACTGACCCACACCGCGCAGGTGGTGATGATGCTCGCCACCCACGGCTTGCGTGTGGCCCTGGTCACCACTCACCTGCCGCTCAAGGACGTCGCCGCCGCCATCACCGCCGAGCGCCTGATGCGGGTTACGCGCATCCTCGACCATGACCTGCGCACGAAATTCGGCATCGCACGGCCACGCATCCTGGTCTGCGGTCTCAACCCCCACGCGGGTGAAGGGGGGCACCTAGGCCGTGAAGAGATTGAAGTGATCGAACCCACCCTGGAGCTGCTGCGTGCAGAAGGCATCGAGCTGATCGGCCCGCTGCCGGCCGACACCCTGTTCACCCCCAAGCACCTCGACCACTGCGACGCGGTGCTGGCGATGTACCACGACCAGGGCCTGCCGGTGCTCAAGTACAAGGGTTTCGGCGCAGCGGTCAACGTTACCCTGGGCCTGCCGATCATCCGCACCTCGGTCGACCACGGCACGGCACTGGATCTGGCTGGCAGCAGCAAGATCGACAGCGGCAGCCTCAAGGTTGCGTTGCAAACCGCCTACCAGATGGCCGCCAGCCAGGTCGCGGCACGCTAACCGTACGGCTACACGCAACCCAGGCCGCGGTTTGCGCCGCCAATGCTGTTAAACTGCCACGTTTTCTACCGGCGTTAAATTCGCTTTGAGCTCAGCGCTTGAAGCCTGGAGCTGCTGCATGTCCGAATACCAACACCGCGCGCGCAAGCGCTTCGGCCAGAACTTCCTGCACGACGCCGGGGTGATTCACCGCATTCTGCGCGCCATCCACGCCCGCGAAGGCGAGCACATGCTGGAAATCGGCCCAGGCCAGGGTGCCCTCACCGAAGGGCTGCTCAACAGCGGCGCGCAGCTCGACGTAATCGAACTCGATCGCGACCTGATCCCGATCTTGCAGCACCAATTCGGCGAAAATCCGCGCTTTCGCTTAAACCAGGGCGACGCCCTCAAGTTCGACTTCAAGCAACTGCAAGCGGCACCGCACAGCCTGCGCGTGGTCGGTAACCTGCCGTACAACATCTCCACGCCGCTGATTTTCCATCTGCTGGACAACGCCGCGCTGATCCGCGACATGCATTTTATGCTGCAGAAGGAAGTGGTCGAGCGCCTGGCCGCCGAGCCCGGTGGTGGCGACTGGGGCCGCCTGTCGATCATGGTGCAGTACCACTGCCGTGTGGAGCATCTGTTCAATGTCGGCCCCGGCGCATTCAATCCGCCGCCCAAGGTCGACTCGGCGATCGTTCGCCTGGTGCCGCATGAAGTGCTACCACACCCAGCCAAGGACCATCGCCTGCTCGAACGCGTGGTACGCGAGGCCTTCAACCAGCGCCGCAAGACCCTGCGCAATACGCTCAAGGCCCTACTGACGGCAGACGCGATTGAAGCGGCTGGGGTAGACGGCAGCCTGCGTCCTGAGCAACTGGACCTGGCCGCTTTCGTACGCCTGGCAGACAAATTGGCCGAGCAACCCAGCGTCGACTGATACCCGCTAGACTGTTTTTTCTGCTTATCGAGTTAATTGCGCATGAGCGATTCCCGTTACCTCGTCGACGTCAGCGTCGCCACCCGCTACCTGCCGGAGCAGTCTCAGCCGGAGCAGAACCGTTTTGCCTTTGCCTACACCGTCACGGTCAGCAATAACGGCGAGCTGCCGGCCAAGCTGCTCTCGCGGCACTGGGTGATCACCGACGGTGATGGCCGCGTGCAGGAAGTACGCGGTGCCGGCGTGGTCGGCCAACAACCACTGATCGAGGCGGGTGCCAGCCACACCTACAGCAGCGGCACGGTGATGGCCACCCGCGTTGGCATCATGCAGGGCAGTTATCAAATGCTCGCCGAAGACGGCAAACGTTTCGATGCCCTGATCGCGCCGTTCCGCCTGGCGGTGCCGGGCTCGCTGCACTGATGGCGACCTATGCCGTCGGTGACCTGCAAGGTTGCCTGAAGCCGCTGCAATGCCTGCTCGAACGGGTCGCCTTCAACCCTGCGCAAGACCAGCTGTGGCTGGTCGGTGATCTGGTCAACCGCGGCCCCGAATCCCTAGCGACGTTGCGCTTTCTCTACAGCATCCGCCACGCCCTGACCTGCGTACTGGGCAACCACGACCTGCACCTGCTGGCCGTGGCGCAGAACATCGAGCGCCTGAAAAAAGCCGACACCCTGCGCGAGATCATCGAAGCTCCGGACGCCGCCGACTTGCTCGACTGGTTGCGCCAGCAGAAACTTCTGCATTACGACGAAGCCCGCAACACCGTGCTGGTGCACGCCGGCATCCCACCGCAGTGGAACCTGGCCAAAGCGCTCAAGCGCGCAGCCGAGGTCGAGGAAGCCCTGCGTGATGACGCGCGCCTGCCGCTGTTTCTCGACGGCATGTACGGCAACGAACCGGCCCGGTGGAACGGCGACCTGCAGGGCGCGGCGCGCCTGCGAGTGATCACCAACTGCTTCACCCGTATGCGCTTCTGCAAGGCCGACGGCACCCTCGACCTGAAGAGCAAGGAAGGCGTCGACAGCGCACCTCCCGGCTACGCCCCCTGGTTCAGTTACCCGCAACGCAAGACCCGCGAGCAACGGATCATCTTCGGCCACTGGGCGGCGCTCGAAGGCCAGTGCCAGGAACCCGGCATCGTCGCCCTCGACACCGGTTGCGTGTGGGGCGCGAGCATGACCCTGATGAACATCGACAGCGGCGAGAAATACAGCTGCGACTGTAAGGAACAAGCATGAGTGAATTCAAACGCATCCCCCCAGAGCAAGCTCAGACCCTGCGCCAGCAAGGCGCTGTGGTGGTCGACATCCGCGACCCGCAGAGCTTCGCCGTCGGCCATATCAGCAACTCACAGCACCTGGACAATCATTCCCTGGCAGACTTTATCCGCAGCGCCGACCTCGACGCCCCACTGATCGTCACCTGCTACCACGGCAACTCCAGCCAGAGCGCGGCGGCCTATCTGGTTGGCCAGGGCTTCAGCGAGGTTTACAGCCTCGATGGTGGTTTCGAACTGTGGCGCGCGACCTTCCCCGACGACACCGCTCAAACACCTGAAGAATAATTTTTTTCAGAGCCCAGGCCGCACCAGTAGCGGCCTGCCGGCGACTCCCAACCAACGGTAATATGTTGTTATCGTTACGCGTCCCTTGACCTCGCCGATTCCGAACTATCCTCTAGCTCAGGCCATCCAAAACAAGGTAGAGCCGGCTAAACGGCATCGGGCCATCGGTAAGAACCTGTTCAATGTCTCGCGAGCTAGAGTCATGCAAGGCAAGAACAGGCGAGGAAGCGGAATTTACTGATGTAAATGAGCATTCCGAGTCTGTTCTTAACGCAGCAGGGCCGACGCGCAGCAGACGTTGCACAAGTTCTAAGATTTTAGGTGTTCTGGGGGACTTATCCCGTCTGCATGGCAGCGGGACGCCAAGCGCCTGACCGATCCCGCACCGGCTCCAAGCATCGAGCGAGGTGAAGTCATGAGCATTTTCAGCCACTTCCAACAACGTTTCGAAGCGACTCGGCAGGAGGAACTCACCCTCCAGGAGTACCTCGAACTGTGCAAGGCAGACCGCAGCGCCTATGCCTCGGCGGCCGAGCGCCTGCTGATGGCCATCGGCGAACCGGAGCTGCTAGACACCTCGAGCAACTCGCGACTGTCGCGGATCTTCTCCAACAAGGTGATCCGCCGCTACCCGGCCTTTGCCGACTTCCACGGCATGGAAGAGTGCATCGACCAGATCGTCTCCTACTTCCGCCATGCCGCTCAGGGCCTGGAAGAGAAGAAGCAGATCCTCTACCTGCTCGGCCCGGTGGGCGGCGGTAAATCCTCGCTGGCAGAGAAACTCAAGCACCTGATCGAGAAGGTGCCCTTCTACGCGATCAAGGGCTCGCCGGTGTTCGAGTCGCCCTTGGGGCTGTTCAGCGACGCCGAGGACGGCGCGATCCTCGAAGAGGATTACGGCATTCCGCGGCGCTACCTCAACAGCATCATGTCGCCCTGGGCAACCAAACGCCTGGCCGAGTTCGGCGGCGATATCAGCCAGTTCCGCGTGGTCAAGCTGTACCCCTCGATCCTCAACCAGATCGCCGTGGCCAAGACCGAGCCGGGCGACGAGAACAATCAGGACATCTCCGCTCTGGTCGGCAAGGTGGATATCCGCAAGCTTGAGGAATATCCGCAGAACGACGCCGACGCCTACAGCTACTCGGGCGCACTGTGCCGCGCCAACCAGGGTCTGATGGAATTCGTCGAAATGTTCAAGGCACCGATCAAGGTGCTGCATCCACTGCTGACCGCCACTCAGGAAGGTAACTACAACAGCACCGAAGGCCTCGGCGCGATTCCCTACAGCGGCATCCTGCTGGCCCACTCCAACGAATCGGAATGGCACAGTTTCCGCAACAACAAGAACAACGAAGCCTTTATCGACCGCATCTATATCGTCAAGGTGCCGTACTGCCTACGCGTGACCGACGAGATCAAGATCTACGACAAACTGCTGTTCAACAGCTCCCTGGCCAAGGCCCACTGCGCGCCGGACACCCTGAAAATGCTCGCGCAGTTCTCCACCCTCAGCCGCCTGAAAGAGCCGGAAAACTCCAACGTCTACTCGAAAATGCGCGTCTACGACGGCGAAAACCTCAAGGACACCGATCCCAAGGCCAAGTCGATCCAGGAATACCGCGACACCGCCGGCGTCGACGAGGGCATGAACGGCCTGTCGACCCGCTTCGCCTTCAAGATCCTCTCCAAGGTGTTCAACTTTGACCCGCACGAGATCGCCGCGAATCCGGTGCATTTGTTGTATGTGCTGGAGCAGCAGATCGAGCAGGAACAGTTCCCCGCCGAAGTGCGCGAGCGCTACCTGCGCTTTATCAAGGAATATCTGGCACCGCGCTACATCGAGTTTATCGGCAAGGAAATCCAGACCGCCTACCTGGAGTCCTACAGCGAATACGGGCAGAACATCTTCGACCGCTATGTGCTGTACGCCGACTTCTGGATTCAGGATCAGGAATACCGTGACCCGGAAACCGGCGAGATCCTCAACCGCGTGGCCCTCAACGAGGAGCTGGAGAAGATCGAGAAACCGGCTGGAATCAGCAATCCGAAGGACTTCCGCAACGAGATCGTCAACTTCGTGCTGCGCGCCCGTGCCAACAACAACGGCAAGAACCCGACCTGGCTCAGCTACGAGAAACTGCGCGTGGTGATCGAGAAGAAGATGTTCTCCAACACCGAAGACCTGCTGCCGGTCATCAGTTTCAACGCCAAGGCGAGCAAGGAGGACCAGCAGAAGCACAACGACTTCGTCACTCGCATGGTCGAACGCGGCTACACCGACAAGCAGGTGCGCCTGCTCTCCGAGTGGTATCTGCGGGTTCGTAAATCGCAATAAAGCGGCCTGACGTGACAGGCTGCTGACGAGTGCAGGGCGCGCAACAAACGCCGCCCTGCCCCGTTTGCGCCTGATGTCTGCAGCGCACGGAGGGCAGTTATGAGCCATGTGATCGACCGCCGCCTAAACGGCAAGAACAAGAGCACGGTGAACCGCCAGCGCTTCCTGCGGCGTTACCGCGACCACATCAAGAAGGCCGTGGAGGAAGCGGTCAGCCGCCGCTCCATCACCGATATGGAACACGGCGAACAGATCAGCATCCCCGGCCGCGACATCGACGAGCCGGTGTTGCACCACGGCCGTGGCGGCCGCCAGACCACCGTGCACCCGGGCAACCGTGAATTCACCACCGGCGAGAAGATTGCCCGCCCGCAAGGCGGTGGCAGCGGCCAAGGTGCCGGCAAGGCGAGCAACTCCGGCGAAGGCATCGACGAGTTCGTCTTCCAGATCACCCAGGAAGAATTCCTCGACTTTATGTTCGAGGACCTTGAGCTGCCCAATCTGATCAAACGCCACCTAACCGGTAGCGACACCTTCAAGAGCGTGCGTGCCGGCATCAGCAACGAAGGCAATCCGTCACGCATCAATATCGTCCGCACCCTGCGCTCGGCGCATGCCCGGCGCATCGCCCTGTCAGGCAGCAGCCGCAACAAACTCAAGGTCACCCAGGCCGAACTGGAACGCCTGAAACTGGAACAGCCGGACAACCTTGGCGATATCCAGGCACTTGAAGAAGAAATCAGCAAACTGCGCGCGCGGATCAAGCGCATCCCGTTCCTCGACACCTTCGACCTAAAATACAACCTGCTGGTGAAACAGCCCAACCCCAGCTCGAAAGCCGTGATGTTCTGCCTGATGGACGTTTCCGGCTCGATGACCCAGTCGACCAAGGACATCGCCAAGCGCTTCTTTATCCTGCTGTACCTGTTCCTCAAACGGAACTACGACAAGATCGAGGTGGTGTTTATCCGCCACCACACCAGCGCCCGCGAGGTGGATGAGGAAGAGTTCTTCTACTCACGCGAGACCGGCGGCACCATCGTCTCCAGCGCACTCAAGCTGATGCAGGAGATCATGGCCGAGCGCTACCCGATCAACGAATGGAATATCTACGCCGCCCAGGCGTCGGATGGCGACAACTGGAATGATGACTCGCCAGTGTGCAGGGATATATTGATCAAGCAGATCATGCCGTTCGTGCAGTACTTCACCTACGTCGAAATCACCCCGCGCGAGCACCAGGCGCTGTGGTTCGAGTACGAGCAGGTCAGCGAGGCGTTCGCCGACACCTTTGCCCAGCAGCAGCTGGTCTCGGCCGGCGATATCTACCCGGTATTCCGCGACCTGTTCCAGCGGAGGCTAGCCACATGAGCAGTAGCAAAGAAAAGCGCCGCCAACCGATCTCCACTGGCTCGGAGTGGACCTTCGAGCTAATCCGCAGCTACGACCGCGAAATCGGCCGTATTGCCGAGCGCTATGCGCTGGACACCTACCCCAACCAGATCGAGGTGATCACCGCCGAGCAGATGATGGACGCCTACGCCTCGGTCGGCATGCCGCTGGGTTACCACCACTGGTCCTACGGCAAGCACTTCCTCAGCACCGAGAAGGGCTACAAGCGCGGGCAGATGGGCCTGGCCTACGAGATCGTGATCAACTCAGATCCATGCATCGCTTACCTGATGGAAGAGAACACCATCTGCATGCAG
This sequence comes from Pseudomonas sp., assembly GCF_049653025.1. Classification (GTDB taxonomy): domain Bacteria; phylum Pseudomonadota; class Gammaproteobacteria; order Pseudomonadales; family Pseudomonadaceae; genus Aquipseudomonas. The sequence continues at coordinate 192,982 of NZ_JBASFM010000020.1, read as the reverse complement.
GCCTTGGTGATCGCCCATGCCTGCTACGGCCACAACAGCTTCTTCAAGGGTAACTACCTGTTCCGCACCTGGACCGACGCCAGCTCGATCATCGATTACCTGGTGTTCGCCAAGCAGTACATCATGCAGTGCGAGGAGCGCCACGGCATCGACGCAGTGGAGGACCTGCTCGACTCCTGCCATGCGCTGATGAACTACGGCGTCGACCGTTACAAACGTCCCTACCCGATTTCCGCCGAGGAAGAACGGCGGCGCATGAAGGACCGCGAAGAGCACCTGCAAAAGCAGATCAACGACCTCTGGCGCACCATCCCGAAAAACGCCAGCAAGGGCGGCGACAAGGACAACAAACGCTTCCCCGCCGAGCCGCAGGAAAACATCCTGTATTTCCTGGAAAAGCACGCGCCGCTGCTGGAGCCCTGGCAGCGCGAGATCATTCGCATCGTGCGCAAGATTGCCCAGTACTTCTACCCGCAGCGCCAGACCCAGGTGATGAACGAAGGCTGGGCTACGTTCTGGCACTACACCCTGATGAACGACCTGTACGACGAGGGCCTGGTTACCGAAGGCTTTATGATGGAATTTCTGCAGTCGCACACCAGCGTGGTCTACCAGCCGCCGTTCGACAGCCCCTACTACAGCGGCATCAACCCCTATGCGTTGGGTTTTGCCATGTACCGCGACATCCGCCGCATCTGCGAAGAGCCGACCGAAGAGGATCGCCGCTGGTTCCCGGAGATCGCCGGCAGTGACTGGCTAAGCACCCTGAAATTCGCCATGAACAGCTTCAAGGACGAGAGTTTTATCCTGCAGTATCTGTCGCCCAAGGTGATCCGCGACCTCAAGCTGTTCAGCATCATCGACGACGACCAGAAGGACGAGCTGTTGGTCCCGGCAATCCATGACGAACCCGGCTACCAGCAGATTCGCGAGACCCTGGCGGCGCAATACAACCTGGGCAACCGCGAACCCAATGTGCAGATCTGGAGCATCGACCGCCGCGGCGACCGCTCGCTGACCCTGCGCCACCAGCAGCACGACCGCAAGCCGCTGGGCAATTCCACCGAGGAAGTGCTGAAACACCTGCACCGCCTATGGGGCTTCAATATTCACCTGGAGATGTACCAGGGCGAACAGTTGATCGGCACTCAGCATGTGCCGCCGAAAAACGAGGCCGAACATGAAAGCGATTACCCGCGGCTCGACCTAATGATTCCGCCCATTTGATCGGTTGCACCCACTGATGACGGCCAGCAGCATGCGCGCCAGACTCCCTGGGAATACCCTGATGCGCCTGTTTATCGTCCTCCTGCTCTGCCTCGCCCTGGCCACCTGCAGCAGCACGCCGCCACGGGTGCAGGTGATCAGCCCGGCCAGCGCTGAACTGACCGGCCGCCACAGCTTCAGCCTGATCGCCGCCGAACAGGCACTCAGTGGCGAGCTGCCGTTTGCCAATCGCTACGCCCAACTCGACCAACTGCTACGCGAGGGCCTCAGCCAGCGCGGCTACCAGGCCAGTCCGCAGGCGGATATCCAGGTGTATTACTGGCTGGCGGTGCAGGACAGCCCACTGGACTTCAAGGTCGACACCGCCCCACCCATGCCGCTTGGCCACTACCAGGCAATCCACCGCCTGCGCGATGAAACCGGCACCCTGCGTCTCCGCCTGACCAGCCCAGAACAGCAAACCCTCTGGGAAGGCCTGATCAGCACCGGCCTAAGCCCCGCCAAGGACAGCGCCGAACTGCTCGAACGTGCGACCCAGGCCCTTCTGCAGCAAATCCCCAAAGCCAGTCCCTGAGCGCACAAGCCAGACATCCTGACTATCCAGCCGTTATGCTCTGCACAACGGAGGATTAGTCATGCAGATTTACAAAGTGGGCGGCGCGGTGCGCGACCGCCTGTTAGGCCGCGAAGTCAGCGAGATCGATTGGGTAGTGGTGGGCACCAGCGCCGAGCAGATGCTCGAACAGGGCTACCGCCCGGTGGGCGCGGACTTCCCAGTGTTCCTGCACCCGCAGAGCGGCGAGGAATACGCCCTGGCTCGCACCGAACGCAAGAGCGGACGCGGCTACGGTGGTTTCACCTTCTTTGCCAGCCCGGACGTAACCCTGGAAGAAGACCTGATCCGCCGCGACCTGACCGTCAACGCCATGGCCGAAGACGCCTTGGGCAACCTGATCGACCCCTATGGCGGCCAGCGCGACCTCGACGCCAAGCTGCTGCGCCATGTTTCCCCAGCCTTCGCCGAAGACCCATTGCGCGTACTGCGCGTCGCTCGCTTCGCCGCCCGTTACGCGCCACTGGGCTTCAGCGTAGCGCCTGAAACCATGGTGCTGATGCACGAACTGAGCGAGTCCGGTGAGTTAAGTGCGCTGACGCCGGAACGTAGCTGGAAGGAAATATCCCGCGCCCTGATGGAGCCGCGCCCGGATGTATTTATCCAGGTCCTGCGCGACTGCGGTGCCCTGCGCGAACTGCTGCCCGAGGTCGACGCACTGTTCGGCGTGCCGCAGCCAGCCGCCCATCATCCGGAGATCGACACCGGCGTGCATGTGCTCAGCGTGCTGCGCCAATGCGCCGAACACCAACAACCGCTGACCGTGCGCTGGGCCTGCCTGTTGCACGATGTCGGCAAGGGCCTGACGCCCGAAGCCGAGTGGCCCCGGCATATCGCCCACGAGCACACCGGACTGAAACTGATTCGGGCGATCAACCAGCGCTGCAAGGTGCCCAAGGATTGCCAGGAGCTGGCCCTGCAGGTCGGAGAGTTCCACACCTACGGCCACCGGGCCCCGGAACTGAAAGCCAGCACCCTGCTCAAGCTGTTGCAAGGCTTTGACGCGTTTCGCCGGCCGCAGCGTTTCGAGGAGTTTATCGCCGCTTGCGAGATGGACGCCCGCGGCCGTCTCGGCCTGGAGCAGCGTGACTACCCGCAAGCGGCCTACCTGCGCGGGGCCATGCAAGCGGCGCAAAACGTAGCGGTGCAAGCATTACTGGCGCGCGGCCTGCAAGGTGCCGAGCTGGGCGCTGCGGTGCAGGAAGAGCGCCTGCAAGCGCTGCAGCGCTACCGTGACCAGCGCACCTGATCAGCTACCGGCCGGATAGGCGTCACGCAGGGCCGCAGGTGTCAGCTGCTGATCGCCCCAGCTAAAGGCCACCGGCCACAGTTGCTGCTCGATCTGCGCCGCCTGCCAGAGCTCGGTAAAGCTACGCTGCTGCGCTGGATGCAAAACATCCGGCACCAACAGAGCCAACGGCCAGAGTACAAAGGCGTTCTTCAGGATCTCCGCGCGCGGCAGGATCAGCCCGTCGAAGTTACCGACCAGATCGCCATACAGCAGCACGTCGATATCCAGCGGCAGCCCCTTGCGCTCAGGCGCATAGCGGCCGTTATCGGCTTCGATAAATTTCAGCCGGCGATCCAGCTCTCCCAACGGCAGCTCGCTGTAGCCGGCGACCACCAGATTGAAGAACGGCCCGCTCTTGATCCCCACGGCCTGGCTTTCGAACACTGGCGAGCAGCGCATCTCGCTCAACAAGCCAGACAGCGCATCGAGGCCGGCGCACAGGTGCGTTTCGCGGCCAATATTGCTGCCAAGGCCGAGCAACACCGGAGTTAGCGACATCCGCGCTCGATCTCCACGCCGACACCACCGCTGGCCGCTGGCACCGCACCGGGCTTGGTCAGTTTGAGGCGCACCCAGGGAATCTGGAACTCGGCCATCAACAACTCGACCAGCCGCTCGGCGAAGGTCTCCACCAGGAGGAAGCTCGATTCGCTGGCAAACGCCTGAACCCGCTGCGACAACGTGGCGTAGTCCAGTGCCTTGCTCAAGTCATCACCGGCCGCGGCCGGGCGGTTATCCCAACCCAGGTACAGATCCAGGCGCAGGCACTGACGAATGCTGCGCTCCCAGTCGTAGGCACCAATCACCGTATCGACTTCCAGACCTTCGATAAAAACTGTGTCCAAGCACGCTCTCCGCGGCACGACAATACTGGCGCACCTAGTTAGAATCGGGACTCCCTCGCCCCGGAATGGATACCATGTTTTGGCTGTTGGCGATCCTCGCCTACCTGCTCGGCTCGTTGTCCTTCGCCATCCTGCTCAGCCGTCTGAGCGGCGGACCGGACCCGCGCGCCAGTGGCTCGGGCAACCCCGGTGCCACCAATATGCTCAGGGTCGCTGGCAAGCGCCTGGCCATCCTCACACTGCTCGGCGATCTGCTCAAAGGCCTGCTGCCGGTACTGGTCGCCAGCCTGCTTGGCCTCGACGTCCAGCAGCAGGCTTGGGTCGGCCTCGCCGCCGTAATCGGCCATCTCTATCCTCTGTATTTTCGCTTTCAGGGCGGCAAGGGCGTGGCCACTGCCGCCGGCATGCTGCTCGGCCTCTACCCGCCGGCCGCCCTGCTGGCACTCGCCGCCTGGGCACTGACCTTCGCGCTGACTCGCACCAGCTCACTGGCTTCGCTGATCGCCACCCCGCTGACCTTGCCTCTGCTGGCCTGGCAGCAACCAGCGGCCCTGCTGCCGATCTGCGCACTCACCGGGCTGATCGTCTGGCGTCATCGCGGCAATTTACGCGATCTGTTCGCCGGCCGTGAGCGGCATTTCTAAATCGGCAGAGTGAATCTGGCTCATCACGCAGGCGCTTAAAGCGCAGGCAGCTGCTCCATCGGCCAGCGCGCCTGCACCTTGATACTCAAATCTTCATGCTGCCCGGCCAGCAGTCGCTGGCAACCGGCATAGGCGATCATCGCGCCGTTGTCGGTGCAGAACACCGGGCGGGCATAGAACACCTCACCCTTAAGCTCAGCGAGCATCTGCCCCAGTGACTGACGCAGCGCCTGATTGGCGCTAACGCCGCCGGCGATCACCAGGTTATTCAAGCCGGTCTGTTTGAGCGCGCGCTTGCATTTGATGGTGAGGGTATCGACCACCGCCTGCTGGAACGCCAGGGCGATGTCGCAACGGGTCTGCTCGGAGTCATCGCCGGCGGCGCGGCACTGCTGCCAAGTATTCAGAGTGAAGGTCTTGAGGCCACTGAAGCTGAACTCCAGACCAGGGCGGTCGGTCATCGGCCGCGGGAACTTGAAGCGCCCCGGCGTGCCGTTCTGCGCCAGCCGGGCGATTTCCGGCCCGCCCGGATATGGCAAGCCCATCAGCTTGGCGGTCTTGTCGAATGCCTCGCCAGCGGCGTCATCCAGAGACTCGCCGAGCAACTGGTATTGACCGATGCCATCGACGCGAACCAGTTGGGTATGACCGCCCGACACCAGCAAAGCGACGAACGGAAAGGCCGGCGGATTTTCCTCCAGCATCGGGGCCAGCAAATGGCCTTCCATATGGTGCACACCGAGCGCCGGAATGCCCCAGGCAAAGGCCATGGCCTGCGCACAGGACGCACCGACCAGCAACGCCCCGACCAGGCCAGGACCCGCGGTATAGGCGATGGCATCGATGTCAGTAGCAACGCAGCCGGCCTCGCTCAACACCTGGCGAATCAGCGGCAGCATACGCTTGACGTGATCGCGCGAGGCCAGTTCCGGCACTACGCCGCCGTATACGCGATGCAGATCAATCTGGCTAAACAGCGCGTCGGCCAGCAGGCCACGATCGCTGTCGTAGAGCGCGACACCGGTTTCGTCGCAGGAGGTTTCCAATCCCAGAACCAGCATGGGCAGTGCCTTGTAGTAGAGAGGGTGCAACTTCGAAGGGCCGCATGATAATGGTCGCTGCCGCGAGCCGGCCAGCGCTTTTCGATCAGAGGCTTTGCATTCCTCGCAATGAGGCGGTAACATCCGCAACCCTTAAAAACCTACGTTCTCCAGCGCCATTTGCCAGGAGCAACGTTACCCACCGGTAATGAAAGAAGGTACGCCCTGGATGCCAGCCGTCAAAGTTAAAGAGAACGAACCCTTCGACGTAGCTCTGCGTCGTTTCAAGCGCTCCTGCGAAAAAGCCGGTGTTCTGGCTGAAGTTCGCAGCCGTGAATTCTACGAAAAGCCGACTTCCGAGCGTAAGCGCAAAGCAGCAGCTGCTGTTAAGCGTCACGCCAAGAAAGTGCAGCGCGAACAGCGCCGCAGCGTTCGCCTGTACTAATCACCGCAGCTTCGTCTGCACGATTAGCTACAAGCAACGCCTGACGCCCGGCTTCGGCCTGGCTTCGCTTTTAGACTCCGCGCTACCTTCGGGTGGTGATCGGAGTCTTTTAGTTTCTGCCCACCGCTGTTCTGCCCAAGCGCATGGCAGTATTCTGAGCGCCTATGGCCGGCCTGATCCCACAGTCGTTTATCGATGACCTGCTCAACCGCACCGACATCGTCGACGTGGTGGCCTCGCGCATCCAGCTGAAAAAGGCCGGCAAGAACTACAGCGCCTGCTGCCCCTTTCATAAAGAAAAGACCCCCTCGTTCAGCGTCAGCCCGGACAAACAGTTCTATTACTGCTTTGGCTGCGGGGCCGGCGGCAACGCCCTGGGCTTTGTCATGGACCACGACCAACTGGACTTCCCCCAGGCGATCGAGGACCTGGCCAAGCGCGCCGGCATGGAAATACCGCGCGAGGAAGGCGGACGCAGCAACAAACCGCGCCAGCTCACCGATTCACCGCTCTACCCGCTGCTGACCGCCGCCGCCGAATTCTACAAACAGGCACTGAAAAGCCACCCGCAACGCAAAGCCGCCATCGACTACCTGAAAGGCCGCGGCCTGTCTGGCGAGATCGCCCGCGACTTCGGCATGGGCTTCGCCCCACCGGGCTGGGACAACCTGCACAAACACCTGGCCAACGACAGCCTGCAGCAGAAGGCAATGATCGACGCCGGCCTGCTGGTGGAGAACGCCGAGAGCGGCAAGCGCTACGACCGCTTCCGCGACCGCATCATGTTCCCGATTCGCGACAGCCGCGGCCGGGTGATCGCCTTTGGCGGCCGCGTATTGGGCGACGAGAAACCCAAGTACCTGAACTCCCCGGAAACCCCGGTGTTCCACAAGGGCCAGGAGCTTTACGGACTGTTCGAGGCACGCAAGCACAACCGCGACCTCGACGAGATCATGGTGGTTGAAGGCTATATGGACGTGATCGCCCTGGCCCAACAAGGCCTGCGCAATGCCGTCGCCACCCTCGGCACCGCCACCAGCGAAGAGCACCTGAAACGCCTGTTCCGCGTAGTGCCCAGCGTCTTGTTCTGCTTCGATGGCGACGCCGCCGGTCGTAACGCCGCCTGGCGCGCCCTGGAAGCCACCCTATCGAGCCTGCAGGACGGCCGTCGCGCGCGCTTTCTATTCCTACCCGACGGCGAAGACCCGGACACTCTGGTACGCAGCGAAGGCACCGACGCCTTCCGCGCACGCATCAATCAGCACGCCCAGCCGCTGGCCGACTACTTCTTCCAGCAGCTCAGCGAAGAAGCCGACCCTCGCTCCCTCGAAGGCAAGGCGCACCTGATGACACTGGCCGCGCCGTTGATCGACAAGATTCCTGGCAACAACCTGCGCGCCCTGATGCGCCAACGCCTGAGCGAGATCACCGGCCTGTCCGGCGAAGCCCTGCAGCAGATGGCCCCAGCGGCCCGCAGCAGCCAGCCCAGTCACAGCAGCGCGCCGCCCAGCGACTACCCGAACCATGCGGATATTCCCGACAGCGCCTATTACGATGTCGAACCACACAATAACGAATACGAAAACCCCAGCCCCGCGCCAGAATTCGAGCGCAACAAAGGCAAGGGCAGTTGGAAGAAAGACGGCGGCAAATGGAGCAAGAAAGGTCAGGGCGAGCTCGCCCCACGCGCACCACGCACTGCTGTCAGCGTCGAATCGCCGCACCTGAGCGCCCTGCGCACCCTACTGCACCACCCGCAATTGGCGCAGAAGGTCGAGGATGTCAGCCACTTCGCCGCCGAAGATGACACCTACGCCCAGCTGCTGGTCGCCCTGCTCGGTGCCTTGCAGAAGAACCCCAATCTGCGCTCACTGCAATTGATTGCACGCTGGCACGGCACCGAACAAGGCCGTCTACTACGCGCCCTGGCGGAAAAGGAGTGGCTGATTTCAGCCGACAACCTTGAACAACAGTTTTTCGACACTATAACTAGTCTTGTAGCCCGCCAACGCGAGCGCAGCTTGGAACATTTGCTGCGCAAAGCCCGTCAAAGCGAGTTGAGCGCAGAAGAGAAAGACCAGCTGCGCAACTTGCTGAGCCGTAATGCATCACCGGTAATCCCGAGCCCAACTGGCGCTTAGGGGTGTTACTCGGGTATAATCCGCGGCTTGTTTTTTGCCCGCCAAGACCTTCAGTGGATAGGGTGTTATGTCCGGAAAAGCGCAACAGCAGTCTCGTATCAAAGAGTTGATCACCCTTGGTCGTGAGCAGGGTTACCTGACTTACGCGGAGGTCAACGACCACCTGCCGGAGGATATTTCCGACCCGGAACAGGTGGAAGATATCATCCGCATGATCAACGACATGGGGATCAACGTATTCGAGGTTGCGCCAGATAAGGATTCCCTTATGCTGGCCGACGCCGACACCGATGAAGCCGCCGCTGAAGAAGCCGCTGCCGCACTCGCCGCCGTTGAAACCGATATCGGCCGCACCACCGACCCCGTGCGCATGTATATGCGTGAAATGGGTACGGTGGAATTGCTGACCCGCGAAGGCGAGATCGAAATCGCCAAACGCATCGAGGAAGGCATCCGCGAAGTCATGGGCTCAATCGCCCATTTCCCCGGAACCGTCGACAGCATTCTGGCCGAATACAACCGCGTGACCACCGATGGTGGCCGCCTGGTTGAGGTCCTCAGCGGCTATATCGACCCGGATGACGGCATCGTTCCCGCCGAAGCAGCTGCGCCTGTTCCTGTCAAAGACGGCGAAGCCGCCGAAGAAACTGACGACGAAGAAGCCGAAGCCAGCGACGACGAGGAAGAGGAAGGCGACGGCGGTCCGGATCCTGAAGAGGCCCTGCGCCGCTTCACCGCGATCGGCGATGCACTCGAACTCGCCAAGAAAGCCCTGAAAAAGCATGGCCGCAACAGTAAGCAAGGCATTGCCGCGCTGAAAGAAATGGCCGAGCTGTTCATGCCGATCAAGCTGGTGCCCAAGCAGTACGACGCACTAGTTGTCCGTGTACGCAGCTCCCTGGAGCGCCTGCGCGCCCAGGAACGCGCCATCATGCAACTCTGTGTGCGTGATGCACGCATGCCGCGCGCCGATTTCCTCAAGCTGTTCCCTGGCAATGAAATCGACGAAAGCTGGGCCGCAGGCCTGGCCAAAGGCAAGGCCAAGTACGCCGAAGCCATCGGCACCGTGCAAGCTGACATCCTGCGCTGCCAGCAAAAGCTGTCCGCCCTGGAAGCCGAGTGCGAGCTGACCCTGGCTGAAATCAAGGACATCAACCGTCGAATGTCGATCGGTGAGGCCAAGGCCCGCCGCGCGAAGAAAGAGATGGTTGAAGCGAACTTGCGCCTGGTGATCTCGATCGCCAAGAAGTACACCAACCGCGGCCTGCAGTTCCTCGACCTGATCCAGGAAGGCAACATCGGCCTGATGAAAGCGGTGGACAAGTTCGAATACCGTCGCGGCTACAAGTTCTCGACCTATGCCACCTGGTGGATCCGTCAGGCGATCACTCGCTCGATCGCCGACCAGGCCCGCACCATCCGTATTCCGGTGCACATGATCGAGACGATCAACAAGCTCAACCGTATTTCCCGGCAGATGTTGCAGGAAATGGGTCGCGAACCGACCCCGGAAGAGCTGGGCGAACGCATGGAAATGCCTGAGGACAAGATCCGCAAGGTATTGAAGATCGCTAAAGAGCCGATCTCCATGGAAACCCCGATCGGTGATGACGAAGACTCCCACCTGGGTGACTTCATCGAAGACTCGACCATGCAGTCGCCAATCGATGTCGCCACCGTTGAGAGCCTGAAAGAAGCGACTCGCGAAGTACTCTCGGGCCTCACTGCCCGTGAAGCCAAGGTCCTGCGCATGCGTTTCGGCATCGACATGAATACCGACCACACCCTTGAGGAAGTTGGTAAACAGTTCGACGTCACCCGTGAGCGAATCCGCCAGATCGAAGCCAAGGCGTTGCGCAAACTGCGCCACCCGACGCGAAGCGAGCATCTACGCTCCTTCCTCGACGAGTAACACCAAAACCCCCGGCCCTGCTGGGGGTTTTGCTTTGTGGCCAACTACCAAGCCCCGACGGCCGGGTCTACACTTTGCGCTACCGCCCATAAAACGAGCTCATCCATGCCGCGCGTTTCGGCCACCCTCCTGTTGTGTTTGGCGTGCTGGGCCATACCTGCATTCAGCTTGGAATTGACGCCGGCCGAGCAAGCCTGGCTAGCCGAACACCCAGAACTGAGCCTGGGCGTTGACCACGATTGGCCACCTTATGAATTCATCGATGACAATGAGCAGTACCAGGGGCTCGCCGCCGACTATATACGGCTGATTGAGCAGCACCTGGCGATCAGCCTACACCCCGCTCCGGCACAGAACTGGAGCCAGGTACTGGCCGACGCCCGAACCGGCAAGGTGCAGCTACTGCCCAGCCTGATGGCGACCCCGGAGCGCCAGCAATACCTGACGTTCACCCGTCCCTACCTCGACTTCCCGATTGTCATCCTGACCCAGGAACAAGGCCCGCAACCGCGCAAGCTACGTGAGCTGCAAGGCTTGCGGGTCGCCGTGGTCGACAGCTACGCCACCCACGAACTGCTGCGCGAGAAACATCCCGAACTGCGCCTCTGGCCACGCCCCAATGTTGCCTCAGCGCTGCAGGCGCTGGCCGCCGGGCAAGCCGACGCCATGGTCGGCGACCTTGCCTCCAGCGTCTGGCACCTGCGCCAACTCAAGCTGGACGGCATCATCGTCAATGGCCAGACGCCCTACCGCTACCAGCTGGCCATGGCGGTGCCCAAGGACCAGGCCATCCTCGCTGGAATACTCGACAAGGTGCTGGCAGAACTCAGCCCAAGCGACATTGCCGAGATCGAACAACGCTGGGTGGGCGAGCCGATTGACCAACGCCCCTTCTGGCGCAGCCTGCTGCTATTCGGTCTGCCTGCACTGGCTGCCGCGCTGCTGATCATTTTCAGCATCCTGCGCATCAACCACCGTCTGCGCAGTGAAATGCACAACCGCGCCGTGCTCGAAGGTGAGTTGCGCAACAGCGAACAACACTACCGCGGCCTGGTGGAAAGCCTGAATGCCGTAGCCTGGCAGATGGACCCCAGCGATTTTCGCTACACCTATGTCGCGCCGCAGGCGGAGCGCCTGCTCGGTTATCCAATCCAAGACTGGCTGAAACCCGGCTTTATCGAGCGAATCCTGCACCCCGATGACGCGCTGCGCACCCTCAACTACTGCCGCAGTGAAACTCAGGCAGGGCGTGACCACAGCCTGGACTATCGCATGCTCGCCGCCGACGGCCGCGAGGTCTGGGTACGCGATATCGTCACGCTAGCCCCCCATGCCGACGGGCCGATGATGCGCGGCCTGTTGATCGACATCACCGAAACCAAGCGCACCGAACGAGCACTGGCGCTTTCAGAACAGAAGTTCGCCTCGGTCTTTCATAACTGCCCCGACACCATCGCCCTGCTCAACCTGCACAACGGCCGGCTGCTCGCCGTCAACAACACCTTCGAGCAACAGTTCGGCATCAGCGCTGCCGAAGCCATCGGCCGCACCAGCTCTGAACTCGACCTGTGGATGGAGCCAGGCACCGGCCCGCGCGTGCTGGAAATGCTCCGCCATGGCAACGCACACAATATCGAAAGCACCTTCCAGCGCCGCGACGGTAGCCTGTTCACCGCTCTGATTTCTGCGCAGAAGGTCACCCTAAACGCCATCACCACCCTGGTCGTGGTGGTGCGCGACATCAGCCAGCTGAAGGACACCCAGCAGCGCCTGAAACTCTCCGAAGACAAATTCGCCAAAGCCTTCCACGCCTCTCCCGACGGCATGCTAATCACCCGCATGAGTGACGGCCAGCTGCTGGATGTCAACGAAGGCTTCAGCCGCATCACCGGCTACAGCATCGACGAAGCGACTGACAGCTCGACCCTGCGACTGGGCATCTGGGCCAACCCGCAAGACCGCACGCGGATGTTCGAGCAGGTGCAACAACACGGCTCCGTGCGTGACTTCCGCGCGCAGATCCGCACCCGCAGCGGCTCACTGCGTACCTGCGAGATGTCAGTGCAGCCGATCCCGATCGAAGGCGACACCTGTATGCTGACCATCGCCCGCGATATCACCGAACGCGAGCAGATGCAGGAAAACCTGCAACAGGCGGCCACCGTGTTCGAGAGCACCGCCGAAGGCGTGATGATCACCAACCTGGAGCAGCGCATCACCGCGGTCAACCGCGCCTTCACCAGCATCACCGGCTACAGCGAGGCCGAAGCCCTCGGCCAGTCACCGCGCCTGCTGGCCTCGGGCAACCACGACAGCGCCTTTTACGCCGCCATGTGGCACAACCTCAACGCATCGGGGCACTGGCAAGGCGATATCTGGAACAAGCGCAAGAATGGCGAGCTCTATCCCGAGTGGCTGACCATCAGCGCAGTACGCGACAGCAGCGAACAGATCACCCATTTTGTTGGCGTATTCGCCGATATCAGCTCGCTCAAGCACGCCCAGGCGCGCCTCGACCACCAGGCCCACCATGACCCGCTGACCGGCCTGCCCAACCGCATGCTGTTCGAAGCCCGCCTACGCGCTGCCCTCGACGATGCCCACGCCGACAGCCGTCTGGGCGCGGTGCTGTTTATCGACCTGGACCGCTTCAAACACATCAACGACAGCCTCGGCCACCCAGTGGGCGACCAGCTGCTCAAGAGCATTGCCGAGCGCCTGAAAGCTCACCTGCGCGACATCGACACGGTGGCGCGCCTGGGCGGTGACGAATTCATCATCCTGCTGCCCGGCCTGCAGCACAGCAGTGACGCGGAGCGGGTGGCGCACAAGCTGCTCGACTGCTTCAACCAGCCCTTCCAGCTCGACGAACAGGAGCTGTTTATCAGCGCCAGCATCGGCATCAGCCGCTTCCCGGATGACGGCGACGACGTCGCTACCCTGGTGAAGAACGCCGATGCCGCCATGTACCGTTCCAAGGCCCGCGGGCGTAACCGTGTCGAGCTCTATACCCGCGACCTGACCTTCCAGGCCACCGAGCGCATGGCCCTGGAACGCGAACTGCGCCGCGCCATCGAGCTGGAGCAGCTGCAACTCTTCTACCAACCCAAACGCTGCCTCAGCAGCAACCAGCTGATCGGTGCCGAAGCCCTGGTCCGCTGGCAGCACCCAGTGTTCGGCGATATCCCACCCGACCGTTTTATCCCCCTGGCCGAAGAAACCGGCCTGATCATCGCCCTCGGCGATTGGGTGTTGCAGAAAGCCTGCTGGCAGATGCAGCAATGGCAACAACAGCACGCCCCATTCGGCCCGCTGTCGGTCAACCTGACCGGCGTCCAGCTGCGCCAGCCGCACTTGCTCGTGCGCATTTCCAGCCTGCTCGAGCAGCACAGCCTGTCGCCCGCGCTGCTGCAATTGGAAATCACCGAAAGTTTCATCATGAACCAGGCCGAAGAAGCGCTGAAACTGCTGCACCAGCTGAAAAGCCTCGGCATCCAGCTGGCCATCGACGACTTCGGCACCGGCTACTCCTCGCTCAGCTACCTCAAGCGCCTGCCGGTCGACACCCTGAAAATCGACCAATCCTTCGTCCGCGGCCTGCCCAATGACGCCAACGACGTCGCCATCGTCCGCGCGATCATCGCCCTGGGCCGCAGCATGCAACTCACGATCATTGCCGAAGGCGTGGAAACCAAAGCCCAGGAGTTGTTCCTCGCCGCCGAGGGTTGCGAGCAGATTCAGGGCTTCGTCATCAGCCGCGCGATCCACGCCGACGCCTTCGCACAAAACTTCCTCACCCCGCGCCATTCGGTTGGCGCTGCCGAGAAGGCACCGGTATAATCCGCCCGCCTCTGAGGGCCCATAGCTCAGTTGGTTAGAGCAGAGGACTCATAATCCTTTGGTCCACGGTTCGAGTCCGTGTGGGCCCACCAACTTGAAAGCCGCGCACTGCGCGGCTTTTTCATGCCTGCTAGAAAAACAGCTTTACCAATCCTATAGTCCAAAGGTACAAAATTAGTACAGTGCCGCACCACGGCATTACTTTGGAGCTGAGTCCGATGGCCCGTATTGTTAAGACAGATGCCCAAACCTGGAAGGTATTAATACGCAAAACAGGATGGCCAAGCGTATCTAAGACCTTCCGCCTGCAGCGCGACGCAATCGACTGGGCCCGTCGTACAGAAGACGAAATGGTCAGGGGCGTGTACATACAACGCAGCGGGGCTGAGCGCATGACCCTTGAAATGGCGCTGAAGCGCTATCTCAGCGAAATCAGCCCCACCAAGAAACCAACCACCCAGCGCGCCGAAGCCACCAAAGCCCAACAGCTGATCAGTCACTTGGGCAAATACTCCATGGCAGCCCTCTCTGCCGAGATCATCGCCGGATACCGTGATACCCGCCTCGCCTCGATAACCAATCGCGGCAACCGCACCAGCAACAACACTGTGCGCCTAGAACTGGCACTGCTCAGCCACCTGTTCACCGTAGCTATCCAGGAGTGGGGCCTGGGCCTGAGCTTCAATCCGGTTCTGAACATCCGCAAACCCAGCGCAGGCCAAGGCCGTGACCGGCGCTTGTCTGCAGAAGAAGAACGCCGCCTTCTGGCCGCCGTAAACAATCACAGCAACCCAATGCTTGGCTGGATCGTCCGCATCGCCCTGGAAACCGGCATGCGCTCATCCGAGATCACATCCCTGCGCAGGCATCAGGTCGATATGAAAAAGCGCGTGGTGCGCCTCTCAGACACCAAGAACGACAGCGCACGCACTGTCCCACTCAGCAAGTGGGCCACGGAGACCTTCCAGGCAGCGCTGAACAACCCGATACGCCCAATTGACTGCGACCTGGTGTTCTTTGGCGAACCGGGTAAAAACGGCAAGCGTAGCGCCTACGCTTTCACCAAGACCTGGGGTTTGCTGAAGACCAAGCTCGGCATGCCTGATCTGCGCTTCCACGATCTACGACATGAGGCAGTGAGCCGATTGGTCGAGGGCGGCCTATCCGACCAGGAGGTCTCCGCCATCAGCGGGCACAAGTCGATGCAGATGCTGAAACGCTACACGCACCTGCGGGCCGAAGACCTAGTAAGCAAATTGGATAAATTGGACACTAGGCGCTCCTGAGTCGAGAGGAGGCATAAGGTTTTTCAGCATCAACCTCGAAACACCAAATGCATTACTCAGGCTAAAAATCCGCCTCGATATAGCAGCTCACACTGAAAGTTACTTTGGGCTAACGCGTGTCTATCAGACGAATCAGCCCATCTACAGTGCCTTTACCGAGACCCACCTCGTTGGCTATAGCTGCGACTGACAACCCCCGCCTTAGCGCATCTTGGATACCGGCCTGAATGTGCTCAGACACTTGCGCCTCACCTGTTAACGGATTAAGAAAACTACCTGCATTTCGTGCATTAGCCAGCGCCTCCAAGCTTTTCTTAGCTTTAGATATGGCTTGTCGAGAAACACCCAAGCGTCTGGCCATTTCAGACTGGCTGAGCCCTTCTAAAAACATAAGCCATACTTTTTCGCGTAGCCCTGTCGATGACCGACCAGTTAGCGCTATTGGGTGCAGACGCGAATGCACTTGGTCATATGCTGTTTTCCGAAACTCCTGCGTATCAGCAGAGTACGGCAACGAAAAATTAACCGCATAGTCTGACTTGGCAAGGCCTTTCAACACGGAAAGATGGTGGTGAAAGGCCAACTTGTAGCGAAGATCTGCATGATACTTAGGAGAGCCCGGCTTATGGATCAGGCAATACCGTCTAGTTAAATTTCCAGCGGCAATTCGAGCAGCTCGAAAAACCTCAAAGAGGCGGCCTAACTCAGACGCTTCGGCTTTCGAGATTGGAGCGCCTGATTGCGATAGCTTAATACCTGCTTTCAGCCCCAGAGCCCCTGATACCCTAATTTCCAATTCGCCCTCACTGGCACTACCAGACGCTAAAACAGCCTCTACCGCTCTACGCTCATCCACATCAATGCTCTTCAGCCTTATCGATCTGACGCTTTCTCTCCAGCAAAGCTCGCAATAGGCCTCATCATGCGGACGGCTACGACTGTCCACCAGAAGATCGAAATCCTTCAACGCTTTGGTGAGCTTGGGTCTGAAGTGCCTAAATAAACGAAATAACTCACGAGCCAACTCCAGAGCAGCATATAACGCCTCCCCGCCAGGAGGTGCTCCACCTGACCGGCTAAGCAAACTGCGTATGGCAAATCTCAGATTAAAATCCCACAACTCCAGATTGCTCAGCTGCCAGTCCGCTTCGGGCATGTTGCCTGGCTTGTTGGTAAAACGATCGCCGTCAACAGCCTCGGTCACGATGGCCCCGCTCCCCGCGTCCTGCACCGCTACAGGAACAGCACGAATAGGCGGTGGATGCTTTGCCATCTCCGACAATTTCACCCCCGCCAACAACTCCCTCGACCACACGCCGCTGTAACTCGCCACGCAGTCGTCAAAAGCTCCATCAAGGTGCTTCCGAACTAGAGGCCATATTGGATAGCGCTTGGAAGTCAGGCTTGAGGATACTGAAAGCCCTGAAAGCACTGCCTTGTAGCCCGACTCAAACGCAGGCGAGCAGCCTGGGTAATGGACATGGGCACTACCAAACATAGCAATCAGCTCGCCAAAAAAATCTTCACTCAGCATGTCAACCCAAAAGTTAAAAACACTCTTTCTATCTTAGGCGTAATTATTCGTAGTGTTCCACCTACATTACTCAAGTAGGCGCAAGAACATGACAACTGAAGAGCTAATCCTGACCCACAACGGCGGCTCCCCCCTATTATCTCTTTCGCAAGTTGCCGAGATCCTTCATCGCAGCCCAGAAGGATTGCGAATCACACTGTCTGGGAATACCGAGCTGGCCCAAAGCCTACGCCCATGCAGGATCAAAATAGGACGACGCGTTTACTTTCGCGTCGCAGGTATCGCTCGCTTTATCGACGAGGCTTAAGCTTTTGCATGCCGTCGCAAAATTGGCACGCCTAATCGAAAAGGCGGAGCTTCAGTCAGCCTTAAAGCAGACCGAACGCAGCCAAATTTGTTTACCGGCACATTCTTCAAGCACTCAAATGCCCGATTGGGCAGTTGATGTTCGCGGCGTACCTAATGTCGCACTTCGCTCTGCACTTTTCAGTTCAAGTCGCTCGGGTAAATACCTAGAGCGAGCAGAAATTTTCGCGCAAAATCCAACAAGCGTACGTTACACAGGGAAGCGGCTCAGCCAGACAGACCATGATGTCTGGATTACCCTATTACATCTTTCCCGAAACGATAATATTGATCAGCCTTTGAGGGCTAGCGCTTACGCTCTACTAAAGCAACAGAACAAAACGGACACTGGAGCGAACAGGGCCACTTTATATAAGAGCCTAGACAGACTAAAAGCATCAGCAGTAGAAATCACTGATTCGAGATACTCATACACGGGTAGCTTAATCGACTCGATTTACAAAGATAAATCGAGCCGCGAAATAGTAGTTTCTCTCAACTCAAATTTAATACGTTTATTTGGGTCGGGGAAATACACACAAGTAGACTGGAGTATCCGACGAAGCCTTACCAATAAACCTCTTGCTCAATGGCTTTATGGTTACTACAGCAGCCATGCAGAACCAATTCCTGTATCTGTCGAAATACTGCTGAAAATGGCGGGCAGCGAGGACTCCTCTGACTCAAGTGCAGAAAACAACCTACGCCGAGCCCTGAACTCTTTGAAGCTTGTACTGGATGAAAACTCACAGCCATTCAGCTTCCAGATCCTCTGCGGGGTCGTACATGTTCAAAAAACTCCGACTGAAAGCCAGCGGAGACATTTGAGAAAGAAATCCAAAGCGCGATCAACACGAGCGGTACCGTTGCATTGACTTGAGCATACCGTTGCGTTGGCTTGTAAATACCGTTGCATTGACTCAAAAATACCGTTGCATTGACTAAGTTACCCACAAGAGAAAACGTTTGAAAGCCCCGCTGCACTAGGTCCCGATAGAAACCCCCTGTAGTTCTAATCTATTTTAATCCTATCTAATCTAGCGCCTCCGAATAGCCGGCTGCACACGGCTTGTGATTGCAGCCATCTGAAATGGAAAGATAATCGCCAGGCAAGGTGCCCCGACTGAAAGGAAGCTACATGATCAAGATATTTGAGGACGACGAGTCCACACTGGAAATGCTAGAGCATGTCCTTGAGCAAGGCATTGCAGGTATCTCAGGCGGTCGCTTGGAAACTCGCATCAGGCTGGCGGAAGTGCAGGATTTGGCGGAACGCCGTGGTCACAAAGAAATAGTAGCTCTGGCTACAGTTAATCACTTCTGGGGCGAGTTGGCTTTTATCTTCGACCAAGATATCTACCGCTTCGACAACGCTAAGCAGGCCGTTGTCGACGCCTACAACAAGCTCCTGGCTGAGAGGGGTATCTTTCCGACTTAGCGAGCAGCAAAGCTCTACAGATATCCTTGAGAACTCACCGCTGCTTGTAGGCCCACCCCAAGAGGTCACACCTTTCGGAAGGCCTGCACAGTTAAACGCAGTCCTCTTCATCGCCCGGGGGCGAATCCGCGAGACGAGGAACAGGCCAACAAGCAGAGCGCGTTAGCGTCAATCGAAGCTGCATGGTTAAAAAGTGAGCTGTAGCCTCATGAGACTACGATCGCCCCAGCATTTACGGGGCCTCCAGAGCATG
This sequence comes from Pseudomonas sp., assembly GCF_049653025.1. Classification (GTDB taxonomy): domain Bacteria; phylum Pseudomonadota; class Gammaproteobacteria; order Pseudomonadales; family Pseudomonadaceae; genus Aquipseudomonas. Next base: position 174,128 of record NZ_JBASFM010000020.1, on the reverse strand, counting down.
TTGTAGCCGCATGAGGCTACAGTCGACTTTTCACTAAAAGGCTAAATATCAATTTAATCAATGGCTTAGCAGCACCTGATAGGTGCGTATGGTGTATAGCCCGAACGCAGGGCTTTAAGGGCAGCAAAACAACGCCAAAACACCGCGAATTTAAAGGGGAAAACCATCAGAGGGTCTCTTTTCAGCAATCGGCTTGCCTGATTGGGTGCAGCGGTCACTAGCTAGGTACAAGGTGCAGACAAGCTGAATACGGACTGCAGACAGATTACAGACAGCAAATTGCTCGTAACCCATTCACGGTTTGCCCGCTGGGGATAGGACAGGGTTGATACTGATATAGGACAGATGTAGGACAGATGTAGGACAGGCATGAGACAAACGCCGGGAAAAATCGCGCTGATAGGACAGGTTAGGGACAAGAATGTTATCAACTCAAGCCAGCACGCCATATCAAGCTGGCTGAACCCTGCACTTGATTAGTGGGTAATTGCACAGACTTGCCCACCCATTTGCATCGGATTTGACCGGCATGCTTCGTGGCCCTGACCAACAGAGAACGACCCAAAGCGGCCAGTGGGAACCGATAGGAGAAACCGCTCTGATGTGTCTACAAAATTAGGAGCGACTCATCTCGATGAAGATCACCGCGACGGAACAGACCGAATCGGTCAGTGATGTCCTATGCGACGCTTGCGGCTATAGCACGCGTGTAGAAGGATATGGATTGCAATTTGGCACTCTTCGCGCCAGTTGGGGCTATGGCTCGGTTCATGATGGCGAGCGCTATGAGGTACATCTTTGCGAGCCCTGTTTTTTCAGAACGCTTTTAGGCCTCAGACGTGAGCGAATGGTGAACTTCATGCTCAGTGATGAGGACCAAGACCTCAACGATTTTGGGCGCGTTGCTCGCGATGATTTTTTCAATGACGGCGGCAGTTCGGCCACCTGATTTCCTGGCTGGGGCGGCATCATGAATCACCCCTGTTACGTAGACACGTCTGGGGTTGATTTCACTCTGTCACGTCACCAGTGGCTGATTTTGGTCGATTTCAGCCGATTGCAACTGGCAGCAATCGGCCATAAGCAGCCGTTCAGACAATAAAAGCCTGAGGTCATCAATGTGCAATAGCCGCCCCAACAGCGTTTACGGGTAGACCGGGACGATCTTTGCCTGCTCGATAAGCCAATCGATAAGCAAGGCTATTTCAGGGATGTCACGACTCTCTTCGTTGCAGATGCAGAAGTAGTCCATCCCCGTCGGCACCTTCAGGGCAAAGGGCTGCACCAGGCGTCCCTCATCCAGGTCGCGTGACGAGTTAATCTCGTCGCTGAGCGCGACCCCATAGCCATCTCGAGCAGCCTGCAGGGCGATGCCGAGGTCTTCCAGATGGAGATCGGCATCGCCCGGATAGGGCAGACGCGCCTCGAGCAACCAGCGCCGCCATTGTGTGCCGTCATCCTCATGCAAAAGACGATGGTGGATAAGGTCGGACGGTTGCTTGAGGGCGTGGGGGCCGCGCAGCAATTGCGGGCAGCAGACCGGAAACATATGCAGGTTCTGCAAGGGTCGCCACCAGAAACCTTCCCAGTTCGGGGCGTCATAGAGCACGGCAATGTCGGCCCTGCGCCAGTCCACTTCCGAGATGTCATCCGCGGTGATTACCCGCAGGTGAATGTGCGGGTGTTCGGCGCGAAAGGCGAACAGTTTCGGCATCAGCCATGACGCACCAAAAATCGGCTCCGTGGAGATAGTCAGGACTTTCGCCGCCGGTTCCTGGAAGTGCTCCTCGGAGATCTGTCGCACCCCTTCAGTGATCTCACCGATACCCCGGGCTACCGAGCGCTGTAGCGCCAAACCACGCTCTGTCAACACCAGGTGGCGGCCCTGCTTGTAGAACAGATCGATGCCGAGTGAGCCTTGCAAGGCCCTTATCTGCTGGCTGACGGCCCCCGCAGTGACATGCAGCTCAGCGGCGGCAGCGCCGACATGGCCCAGCCTCGCAACACATTCAAATACGCGAAACGCATGCAGCGGAGGCAAGGCCATGGGGTTCTACCATTTAGTTTTACTGCCTATATTTTTGGCAATTTATATAGATTGATTGTATTTCGAGCAACCGCAAATATTCACCGGAGTGAGGCCAAAGACAACAATTCGAATAATCCGAGGACTCGTGACATGGATAAAGAACAAGATAATCCGTTGGCAACAGAGCAGTTGATAGTGGATCAAGCTGCACTGGAGGGGCCGTCTAATCCGGGCAGACGGCGGTTCAATATGGGCGCTTTGGCGGCTGTTGCGGTGACGGCCATCGGTACGCTGGGCGGCGGTCGCCTGGCCAAGGCCATGGCTGCGCCCAACCCTGGTTCCGCTGGCTACCGGGTACCCGCAGAGTGGGAACCCCACCAGAGCGTGTTGATGGCGTACCCCTATGACAGGAGCTACAAGAACCAGCTGAAGCCCATGCAGGATTCTGTCGTCAACGTAGCGAACGCCATTGCGCAGTTCGAGCCCGTGCTGATGATGGCGATGACCGGCTATGCCGAGGTCGTACGCAGCCGCTGCAGTCCCAACGTCACCGTCATTGAGTATCCCTACAACGATTGCTGGACCCGTGACACCGCTCCAGTTTTCGCGCTGAGCTCCTCAGGCCGCGACATGCTGGGACGGGATTTCATTTTCAACGGCTGGGGCAACAGGTGGCCGGCCGCCCTGGATGATCAATTGCCCACCGGTGTGTGCGCCGCCCTGAACGTGCCTAGATCGCCAGTCAATATGGTCTTTGAAGGGGGCGCCGTAATCACCGACGGACAGGGCACGCTGATCACCACCGAGCAGTGCCTGCTGCATCCCAATCGCAATTCGAGCATGACCAAGGCGCAGATCGAGACCGCGCTGCTCGCCGCCTATGGCGCGACCAAGATGATCTGGCTGCCGTACGGTGTGCACGGCGACGATGGCGTTGCCGCCACCGATGGGCATGTCGATCTGGTTGCTGCTTACATCGAGCCGGCGCACCTGCTGTTGAACTATCCCGCGGACCCCAGCAACCCCAACGTGCCCAGGATGGCGGCGAACCTGGCCGTGCTGCAACAGAGCACCGATGCCTGGGGCCGCCCCTTCAAGATTACCAAGATGCCCGTGCAGCCCACCTTCAAGGTATCCGGCCTGACGGTGGAGAACTTCAGCTACATCAATTTCTACAGCTCCAACGTCGGCATCGTGGTCCCCACGTCAGGCACGCCTACAGATGAGATTGCCCTGGCTCTCTTCCGTGAGATTTATCCGGGCCGGCCGGTGGTGGGCGTCGACGGCACCATTCTCGCCAACAACGGCGGCGGCGTGCATTGCATCACCCAGCACATCCCCCTTGTCTGGTAACGCCGATAAGCAATGCCTTCGATAAGGCACCAGCACTAGCAAGGTGTTTCCCCACAGCCGATGGGCCAGCTCAACTGGCCCATCGGAGCTAGGCCAAATACAACAATTCAAAAGGTGGTCCTATGCAGCACAAGCAACTACAGCCGTGGCAAAAAACCGATACGGGAACGGTAACCATCAGCCAAGGTTGGCCAAAATTGATCAAGCACACACTCCCCCGTTCGCTCCTCGCGATGCTCTGCAGCCTCGGCCTGCTGAGCGCTAACGCTCATGCGCAAGAGCGCACCCTGCGGGTCTACAACTGGTTCGACTACGTCGCCCCGCAGACCCTGGACAACTTCAAGAAGGAGAATGGCGCGAAGCTGGTCTACGACATCTTCGACAGCAACGAAACTCTGGAGGCCAAACTGCTTACCGGCAACTCCGGCTATGACGTGGTGGTACCGTCCGATAGTTTCCTCGCCAAGCAGATTCAGGCCGATGCGTTCGAGCCACTCGACCGCAACAAGCTGCCCAACTGGAAGCATCTGGACCCGCAGCTGATGAAGCTGATCGAGGCCAACGACCCGGGTAACCGCTTCGCCGTGCCTTACATGTACGGCACTGTGCTGATCGGTTTCAACCCGGAGAAGGTCAAGGCTGCGCTCGGTGAGAGCGCGCCGGTGGACAGCTGGGACCTGATCTTCAAGGAAGAGAACATCGCCAAGCTGAAGGACTGCGGCGTGGCCCTTCTCGACTCGCCGACCGATATGATCCCCATCGCTCTCCACTACCTGGGCCTGCCGCCCAACAGCACCCAGATCAAGGACTACGAAAAGGCTGGGGAACTGCTGCAGAAGATCCGCCCCAACGTCGCCTACTTCCACTCTTCCAAATACATGACCGATATCGCCAATGGCGACATCTGCGTGGCAGTGGGTTATTCCGGCAGCTTCTCCCAAGCCGCCAACCGCGCCAAGGAGGCCGGCAACGGCGTGGTGGTGGATATGCGCCTGCCCAAGGAAGGCGCGCCGGTCTGGTTCGACGTGCTGGCCATCCCCAAGGATGCGAAGAACCCCGAGGACGCCCACGCCTTTATCAACTACCTGCTACAGCCGCAGGTGATTGCACCGATCAGCGACTTCGTCGGCTATCCCAACCCGAACAAGGACGCTACCGCCTTGGTCAGCCCGGAAATCCGCAACAACTCCAATCTCTACCCAAGCGCCGACATCCAGGCCTCGCTCTTCTCGCTGGTGCCTCTGCCGCCGACTGCTGAGCGCGCCCGCACCCGCGCATGGACCAAGCTCAAATCGGGCACCTGAAAACAGATTGGCGCGGCGTCAAGCAAGCCCCCTTACAGGCCAAGGGGGCGACCAAACAAAGTGAAAGCAGCCAAGTGCTGCATCCAAGCGAGTCCTGTCAACGGTGACAACATGATTGAGGTAACCGAGGTTTCCATTGCCGAACTGCGCGCCGCGCTCGAGTCCGGCCGCACCACGACGGTCGAGCTGGTCCTGGCCTATCTGGCCAGGGTCGAGGCCTACGACGGCCCCGACACGGCCACCGCCCTCAACGCGATGGTGGTGCGCAACCCCGAGGCGCTGCACGAAGCGCAGGTCTCCGATGCCCGGCGCGCCAAGGGCGAAACGCTCGGCCCGCTGGATGGCATCCCCTATACGGCCAAGGACAGCTACCTGGTCAAAGGCCTCACTGCGGCTTCCGGCAGCCCGGCCTTCAAGGACCTGATCGCCTATCGCGATGCCTTCACAATCGAACGCCTGCGCGCCGCAGGGGCGATCTGCCTGGGCAAGACCAATATGCCGCCCATGGCCAACGGCGGCATGCAGCGTGGCGTCTATGGCCGCGCCGAAAGTCCCTACAACGCCGCCTACCTCACCGCGCCCTTTGCCTCTGGCTCGTCCAACGGTGCCGGTACGGCCACCGCCGCCAGCTTCGCCGCCTTCGGCCTGGCCGAGGAAACCTGGTCGAGCGGCCGTGGCCCGGCCTCGAACAATGGCCTGTGCGCCTATACGCCGTCGCGCGGGGTGATCTCGGTGCGCGGCAACTGGCCGCTGATACCGACCATGGACGTGGTCGTGCCCTTTGCCCGAACCATGGCGGACCTGTTCGAGGTACTGGACGTGGTGGTGGCGGAAGACCCCGACAAACGCGGCGATCTGTGGCGACTGCAGCCCTGGGTGCCGATTCCCAGCGTCGCCTCCGTGCGCCCCGCCTCCTACCAGGAGCTGGCCGCCGATGCTGCCGCCCTGGCCGGCAAGCGCTTCGGCGTGCCGCGCATGTTTATCAACAAGGACGAAGCCGCGGGCACCAGCGAAAAACCGGGCATCGGCGGCCCAACCGGACAACGTATCCATACCCGCCCGACGGTGATCGACCTCTGGGAACAGGCGCGCCAGGCCCTGGAAACAGCCGGTGCCGAGGTCATTGAGGTGGATTTCCCCTTGGTCTCCAACTGCGAGGGCGACCGCCCCGGCGCGCCGACCGTGTTCAACCGCGGCATCGTCTCGCCAGAGTTCCTCCAGCATGAGTCGGAGGTTCTCTCGGCCTGGGCGTTCGACGATTTCCTCCAGGCCAACGGCGACCCCAAGTTGAACCGTCTGGTCGACGTCGACGGCCCGCAGATCTTCCCGCACGAGCCGGGGACTCTGCCGAATCGCGAAGGAGACCTGACTGCCGGCATGGACGAATACGTGCGCATGGCCGAACGCGGCATTACGCCCTGGGATCAGATTCCTACGCTGCCTGACGGCCTGCGCGGCCTGGAAAAGACCCGCAAGCTCGACCTGGAAGACTGGATGGACGGCCTCAGCCTCGACGCCGTGCTGTTCCCCACCGTGGCCGACGTGGGCTCCGAAGATGCCGATGTGAGTCCGCAGTCCGCCGATATCGCCTGGAGCAACGGTATCTGGGTCGCCAACGGCAACCTCGCCATCCGCCACCTGGGTGTGCCCACGGTCACCGTGCCGATGGGCGTGATGGCGGATATCGGCATGCCAGTCGGGCTGACCTTCGCCGGCCGCGCCTACGATGATTCGGCGCTGCTGCGCCTGGCGGCGGCGTTCGAGTCGACCGGATCGAAGCGCTTGATCCCTCCGCGTACCCCAGCACTGCAACGCGGCTAAGAACCTGTTCAAGGCGACGGGATTGGGCGGCACACGCCCCAATCCCGCCCAGTCACGACAAACCTGAGCAACAGGTCGCATTCGAAACACACCCCGTAAATCTGCGCCCCCTTCGGTTATTTCACCGATTCCTCGCACAACCGAACGTTGCAGTGCCAAGCCAGGCTCCGTCCCGCAACACATTCAACTACGCGAAAGGCATGGCGTGGAGGCAGATCCTGCGACCCTATCGTTTAGTTTTTATGCCTTAATTTAAATCAGTTTATATAGATTGATTGTGCATTTAGCAGCCGTAACAATTCATCGGAGTGAGGCCAACGACAACAATTCAAAAGGCGATTCCATGAAGTACAAGCGACAACAGCCGGGGCAAAGCCCTTATGCCAGGCCGCGTTCGGTGTCTGGGCGCACCGTACGCGCAGGAGTCGGCAGCCTGCGCGCAGTGCTGCTGATGGTGCTGGCACTGCTGGCTGGCCCAGCGCTGGCCACCGAGCGGGTGGTACAGGTTTACGCCTGGGCGGAATATATCGGCCCTGAAACCCTGAAGAAATTCGAGGCCGAAACGGGCATCAAGGTCCAGTACGACACCTTCGACAGTGCGGACGTGCTGGAAACCAAGATGCTGACCGGACGCAGTGGCTACGACGTCGTCGTCCCCAGCATCGCCATGCTCGATCGTCTTATTCAGGCCAAGGCATTGCAGCCTACTGGTCTGCAGCAGATGCCCAATGTCGATGACCTGGACCCGCAGCTGCTTGCACAGTTGAAGGCTGTCGATCCAGGCAATTACTTCGCGGTCCCTTACACCTGGGGCACCGTGGGCTTGGCGTTCAACCGCCAGGACGTCGACAAGCGTATTGCCAACCCACCGCTGAACAGCCTGGATCTGCTGTTCAAGCCGGAATATGCGAGCCAGCTGAAAGACTGCGGTATTTCGCTGATCGACGCGCCTCAAGAGGTGATCAGCATCGCGCTGCATTACCTGGGCAAGCCGCCCTTCAGCAAGAACCCCGCCGATCTGCGCGCGATTCAGGAACTGCTCGCCAAATTGCGCCCGGCGGTTCGCTCTATCTCGACGGGCACACAAAGCACGGACCTGGCCAATGGCGACCTCTGCCTTGCGCTGACCTATAGCGGTGATGCGGTGTTGGCGAAGAGTCAGGCCATAGCCGCGAACAAGTCGTTCAGCATCGGCTACTCGGTCCCTCAGGAAGGCACGCTGACCTGGGTCGATACCCTGGCCATTCCGGCCGACGCGCCCCATCCGCAGGAAGCCAAAGCCTTTATCGAGTTCATCACCCGTCCCGAGTCGATGGCCGAACTTACCCGTAGTTATTTCTTTGCCAACGCCAACCTGGCCGCCATCCCGCTACTGGAGGCCAGCATTGCCGCTGACCCCGCCATTTATCCCCCGGAAAACGTGCGCGCCAGATTGTTCGGTGAACAACCCCTGCCCCTGCGCACGCTGCGCGAACGTACGCGCGTCTGGGCCAACTTCCGTAACCAGCACTGAGAACACCATGCTAAATGACGACTCGATAATCGATCAGGCGATGACGCGTGACAGCCTGTATGGCACCGCGGGTGAGCCGACCTACGGCGGTATCACCAGCTTTATGCGGCGTCGCTACAGTCGCGATCTGCGCGGCGTGGATATCGCCATCAGCGGCATCCCCTTCGATACCGCCACCAGCAACCGGCCGGGCAGCCGTTTTGGACCGCGCGCCATTCGCGAGGCATCGGTACAGTCAGCCTGGGCTCGCCACTGGCCTTGGGAGTTTGATCCGTTCGACGTGCTGGCCTGCGTCGATTACGGCGACTGCTATTTCGACTACGGCACCCCGGAACAAACCCCGGCGGCGATCCGGGCGCACGCCGAGCGAATTCTGGCGGCGGGTACTGCGATGTTGACCCTGGGCGGCGACCATTTCATCAGCTATCCGCTGCTGCAGGCGCATGCGGCCAAGCATGGCCCACTGTCCTTGATCCACTTCGATGCACACCATGACCTGGAGTGCGACGGCGAGGACAAGCGCATCGACCACGGCTCGATGTTCTATCACGCCGTCCGCGAAGGGCTGGTAGACCCAGCGCGCTCCATCCAGATTGGCCAGCGCACCAGTAATGATGACGTCATGGGCTTTCAGGTGCTGAACGCCAGCGCGGTGCATGAACGTTCGCCCAAGGAGCTGGCGGAGATCATTCGGGCGCGCGTTGGCGATCACCCGGTCTATCTGACCTTCGATATCGACTGCCTCGACCCGGCGTTTGCCCCAGGCACAGGCACGCCCGTGTGCGGTGGTCTATCGAGCCATCAGGCCTTGGCGACTCTGCGTGGCCTGCGTGGCATCAACCTGATCGGCATGGACGTGGTGGAGGTGGCCCCGCCTTATGACCACGCCGAAATCACCGCGCTGGCAGGGGCCGCAGTGGCCATGGAGATGATCTGCCTGTATGCCGCGCGGCATAAGCTGTAAGCCAGTGGCCTGGACAGCTGTCCGGTAAGAAATGCTTCGCAGCTGCCCACGCTATGCGATCTTGGGAGCCTTATAGGGTGGGCAAGCTTTACTTGTCCACCGGCTGCTGCGGCAGACCGTTTGGGGGCGAAAACGGCAGGTCGCGAGCGACCGCTTTTGGCCGACTCCAGCCAGTCAGGGCCACGAAGCATGCCGGCCAAATCCGATGCAAATGACTGGTCAGGTCGAATGCAAATGGGTGGGCAAGCCTGTGCAATTACCCACCCGACCAGCGAACCGTCCTCAGTCCATGGACAGTGGACGGAGAGTGGGGGCAATGATGAAAGGCCAAGACATTCTGTTAATGCTTAAGCTGGTTAGCCTGGCAAGCCGCGCCTGCACACTCGAGGTCACTGAATGACGCGAAATCAGAGGGCCTGATTAGACAGTGAGCCGAATAGCCGGCATTATCGGCTCACCTAATGAGCCGAATAGACTCACTAATCGGCTCACAGATGAGCATACCCATGAATGACCCCTTCTGGATCTGGCAGCAGCCAAACTGGCCGCACTTCAGCTGGCAAGCCGAACAACTTGCCCCGCAGCTGCGAGCCTGCGCCCAAGCTCAGGGGCGCTTGCTCGGGATGCTCGGTGCTGTTGGTAGTGACACTGAGGTGCAGAGCAGTCTGGATGCCATGCTGCAGAACATCGTCACCTCATCAGCCATCGAGGGTGAGCAGCTGAATGTCGGCTCGGTGCGCTCATCACTGGCGCGGCGCTTGGGGTTGAACGAAGAAGGCCGCATCACCTCACGCTCCGAAGGCCTAGCTGAATTGCTGCTCGATGCCACTCACGCACATCAACAACCGCTGGACCTGGAGCGATTGTACGGCTGGCATTGCTGGTTGTTCCCCAACGATGAAAACCTGCTGGCCCGCCCACTACGCATCGGCATGCTACGCGGCGAAGAGCCCATGCAGGTTGTTTCAGGGCGCGTCGACCGTCCTACAGTGCACTTCGAAGCCCCGCCACGCGCCGGACTAGAAGAGCAACTGGCCGACTTCCTCGCCTGGTTCGAGAGCAGCCGCAGCGATGCCAGCCTCGATCCATTGCTGCGCGCCGGCATTGCCCATTTCTGGTTCGTTACCCTCCACCCATTCGATGACGGCAACGGTCGCCTAACTCGCACCATAACTGATCTGGCTTTAGCGCAAGGCGAGCAACAGGCCATCCGCTTTTACGCCATGTCAGCGAGCATCCTCGACGATCGCGCCGGCTATTACCGCATCCTGGAAGCTAGCCAGAAAGGCACACTAGATCTCACCGCCTGGCTGCAATGGTTCCTTGCAACGCTGCTCAACAGCTTGGAACAAGCCCTTGCCCGCATAGACCGCGTGCTGGCCAAGGCGCGCTTCTGGCAGACCTACCGCAGCCATGCCCTGTCGGCCGAACAAGTCAAAGTACTCAACCGTCTACTTGATGGCGGCGAACGGGGATTTGAGGGCGGCATCAGTGCTGCTCAATACCAGGCCGTGGCCAAGGTTTCCAAAGCTACCGCCACCCGCCACTTGAGCGACTTGGTCGAAAAGGGTTGTATCGCTCGACTACCTGGAGGCGGGCGTAGTACCCGTTATCAGGTTATCTAAGAATCATGGCCGGCATCGGCGCATGCCAAACCACTGCAATACTATCGTGCCATTACGCTTACTTTCGGTAATATCCGGTTAACTCAGGATTGCTGAAGGTTAAGAAATGGACTTCACCCCCGTCATCGCTCAGGTCTGGGGCACGCTGGGCTGGTTTATCCCGCTGATGCTGCTGATCGGCCTGCTCAAGTCGCCTTGGGCCAAGGGTCATATTGGCGAACTCCTGGTGCGGCTGTTTGCCCATTGGCAGCTGGACAAACAAACCTACCGCCGCCTGCACAATGTCACCCTGAACACCCCAGACGGCACCACGCAGATCGACCACGTTTTCCTCTCGCCTTACGGCATCTTCGTGCTGGAAACGAAGAACATGAGCGGCTGGATTTTTGGCAGCGAAAAGCAGGCGCAGTGGACGCAGAAACTCTACAAGCGCACGTTCAAATTCCAGAACCCGCTGCGACAGAACTACAAGCACCTCAAAGCCCTAGAAGCCACCCTTGGCGTTAATCCCGAGCACCTGCACTCGGTCATCACCTTTGTCGGCGGCAGCACTTTTAAAACCGAAGTCCCAGTCAACGTGACCCAGGGCATCGGCTTTATCCGCTATATCAAGTCATTCCAGCAGCCGCTATTCAGCGAGGCTGAAGTCGACGCCATGCTGCATGTCCTGCAAACCGGCCGCCGCGCGCCGACCCTCGCCACCCAACGCGAGCATGTGCAAAACCTCAAACGCCGTAGCGATCCGACAGCCGAACGACAATGCCCGAAATGTGGCAGTGCACTGCTGATCCGCGCCGTGAAATCAGGGCCAAAATCGGGGCAACAATTTTGGGGATGCTCGGCGTTTCCTAAGTGCCGAACCATGCAAAGCCTTTGAAGCCTAGGGAAGACATAACTCACCTCCCAAGATTACAGCGCCGAGAGTTTCTGTGGTTTCTTGTAATTAAATTTTTGGATAAAGCATGGCTAAGAATGAGATTGAAGCTAAGTTACCTCACACCGCCGTGGCGGTTTGGGGTGGATATATATACCAAGGAAAGATTGCACTTTATCACTGCTTAAGCTTGATTCTAAAGAACTTAATAGAGAGTGCAAAACTCTCCTTACAACTCGACAGCATTGATGATTTCGCGATATTGCTAAACGGGGAATGTAAATCCATACATCAAGTAAAGGCCTACAAGAGTGACGACTTCTCTAGTTACGAATCAGCGATTTCTGAACAGAAGGAAAAATCTACTAAATACCCTAACTGCGAAGCCTTTTTCCACGTATCTAAGATGCTTAAAGTTCCTGAAAAATTTAGCACCACATACTCACCAGTGGTGATGTATCGCTACAATAAGACTCCTACTTCAGAAGAATATTGCGCCCTCTCAGAGATCGATAATCTACTAGAAAACGCCTTGAGAGGCATATATACAAAATATCATTCAACTGACACACATAAAGTCTCGAACGAATACCTAAGCTGGTCCAGAAATCTACTTGAAGATATTGTTGTAAAAAAAGTAATTGCAATGCACTCAGAAATACAACTATCAACGGGCGCAGTTCAACGCCAAGTAGCAAATCGAGAAAAAATAGAATTTACTCAGTTTTTAGAAATACTATCAAACGACTTAACTTCAGCTGTTCTTTGCGAAGATTATTTTTTCTCGATAATTATGAAAGACATTGGCAGCTATTTTGCTAATTTTTGTGAGGAGCATGACTTACAAGGAGCCGAACTAAGTAAACTTAGTCGTTGCATCGCAGAAATCAACCGACTTGATATCATTGGCCTGAAGGCTTTTATATGCTCAATATTGCCGGACAAAAAAGGACGTTTTAGCTCCCTCACAGAATATAAAGATGAGGCAATCACATCTGATGACTTACAGCTCGGATTGTTTCGAATATTCCACGAATTAATCGAGTCTAATTACGACGCATCCGGAAAAGTTAAAAACTTCTATTGGCGCCTTGAGGGAAAAAATTACTATCCCACAGCAATACATCAGGGACCGAGCAGTGCGGGCTCGATCTGCAAGAGAATCGTTGAAGGATCAATAAAACATGACGTTGAGTTCCTATATGAAAGCGGCACGCTAATAACCTTAGATATAAATGCCGAATCTATATACTCAGTTGTATGTGTCGGCGCTCGAAGCGAACAGCACCAAGAACACAGCAAATTCAATAAATTCAAAGAAATATCATTAATATCTATCTCTAATCTTCCTAAAGAGATTAAAAAATGAAAGACCTAGTAAATGGCTTATTTTCCAGCCACGGTTACACGGCACATTTCGGCGAAGGCTTTGATTTTTTTGCTTCGCACGATACAGAAAAACAAACATATTGGCTTGTTGTGGAGGCAACACCGCAGCAAGTTTTTGAAAACCAGCACACATGGCTCACTGCGTGCCAGAATCTTTATAACCACGACGCAGTACAAAAGAACACCAACTTAATTTGCCTTTGGCCCATATCAAAAATAGACGCACACATTATCTCTGAAGTTCACACCGCAGAAGAAGATTTATTCTTCTTCAAGAAGCATGTTATCTATTACACCCAAAATGAACTATCCAGCCTAAATAAAAAATTACAAGATGGCGATCTCACGGAATTGATCCACAACTCGGTGAATAGCTCGATTGTATTTTCTGAATATAAAAGCCTATTAGGAGAGGAAACTTGGCAAGAGCTAATTTACAGATTGGTTATTAAGCTTGGATTTATAGACATTGGTGATGGCGAGACCGCAGACATTGAAGGTCTTTATACTTCACACAAAGCTAAAATCCTAAATACAAAACAGCCGGAGCTTTTATCACTTATCGAATCGTCCGTATTGGATACACTTCTGGACAGTTCTAGCAATTCAGAGTCAGTACTGAATGATTTATTTTTAACCATCGCCGAGGCCGGTCATGAAGTTAAATATTAAAAAACTCATATTGGAAAATTTTAAAGCTTTCAAAAACCATCAATTCGAGATCACCTCCAACAACCTAGTAGTTCTTGATGGCCCCAACGGCTTTGGTAAGACCTCATTTTTTGATGCAGTAGAACTTCTTTTAACAGGTGATATAGCGCGTTATATATCGTTAGAGGCTGACACCATTGACAGACGCTCGATGGTGCAAGGAAGCCCCTTAACTTATGACCTTGCCTTGGCTGGGGCAAATGTTTCAATTACGGCGAAGATAGAAACTGATGAAGGCGTATTCCATCTAAAACGAAGCGCAAGTAAAACTGACCTTGATCAAGGAAAAGGCCTAGGTTTAAAACTATTTAAGCTCTACACGCTGTCAAGTAGCGGAGAGTGGTCAGAGGTTACACATGAAAAACAATTCCTAGAAGATCTGCTCGGTGTAGGATATCAAAGAAACTTTAAACTTTTTCATTACATTGAGCAGGAAGATAATACTGCAGTCTTAAAAAGCAAAGGCTCAACTAAGCAGCAAAAAATTGACCATCTATTTGATGTTGGCGACTATAGGATAAGAATTGATAAAATTGAAAAAGCCAAAGAATTAATAGCCAAACTCAAAACCACAGTAAAAAAGGAAGACTTACAGAAGCGAAGACTAGAAATAGAGCAACTACGTCAATCTGTTAGTGCCGGCACTGTCGAAACCCCAGACGTTGCCTTTGAACGGTTAATTGAGATAACACAGCAGCCGTGGGACTTAGCGAAGATTGAAGCTAAACCTTCGATTATCTCTACCTGGTTAAGTGAAGAAGGGCCGCTGAACAGGCTCAAGCGATTCCGTCATGGTGCCAGTAATTTCTTTGACTCAAGATACAATACTGCAGTAGATACGGCTTTGAAACCAAAACCGCAAGCCGTAGATAGCTTGTTGCGATTTGGTGGACGTATGGACGAAATTGCAAGATATCGCGACGATGTAAAGCGTTATGATTTTTCGATATTGTTGTCTAGTCGGTTAGAGGCCGGCTTCCCAACATCCTTAAGTGGTGACTTTGAGTTTGATCCAGACACATTTAACAGCTTCAACTTTGGACTGGATTATCATAAATTCTCATCAGCTGTAGCTTCCATTAAGTCGTCAGCAGCAAGCGCCAGCCTTGTTGAGTTAGCTTATAATGAGCTTCAGTCTTCTCGTGACACATTTATCACCAAATTCTCTAATAAACATATAAACCATGAAGACTCTGATTGCCCAGCATGCGGACATGACTGGGAAACGCGAGAAAATCTATTACATCAATTAGAGTTACACAGAGTCACCCTAGAGTCTCTTGTTGAAGCAAACAGTAAGACTTTGAAAATCAGCATTGACGAATTCAAGCAGCAAATTATCACTCCCATATTAAAAGTGCTTAACGAACATATTACAGCACAGCGCAACTCAGCAGCCTACAAGAAAAAAATCATTGCCCTCAGCGAAGAGCAGATTTCGTATTTAAAACGACTTACTCAATCCTACGCGTCTTTCGGAATTAACCTTAATAGCTTTTACTGCGAGAGCTTTTCTTTAGATGAAACACTTAAAACCAAAGAACTTGACGATGCCGTAGGATTACTATATCGACCCGTAAATTACGATTCTATTGGCGAAGATTTTCAGGAGATTTTCGAGCAGATATTTTTATCCGACGAAAAATCTGTTTTGGCTATTGAACCCGATGCCATTGACAGGAAATCCCACTATATAAAATTAGCTTATATTCGCAACACCTATGCAGACATAAAAGAAAAGGAATTATCGTTAGCCCAGGCTGATGAAACATATCGCAAGGCAGTTTATCTAACTAAGGCTATAGACAAGCTTATTGGCATTTACAATGAAAACTTAAATGCATATGTCGCCTCTATTGCCAAAGGCATAGAGGTGCTCTTTCACATCTATTCCGGCCGTCTCTTACAAAATTTTCAGAGCGGGCTTGGTATATTTATTGAGACCGATGGAAAAAGTCTTTCGTTTCGTGAGCATCCAAAAAAGCTACATGACGCTATATTTTCAATGAGCTCAGGACAGCTTTCTTCTTTAGTATTATCGTTTACGCTTGCCTTAAATAAACGGTATGCAAAAAACACAATCATGCTAATTGATGATCCTGTTCAGAGCCTAGATGATATCAATGTCGCCGGATTTATTGATTTATTGAGAAATGAATTTTCTGATCGCCAAGTGATTCTATCGACGCACGAGGATGAGATATCCTCTTATATGCAGTATAAATTCAAGAAATACACTCTAGACTCCGAATCAATTGACTTCAAGCGGGCCCTTTATATTTAATAACTAAACCCGAAGTGGGCTTGTTTTAATTTTAGAAATCGCACTGCCGACCTACATTAAAGCGGTGCGCTTAGGCTACAGCTAAGAATTTCAAAGAAACTAATCAGGCCCTATACCATTGTCGAAGCCAATTCCGTAGAGCCCACCCAGCAGAGCCAAAAAGTATCGAGAATGAGGTCTTAAGTTGGGTATTCGCCGTAAGCTAAAAATTACTGCTCGGATTTGTCGCAATACAACGTATGCAACAAGCTAGGACAACGGGGCACTGAAAGGGCATTTTTTGTATGCCAACAGCCGTCAGTACAAGAAACAGTACAGCTGCAGTACAACACCCAGCTTCTAACAATTTCGCTAAATTACGCTCAACCCCAGTAACCACGCTACTTTCAGCTCACTGTACCTACGCTAGGTTACTCACGATTTCACTAGGCTTACGGCGTTTCTAGGCAACTCATAATCAGCTGAATTGTCTGCCCGCTAGCCAAAGGTTTTCATAAACGGGCCAGCACAATGTCTGATTGCCGCGACCACATGCGGTGCCTGCTCGCCCAGCTCAGTTGAGCGAGCCAGCACCCGTTCCAGCGCGCTCAACTGCTCGCGGATCACTTCTTCTGGCCGCGCGACATCACAGACTTGAGCGAAGTCCAACAGCCCTTGACGCGACGCAAAGAGCGACTTGTTGCCAACAAGATCCAGCGCCAACACGTCCTCTGGAATATAGGCCGTGGTGTTGACGATATCGTAGGCCGGTGCGAGTCGCGCATCGCGCTGAGTAGGGTCGGAATACAGCAGCCCGAAGTTCTTCAGATGGGCGTCACCATTACCGATGATGCAGCTCAAGGTCACTATGGCAAATAGCTGCGCCAGTGAGCCCTGCACCTGCTCGGGCGGGCAGAACAGGCGGATGGCCTTGGCGATGGCCGAATAGCTCTTGCTGTATTTCTGCTCCGCAGCTAGTCCCATCAATGCCGCCATGTCCTCAAAGCCAATGGGATTGAGCTGCTCATCCCGGTCAAAGCGGCGCATAACGAACAGCTTGGCGTTGGCGGACAGGTAGAACTCCGGCACCGCAATGCCCGCCTCCCTGGCCACGGACATGCAAAGGAACTCGTTGATCGCCAGCCCCGGAAACTCATCCCGACCGCTCTTGATAATCAGGTCAGAGGTTTTTGAGGTGAAACGCTGAGGAGCTGAATCCTGATGCTCTGGCACCAGTACCTTGGGCTGCACGCCCGATATACCGGCGCGCAGGATGTAGCGATCCACCAGGCCGGCAAAAATATCTTCTGCACCATCCCAGGCGAGGATTTCTTCCAGCTTTTCGCCGGGGAACTGCTGACGCGCCAAGAGCGCATCGACCTTCGGCGAGCTGACCGCCACCCGCCCGATAGGCGAACTGCTGCCGGACAGTGCCAACAGCAACATCGGGTCAACGCTCGCAACCTTGGCCAAGCGGTTGCGCAACTGTTCCAGGACGTAGCCTTCGGGCAGGTTCATCTGGAATATTGGATGCAGCTCCCGGTGGCGGTATTCGTCCAGGCGCACCGGCATTAGCAAACTTATCGCTGCCTGCGCCTTGGCATCTTCGTGGTAGCGGAACAGATAGTCCCCGGCGCTGGTGAGGATCTTCCCGCTGTCACCCTCTGGCGTTGCAACCTGCAGCACGGCCGTCATCAGTCGAATACTCCGTGGATTTCGTCCAACGTGGGCATCGCTGCCGGCACCACGTTGAGCTCACAGTCGAGGGCTGCCAGCACTCGTGCATAGGCCATCATCCCCACCGAGAGGTCACCCTTCTCGATGGCGATAACCTTTTGCCGGGTGATGCCGGCCAGGGAGGCAAGCGCGGCCTGAGTCAGCCCGCGATTCAAGCGGCGCTGCCGAAGCTGCTCGCCAAGTCGCAGCGTGATGAGGGAATAGTCCATGTTCTGTATACGCAACAAGTCATATGAAATGTAACGTATACCGAACCACAGGAAAAATCAAAGCGGATACGCGCCGACTGACCATTCAGGCTCACGCTCGTTAAACCAAAGATGTTGCGGTAAGCCCAGTCTCACAAGCGAGCTCACAGGTACGCGTGTAAAAACCACAGGAAAAACTGACTCCAGCCAGCCGAAAAGTGAACTTAGCCACACCGCGAAAATCCCATGCCGCTCAGAATGCTCGATTCCCAGGCACAAGGACGTTAGCCATGGCAAAACCAGCCGCCCGCCTTAGCGATTTAGATGCTTGCCCCATTCCCGGGCATGGTACCAATCCCACCACCAGCGGCTCGCCAGATGTACTGATCAATAACCTACCCACGCTGCGGGTCGGTGACAGTACGGCCTGTGGCGATGCGGTCACCGAAGGTATCGGTAGCATCTTGGTCAATGGCAAGCCAATTGCCTTTCTGGGCAGTGCCACCGCCCATGGCGGGGTCATCATCACAGGCTCAGGCGATGTACTGGTCGGCACTCAATCGGGTAGCGCACCGTTCAGCGCACCAGAGATCCTGCCCAGGCACAGCGAGCAGTACCAACTGATAGACAGTAATAGCGGCCTACCCGTCGAAGACGCGCTCTATTGCGTGGAGTGCGCCGATGGCCAGCGTTTTGTGGGTTACACCAATGGCCACGGCAATACCGAGCGGGTATTTACCAAGGCACCGCAATCTGTGGTCGTTCGTTGGGGACGGGATGCGGCCAACCACCTCAAACAACAGGGCATTAGCTTCTAAGGACGGATGCAATGACAGCGCCTCACCAGGGAAAGACCAGCGCCCAGCACGCTATTCAGCAGATCCCCATAGCCCTGCAGCGTGACTTTATTACCGTAGTCGGTGCCTCGCATATGGCCCTGATGGAAAAGCTACGGGGACAGAAAGGCAACAAAATGCGCTTTATCAATCAAGGCATACGGCAAATCCGCATGTATCCGCCGGCCAGCGCTAACGATGCCACCCAGCGCATTTTCCTGATTTTCACCGAAGACTACGAACGCCCCCTGCTCGATGCAGTGAAGGGTGTGGTCGAAACCCGTTATGGCGCTAAATACCGGGAACTCGACTCCATTGCCCAACTGCTCGATTTCATCAACTTACGCATCAGCAAAAAGCGCGAGATAAAGCAGCTCGACCTATTCGCCCATGGCCTGGTTGGCACCATCGAGTTTGGTTATGAACTGGACAAGGCCGACAGCTACCGCATGCGCGATGCCCAAGCCCAGATGCTCAAGCCTGAAGCATTCGACCTGAGTGCCAAGATTCACTCCTACGCCTGCCGTACTGGCCTTGGTATTCATGCCGACGTACACGTCAGCGAGGACGAAGACCCTCTGTACGAGAAAAGCCTGGCGCAGTTGATCGCCAATACCGCTCAGACCCCTGTTTGGGCATTCCCGCGACGCAGCAATTATGACCAGACCTATGGTAACTCCACAGATCGCGCCGGTTTGGAGGGTGCACAGGAGAGAAGCAACGCCGATGCCCAAGCGATGAAGGCATACAGGCGTCGGCTCAGCGACTATCAGAAGCGCTTGACCGCTTACCGGCAAACCAGCAAGGACGCTACAGCCCAATTACCCAACGAAACCCTCCCGCAACCACCCAGCAAAACCGCCAGCGAGGAAGATAAGACGCTGGTACGCCATGCCCATAGTCGCGATAGCTACCAGCAATCCATTGGCTATCCCCTAGACGCAGAAGGTGCGTTACGCCCCGTACGTGCCGGAGACTCGCCCACTGGAGTACCGGCCATTTTGCGCGAATACAAACCGTTATGAGGCGCTTGAACAAGCCGCTGTTATGGAGCATTGCTCTGGCCGCTAGCTTAGCGACGGGGCTTTATCTAAGTGCCAAGGAGAGCGAGATGCCCAAGAAAATCATGATGTATTACGGCGGTTTCGAAATCGAAGAGATGTTCGATGCCAGCCAGTGGTTTGTCAGTGGCATGTATAAACCGCGCAATATTGAAGCAGGTGGCGGGGCCAGCAATGAAACCATGCTGCGCAGCCAACCTGTGGCTCTTACACGCGGGCAGTTAGCCGAGCTCCCCTATGCCGCGGCCGAGGCCTTCGATAGCAGCTACCTTGAAGACACAGATACCCAGGCACTGATATTGGACCCTCCGGATCTGAGCCGGCGCATCCGCTATACCTACAGCGCATTTGCCGAACCCAACAAACCCGAGGACTACTACAACCTCTACCTGGAGCTGAACAGCAGACGCTTTGTGGTCACTTTCTCGCGCGACGCCCGGACTGGCGAGAATCTAACTGGGAAATACGTCAGCGAAGTGATCGGGAACTATGCATCCCAAGCCGAGCATCGAAAAGTCTTCGCGGAAATAGAAGAAACCGAACGCAAAACGCGCTAACCAGCCCCCTTGGCAAAGAACCGCTCAACCATGATGCGAAAGACGTTTCTCGCCATCTGCATGACAGCACCGCTGGCAGGCTGCGAAGTCCTCATGCTCAGCAATGTAGTCATCGGTTGCTCCATAAGGCCTGACCCGGAACTCCATCCTCGAGAGCTTCCCACCGCAAGAGTGGGAGTGCCTTACAGCACTCAAGTAGACGTGATCAACGCCAGTACCCCCGTGAGCAAGCTGCTGGTAGCCCCAGACAAGCCCCTGCCCAATGGCTTGGAATTGACCCACATCGAAAGAGAAAAGCATGGCGTGATTCAGGGGATTCCTACCGAGGCTGGGCGCTACAACGTGCTGGTCTATGGCAGCACCTATGGCACCCAATGTGCCGGCCAGGATGCGGAAAGGCTCTACAAGCTCGAAGTCACCAAATAACGGACGCCCAACGCTAAGAGTCCGTTCCTCAGTGCGACAGATAAAGACCCCACCATGAACAAACGTCGACTCACCCTGCTAATTACCAGCGCGCTACTGCCGCTGACCGCCCTGGCAATTTATGCCGCTGCCACCCGCATAAACCCCAACAACCAATATGCCGTAGGCGAGCAACTTGATGAGCTAAATGGCGTGGCGATCTACTACAACGGCGGGGTTAATACAGTCCAAGGCCGTAACCTAAGCCAAGACGGTTACAACCTCGGCCTTCGCTATCAGTGTGTAGAGTTCGTCAAACGCTACTACTTTGAACGCCATGGCCACCGCATGCCCGACACCTATGGGCATGCTAAAGACTTTTTCGACCCTAGCCTCATCGACGGCAGCTTGAACGCCAAACGAGGAATGCGGCAATTCACCAACGGCAGTACCGAGGCACCGCAAGCTGAAGACTTGCTGGTGTTCGCCCCTTCATTGCTCAACCGCTACGGTCACGTTGCGATTATTGCCAGTGTCGACAACAACATTTTGCAAATCGCCCAGCAAAACCCAGGCCCCTTCGGCAGCTCCAGAGAGAACCTGGCGGTGATCCAACGCGAAGGCCGCTGGCATATCGAGCAGTCACGGGTACTGGGCTGGCTCCGCCTGCCGCCCGCTGAGGAACTTTCATTACCTGGGTCCGGTTACAGCCAGAACCATTAACCTTTTGTCATCTAGAAAACTTAGCAGTAGACACTGCCCTGCGGAGGAGAAAACCTGACCGTTTCGCGGTACAAAAAACAGTACGCTGGCGGTACAGTGCCCAGCTTTTACAGATTTCGCTAAATTACGCTTAAACCGCTCTACAACGATACTTTCAGCTAACTGTACCTGCGCTAAGCTACGCACGATTTCACTGGGTTTGCAGCGTTTCTAGGCAACTCATAATCCTTTGGTCCACGGTTCGAGTCCGTGTGGGCCCACCAAACAAAAAGCCGCGCACTGCGCGGCTTTTGCGTTTCTACCCATACGCGGCGGCGCGTTGCAGTTCAGTCGTTCTGCCGGCGCACAAATGCGCTGAACTCTGGCAGCGGCAGGGGTTTGCTGAACAGGTAGCCCTGAAACTGCAGGCAGCCGTTCGTGGACAGGAACTGCCGCTGTGCATCGCTCTCGACGCCTTCGGCGATTACGCTCATGCCCATGCCTTGCGCCAGGGCGATCACGGTGCGCACGATGGCTTGGCTGTTGGCATCCGTCAGCACGTCGCAAATAAATAAGCGGTCGATCTTCAGCGTGCTCAAGGGCAAGCGTTTGAGGTGGCTCAGGGAGGAGAACCCTGTGCCGAAATCATCGAGGGAAAAGCGCACGCCATGCTCGACCAGCTCCACCATCTTGCACATCAGATCTTCCAGGTCCTGCACGATCATGGTTTCGGTCAGCTCCAGTTCGAGACGCCGCGCATCGATGCCGTACTCCTCGATCAGCTTGAGCATGTCCGCGACAAAGCTGGCCTGGCGAAACTGGTTCTGGCTGATGTTCACCGCCAGGCTGATATCGCGATACTGCGGGTCATCCTTCCAGGCGCGTAACTGAGTAAAGGCCTGGTCCAGTACCCATTGGCCAATCGCAATGATCAACCCGGTCTGCTCGGCATGGCCGATAAACTCGCCTGGAGCAACGAGCCCGCGTTGTGGGTGCTGCCAGCGGATCAGCACCTCGGCACCGATCACCCGGCCGGCGCTGTTCAGCTGCGGCTGGTAGTGCAGGACGAACTGTTCTTCACGCAGTGCCGTCTGCAGATCCCGGTCGAGCACTGAACGCTCGGCGGCATCGCTTTGCAGGATATGCAGCAGAGCAAACAGCATCAGCATGGCCGCCACGCTCTGTACCCAGGAGCCGGCTACCCGCACCTCATCCGGCAGGTGGTAGGCACTGGTCGGGCTCCAGGATGAGGAGGCCAGCACGATAAACAGGCTTAGGCAGAACAACGCAACGCCGTAACGCAGCCACAGGCGCTCGTCCCGGAAGGCCATTAGCGCAGCGACCGCGATGGGCAGCAGATACAGATGAGTGGCCCGCGGGGCAGCTGCGGTGTGGGGGTCCATCAACAAGGTGGTGCCGACAATTACCAGGATGATCACGCCGAACAGCAGCAGGTTGGCGAGGCGCACTTGGTTGCGCAGGCTCAGGATAAATACGCCAACCCCGCAGAGGATCATCAGCAGGTCCATCAGGACGATCCCCCACTCGCCGCGCAGCGTGAAGAAGAGCCCCCAGAAGCTGCCCACGAGCAGCAGTACCAGGCTGGCGAGCATGCGCATGCGCCGCTCGCGGCGCTGACCGATCAAGGCGAGATCAGCCGCATGCCAGAGCCTGAGGACCTGCTTGAAGAAGGTGGAAAGGGCCGTCATTGGAAGTCCCTGTTTGACCTATTCACGTGTGAAGATGACCACCTACTGCTGCTACACCGCGGGAAGCGCGGCATCACTCGACGCTGCTTTCACCACCGGCGCTTTCCCGGCTGACCAGGCGGTTACGGCCCAACGCTTTGCCGCGGTAAAGCCGGCGGTCGGCGCAGCGGTAAAGCTGCTCGGCCGTGCGGCCATCGCTCGGCCATTCGGCCAGGCCAAAGGTGGCGGACAGCGAAATCTGCTGGGTGCCGTAGGCCATGGGTTTGCTGCATAACTGCGCCCGCAGGGACTCGACCAGCGGCTCGGCCCCAGCGCGGTCGGTGCTGCGCAGCAGCAGGCCGAACTCCTCGCCGCCCAGACGCCCCAGGCTGTCGGTCACCCGTAAACGCTGGCCCACGCTGTTGCACAGATAGCGCAAGGCCTGATCGCCGGCGTCGTGGCCCCAGCGATCATTGACCGCCTTGAAGTGGTCGACATCCATGATCACCAGCACCAGGTGGGTCTGGCTGCGCTCGGCTTCGCGGATACTCTGTTCCAGCGCCTGCTGGAAGCTACCGCGGCTGGCCACGCCCGTCAGTGCATCGGTACGCGCCATGCGCTGTAGCTGCAGGTGCGCGGCCGCCCGACGGGTCTCATAGAGGTGAACGAAGACGATAAGCAGCACGCCGCACGCCAGTGCATTGCCCAGGTCGATAAGGCCATGGGCATGTGTGGCGACCCCGTATTTATTCAGGTACAGCAGCGTGGCCAGCACGACAAACGGGATGGCCAGCAGCGCCCCGCGCAACCGCCCCAGCAGCAGATAGGACAACACCGGGATGACGTAGACCCAGACGAACGCCGTTTTCGACGCATCGCGCATGACCATGATGTACAGCAGAAAACAGTAGGTCGGCAGCAGGTAGGCGTAGATCCAGGGCAGCAAGTGGCGCACATGGACGATGCGCCAGGCACTCCACAGCAACAGCGCGGTAGCCACCAGCTCGAACGAGGCGAACAGGTAGTTGCCGGCAATAAATTGCAGGGCGCAGAAGATGCCCAGGGTGATGCCGGTGGTGGCAAATACCATGCGCATCAGGGAGCGCTGCCCGACATCCTGCAAATCGGCCACGCCCAGGGTCTCGCCCGGCTCGCGGGCGACAGATGGTTTGAACAACATAAGCCCTGCAGATCAGGAAAACCGCGCCAGAGACGACCTGCCTTAACTCTAGCCAGCTTTCCTGAACGTGCAGCGCCGCCTCAGTGGCCCACGAAGCCTGGTTTAAACGCCCTCGCCCAGCTTATGCCGCGCGGCATACAGGCAGACCATCTCCATCGCCACCGTGGCGGCGGCCAGGGCGGTGACTTCGGCGTTGTCGTAGGGTGGCGAGACCTCCACCACGTCCATGCCGACCAGGTTGATGCCGCGCAGGCCACGCAGGATCTCCAGCGCCTGATGGGTGCTCAGGCCGCCACACACCGGGGTACCGGTGCCGGGGGCAAACGCCGGGTCGAGGCAGTCGATATCGAAGGTCAGGTACACCGGGTTGTCACCCACCCGCGCACGGATCAGTTCGGCGATCTGCTCCGGCGTGCTGCGATGCACCTGGCGGGCGTCCAGCACCTGAAAGCCCATCACGTCGTCATTGGTGGTGCGCAGGCCGATCTGCACCGAGCGCGTCGGATCAACCAGGCCCTGCTTGGCCGCGTAATAGAACATGGTGCCGTGGTTGATACCCTGCTCCCCCTCATCGGTATCCGGCCAGGTGTCGCTGTGCGCATCGAAATGCACCAGCGACAGCGCGCCATGCTTCTGCGCATGGGCCTTGAGCAGCGGGTAGCTGATGAAGTGATCACCGCCCAGGGTGAGCATGCCGCAGCCGGCCTGAAGGATATGCGCGGCATGCGCCTCGATCGCCGCCGGGGTGTTCTGCGGCTGGCTGTGGTCGAAGTTGCAGTCGCCGTAGTCGATCACCGCCAGATGGTCGAACGGGTCGAATTCCCAGGGGTAATGCCGCTCCCAGGCGCTGGTGATCGACGCCGCACGCACCGCGCGTGGGCCGAAACGGGTGCCGGGGCGATTGGTGGTGGCGGTGTCGAACGGCACGCCACTGACTACCAGATCGACGCCGGTCAGGTCGCGGCTGTAGCGCCGACGCATAAAGCTGGTGACCCCGGCGTAGGTCGGCTCGGAGAAGGTGCCGTACAGGCTGTCGCGGGTGATGGCCAGGTCGTTGCCGTTGAATGCTTCCATGATGCTGTCCTCAATACTGGCTGCGGAAGGTGGTCCAGATGCGGGTGCGGTCGCGCTGCTGGCGCAGTGGCAGCGACTGCTCGCCAAACAGGCGGGCGCGCATCGCTTCACCCGGGTAGATATCGGCGTCGGCGGTGATTTCCGGGTCAACCATCGGCGTGGCCGCGCGGTTGGCGTTGGCGAAGAACACCCCGTTGGTCAGCTCGGCAATCGACTCGGGGCGCAGCATGAAATCGATAAAGGCGTGCGCGGCCTCGGGGTGCGGCGCATCGGCAGGGATCGCCATGGTGTCGAACCACATCAGCGTGCCTTCGACGGGAATGTGGTACTGCACCTCGAATGGCTGCTTGGCCTCGCGGGCGTTGGCGGCGGCCATATAGGCATCGCCGTTGTAGGTCAGCGCCAGGCAGATCTCGCCCTTGGCCAGGTCGTTGATATGCCGGCCGGCACCGACATAGCGCAGGTTCGGCTGCAGCTTGGCCAACAATTGCGCCACGGCATCGAGGTCGGCGCGCGCGGTGCTGTAGGGGTCCTTGCCCAGGTAATTGAGGGCGATGCTGATCACTTCCTGCGGCGAATCGATCACCGCAATCCCGCAATCCTTGAGCTTGCTGGCGTACTCAGGCTTGAACAGCAGGTCCAGGCTGTTCAGCGGCACGCCCGGCAGGCGCTGCTCCAGCGCCTGCTTATTGAACCCCACACCGACCGTGCCCCAGGTGTACGGCAGGCCGTACTGGTTGCCCGGGTCGACACTGGCCAGCTTGCCCAGCAGTTCACTGTCCAGGTTATCCAGATGCTTGAGGCGCTCGCGTTGCAGCGGCTGCACCGCCTTGGCCTGAATCGCCCGAGCCAGGCCGCTGGAGGCCGGGAAAACGACGTCATAACCGCTGCCGCCAGTGAGCAGTTTGCTGTCCAGGGCCTCGGCACTGTCGAAGATGTCGTACTTGACCTGAATCCCGGTCTCATCCTTGAAGCGCTGCAACGCCTGCTCGGGGATATAGGACGACCAGCTGTAGAGGTTGAGGACTTTGTCCTCGGCCTGCGCGGCAAAGGTGCTACAGAACAACAACGGCAAGATGGCCTTGCGCATGACGGGATACCTCATCGGCTTTTTTTGGACTGACTCCATCCTGCTCCGCGGTTTGCTTTGAATAAATATGAAGTGACGCACCCTGGCATTGCCATCTATCAATGTAATGGCACCCGGCCGATGGCGTTGCGCTCAGCCACGACTAGTCTTGCTGGCAGGCTCTGGAGACCTTTGCATGAGCGAATTACAACCCGAGGAAAGTTTCTGGCTGGATGCCACGCAGGACAAGCGCGCGGCCGATGGGCTCTGCGCAACGCTACAGGTGCGGGCGCAAAGCGGCGTATCGATGCGCGGTTTCCAACTCAAGTACGCGGCGCTGGCAGGTATCGACCTGGTCAACCACCATCAGCGCGAAGGCTATGACCTGCGCGGTGCCGACCTGTACCGCGCCGACCTGCAGAACGCCCACCTGTTTGCCCTCGACCTGCGTAACAGCTCGCTGATGAAGGCCAATCTGCGTGGGGCCAACCTGCACTGCTGCGATTTGCGCGGCTGCAACCTGCTCGGCACCCAGCTGGACGGCGCTCGACTGGACAACGTGATCTGGGACCGCCAGCTGCGTCAGGAGCGTCGGGGCCGTGAGCTACAGCGCACCGGTGACAATGCGGCCGCCCGCCAATGCTTCGAGGAGGCCGAGGAAACCTATCGCAACCTGCGCCTGCACCTGGAGAAAGCCGGGCTGTTCGAGCAGGCCGGACTGTTCTTCCACCGCGAGATGGTCATGCGCCGCCTGCAGATGCCGCGCTACTCGAGCCAGCGCCTGCTCTCCTGGCTGGTCGACCTGTTCAGTGGCTACGGCGAGAAACCACTTAATGTGGTGCTGTTCTCCATCGCCCTGATCGGCGTCTGCGGCCTGCTCTACTTCCTCGTCGGCGTGAACCACGGCGACCTACCCCTGGGCCTGGCGCTGGAGCGCGGCTGGCTGGCCAACCTCGATGACCTGTTCGATTGTTTCTATTTCAGCGTGGTGACCTTCACCACCCTCGGCTATGGCGACATCACGCCGCACGGCCTGGCCCGCCCGATTGCCGCCCTCGAGGCCTTTGCCGGTAGCTTTACCATGGCCCTGTTTGTCGTGGTGTTCGTAAAGAAGATGACGCGCTAGCCCAGCCGCCCCTCCCTACGCCCTCGCTTGCATCCGACTGAACGGAAGTGATCCACTCAGGCATTGCCCTCCATCAATGTGTGAAAACCCCATGCTCAGCCAGTTGCGTGACCTCGACCTGCAGTTGCTGCGCCTGTTCGTCACCGTGGTCGAGTGCGGCGGCTTTAGCGCAGCCCAGGGCGAGCTGGGCATCGGCCAGTCAACCATCAGCACACAGATGGCCAAGCTGGAAACCCGTTTGGGGTTTCGCCTGTGCGAACGTGGCAAGGGCGGCTTTCGCCTGACGCCCAAGGGTGAGCAGGTGCTGAGCGCCACCCGCAAGCTGTTCGCTGCCATCGAGTCCTTCAAGGGCGAAGCCCAGGGCATGGCCGACAAACTGCTCGGCGAACTGCGTATCGGCCTTTCCGAGGGGCTGGCCGCCAGCGTGCTGGAACAGGTGGCCGAGGCCATCCGACGTTTCCGCGGGCGCAACCAGGCGGTGCAGATCGAGCTGCTCACCGCCATGCCGGCCGAGCTGGAACGCCGCCTGCTGCAGGGCCAGCTGCAATTGGCCATCGGCTACTTCTCCGGCAACCAGGCCGCGCTGGATTACCAACCGCTGTTTCACGAGCGGCAGATTCTCTATTGCGCCGAGGGTCACCCGCTCTTCGAGCGCAACGACATCAGCCCGGACGAGCTGATGCAGGCCGACCGTGTGCACCATCCCTATCGCTTCGTGCAGGCCAGCGAGCCGTTTCAGAGCGCACCCAGTTCGGCGCAGACCGAGCAGGTCGACGGCGCGCTGGCGTTTATCCTGTCGGGCCGACACATCGGCTACCTGCCCGAACATATCGCCAGCCCCTGGCTGAGCCGCGGGCGCTTGCGCGCGATGGATGCCGATGCACTGAGCTTTACCGTGCAATTCCACCTGGCCAGCCACCGCGGCCAGCACCCGGGCGATGCTCAGCGGGCGTTTGTCGCCGACCTGCTCGCCGCCTTTGCCCCCGGCTGAACGCTAACGGCAACCTGCTGGCGCACCGAGCTGGCACGCCAGCAGGCCGCCTCAACGCGTAGGCGGACGCGGCGGTTGTTCGACGGCAGGCGGTAATTGCTCACGCAAGCGCTCCAGCGCGGCGATGGTGCCGATAATTTCGCCGTGAAGTGGCGGGCTCGCACGAACGTCAGACCGGCCGTTGTCGCCAATGGCGAAGTCTTCCGCCTCCAGTTGCAGGTGCGGATCGAAGAGGTCGAAAAGCTGTGGATGCAACAAGCTCATGGCTATCTCCTTGCCGGTTGAAGCCCGGCGTGACGCAGCAGGTGGTCAGGAGGCAGTACATGCAAGGGGCAAACGCCCAAAGGGATGCGGCTGGGGTTATCGTGCCCACCGAACGCCGCTAGCCAGCAGCATGGCTGGGGTTGATGGCAATTCGGTGACAGTGCGCCGCTCACTTAACCTCTACCGATTGCCCCAGCCGGTCAAGCCGGCGCGGGCTCCAGGTGACGAACGCGACAGCCATTACCGGCCAGGATTGCCACGCGGCGGCAGCCGTTATGCCCTATGAGGCATCATCAGGCGCGTCGATACGGCGAAAAAATACTTGGCTAAATAGACCGACCGGTCTATATATTCGCCCATGAAGAAGATCCCGACCCGCGACAAGCTGATCCACGCCATGGCCGATGCGCTGCAACGCAAGGGCCTGCATGGCGTTGGCCTGAACGAACTGCTGGAGCACGCCGGCGCGCCCAAGGGCAGCCTGTATCACCACTTCCCCGGTGGTAAAAGCGAGCTGGCGGTAGCGGCCATCGAGCATATCAGCCAGCACACCGACGCCCTGTTCAGCCGCCTGTTCGCCCAGCAAAGCGACCCGCTCAGCGCCATGCACAACTGGCTGCAAGGCGCACTGCAACAACTGGAGCACAGCCAGTTCGAGCGCGGCTGCCCACTGGCGACCATTGCCCTGGAAAGCGGCCCGGAGGATGTCGAGATTCGCGCCGCCCTGCAGCGCAGTTTCGCCGCCGTGCGCCAGGCCCTGAGCCAGCAACTGCATGCCTACGGTTACCCCAGCGAGCAGGCCGACAACCTCGCCGCGCTGTATGTCGCGCTGTACGAAGGCGGCCTGCTGCAAGCCCGGGTCGCGGGAAACAGCGAGCCGCTCAAACGCGCCGCCGACGCCCTGTTCAACCTGACCCGGCAACTACCACCGGGAGGAGCCGCAGCATGAACACCCGCACCGCCATTCTCAGTGAAACCCTGCAACTGCCCGCACTGGACGGCTATCCGCTGACCGCCACGCTGTATCACGCGCCCGAGCCCATCGCGCAACTGGTCGTGGCCGGGGCCACCGGCGTACCCCAGGGCTTCTACCGGCGCTTTGCCGAATACGCCGCCCAGCGCGGCTACAGCACTCTGACGATCGACTACCGCGGCATTGGCCAATCCAAGCCCGCCAGTCTGCGCGGCTTCGTCATGGATTATCTGGACTGGGCAAACTTCGACCTGGCGGCGGCCGTCGATCAGCACCGCCACCCCGAGCGGCCGCTGTATATGGTCGGCCATTCGTTTGGCGGCCACGCCTTCGGCCTGCTGCCCAACCATGATCAGGTGCAGGGCTTCTACACCTTCGGCACCGGGGCCGGCTGGCACGGCTGGATGCCCAAGGCCGAGCAACTGCGCGTGCTGACCATGTGGCGACTGATCGGCCCGCTGCTGACCCGCTACAAGGGCTACCTGGCCTGGAGCAAACTGGGCATGGGCGAGGACTTGCCACTGGGCGTGTACACCCAGTGGAAACGCTGGTGCCGCTACCCGCGCTATTTCTTCGAAGACCCGCAGATGCCGGGCTTGAGCGAACGCTTCGCCCAGGTCAGTACGCCGATCATCGCCGCCAACGCCCTGGATGACCTGTGGGCACCGCCCTCCTCGCGCGACGCCTTTATGGCGGCCTACAGCGCAGCGCCCTACCAGGCGCGCACCATCGATTCGGCAAGCACCATCGGAGCGATCGGTCATATGGGTTATTTCCGCCCGGCCGCACAGCCGCTGTGGGATGAAATGCTGAACTGGTTCGCCGGCTTGCAGGCCAGCGCCGCAACGTTTCAGCGGCCACTTAGCCGGGCTGCGGCCAGCCAGTGAGCCACACCGATCCGCTATAGGCCGTATTTCTCTTTTAGCGCGGCGACAGCCCGATGCTCGCTGCGCAGAAACGCATCGAAATGCTGGATCAACTGCGGATGGCGAATGCTCGACAGGTGGTAATAACTGTCGCTGATGGCCAGCAAGCCGGGCTCCACCACCAGGCCGTCAGGCTGGCCTAGGCGAGCGAGGTGATAACGGGCCACCTGCTGCGACATATTGGCCGCATCGATATAGCCGGCGAGGGCCATACGAATCAACCCTTCCGGGTTGGGGGCCTGATGTATTTCCACCAGGCCGGCACTGATCTCAGCCTGGAATTTCCAGGGGGTAAAACCGCGGACGAAACCGAGCTTGCGAAAGCTGCCGCGCGCTTGCCCCTGGCGCGTCGGCAGCACCAGCATGGCGTCCTGAAACGTCAGCACGGGCTGCGAATAGGTCACCGCCTTGGTCGATTTATCGCCTGAGTGCCAACGCGGGTTGTCGGGGAACACCAGATCGAGCCGCCCGGCCTGGTACTCGTAGGCGAGCCGCCGTACCGGCAGTGACACATAGCGCAGAGCAATCTGTTCGTGCAGCGCAAACAGATCCAGCAACTCACGGGCATAGCCGCGGTACTGGTTGTCCTGGGGGGTCACTGAATAGATGGGGAAGTAATCAACATCCTCTACCCCCACGCGGTATTCCTGCGCGGCGGCCAAGGGCTGGATGGTCGATAGCGCCCAGGCAGCGCCAAGCAATCCGGCGATTCGCACCGATCGGAGACAGCACTGGGCAAACAGGGTCAGCATACGAGAACTCGACTGCAGCAACTCACCACAGTGTAATCCAGGCCACCCTACCCCTCTGATCTTTCCCCGGCTCGGCCTCCGAGCGGGCTAAGCGTATGCTGGGCGAACGCCCAAAAATTGCCTGAAGCCATTCTTAACGTTGCGTAGCGACGGCCCGAAGGGTGGCTGCCATGGACGGCAAGCCACAAAAACGTCGGGAGTGTTTTTGCGCGCAAGCCCCGGAGGAGTGAAGCGCATGGATGCGCTGAGCATAAAAAAGAAAACCCCGCGATTGCGGGGCTTTGCAGACTGAGTCCTGACATCCGTGATCTGCTTGCCATCCTGGCAGCTGTCCAGCGTATCCCTGTTGCTAAAGTGCGCTTCCTGCGCGACGTCCATGCAGGCAGATTAGCCACCGTCCATCGTCAGGCATAGTGGCGATAGGCTGGATGCTCTGTAAGCCATGGCTTACAAAGAGCCTGGCGCGGACAAACCAAGCAAACGCTCGGCTTTATTTTGTGACACAGGTCTTGTTAGACTCGGACTTGTCTTACAAAAACAACAGACCCCGCAAACGGCGGTCATTGGGGCAACACCATGCGCTCACTGCTTATTGCCATTGGCTGCCTGGCAGCCAGCCTCAGCCTGCCTACGCTGGCCGGCGGGCAGAACCAACTCTCCGACCCCAAGGCCGCTACCCAGTTGTTCTGGGATCAGCTCTACGGCCAAGGCGGCACCTCGCTGTATTGCGGCAAAACCTTCAGCACAGGCGGCGGGCAATTCACCGCCAGCCCGGTCTACGGCACCAAGCAGCTGAAAAGCGCCTTGCGCTGCGTAACGGATCGCCAGTGCGGCATCATGAATCCGCGTTTTGTCTATATGGTCTCCGACCTGCATAACCTCTATCCGGCACTGACCCGCGTCGAGCTGGCGCGGCGCAATGCGCAGTTCGGCGACCTGGACGACAGCGTCGCGAGCAAGTTCGCCGACATCGGTTGCGACCTGAAAGCCAGCTTCCAGCTGGTCGAGCCGCGCGATGAAGCCAAGGGCAACGTCGCCCGCGCGATCTTCTATATGCACGTCGAATACGACCTGCCCATCGTCGGCCAGGTGCAGATGTACAAGAAGTGGCACCAGATGGACCCGCCGGACGCCGAAGAGAAGGCGCGCAACGACAAGATCGCCAGCCTGCAAGGCACGCGCAACCGCTTTATCGACGACCCCAGCCTGGTCGAGCAGCAGATCAACAACTAAGCGATCTCAGAGCCTGTTCAAGGTATCGCGAGCTAGAGCTATACAAGGCGCTACGTTAGTAACAGCCTCTGGCTGGTCAAAGCGGCGAGGAAGCGGAATGTACGAGCTGTACATGAGCATTCCGAGCCTGTTTTTAACGCAGTAGAGCCGACGCGCAGCAGACCTTGAGCAGGCTCTCAGCGGCGTGGCTTGTGGGTGGAGCGCAACTTGTAGCGATCCCCCGGATGAATCAGCCGCGCATAGCTGATCAGGTGCTCATCCGACCAGGTGCGGCGGATCACGCTCAGGCACGGCGCGGCCACGTCGATGCGCAACCAGCCGGCCACCTGTGCATCGACCAGCACCGCCTCGACCACATGCTCGACATCGGCAATCGGGCAGCTGGCCACCAGCACCTCGTTGGGCGTCTGCTTGGAAAAATCACTCTGCAGGTAATGCGGCACCCAGCGCGGATTGACGAAACGGTCTTCCAACTGAATCGGCACGCCGTCCTCGCGGTGCACCAGAATGCTGTGGAACACCTCGGCACCCAAGCGCAGGCCCAGACGTAGGGCCACCTCATCGTCGGCGGCCAGCGCCTCGCAGCGAATGATGTCATTGCTGTAGGCATGCCCGCGCGCGCGCACCTCGGCGGCGATGTTCAGCACTTCGTGCAGGGAGGACTCGGCCTTGCGGTCGGTGACGAAGGTGCCGAGGCCGGCCTGACGCAGCAGGTAGCCCTTCTGCACCAGATCGCGGATGGCCTTGTTGGCCGTCATCCGGCTCACGCCGAAATCCCGCGCGAGCTGCTCTTCCGGCGGAATCTGATGATTGACCGGATAAACACCACTGTGGATGCGCTCAAGCAGGAACTCTTCGATGGCCTTGTAGCGCGGGGTGGTACTGCTCACAGCGGCTCCTTGGGATGGTCCCGATGCGCGGATAATAGCGCGTCAACAAGCCACAACGTAGGGTGGACAAGCGTCGCGTTGTCCACCCTAGCAACTGCGCTCAACGCCAACCTACGCCAGCGACGGCAATACCCCGGTCGGCAACAGCGGGGTCAGCACCCGCTCTGCCAGCAGGGCATTGGCGGCCTCGATATCCGGGGCGAAGAAGCGATCCTCGACGTAATACGCCACCTGCGCCCGCAGGATCTGACGCGCTTGCTCCAGCAGCGGCGAGCTTTTCAGCCCTTCGCGGAAATCCAGGCCCTGGCAGGCACCCAGCCATTCGATGGCCAGCACGCCACGGGTGTTGGCGGCCATTTCCCACAGGCGCTTGCCGGCGGCCGGGGCCATCGACACATGGTCTTCCTGGTTGGCCGAGGTCGGCAGGCTGTCGACGCTGTGCGGGTGAGCCAGGGCCTTGTTCTCGCTGGCCAATGCGGCGGCAGTAACCTGGGCGATCATAAAACCGGAGTTGACCCCGCCATTGGCCACCAGAAACGGCGGCAGCTGCGACATATGCTTGTCCATCATCAGCGAGGTGCGCCGTTCGCTCAGCGCGCCGATTTCGGCGATGGCCAGGGCGATATTGTCGGCGGCCATGGCCACCGGCTCGGCGTGGAAGTTGCCACCGGAGATCACGTCGCCCTCGGCGGCGAACACCAGCGGGTTGTCCGATACCGCGTTGGCTTCCACCGCCAGCACTTCGGCAGCCTGGCGCAACTGGGTCAGGCAGGCACCCATCACCTGCGGCTGACAACGCAGCGAGTACGGGTCCTGCACTTTGTCGCAGGCGGCGTGAGAGCGGCCGACTTCGCTGCTGGCACCGAGCAGATGACGGTAAGCGGCGGCCGCGTCGATCTGCCCACGCTGACCGCGCGCAGCATGAATACGCGCATCGAAAGGCGCACGCGAACCCAGCGCGGCCTCGACGGTGAGGCTGCCGCACACCGTCGCGGCGGCGAACAGATCCTCGGCCTCGAACAAGCCGCGCAGGGCGTAAGCAGTGGACACCTGGGTGCCATTGAGCAGGGCCAGGCCCTCCTTGGCGGCCAGGGTCATGGGTTCCAGCCCGGCGATGGCCAGCGCTTCGCGCGCCGGCAGCCATTCGCCGCGATAGCGCGCCTGGCTTTCACCGAGCAGCACCAGCGACATATGCGCCAGCGGCGCGAGGTCGCCGGAAGCACCGACCGAACCCTTGAGCGGAATATGCGGATAGACCTCGGCGTTGATCAGGGCGATCAGCGCCTCGATCACTGCGCGACGGATGCCGGAGAAGCCGCGCGCCAGGCTGTTGACCTTGAGCAGCATGATCAGCCGCACCATGGCGTCATCCAGCGGCGCGCCGATGCCGGCGGCATGCGACAGCACCAGCGAGCGCTGCAGCTTTTCCAGGTCTTCCGTGGCGATGCGGGTCGAGGCCAGCAGGCCGAAACCGGTATTGATGCCGTAGGCGGTGCGGCCTTCGGCAATAATGCCGTTGACGCAGGCAACACTGGCTTCGATGGCCGGATAGGCCGACGCTGCCAGGCTCACGCGCAGGGGTGCCTGGTAGGCGGCGCGCAGTTGGGCCAGGGTCAACTGGCCGGGATGCAGGGTGAGCGGGTTCATGCACGGGCTCCTTGGGTAGCGCCAATCATTGGCAGATCCAGACCCTGCTCGCGAGCACAATCGACGGCAATGTCATAACCGGCATCGGCGTGACGCATCACCCCGGTGCCCGGGTCGTTGCGCAGCACGCGGCCGAGACGGGCGCGGGCGTCTGGCGTGCCGTCGGCGACGATCACCACTCCGGAATGCTGCGAGTAGCCCATGCCGACGCCGCCACCGTGGTGCAACGACACCCAGGTCGCGCCGCCGGCAGTATTCAGCAGGGCGTTGAGCAGCGGCCAATCGGATACGGCGTCGGAGCCGTCCTGCATGGCTTCGGTTTCACGGTTGGGGCTGGCCACCGAGCCGGAATCGAGGTGGTCGCGGCCGATCACGATCGGCGCTTTCAGCTCGCCGCT
The DNA here is from genome assembly GCF_049653025.1 of Pseudomonas sp. Lineage (GTDB taxonomy): Bacteria > Pseudomonadota > Gammaproteobacteria > Pseudomonadales > Pseudomonadaceae > Aquipseudomonas. The sequence goes on along the minus strand of NZ_JBASFM010000020.1, from coordinate 138,585 downwards.
GGCGACCATATCGTTGAAGGCCTGAGCCAGGCGCGCGCGGTCTTTCAGGCCAACCCAGCAGATACGTGCCGGCAGACCCTGGAAGCTGATGCGCTCACGCGCCATGTCCAGCCAGTTGTGCAGATGAGCGTCGTCCGGGATCAGTTCCTTGACCTTGGCGTCGGTCTTGTAGATGTCCTCGGGGTCGCCGGACAGCGCCACCCAGCGGAACGGGCCGATGCCCTGGCAGAACAGCGGACGGATATAAGCCGGAACGAAACCAGGGAAATCGAAGGCGTTATCGACACCCTCCTGCAGGGCCATCTGACGAATATTGTTGCCGTAGTCGAAGGTCGGCACGCCCATCTGCTGGAAGGCCAGCATGGCGCGCACATGCACAGCCATGGACTGTTTGGCGGCCTTGACCACCACGGCCTCCTCGGTCTTGCCGCGGGCGACGTATTCATCCCAGCCCCAGCCGGCCGGCAGGTAGCCGTGGCGCGGGTCGTGGGCGCTGGTCTGGTCGGTGACCATGTCCGGGCGCACGCCACGGCGCACCAGTTCCGGGAGGATTTCGGCGGCGTTGCCACACAGGGCGATGGACACGGCCTTGCCTTCACCGCAGTAACGGTCGATACGCGCCAGGGCGTCGTCCAGATCGCTGGCCTGCTCGTCGACATAACGGGTCTTCAGGCGGAAATCGATACGCGATTGCTGGCACTCGATATTCAGCGAGCAGGCACCGGCCAGGGTCGCCGCCAGTGGCTGGGCACCGCCCATGCCGCCGAGGCCCGCGGTGAGTACCCAACGGCCCTTGAGGCTGCCGCCGTAATGCTGACGACCGGCCTCGACGAAGGTTTCATAGGTGCCCTGGACGATGCCCTGGCTGCCGATATAGATCCAGCTGCCGGCGGTCATCTGGCCGTACATGGCCAGACCCTTGGCATCCAGTTCGTTGAAGTGCTCCCAGGTGGCCCAGTGCGGCACCAGGTTGGAGTTGGCCAGCAGCACGCGCGGCGCGTCCTTGTGCGTTTCGAACACGCCGACCGGCTTGCCGGACTGAATCAACAGGGTCTGGTGGTCTTCCAGGCGAGTCAGCACTTCGACGATCTTGTCGTAGCACTCCCAGTTGCGCGCGGCGCGGCCGATGCCGCCATACACCACCAGCTCCTTGGGGTTCTCCGCCACTTCCGGGTCGAGGTTGTTCATCAGCATGCGCAGCGGCGCTTCGGTCAGCCAGCTCTTGGCGGTCAGCGTGGTGCCACGGGCGGCGCGGATTTCGGTGTCACGGAAAAGGCTCATAACAAGCTCCTTATCAACAGATCATCAGGTGCGGGCGGCTTACAGCCAGCCCATGTAGAGCGCCAGGTAGCCCAGCGGAATGCTGAACAACAGGCTTAAGAACGTGCGCTGCAGCCAGACCAGCAACAGGTCGCGCAGACGCAGGGGAATTCGTGTGGCCAGCACGCAGGGAATCGAAGCCGAGAGAAACAGCACGCTGCTCACCGAGACGATGGCGGTGACGAACTTGACCAGCGTGTCGGCGTCTTTCAGCAACATGGCCGGCAGGAACATTTCCGCCAGGCCCGAGGAAATGGCGCGGGCCACCTGCATTGGCTCGGTCAGGCCAAACAGCCAGGTCAGCGGGTAGAACAGCACGCCGAGGGCATCGAACAGCGGGGTGTATTTGGCGGCGAGCAAGCCGAGCAGGCCGACGGCGAGAATGCTCGGCAGAATCGCGGCGGTCATGCGCAGGCCATCGACAAAGGTCTCGCGCAACGCGCTGAGCAGTGAAGGCGCACTGGCCGCCTGACTCAGCCCGGCACGCCAGGCGCTGGCGATACGGCTTTCGCCGGCTTGCAGCTGCGGCTCGGGGCGACTCTCGCTGGGCAGACGTGACAGCGGATAGATGCGCGCGCTGACGGCGGTGACGGCAAAGGTCACCAGCATCGCGCTCCAGAAGTACAGGTTCCAGACTTCCATCAGGCCTAGGGTCTTGGCGATGATCACCATAAAAGGCGCCGACACCGTGGAGAAGCCGGTAGCGATAATCGCCGCCTCACGCACGCTGTAATGGCCCTGCTGGTACATGCGATCGGTGATCAGCAGGCCCACCGAGTAGCTGCCCACGAACGAGGCCACCGCATCGATGGCCGACTTGCCCGGGGTGCGCCAGATTGGCCGCATCACCGGCTGCATCAGCACACCGACCAGCTCGAGCAGGCCGAAGCCGATCAGAAACACCAGGGCCAGCGCACCCAGCGGCACGATCAGCGCCAAGCTGAGCACCAGCTTGTCGAACAGAAACGGCAGCATCCCAGGCTGGTACAGCGCTTCAGGCCCGACACGAAAGAGATAGGCCACGCCGATCAGCAGGCCGAACACCTTGAGTACGCTGAACACCGTGCGGGTCAGGTCGCCGCGCCAGCTGCCGCTGAGCCAGGGCTGCAGCGCGCCGTAGAGCATAAACAGCATGGCAATGCTGATCACCAGCGGCCGTGCATGGGTCTGTAAGGCCGTAGCAGCATGATCGAGGAGGATGGTCGAGCGGCCGCCGATTTCGAAGGGTACGAAAAACAGCAACAGGCCGATCAGGCTGTAGCCGAGCAACCGCGCCAAGGCGCGGCCCTTAGACACGCTGGCGAACGCGGTAAGTTGTTCAGACATGACGGCTCTCCGCGCGCAACGAACGGGGTGCAGGGCTACGGCCATGGCGGTTCTGGGTGAAGGGTGTCATCTGTGCATTCCTCTGTATTTATTGTTGTCAGGGAAGTGGCCAAGCAGCGCTTAGCCGGTCAGGGTCAACAGGTGGATCAGCCGCGCCGCGACCTTGGCGGTGCGGCTGTCGATATCGTGTTCGGGGTTGAGTTCGGCCAGGTCGGCCAGGCGCAGCTTGCCGCTGTCGCGCACGGTTTCCAGCAGCGGTTCGAGCAGCGCCAGCGGCACGCCACGCGCTGCCGGGGCGCTGACCCCAGGAGCTTCGCAGGCCGGCAGCACGTCGATATCGATGGTCAGGTAGATCGCGTCGCAACCGGCGATAAAGGCCTGCAACTCAGCGCTGATAGCCGCCAGGCTGCCTTCGCGAATCTCTCGATCTTCGCGCACCAGCACGTCCAGCTCGGTGGCGCGCTGGAACAGCGCCTGGGTGTTGCTGGCGCGACTGACGCCGAGGCAGGCATAGGCGAACGGCCAGCCACGGGCGGCGCACTGCTCGGCGATCTGCGCGAAAGGCGTGCCGGAGGAATGGGCATGGGCCGGGTCACGCAGGTCGAAGTGCGCGTCGAAATTGATAATGCCGATACGAGGAGCAGCGCCGGCCATATGCTCGGCAATACCCTGCCAGCTGCCGAAGGCCACCTCATGGCCGCCGCCTAGAACGACCGGCAGATGCCCGGCATCCAGCAGTGCGCAGATGTTATGACCGAGGCGCGCCTGGGCGCTTTCCAGATCACCATCGGCGCACAGCACATCACCGGCGTCATAGGCCGCGCCCTGGCGATGCCAGGCCAGATTGGCCAATGCCTTGCGGATGGCCAGCGGGCCATTCACCGCGCCGACGCGGCCATGGTTGCGCCGCACCCCTTCGTCGCTGGCGAAACCGAGCAGGGCGACGCCAGGCTGGCTGTCGGCGCTCAGAGCCTGAATGCGCTGATGCCAGCGCGGGCTGTCGGCTTCCGGGTCGACGCGACCCTGCCAGAGGCCCATAGAGTTGCGATCAGCGTGCATGAGTGTTGACCTCTTTGCGGTAGCTAATGGCGCCGTTGAAGATGCGCTGACGCAGGCGGCCCGGCTGGACTGCATAGGCCAGTTCGGCAGGTTGCTGCACATCCCACAGGCACAGATCGGCGGGGGCCCCAACCTCGATCCGCCCCAGGTCAGGGCGGCCGAGGGCGCGGGCGGCATGGGCGGTCATACCGGCCAGGGCCTCGCGCGGGGTCAAACGGAACAGGGTGCAGGCCTGGTTAAGGGTCAGGGTCGGAAAGCAGATCGGCGAGGTGCCGGGGTTGGCATCGCTGGCCAGGGCCATCGGCACGCCGTACTGACGCAGCAACGCGATGGGCGGCAACTGGGTTTCGCGCAGGGTATAAAAGGCCCCCGGCAACAGGGTGGCCACGGTGCCGGCAACGGCCATGGCCTGCACCCCGGCCTCGTCGAGAAATTCTATATGGTCGGCCGAAAGCCCCTGATAGCGTGCGGCCAGGGCACTCGCGCCCTGATTTGACAGCTGCTCGGCATGCACCTTGATCGGCAGGCCATGACGGCGCGCGGCCTGAAACACCAACTCGCACTGCGCCGGACTAAAGGCGATGTTTTCGCAGAATACATCCACCGCATCGACCAGGCCCTCGGCAACGGCGGCCGGGATCATCTCGTCGCACACCAGGCCGATATAGCCGTCGCTATCGCCGGAGAACTCCGGCGGCAGGGCATGAGCACCGAGCAAGGTGGTAGTGATGCGTAGCGGTAGCAACTCGCCCAAGCGGCGGGCCACACGCAGCATCTTCAACTCATCCGCCGTGCTCAGGCCGTAGCCGGATTTGATTTCCAGGGTGGTCACGCCGTCATCCAGCAGCGCCTGCACGCGCGGCAGGCTTTGCGCCAGCAACTCGTCCTCGCTGGCAGCACGGGTGGCGCGCACGGTACTGAGAATGCCGCCGCCGGCCTTGGCGATCTCGGCGTAGCTGACGCCCTCAAGACGCTGCTCGAATTCACCGGCACGGTTGCCGGCGTACACCAGGTGCGTGTGGCAATCCACCAGGCCCGGGGTCATCACCCCGCCACATCCGGCTTCAACCGCCCCCTGGGCCAAGGCCTCGGGAAACGCCTGGGCCGGCCACAGCCCCGCCACCCTGCCCGCCTCGACCAGCACGGTCATGGGCTCTGCCAGCACGGCCAGGCCATCAAACAGACACAGATCACGCCAGAGCAGGCGTGGGGCGGGCATTGGCATCGAGGCATCCTCACACAATATGTATATACAATATGAGCGAGATATCTATGCGTCAACCCCAGCCTGTCGATTACCTGGGCATAAACACTCCCTGCACGACGCCATGCCAAACTAGACAGCTCGACGCAGAGCGTTTCACCAACCTTTAACGAATCGAAATTATCGACAGAACATCCCGCGACCCATCCGGCCAGCGCCTGAACAAGTATGGATTTCAATTATTTTGTATATACAATAAGAATACACTCAATCACAGGATCCCCACAGCATGAGCGCGCGGATTGTCGACCGACACAGCGCCAGGCAACTGCCCTGGAAAAATGGCGCAGGCGTCACCCTGGAACTGGCGATATATCCAGACGGAGCGGAATTGCATGACTTCGACTGGCGTATCAGCAGCGCCAGTGTGGCAAGCGACGGAGCCTTCTCGCATTTTCCCGGCATCGACCGCAGCCTGGGCCTGCTGGACGGCACGGGGTTGCGCCTGATCCTGCCTGGGCAGACGTTGCAGCTGGATGCGCATAACCCGCTGGCGAGCTTCCCCGGCGAACTGGAGATCCAGGCCGAGCTGCTCGATGGTGCAGTCACCGACCTGAACCTGATGAGCCGACGTGGTCACTGGCAACATCGCCTTCAGCACCAGCTGCTGGCCGGCAATCTGAGCATCGACAGCGCTGCGGTGCTGTTGATCTATTGCCAGAGCGGCGCGACGCTTGAATGCAGCTGGCCCGGCGCGACTGCACTGTCATTCGGCCCGGGCCAAGGCCTGCTGCTGGAAGATGAACCGGGACCACTGACCCTGAACAACCTGGGCAACAGCAGCCTGTTTCTCGCCTGGCTGGAGCGGGTTTAGCGCCCGCCACTAAACCGCAGCCAATAAAAAGCCCCGGCTGATTAGGCCGGGGCTTTTTGCGTTACGCAGTAAAACGTAGAAGCTGTTTCGGATCTCGCGAGCTAGAGCGAGACAAGGCAGAAATGGCCGAGGGTGCGGAGTTTACGAGCTGTAAATGAGCAACCCGAGGCCATTTCTAACGCCCCTTTCTTTTATCGAGAGGGGCCGACGCGCAGCAGATCCGAGACGGCTTCTTAGAACTGCGCAGCGTCCAGCAGGTACAGACTCTCGCTACCGGCCTTGACCGAAGCAGTCAGCGAGTGGATACGCGGCAGCAGGCGGGCGAAGAAGAAACGCGCGGTGCCCAGTTTGCTCACGTAGAACTCGTCCTGGTCCTGCTTGGCCAGTGCGGTGCGTGCCATCAGGGCCCACATGTAGGCGTAGGCGGTGTAGCCGAACACCTGCAGGTACTCGACCGAGGCAGCGCCGACTTCGTTCGGGTTGGCCTTGGCGCGTTCCAGCAGATCGGCGGTCATCAGCTCCAGGTTGGCAATGGCCTCTTTCAGCGGATTAACGAACTCAGCCAGCGAAGCGTCAGCGGAGTCGGTAAAGGCTTTGATCTCTTCGGCGAAGTGCTTGTAGAACGCACCGCCGCTGCCGACCACTTTACGGCCGACCAGATCGAGCGCCTGGATGCCGTTGGTGCCTTCGTAGATCTGGGTGATGCGGCAGTCGCGGATCAGCTGCTCTTGGCCCCATTCACGGATATAACCGTGGCCGCCGAAGATCTGCTGGCCGTGGGTGGTGGTTTCCAGCGCCATATCGGTGAGGAAGGCCTTGGCCACCGGGGTCAGCAAAGCCACCAGCTCTTCCGCGCGTTTGCGGGTGGCGGCGTCTTCGCTGAACTTGGCGGTGTCCAGCTGCATGGCCACATAGCTGGAGAAGGCGCGGCCGCCTTCGTTCAGCGCTTTCATGGTCAGCAGCATGCGACGCACGTCCGGGTGCACGATGATCGGGTCGGCGGCTTTGTCTTTAGCCACCGGGCCGGTCGGCGCGCGGCTCTGGATGCGGTCGCGGGCGTATTCCACGGCGTTCTGGTAGCTGCGTTCACCCAGGGACAGACCCTGGATACCAACGCCCAGACGCTCGTAGTTCATCATGGTGAACATCGCGGCGAGGCCCTTGTTCGGTGCATCGACGATCCAGCCGGTGGCGCCGTCGAAGTTCATCACGCAGGTGGCCGAAGCCTTGATGCCCATCTTGTGTTCGATCGAGCCGCAGGACAGGCTGTTCTGCTCGCCCAGGGAACCGTCGGCGTTGACCATAAACTTCGGCACCAGGAACAGCGAGATGCCTTTCGGGCCCGCAGGGGCGTCCGGCAGCTTGGCCAGCACCAGGTGAATGATGTTCTCGGTCAGGTCGTGCTCACCGCCGGTGATAAAGATCTTGGTACCGGAAACCTTGAAGCTGCCATCGGCTTGCGGCTCGGCCTTGGTGCGGATAATGCCCAGGTCGGTGCCGGCATGCGGCTCGGTCAGGCACATGGAGCCCGCCCAGGTGCCGGCATACATGTTCGGCAGGTATTTCTCTTTCAGCTCTGCGCTGGCGTGGGCGTTGATCGACAGGCAGGCACCGGCGGTCAGCATCGGGTACAGGCCGAACGAGAGGTTGGCCGAGTTGACCATTTCCTCGACCTGAGCCGAGATCGCCTTGGGCATGCCCATGCCGCCGAATACCGGATCGCCACCGACGCCCACCCAGCCGCCTTCGGCGTAGGTTTTGTAGGCATCCGGGAAGCCGGCCGGGGTTTTCACCGAACCGTTGGCCCAGGAACAGCCTTCTTCGTCGCCGCTGCGGTTCAGCGGGGCGATCACGCCGCCGGTGACCTTGCCGGCTTCTTCGAGAATCGCCGCTGCAGTGTCTTCATCGACCACTTCAGCCAGGGCCGGCAACTGGGCCCACAGCTTGGAAACTTCAAACACTTCATTGAGCACGAAGCGCATATCGCGCAGGGGAGCTTTGTAGTCAGCCATGGGGCAATTCCTCGGACGAACCGGCAGGTGTAAAGATGTGCACGAAGTCTAACCGAACAACTTTTTAGACACATAGCGTCGCGTCGTGACCATAAGGTCACCATTCGTTTGTTAGGCCCATCAGCGCCTGAAAAGCAGCAAAGCCCGCCGGGTGGCGGGCTTTGGCAGGGCTGCAACCGCTGGTCAGAGGGCGAAGTGTTCGGCCGGTAAACGCATCAGGCACTCGCTGCCCGCCTCGGCACCGGCCAGATGGGTGGCGGTACGCGGCAACAGGCGCTTGAAGTAGAACTCGCAGGTCGCCAGCTTGGCCTGGTAGAACGCCGCCTCGCCCGCACCCGCCGCCAGCTTTTGCTCGGCCACCAGGGCCATGCGCAACCAGAAGTACGCCAGGGTGACGTAGCCGGAGTACATCAGGTAATCCACCGAGGCCGCGCCGACTTCGTCCGGGTTGTTCATCGCCGCCATGCCGATCTTCTGGGTCAGCGCGCCCCACTGCTGGTTCAGTGTCGCCAGCTGCGCCACATAACCCTTGAGCTGCGGGTGCTCGGCCTGGGCCTCGCAGAACTTGTGGACGATCTTGGTAAAGCCGCGCAGCAGCTTGCCCTGGCTGCCGAGCACCTTGCGCCCAAGCAGGTCGAGGGCCTGGATGCCGTTGGTGCCTTCATAGATAGGCGCGATGCGGCAGTCACGCACCAGCTGCTCCATGCCCCATTCGCGGATAAAACCGTGGCCGCCGAATACCTGCATGCCGTGGTTGGTCACCTCCAGGCCGGTCTCGGTCATAAAGGCTTTGCAGATCGGCGTGAGGAAGGCCAACAGGTTTTCCGCCTCTTCACGCGGCTCGGCGCTGTCGCCGCGGTGCGCCTGGTCGATCAGCTGCGCGGTGAAATAGGCCAGCGCGCGGTTGCCCTCGTTGAACGCTTTCATGGTCAGCAGCATGCGCCGCACATCAGGGTGCACGATGATCGGGTCGGCGGCTTTATCCGGCGCTTTCGGCCCAGTTAGCGCACGCATCTGCAGGCGCTCAGTGGCGTACTTGATCGCGCCCTGGAAGCTGGTCTCACCCAGACAAAGACCCTGCATGCCGGTGCCCAGGCGCGCGTGGTTCATCATGGTGAACATGCAATTGAGGCCCTTATTGGCCTCGCCGATCAGGTAGCCGGTGGCGCTGTCGAAGTTCATCACGCAGGTGGCCGAGGCCTTGATGCCCATCTTGTGTTCGATCGAGCCGCAGCTCACGCCATTGCGCTCGCCTGCCTGACCTTCAGCGTTGGGCAGAAACTTGGGCACGATAAACAGCGAGATGCCCTTGGTGCCAGCCGGCGCATCGGGCAGCTTGGCCAGCACCAGGTGCACGATGTTCTCGCTCATATCGTGCTCGCCGGCGGAGATAAAGATCTTGCTGCCGCTGACCGCATAGCTGCCATCGGCCTGGGGCACGGCGCGGGTCTTGATCAGGCCCAGGTCGGTGCCGCAATGGGCTTCGGTCAGGCACATGGTGCCGGTCCAACTGCCTTCGGTGAGTTTGCTCAGGTAGGTCTGCTTCTGCGCTTCGGTGCCGTGGGCGTGGATCGCCGACATCGCGCCGTGGGTCAGGCCCGGGTACATGCCCCAGGAGGTGTTGCTGGCGCCGACCATTTCCCCGATCAATAGACCGAGGGAATGCGGCAGACCCTGGCCGCCGTAGGCCGGGTCCGCCGCCAGGCCATTCCAGCCACCCTCAACGTACTGGGCAAAGGCTTCCTTGAAGCCCTTGGGCGTGGTCACCACGCCGTCGTTGATCTGGCATTCCTCTTCATCGCCGGAGCGGTTCAGCGGGGCCAGCACCTGCTCACAGAACTTCGCACCCTCGGCCAGGATTGCACTGACCATATCCGGGGTGGCGTCGCTGGCCCCCATCGCGACGTAGCCCGCATGAAAGTCGAAGACCTCGTCGATCAGAAAGTGCATATCGTGCAGGGGAGCTTTGTACTCGGGCATGCTGGCATCTCCGTCAGCTAGAGCGTGGGTTAGCGCTCTACGCTACGGCCCGCGCGGCACCGCAACAATCACAGTGCGGATGCTGAATACACTGCTATTAACCGAGAGCCTCAGCCCCGCGCGGTATCCAGCTTGACCGCGCCGCGCCGCTGACCATGACTGCGCACGCAGTTGCGCCCGGCGCTCTTGGCGTTATACAGCGCCTTATCGGCCGCCTTGAGCACCTCTTCCGGGTTGCGCTGCTCTTGGCCGCGCTCGGCCACACCCATGCTCACTGTCACCGACACCTGGGTCGCGGCACCGCCAGCTCGGCGCGCGCGGCCCTGCTTGTCATCCTGCGGGCGCTGCAGTTTATCGCGCAGCTGAATGCGGTAGACCTCGATCGCCTGGCGCACCACTTCGAGATGCGGCAAGCACTCGTCAAGCGTCTTGCCGGGGAACACCAGGGTGAATTCCTCGCCACCATAACGGTAGGCCTTGCCCCCGCCGCCGATCTTGCGCAGCTGCGCCGCGACCAGGCGCAACACCTGATCGCCGACATCGTGGCCGTGGGTGTCGTTGAATTTTTTGAAGTGATCGACGTCGGCCATCGCGATCACATAACTGCGGCCCAGACGCTGCAGCCGTTCATTCAAGGCGCGGCGACCCGGCAGACCGGTGAGCTCGTCGCGGAAGGCCATCTGGTAGGCCTCGTGCGCCACCGCCACCACCAGGATCAGCATGATCTGGCTGCTCATCACGTTCAGCGCATGGGGCAGGATAAAGGTGTTCGGCAGCATCCACAGCGCGCCGCACAGGCCGAGCAATTGCGCCGCATGCAGCGGGCGCGGCGCACGCAGGTACTGCACCAGCAGCAGGATAAAACCCAGTGCGAACAGCGGGTACGCCAGCTGCACCAGGCTTAGCCAGGCCACCTGCAAGGCCGGCCAGCGCACCAGCGACAACCACTGCAACAACGCCTCCGGATAGCGCTGCGCCAGCCCCAACGCAACTGCACCGACCGCCAGCAACACGGCGGCGCGGGCGACCAGGTCCTGCACCAGGTGCGTACGCTCCTGCCAGGCCGCATACAAGCCATAGAGCAGGGGCAACAACAGGCTGCACAGGTGGAAAACCAGGGCCGTGTCGCCATGCACCTGGCCGTTCTGGCGGAAATGATCGACCTGAATATCCAGCAGGAAGTACGCGAGATACAGCGTCAGCAGCAGGAACACCTCGCGCTGACGCCCGTACACCAGGCAGAACGCCCCGCCGAGCAACAGCAGCAGCGTTGGCAGCACATTGAACAGCGAGGTAAAAAACTCGTTCAGCTGCGTCAGCCGGGCAAGCAGCAGCCCGCCGAACAAGAGCAGCAGCGAAGGCAGAAAGTGGCTGATACGCACAGCGGCAAAACGCGACAAGACAGGCTCCACAAACCGCGAAAAGCAAATAACGCCGCGCAGTTTGCCTGCAACAGATAGATTACGCACGGAACCCGGCAGGCAAATCGACAAGCTGCCTGGGGCTGTCGCGGCTTTTTCATCGGAATAAAAAAACCGCCACCCCAAGGGGCAGCGGTTTTTCGACCTGCGGTGGAACCTAGGGCTTAGTAGCCCAGGTCGAAGTGCTCTTCGGCCATGTCCATCAGGTTGCTGGCACCAGACAGCATGGTCTCTACGTGACTACGGGTACGCGGCAGGATGCGCGCGAAGTAGAAACGAGCGGTCTGCAGCTTGGCCTTGTAGAAGGCTTCGTCTTCAGTGCCGGCAGCGATTTTCTCGGCAGCCAGGCGCGCCATGTCAGCCCAGAAGTAGGCCAGGCAGACGTAGCCGGAGTACATCAGGTAGTCCACCGAGGCGGCACCGACTTCTTCGCGGTCTTTCATCGCGGCCATGCCCACTTTCATGGTCAGGTCGCCCCACTCCTTGTTCAGCTTGGCCAGAGGCTCGACGAACGCTTTAACGGCGTCGTTGGCTTCGTTGGCCTGGCAGAACTTGTGCACGATCTTGGTGAAGCCTTTCAGCGCCTCGCCTTGAGTCTGCAGCACTTTACGGCCCAGCAGGTCGAGTGCCTGGATACCGGTGGTGCCTTCGTACAGCATGGAGATACGGCTGTCGCGAACGTTCTGCTCCATGCCCCACTCAGCGATAAAGCCGTGGCCGCCATAGATCTGTACGCCGTGGTTGGCCGCTTCAAAGCCGACTTCGGTCATGAATGCTTTGGCGATCGGAGTGAGGAAAGCCAGCAGTGCGTCGGCTTGCTTCTTCTCGGCTTCGTCTTTGCTGTACTTGACGATATCAACCTGCTTGGCGGTGAAGTACACCATCGCGCGGTTGCCTTCGGCGAAGGCTTTCATGGTCAGCAGCATGCGACGCACGTCCGGGTGGACGATGATCGGGTCAGCGGCTTTTTCCGGCGCTTTCGGGCCAGTCAGGGAACGCATCTGCAAACGATCGCGAGCGTACTTCAGGCCGCCCTGGAAACCGATTTCGGCGTGAGCCAAACCTTGCAGAGCAGTACCCAGGCGAGCCGTGTTCATAAAGGTGAACATGCAGTTCAGGCCTTTGTTGGCTGGGCCGATCAGGTAACCGGTAGCGCCGTCGAAGTTCATCACGCAGGTGGCGTTACCGTGGATGCCCATCTTGTGTTCGAGCGAGCCACAGGAAACGGCGTTGCGTGCGCCAACGGAGCCATCAGCGTTAACCGAGAACTTCGGCACGATAAACAGCGAGATGCCTTTGGTGCCTTGCGGCGCGTCGGGCAGGCGGGCCAGCACAATGTGGACGATGTTATCGGCCATGTCGTGTTCGCCAGCGGAGATGAAGATCTTGGTACCGGAGACCTTGTACGAGCCGTCAGCCTGAGGCTCGGCCTTGGTACGCAGCATGCCCAGGTCGGTGCCGCAATGCGGCTCGGTCAGGCACATGGTGCCAGTCCACTCGCCGGATACCAGCTTGGTCAGGTAGGTGTGTTTCTGCTCGTCGGTGCCGTGCTCGGAGATGGTGTTCATCGCGCCGTGCGACAGGCCTGGGTACATGCCCCACGACCAGTTCGAGGTGCCGACCATTTCGCTGACAACCAGACCCAGGGACTCCGGCAGGCCTTGGCCGCCGTGGTCAACGTCATGAGCCAGGCTCGGCCAGCCGCCTTCTACGTACTGCTTGTAGGCTGCTTTGAAGCCGGTAGGGGTTTTCACGCCCTCAGCCGACCAGGTGCAACCTTCGGTGTCACCTACACGATTCAGTGGCGACAGCACTTGCTCACAGAACTTGGCGCCTTCTTCAAGGATGGCGTCGACCATGTCCGGAGTAGCGTCCTGGCAGCCAGGCAGGCTCTGATAATGCGCTTCGTAGCCGAGCAGTTCGTCGCGTACGAAACGGATATCACGCAAGGGGGCCTTGTAATCAGGCATAGCGGTTAACCTCTGCGGTGGATTCTAGTGTGTAGGTGACCGGTTATTCGGTCGTTTTCGGGATCAATCCCGGCGCTCGACCACCCCTTGGCAATCAAGCTAATCAAACAAGCGTTTGAAACATACGTTTATGCCTATTTAAAGTCAAGCACCCCAAGCAGCACTCAGGTCACCAGATCGACAACCGAGGCCGGTGCCTGCAAACCACTTAACTGCCTATACAGATCAAGACTAGGTGGTGGCGGCAGATCCTGCTGGACTGGCTCGGCGCGCCGGTCCTCCTCAGCCGAGTCCTTGGCCTGCTCTTTCGCCTTCTCTTCCTCTTCTTCCTGCGCCCGTGCCTCGTGTGCGGCATCAGCCTCGGCGCGCTGTTGCTGCGCCAGCTCAGCGCGCGCCTCACTCATCAGCGCCTGGGCCTGGGCGGCAATCTGGCGGTCTTGCGCCGAAGGCTCGGCAGGTGCCAACGCCGCCCGCAGCACCACCTCCATCTTGCGCAAGGTCGCCTCGGGGTCACCGGGCACCGGTCCGGTGTCGATGCTCACCTCGCCACCCACCGCATAGCGCTTGCCATCCGGGCCGCGGTCGTAGGTGTAGCTCGGCGCGCCGGCATAGCGGCCGCCCACGGCGGCGTGCGCCTGTTCATGGGCACGCACCTCCTGATCACGACTGACCAGTTTGGCGATTTCCAGTTGTTCGAGACGCTGCTGCTGAGGGCTGGGTTCGCCCTTGGCGTCTTTCTGCGCCGTGCTGCTGGGGGATTCGGCGGGTTGGTCGGCTTCTTCGCGGGACGAGGCCGATTGTTCGTCAGCCAGTGGCTGCGCGGAAGTTAACGGTGGTTGGCTGGCACGGGCGATGTCGAGGGAGACATCGGGAGAAACGCTGGACGCAACAGGGCGGGCCGGCAGTGGGGTTGCTGCAGGCGCAGGGTAAGACGTTGCGCCGCCAATGTGCATGCAATTGCTCCTCGCCCCTGAGTTGCCTGCCTCTTTGCCAGTCCTGAGTACGCTAGGGGCGGCGACTCAAGCCGAAGTATCGATCAAGGTACCCAAGACCTCATCGGCGGTTTTCACCACCTTTGCGCCGGCTTGAGCCTCGTTTTGTCCTTCACGCAGTGCCACCAGGCTTTCCGCCAGATCGGGACGCGTCTGCTCAGCCAGGCTGGGCGCTGGATTGACCTGATTGGCCGGCGGCGTAGAGTTAGTCTGCGGCGCAGGCGCTAGGGTGTTGCTGGCGATATCAAGCGCAGCCTGATCGACTCGGCGCTGACCCGACTGGATGGTGCTAATGCCCGAATTGAAGGCACTACCGGAGATTTCCATAGCCAAGCTCCCGCACTGGCAGAACACGTATAGCTGTCATTGAAGCAGAAGTTGCTCGAAAAACGTACAAGCAAAAGGCTATGGCACTTGGCCTGCTTATAGCCCGCGGTGCAATAAATCGAGGTTGAGGTAGGCAGAAACCGCCGCCGGCGTGGCTTCGGCCAGGCGCGGCACATAACCCAGACAAGGTGCTGGCAGGCGCTCGGCTAGAGTTGCGAGATTGTCGTGCAGACGCGAGGTGTGCGGATCGACCAGATTGGCCACCCAACCGGCCAGCGGCAGACCATCACGGATAATCGCCTCGGCGGTCAGCAGCGCCTGATTGATACAACCCAGACGCACGCCGACCACCAGAATCACCGGCAACCCAAGCGCAACCGCCAGGTCCGACAGCGCTTCCCGCCCAGCCAGCGGCACGCGCCAGCCGCCCGCGCCCTCGACCAGGGTGAAGTCGGCGTGCTTATCCAGAATGGCCTGCACCGGGCCTTGCAACGCGGCGACATCCAGACGCACGCCAACCTCTTGCGCCGCCAGGTGCGGGGCGATTGCGGGCTCGAATGCCAGTGGATTGACCTCGTCATAGCGCAGCGCCAGGGTGCATTCGCCGAGCAGCGCCAGGGCGTCGTCATTGCGCAGACCGTCCGCCGTCAGCGTGCAACCAGACGCCACCGGCTTGGCCGCCGCGGTCGACAACCCCGCCATTCGTGCGGCGTGCAACAGGCCAGCGGCGATGGTGGTTTTGCCGATTTCAGTATCGGTACCGGTGACGAAAAAAGCCGTGCTCATATCAATCCTTACGCAGTACGCCGTAAACCACCTGATAAGTCGCCGGCAGCCCTTGCGGTTGACGGAACTGCTCGTAGGCATTGAGCAGCGCCAACATGCGCGCCCTCCCGGTCAAACCGCCTGGCCGACCCGGATTAAGATTGTGCGCACCAAGGGCTTTCAGCTCATGGGTCAGGCTGCGTAGATCCGGGTAGTGCAGCACTTCGACCTGAGTCTGCAGGCTCGTCACCTGCAGGCCACTGGCCGTACAGAGCCGCTGGTAATCCTCAAGCCGACGGAAGCGATTAACGTGGACAAAGCCGTCCACCGCCTGCCAGCTGTCGCGCAGCTCCTGCAAGGTGCCAACGCACAGGCTGCTAAAGGCCAACACGCCACCTGGGCGCAGCACCCGCTTGGCCTCGCCCAATACCGCCGCAAAGTCGGCGCACCACTGCAAGGCCAGGCTGGAAAACAGCAGGTCACAGGAGGCGCTGTGCAGCGGCAGGCGCTCGGCATCGCCGGCGATAAACTGCTGCGCGCCGCCCAAGGGCCGGGCATGGCGCAGCATGCCTTCGGCAATATCCAGGGCCACGCCCTGGCTGGCCGGAAAACGCTCACCCAGCGCGCGACTGAAATGCCCGGTGCCGCAGCCCAGGTCCAGCCAGCGCTGCGGGCTGATTGAGGCCGGCACCTGCGCCAGCAGCTCAGCACCTACCTTGCGCTGCAAGGCCGCGACGCTGTCGTAGCTTTCCGCCGCGCGGGAAAACGAAGCGGCGACCTGGCGTTTATCTGGCAGGCCGCCCTGCGGGTTCTGGCTGAGATCAGTCATCGCCGGCCTCGTGTAGAAACCCCTGAATCGCCGCGGCGATCTCGTGCGGGCGCTCCAGGGCGAAGGCGTGGCTGACACTGTCAATCAAGCCGATCTCGACATCCGGCAAGAGCGCCAGCAAGGCCTGCGCGGCACTCGCGGGAACCAGGGCATCCTGGCCGGCGAATAGATGTAGCTGCGGGCCGACAAACGCCTGCAGCGCTGTTCGCGTATCCAGCGCCGCCAACAAATCCAGCCCAGCCAGCAGCGCCTCGGGTTGCGCCTGCGGTGCGCCTGCCAACAGCAATCGGGAAAGGCCGCGGGCGTCCGCAGCGCCTTGACTACAAAGCAGGGCAAAGCGCTTTAGGATGGAGGCCGCATCGGCGGCGCAGCCCTGACGGAAAGCATTAAAGGTCTCGGCTGGCATAGCCGCCGGCCAGCTTGGCTCGGCGACAAAGCGCAGGTTGCTGGCCAAGGTCAGCAGACCGCTGCAACGCTCACCACGGCGTGCCGCCAGTTCAGCGGCGAGCATGCCGCCCAGCGACCAGCCGCCGAGCCAGGCGTCCTGTGGCAGATTGGCGTCGAGTTCGTCCAGCCAGTCGGCCGGGTCGCTGGACTCCAGCTGCGGCAATGGCTCGATCTCGACATGCAAGCGTGGATCAAGGCCACGCAAGGCATCGGCCAACGGCTGCAACGGTGCAATACCCAGGCCCCAGCCGGGCAGCAGAATCAGCCGATCACGCATCTACGGCGTCCCCGGCAGTGAGCAACGGCCAGCATTCGGCCAAAGCTTCCAGCAACAGTTCCAGCTGCTCCCGGCTATGCGCCGCCGACAGGGTCACGCGTAGGCGCGCACTGCCGGCCGGCACGGTCGGCGGACGAATCGCGGTAACCAGCAGGCCGCGCTCGCGCAGCAGTTGCGACAGCTGCATCGCACGACCACTGTCGCCAATCAGGATCGGCTGGATCGGCGTGGCGCTGTCCATAAGGGTCAGGCCAATCGCCTGCGCGCCTTCGCGGAAGCGCTTGATCAAGGCATTCAGGTGTTCGCGTCGCCAGTGCTCGCTGCGCAACAATTCCAGGCTTTTCAGAGTGGCGCAGGCCAGGGCCGGCGGCTGACTGGTGGTGTAGATATAAGGGCGGGCGAATTGCACCAGGGTTTCGATCAGCTCCTCGCTGCCGGCGACAAAGGCACCGGCGGTGCCGAAGGCTTTGCCCAGGGTGCCGACCAGCACCTGCACGTCATCAACGCCCAGGCCGAAGTGCTCGACTATGCCGCCGCCGGTGGCACCCAGCGGGCCAAAGCCGTGGGCGTCATCGACCATCACCCAGGCCCCTTTCAGGCGCGCTTCGCCGCACAGCGCCGGCAGGTCGGCCAAATCGCCGTCCATGCTGAACACGCCATCGGTGACCACCAGGGTATTGCCGTTGGCCTTGCGCAACCGGCTCGACAGGCTGACGGCATCGTTATGCAGGTAGCGCGAGAAGCGCGCGCCAGAGAGCAGGCCGGCATCCAACAGAGAGGCGTGGTTGAGGCGGTCTTCCAGCACCGTATCATCGCGCCCGAGTAACGCAGTCACTGCGCCCAGGTTGGCCATATAGCCGGTGGAAAACAGCAACGCCCGCGGCCGCTCAGTGAACTCGGCAAGCGCCTCCTCCAACTGGTGGTGCGGGGTGCTGTGACCAATTACCAGATGTGAGGCGCCACCACCCACGCCCCATTTCGCAGCTCCGGCGCGCCAGGCCTCGATCACCTGCGGGTGATTGGCCAGACCAAGGTAATCGTTGGAGCAGAAGGCCAGCAGCTGGCGGCCATCGACCTGCACCAGCGGCCCTTGCGGCGATTCAAGCAAAGGGCGTTGGCGATAGAGGTTGGCGGTGCGGCGCTCGGCGAGGCGGGCAGCAAGGTCGAAAGACATAGGCAACCTGGATATAAGGGCGCAATACCGTGGGAGGGGCTTTAGCCGCGACCGACCGAACGCCGGATCGCGGCTAAAGCCCCTCCCACCTGTTCAGAGCACAGCCATCAGACCGCGGCGTTATAGAACAGCTTGGAGTCGCGCTGTTCGACCAGCGCCTGCTCGATGGCGGCCTGGTGCACCTCGTCGCCGTGCTCTTCACGCTCCTCCGGCTTGATGCCGAGGCGGGCGAACAGTTGCATGTCCTTGCTGGCTTGCGGGTTGGCGGTGGTCAGCAGTTTTTCGCCGTAGAAGATCGAGTTGGCACCGGCGAAGAACGCCAGAGCCTGCATCTGCTCGTTCATCGCCTCGCGGCCGGCGGACAGACGTACATGGGATTGCGGCATCATGATCCGCGCCACGGCGAGCATGCGGATAAAGTCGAACGGATCGACGTCCTGCTCATCGGCCAGCGGTGTGCCCTGGACTTTCACCAGCATGTTGATCGGCACCGACTCCGGGTGCTCCGGCAGGTTGGCCAGCTGGATCAACAGGCCGGCGCGGTCGTCCAGCGACTCACCCATGCCGAGGATGCCACCGGAGCAGATCTTCATCCCCGAATCACGCACATAGGCCAGGGTTTCCAGGCGGTCGGCGTAGGTGCGGGTGGTGATGATATTGCCGTAGAACTCCGGCGAGGTATCCAGGTTGTGGTTGTAGTAGTCCAGACCGGCGGCGGCCAGGGCCTGGGTCTGCTCCTGGTCGAGCTTGCCCAGGGTCATGCAGGTTTCCAGGCCAAGCTTCTTCACGCCCTCGACCATCTGCAGCACGTAAGGCATGTCCTTGGCCGATGGGTGCTTCCACGCCGCGCCCATGCAGAAACGGGTGGAACCGATGGCCTTGGCCTCGGCGGCAGCTTCCAGCACCTTCTGCACCTCCATCAGCTTCTGCTTGTCCAGGCCGGTGTTGTAGTGGCCGGACTGCGGGCAGTACTTGCAGTCTTCCGGGCAGGCACCGGTCTTGATCGACAGCAGGGTCGAGACCTGCACGCGGTTGGCATCGAAATGCGCACGGTGCACGGTCTGCGCGGCGAACAGCAGGTCGTTAAACGGTTGCTCGAAGAGCGCCTTGACCTCATTAAGAGTCCAGTCGTGACGCAGGTTGGCGGCGGTGGTAGCGCTCATCGGTTATTCCTTATTGTTGGCTGCGCCCTGCTAGATTCAGCGGACGCGACACGGATGTTCGGCATAGTTATGGAAGGCTTATGCGCTGTCAACCCAACTCACAACCCCAGGTTTACAACTGGCTAAAAAACAAACAAACCTGCTTACTCTGCGATGAGTCGACGGACGGCGGCAACGCCATCTGCACCAGCTGCGAGGCCGAGCTGCCTTGGCTGGGCGAACATTGCCAGGTCTGCGCCCTGCCGCTGCCCAGTCACGGGCTAACCTGCGGTGCCTGCCTGCGCAAGCCGCCCAGCTTTACCCGCGTGGAAGCGCCGTGGCGCTATGCCTTCCCGGTCGACAGCCTGATTACGAGGTTCAAGCATCAAGCCAAGTGGCCTATGGGACGTCTGCTCGGTGAGCTTTTGTCACAGCATCTGCAGCATGCTTTCGATGACGGCCTGTCCAGGCCCGATTGGCTGCTGCCGGTGCCACTGGCGGAGCAACGGCAGCGGCAGCGCGGCTTCAACCAGGCGGCGTTGCTCACCCAATGGATTGCCGAGCCGCTGCAACTGCCCTGGCAGGCGCACGGGCTGCAACGGCGAATCGACACCCCGGCGCAGCAGCAACTGGATGCAGCCACGCGCAAGCGCAACCTGCGTCGCGCCTTTGCTTTGAGTCCTGCCGTGCCAATCGACGGGCTGCATCTGGCACTGGTCGATGACGTGCTGACCACCGGCGCGACGGCCGAGAGCCTGGCGCGTCTATTAAAGAAGGCCGGCGCGGCGCGGGTCGATGTGTACTGCCTGGCGCGCACGCCCAAGCCTGGCGACTGAGCTGCCCGCAGCGGTTAAGGGTTACACTTTGCGGCCAATTGCTCCGGAGTCGCCCATGTCCCATCCATTTGCCGCACTCACACCCGATCTGGTGCTGGATGCCGTGGAGAGCATCGGCTACCTCAGCGACGCCCGCGTACTGGCGCTGAACAGCTACGAGAACCGCGTCTACCAGGTGGGTATCGAGGACGAAACGCCGCTGATCGCCAAGTTCTACCGGCCCGATCGCTGGACCGATGCGGCGATTCGCGAGGAGCACAGCTTTACCTTCGAGCTGGCCGAGTGCGAGGTGCCGGTCGTCGCGCCACTGATTCGCGACGGTGAGACGCTGTTCGAACACGCCGGTTTCCGCTTTGCCCTGTTCCCACGGCGCGGCGGCCGTGCGCCAGAGCCGGGCAACCTCGACCAACTGTACCGCCTCGGCCAGCTGCTCGGCCGCCTGCACGGGGTCGGTTCGCTCAAACCGTTCGCCCACCGTGAAGCCCTGCAGGTACAGAACTTCGGCCACGATTCGCTAGCCACCCTGCTCGATGGCAACTTTATCCCGCGCAGCCTGCTGCCGGCCTACGAGTCGGTGGCGCGCGACCTGCTCAAGCGCCTGGATGCGCTGTTCGCCAGCAACCCGGTGCAGGCGATTCGGCTGCACGGCGATTGCCACCCCGGCAACCTGCTGTGCCGCGACGACACCTTCCATATGGTTGACCTCGACGACTGCCGCATGGGCCCGGCGGTACAGGATTTGTGGATGATGCTGGCTGGCGAGCGCCACGAACGTCTCGGCCAACTGTCGGAGCTGATGGATGGCTATCAGGAGTTCCACGACTTCAACCCACGCGAACTGCCGCTGATCGAAGGCCTGCGCAGCCTGCGCCTGATGCACTACAGCGCCTGGCTGGCGCGGCGCTGGGACGACCCAGCGTTCCCCATCAGCTTTCCCTGGTTCGGCAGCGAGCGTTATTGGGGCGAGCAGATCCTGATACTGCGCGAGCAACTGGCAGCGCTGGATGAAGAGCCGCTAAAGCTGTTTTAACGCCTCTGCATCCGGGCTACAGGGCTGACCACTACAGTTGGCCCTACGCCGTAACGTCTTTGTTACAGCAAAGCGCGTTGCCGCCCTGAAGAAAAACCTGCCCGTCCAGACAAGCCCTTGCAGCCCCGACTAGAATCCCGGGTCTTTAGTTAGTCGCCTAAGCAAGGACTCCACATGGCCACCGCCAACCTGCGTCGCGGGTATATTCTCGGCCTGATCGCCTACACCATCTGGGGCCTGTTCCCCCTCTATTTCAAAGCCATCCAGAGTGTTCCCGCGCTGGAGATCATCGTCCATCGCGCGCTCTGGTCCGCCCTGTTTGGCGCGCTGTTGCTGATGGTATGGAAGCACCCCGGCTGGTTGCGCGAGCTGCGCGACAACCCCAAGCGCTTTGCGGTGCTGGGCCTTAGTGGTGTGCTGATCGCCAGCAACTGGCTGGTGTATGTGTGGGCGGTCAACAACGGGCGCATGCTCGAAGCCAGCCTGGGCTACTACATCAACCCGCTGGTCAATGTGCTGCTGGGTATGCTGATTCTCGGCGAACGTCTGCGCCGCCTGCAGTGGCTAGCGGTAACCCTGGCCGCGCTGGGCGTGCTGCAACAGCTGTGGCAGGTGGGCAGCATTCCCTGGGTGTCGCTGGTGCTGGCCCTGACCTTTGGTTTTTATGGGCTGATCCGCAAGCAGGCCCCAGTCGCCGCGCTGCCTGGCCTGGTGGTGGAGACCTGGCTGCTGCTGCCGCTGGCGCTTGGCTGGCTGATGCTGCATCCGGCGGCCATAAGCACCCAGGCCGACTTCTGGAGCACGCCCGAAGCACTCTGGCTGATCGCCGCCGGCCCGATCACTCTGGTGCCACTGGTGTGCTTCAACGCTGCGGCGCGACACCTGCCTTACACCACCCTGGGTTTTCTGCAGTACCTGGCGCCGACTCTGGTGTTGTTGCAGGCGATCTTTCTGTTTGACGAGCACTTCGACCCGAGCAAGCTGCTGGCCTTTATCTGCATCTGGGCCGGCCTGGCGATTTACAGCGTCGATGCCTGGCTCAGTCTGCGTAAACGCCAAGCTGATTAAAAAACCACCAGACCCCTGCAGCCGCCAGCATGCCTGGGCTGCAGCCAGTTGCCCCCGGCTTATCCACAGAAGCATCCCCGGTCTTTGTGCACAACCGAAAGCTAAGTGTTTAATTTCCAAGCAATTAGCAAAAAGCCCCGAGGCACTAGGCAGTGCTCCGGGGCTCCTTATGCTACGCACAGCGTTATCCACATGGATCGTGGATAAGTGGCGGTTCTAGCAGGCTGTTGAAACGTAGCCGAGGCAGGCAAGACAAGGCAAAAACAGGCGAGGAAGCGGAGCTTACTGGTGTAAATGAGCATTCCGAGCCTGTTTTTAACGCCGTATTGCCAACGCAGGTAGTTTCAACGGTCTGCTAGTCCTCGACGTGCAGCTTTAGCTCCACCATCAGATCATCGGCCAGGGTTTCCAGGTGCGCCTGCAACTGCTCAAGCGGCAGGCTCTGCGGCACGGCCAGCAGGGCCTGGGCCTGGAACAGCAGCTCGCCGCTCATCGGCGCGGGCACCACTTCGGTGTTCAGGCTTTCCAGGTTGACGCCCTGGCTGCTGAGCAGGCGGGTGATATCGCGCACAATGCCCGGCCGATCATTGCCCACCAGCTCCAGGCGAATTGCCTGCCAAACGCTTGTCGGCTCAGTGCCACCGGCGGCTATCTGCACGCGGATGCCCTGCGCCTGCAAGGCCTCCAGCGCCGCGACCAGGCCGGAATGCGCGCCCAGCGGCACGTCCACGCGCAGAATCCCGGCAAACTGTCCGGCCATGCGCGACATGCGGCTTTCCAGCCAATTGCCGCCGTGTTCGCTGATGCATTGGGCAATCCGCTCGACCAGTCCGGGCTGATCCTGGGCGATAACCGTCAATACCAGATGATCCATAAACTACTCCTTATACGAGGCTTATTTGAGCGCCAGCCAGTAGGTATAGAACACCTCGTCGCGCACATAGCCAAGGCGTTCATACAGGGCCTGTCCCGGCAGATTGCTCTTTGCCGTCTCCAACTGCAAACCACAGGCACCGTTGGCCTCGGCGTGGGCGCGGGCGGCATTCATCAGTGCCTCGCCGACACCGAGGCGGCGCGCCTGCTCGCTCACATAGAGGTCGCTGAGCAGCCAGGACGGCTGCAGCATCAGCGAGGCGAACAACGGGTAGAGCTGAACGAAGCCCAGGGCCACGCCGTGTTCGTCGCGGGCGATAAAGATCGTCGAGTCGCCGCCGCTCAAGCGTGCAGTGAGGAAGTCGCGCACCTGCGCCAGCGGCTTGGGCACTTCATAGAAGCTCAGGTAGGCGGCAAACAGCTCCGCCAGTTCATCGAGATCAGCCGCAGTGACAGCCTGTGTACGCATAGGAATTGGGCTCCTTATAGATGAAGCCGCAGTATAGACAGGCCGCCCGCGGCGCTGCGGAGAAGAATGCGCCGAATAAGTTGTGTACAGTTTTTTAACTTTTATGAAACAATACGCACAATCAACCGCGACAATTAGCCACACACAGTGACTGCAAAGCACTTCTTGGTCGCAGAGCGACGCGCACCCACTGATTTTCCCCGGATCTTGATGTAGTATGCCGCGCCTCGGACTACATGACTTATTTCCCATGTCCGACGCGGCTATTGAGTAGAGCTGAGCAGAGTGAGGCAAGTGATGACTGAACGCGTTCAAGTAGGTGGCCTGCAGGTTGCCAAAGTGCTGTTCGACTTCGTGAATAACGAAGCCATCCCGGGTACCGGCATCGCTGCCGAGACGTTCTGGGCGGGTGCCGAAGCAGTGATCAATGACCTGGCCCCGAAAAACCGCGCCCTGCTCGCCAAACGCGACCAGATCCAGGCGCAGATCGACGGCTGGCACCAAGCCCGCGTCGGTCAGGCCCACGACGCGGCCGCCTACAAAGCCTTCCTCCAGGAAATCGGCTACCTGCTGCCAGAGCCGGCTGACTTCCAGGCCACCACTCAGAACGTCGACGAAGAAATCGCCCGTCTGGCCGGCCCGCAGCTGGTCGTCCCGGTGATGAACGCGCGCTTCGCCCTGAACGCTTCCAACGCCCGCTGGGGCTCGCTGTACGACGCCCTGTACGGCACCGACGTGATCAGCGAAGAAGGCGGCACCGAAAAAGGTCGCGGCTACAACAAGGTTCGCGGCGACAAGGTGATCGCCTTCGCCCGCGCCTTCCTCGACGAAGCCGCGCCACTGGCTGCCGGCTCCCACGTCGAGTCCACTGGCTACCGTATCGAAGCCGGCAAGCTGGTGGTCAGCCTTAAAGGCGGCAGCAACAGCGGCCTGCAAGACGACGCGCAGCTGATCGGCTTCCAGGGCGATGCCAGCGCACCGACCGCCGTGCTGCTCAAGCACAACGGCCTGCACTTCGAAATCCAGATCGACGCCAGCACCCCAGTCGGCCAGACCGACGCCGCCGGTGTTAAAGACGTGCTGATGGAAGCTGCGCTGACCACCATCATGGACTGCGAAGACTCCGTCGCGGCCGTCGATGCCGACGACAAAGTGGTGATCTACAAGAACTGGCTCGGCCTGATGAAGGGCGACCTGGCGGAAGAAGTGGTCAAAGGCGGCCAGACCTTCACCCGCACCATGAACCCGGACCGCGTCTACAGCACCGTGACCGGTGGCGAGCTGACCCTGCACGGCCGCAGCCTGCTGTTCGTGCGCAACGTTGGCCACCTGATGACCAACCCGGCGATTCTCGATGCCCAGGGCAACGAGATTCCGGAAGGCATCCAGGACGCGCTGTTCACCAGCCTGATCGCCATCCACAACCTGAATGGCAACACCAGCCGCAAGAACACCCGCACCGGCTCGGTCTATATCGTTAAGCCGAAGATGCACGGCCCGGAAGAAGTGGCCTTCACCACAGAAATCTTCGGCCGCGTCGAAGACGTCCTTGGCCTGACTCGCAACACCCTGAAAGTCGGCATCATGGACGAAGAGCGCCGCACCACCGTCAACCTCAAGGCGTGCATCAAGGCCGCCAGCGAGCGCGTGGTGTTTATCAACACCGGCTTCCTCGACCGCACCGGTGACGAAATCCACACCTCCATGGAAGCCGGCGCCGTGGTGCGCAAAGCTGCCATGAAAGGCGAGAAGTGGATCAGCGCCTACGAGAACTGGAACGTCGACATCGGCCTGGCCACCGGCCTGCAAGGTCGCGCGCAGATCGGCAAAGGCATGTGGGCCATGCCTGACCTGATGGCCGGCATGCTCGAGCAGAAGATCATGCACCCACTGGCCGGTGCCAACACCGCCTGGGTACCGTCGCCGACCGCCGCCGCGCTGCACGCGCTGCACTACCACAAGGTCGACGTGTTCGCCCGTCAGGCCGAACTGGCCAAGCGTGAACGCGCGTCCATCGACGACATTCTGAGCATCCCGCTGGCCAAGGACACCAACTGGTCGGCTGACGAGATCCAGAACGAACTGGACAACAACTCCCAGGGCATCCTCGGTTATGTAGTGCGCTGGATCGACCAGGGCGTCGGCTGCTCCAAGGTGCCGGATATCAATGACGTCGGCCTTATGGAAGACCGCGCCACCCTGCGCATCTCCAGCCAGCTGCTGGCCAATTGGCTGCGTCATGGCATCGCCACTGAAGAGCAGATTGTTGCCAGCCTCAAGCGCATGGCACCGGTGGTTGACCGCCAGAACGCCAGCGATCCGCTGTACCGTCCGCTGGCACCGAACTTCGACAGCAACATCGCCTTCCAGGCTGCCCTGGAACTGGTGGTCGAAGGTGCCAAGCAGCCGAACGGCTACACCGAGCCAGTCCTGCACCGTCGCCGCCGTGAGTTCAAAGCCGCCAACGGCCTGTAATTCGCTGCTGTAGCAGACAAAAAACCGCCCCAAGGGGCGGTTTTTTTATTCCTGGGCCAGACCATGGCGCTGATACAGCGCCTGCACCCAGCCTTCGCTGTACAGCTGCAACAACGCCGCCTGCAAGCGCTGCTGCAAAACCGGATCGAACTGCGGATGGCAGGCCATGTCCTCCATCAAGGTCAGAAACGGCAGTACCAGGCGCGGCGCAGGCCGGCTGGGCATCGAACTGACCACCGCCGCACTGGTGGCCCACAACTGGGCGCGACTGCGTTGCAGCATGCTCAGGTTGAGTGACTCCTTGTTCGAGGCGATTACATCGAGCCCCACCTGGCGCAGGTACTCACCGGCCCCGGAGCCCTGATAACTGAGAATACGCAGACCGCGCGCCTGCTCCAGGCTATTCAGTTGGCGCGGATCATCCGCTCGCGCATACAGACCAAGGCGCGAGATCAGCAGCGGGCCGACCCAGGCGTAATGCGGCTCGCGCTCCTGCTGACGCTCCACCAGCAGCACGCAGCTATTGGCCTCGCGTTGCACCCGCAACAAGGCACGTTGCAGCGGTTGGAAGCTCAGGCGGTAACTCACACCTACTCGGCTGAACAGTTGTTCGGTCAGCTCCGCGACCAAACCGGCCGCCCGGCCATCCTCCGCCATGTGCATCTGTGGCGGGCGCTCCCAGGCGAACAGCTGCACCGGCTCATCGGCCAGCAGCGGCAGGCTCAGCCCCAGCAGCAGGCCGCAGGCATAGCGCATGCGTTGCTTAATCCCAGGCACGCAGGGCCTCCGCATATGGCAGGGTGCGCCCCGGCGGGCGTTCATCGAGCAGTTTCGGCCAGGGTGCGCCGGGCTGCTTGAGCCAGAAGGCCGCGGTCTGCTGCGAATTCAGCCGCGGCGCGCAGGCATGCGCCTGGCGCTGGCCAACGCCAAGCAGGTGCTGATCGAATACTTGCGCCAGGTTGTGCAGCGCCTCGGCAGCACTCAGTTGACCACTGACGGCCGGGTGCAATTGTCGCCACCAGAGGCTGGCCATGCCGCTGTAATCCGGCACATTGGCCCCAGTCGGCGCCCAGCGCCGTGCCGCCGGGCTGCGGTAGAACTCGACTAGGCCACCCAGCTTGGGCGCGGCGGCCAGCAGCGCCGGCGACTGCAGGTCCGAGTGGCGGATCGGCGTCAGGCCCACCAGGGTCTTGCGCAACGACACCGATTTCGACACCACGAACTGCGCATACAACCAGGCGGCCTGGCGCTGACGCAGCGGCGTAGCCTTGAGCAGGGTCCAGGCGCCGACATCCTGGTAGCCGGACTTCATCCCCTCACGCCAGTAGGCCCCACGCGGCGAAGGCGCAACCCGCCAGCGCGGCTCGCCCTGTTCATCCAGCATCGGCGAATCGGCGCGGGTGTAATCGGCGGTAAAGGCGGTGTACCAGAAAATCTGCTGGGCCACCTGCCCACGTGCGGCGACATTACCGGCCTGGGTGAAACTCATCTGCTGCGCCTCGGGCGGCGCGTAGCGTTTCAGCCAGTCGATGTATTGCTGCACGGCATACACCGCCGCCGGGCTGTCCAGCGCCCCGCCGCGCGCCATGCTGGCCCCAGCCGGGCGGCAATCCTCGACGCGAATACCCCAGTCATCCACCGGCAAGCCATTGGGCAGGCCCACATCCGCGACGCCGGCCATGCCCAGCCAGGCATCCGACAGGCGCCAGCCAAGCGAAGGGTCGAAACCGCCGTAATCCATATGGCCATACACACGTTGGCCATCGAGCTCGCGCACCTGCTCGCTGAAAAACGCGGCAATGTCCTCGTAGGCGCTCCAGTTCTGCGGCACATCCAGCTCATAGCCGTAGCGCTGGCGAAAGGCCTGGCGCAGCTCTGGCCGGGCGAACCAGTCCTGGCGATACCAATAGAGGTTGGCGAATTGCTGATCCGGCAGCTGATAGAGCTTGCCATCCGGCGCGGTGACGAAGGGCAGGCCGATAAAGTCCGCCAGGTCGAGGCTGGGCAGCGTCACGCTGGCCCCATCGCCGGCGATAAAGTCCGACAGCACCAGCACCTGGTTGTCGCGAAAGTGCTGGCCGAGCAGGTCGCTGTCGCTGATATAGGCGTCATACAGGGCCAGGCCGGTCTGCTGCTGGGTGCGCAGTTTGTTGACCACGTCGTCCTCGCCGCTGACCTCGTGGATCACCCGGATACCGGTGAGCTGGCTGAACAGCGGGGCCAGCACATTGGCCTCATACCAGTGGGTCGGAATGTGCTCGGCGATCACCCGCACCTGCACCCCCTGAAACGGCCGGGATGCCTCGACAAACCACTGCAGTTCGGCCTCTTGCGCACTCGGGCTGAGCGAGCTGGGCTGCAACTCGCGCAGGGCCTCATGCATCCCCGGTGCGGCGTAAACGGCAGCGCTGCAGAACCAGACAAGCCAGATCAGCACACGCATAACACCCCCTTGTTGTTGTGCCCTTCACTCTAGTGCACGGCCGGCCGTTAGGCGTACCGGCGACGCTGAAAAACCCGGGGCCTAGACTTACGTCCAATGGCCAGCAGCGCCATGCCGAACGAACATGCAGACTCTGAGAGCTGTAGAGCGCGCATATGAGCCCAGCGGACGCATTCGCCCAGGCCGGCAAGACCGCGGTGTTGCAGAACATCCACGGCACCATGGCGTTTCTGCAGAAATTCCCGCCGTTCAATCAAATGGACACGGCGCACCTGGCCTACCTGGTGGAGAACTGCCAGCTGCGCTTCTACAGCGCCGGCGAGACCATCATCAAGCCCAGCGATGGCCCGGTAGAGCACTTCTTTATCGTCAAACAGGGCCGCGTGCATGGCGAGCGGCCACACTCGGCGCGGCGCGGCACAGAAACCACCTTCGAGATCACCAGCGGCGAATGCTTCCCGCTGGCCGCGCTGATCGGCGAACGCGCCACCCGCACCGAACACCTGGCCGGTGAAGACACCTTCTGCCTGCTGCTGAACAAACCGGCGTTTATCAAGCTGTTCGCCCTCTCCAACCCGCTGCGCGACTTCGCCCTGCGCGGGGTCAGCAGCCTGCTCGATCAGGTCAACCAGCAGGTGCAGATGCGCGCGGTGGAAACCCTCGGCGCGCAGTATTCGCTGGACACTCGCCTGGGCCAGCTGGCGATGCGCCAGCCGATCAGCTGCGCACCGCAGACCCCGCTGCGCGATGCAGTCAAGCTGATGCACGAGCAGCAGGTCGGCAGCATCGTTATCGTCGATCCGGCCCTCAAGCCGCTGGGTATCTTTACCCTGCGCGACCTGCGCCGAGTGGTGGCCGCGGGCGGCGCGCTGGAACAGTCGATTGCCGAGCTGATGACCCAGGCACCCTTTTACCTGCCACCAGATGCCAGCGCCTTCGATGCGGCGATCGCCATGACCGAGCGGCATATCGCCCACGTCTGCCTGGTCGAACACGACCGCCTGTGCGGAGTGATTTCCGAGCGCGACCTGTTCAGCCTGCAACGGGTCGACCTGGTGCACCTGGCCCGTACCATTCGCCACGCCGGTCGGGTGGAAACCCTGGCGGCGCTGCGCAGCGACATTCGCCAGTTGGTCGACAGCATGCTGGCCCACGGTGCCAGTTCGACCCAGATCACCCACCTGATCACCCTGCTCAACGACCACTGCGTGTGTCGGGTGATCGAGCTGACCCTGGAAGACCTCGGTGACCCCGGCGTGCCCTTTACCTGGCTGTGTTTCGGCAGCGAGGGCCGCCGCGAGCAGACCCTGCACACCGATCAGGACAACGGCATTCTGTTCGACGCGCGCGACGCGGCCGAGGCCGCAGCCATCCGCGCACGCCTGCTGCCGCTGGCCCAGGAGATCAACCTGCGCCTGGCGCAATGCGGCTTCAGCCTGTGCAAGGGGCAGATCATGGCGGGCAACCCGGAGCTGTGCCTGTCGCGGCAGGAATGGGCCAAGCGCTTTAGCAGCTTCGTCTTCGAAGCCAGCCCTGAGAACCTGCTGAGTTCCAGCATCTACTTCGACCTGCGTGCGGTGTGGGGCGACAGCCACGGCTGCGAACAACTGCGCGCCGGGCTGCTTAGCCAGGTCGCCGATAATCGCCTGTTCCAGCGCATGCTGGCCGAGAACGCACTGCGCCAGCGCCCGCCGGTCGGGCTTTTCCGCGATTTCGTGGTGGCGCGCAAGGGCCGCGAGAAGGACACTCTGGACCTCAAGGTGCAGGGCCTGACGCCCTTCGTCGATGGCGCGCGCCTGCTCGCCCTGGCCCATGGCATCAGCGCCGTCGGCACCCTGGAACGCCTGCAGGCGCTGAGTCAGCTTGGTGTGATCGACGCTCAGGATGGCGCGGCCTACGCCGAGGCCTACCACTACATTCAGCAGGCGCGCCTGCAACAGCACCAGCTGCAAGCGCGCGGCGGCCTGCCCTATGCCAACCGGGTCGATCCCGACAGCCTCAATCATCTGGACCGGCGCATCCTGCGTGAATCCTTCCGCCAGGCGCAGCGCCTGCAGAGCAGCCTGGCCCTGAGGTATCAGTTATGAGCACCTTCGCCTGGCTGACCGGCCGTGGCCCGGCCCTGAGCCACAGCCAACTGCAGCGTCGCCGCCAGCTGCCAAGCGCCGCCGCCCTCAGCGAACAGCCGCTGAGCCGGCAACGTGTGGTGGTGCTGGACCTGGAAACCAGCGGCCTGGACATGAGGCGCGACCAGGTGCTGTCGATCGGTGCCGTGGTGATCGACAACGGCGCGATCGACCTTGGCCAGCAGTTCGAATGCACCCTGCAGCGTGAAGGCCATCAGGCCAGCGCCAGCACCCTGATCCACGGCATCGCCCCCAGTGCGATTGCCAACGGCGTCGAGCCGGCCGAAGCCTTGCTGGGCTTTATGCAGTTTCTCGGCGACAGCCCGCTGCTGGCCTGCCACGCCGGCTTCGACCAGCGCATGCTGGCCCGCGCACTCAAGCAGAGCCTGGGCTATCGCCTGCAGCATGCGTTCTTCGATGTCGCCGAACTGGCCCCGCTGCTCTGCCCGGAGGCCGCCATCCGCAACGGCGGCCTGGATCAATGGACCGACTACTTCGGCCTGCAGGTGCAGGAGCGCCACCACGCCAGCGCCGACGCCCTGGTCACCGCCGAGCTGGCGCTAATCCTGTTCAGCAAGGCGCGCCGGCAGCACCTCGACAGCCTGTATGCCATCGACCAACGCCTGCACGGCTGGCGACGTCGGCAGCAGGCGCACTCGCTGTAACCGGCGCAGCGCAACCCCTGTAGCACCCCGCCATTCGCCACTTTCTAGCCCAGGCCACGACGCACCGCCCATCGTCAGAGCGCACGGGTGGATTGCGGCGCATAGGGGCAGCCTGCCATCATATGCGAATAATTCTCGATTTGTTTCCTATCCACTCTTGCGAGGTCCGCGTGTCGGCCGGCGACTCCACCCACCAGCAACTTGTCAGCCTGTTCTATCGCGACCACCGCGATTGGCTGCTCGGCTGGCTGCGCAAAAGCCTGTACAGCCCGGAGCGCGCCGAAGACCTCAGCCAGGACACCTTCGTCCGCCTGCTCGGGCGCAGCGATCTGGATCAGGCCCGCGAACCCCGCGCGCTGCTGACCACCATCGCCAAGGGCCTGCTGATCGACCATTTCCGTCGCAGCGCCCTGGAGCGCGCCTACCTCGACGAACTCGGCCAACTGCCGCACGCCGTGCAGCCGAGCGCCGAGGAGCAGGCGCTGGCCCTGGACGCACTGCGAGAAATCGACCGCCTGCTCGGCCAGCTGTCGAGCAATGCCCGCGCGGCGTTCCTGCATAACCGCCTGGACGGCATGGGCCACGCGGAAATCGCCGAGCGCCTCGGCGTTTCGGTATCGCGCGTGCGCCAATACCTGGCCCAGGGCCTACGCCAGTGCTACATCGCCCTGTATGGGCAACCGTTATGAGCGCGGTATCGGCCAAGGTGCTGGATGCGGCCATCGAGTGGCAGCTGTGCCTCGACTCCGGAGCGGTCGGCGCCGAACAGCAGCACGCCTTCACCGAATGGCTGGCGGCACACCCCGAACATGCGCGGGTCTGGCAGCAACTCAACGGCCTCGACATCCGCCTCGCCTCCGCCGCCGCCCAGCCGGCACGCCAAGCATTGCTGCACAGTGCCCGCCGCAGTGGCGCACGGCGGTTCGCCGCTACCGCCCTGAGCCTGCTGCTGGCCGGCGGCGTGCTGCTCGGCCTGCTGGCGCAACAGCGGCCACTCGGCGACTACCTGGCCGATGCGCACACCGCGCGCGGCGAGCAGCGCGAACTGCAACTCAGTGACCGCAGCCGGGTGCGCCTGAACAGCGCCAGCGCCCTGGACATCAACTTCAGCGCCAGCGAGCGGCAGTTGCACCTGCGCAGTGGCGAAATCCTGGTGCAGACCGCCCCAGGCGACCCACGACCATTAGTCGTGGTCACCGAGCAAGGTCGCCTGCGCGCGCTCGGCACGCGCTTCCTGGTGCGCCGCGAAGGCGACAACACACGCCTGACGGTGCTGCAGTCGGCCGTGGCCGCCCACCCGGTAGAGGGTGCCAGCGAGCGCATTATCCAGGCCGGCGAGCAGGTGCTGATGCAGCGCCAGCACCTCGGCCAGGCCCAACCCGCCCCGCTGGGTGCCGAGGCCTGGAGCCACGGCATGCTGGTGGCCGACAACCTGCGTCTGGATGAACTGCTCGACGCGCTGGGTGAATACCGCAGCGGCTACCTGGGGCTCGACCCGAGCCTGGCCGAACTGCGCATCAGCGGCAGCTTCCCGCTGCATGACAGCGACACCGCCCTGGCCGCCCTACCGCCGAGCCTGCCGGTGCGTATCGAGCAGCTCGGCCCCTGGTGGACGCGGGTCGTACCCGCCGCGCAGTAAGCGTTGAATGGCGGAGCGACAGCCCTGCAGAAAATATTTTCAACCGGCCCTGTCACTTTTGCATTCTGCTTCGGCATCAGGTCATTGAGATACATTCCCGCTTAGGAGAGTTTCGTAATGACCCGCGCCCTGCCCCTGTTCCGCCCCGGTCTGCTGGCTGCTGCAATCACCCTCGCCAGCGTCTGCCCTATGGCCATGGCCGACACTTACAAACTGCCTGCCGCGCCACTGGCCAGCACCCTGACGCAGATCGCCAGCCAGGCCGGCATCGCCCTGAGCATCGACCCCAGCCTGACCGCCAACAAGCAATCGGCCCCGGTCGAAGGTGACTACAGCCCCCTCAGCGCCCTTAACCAGGCCCTGCGTGGCAGCGGCCTGCAACTGCAGCAGAACAGCGCTGGCAGCTACAGCCTGGCTCCGGCCGCGCAGGACGCCATGACTCTGCCGAGCACCAGCATCAACGCCAGCCAACTAGTGGATGGCGGTGCCGAAGTCGGCTACCGCAATGAAGCCGTGCAGAACGTCGGCGCGCTCGGCGGCATGAGCCTGCAGGACACGCCCTACTCGGTCAGCGTGGTGTCCAAGGAGCTGCTGCAGAATATCCAGGCCACCTCCACCGATGACGTGTTCAAGCTCAGCCCGGCCACCCAGTTCACCTCGCCGACCAGCGCCGGCTACGCCAGCGCCGTGAGCATGCGTGGCTTCAGCGGGGCCGGCAACCTGAGCATCGCCAACGATGGCCTGCGTTTCAGCACCGGCTACGACGGCGGCAACTACATCGAAGAGATGCAGCAGCTGGAAATCCTCACCGGTCTCAGCGGCTTTCTCTACGGCCCGGCCAATCCCGGCGGCCTGGTCAACTACGTGCTCAAGCGCCCGACCTACGAGCGCTACAACAGCGTGACCCTGGGTAATGCCGGTGGCGAGAACTACTACCTGCACGGTGACTTCGGCGGCCCGATCGACGACGCCGGGGTATTCGCCTACCGCGTCAACGTGCTGACCCAGGATGGCGAAACCGCCATCGACCTGCAGAAACGCCGCCGTGAAATGCTCAGCGTGGCGCTGGACTGGAACGTCAGCGACGACCTGCTGATCCAGTTCGATGCCTCGCACAAGAAGACCGAGAACCGCGGCCTGACCAGCTACTGGTATTTCGCCGACCAGGCCCGCCGCCCGGATGCCAAGGATCTCGACAACGACAAGTTGTACAGCCAGCGCTGGGCCTTCTCCGACAGCGAACATGATCGCATCGGCAGCCGCTTCAACTGGCGCCTGGACGACACCTTCACCCTGCGCGGCGCCCTGGCCTACAGCCAGTACACCGAGGAATACGCCTACACCGGCCCAACGGTTAACAGCCCGACGATGTGGGGCCCCGGAACGCCAGCAGGTCAGTACGAGCAGCCGCTGTATGCCTTTGCCCCGGTAGAAACCGAAGAAACCTCGGGCAACCTGTTTCTCGACGCAGAGTTCGCCACCGGCGGCATCCAGCACAAGACCACGCTGGGTTATCAGGGCAATGTCGCACGGGTGCGTAACTACACCGATGCCGGCGTCTACGGTCGCAACATCGGCATCAGCGTGCCCTTTAGCGAACAACCGCAGATCACCAAACCGGACTTTTCCGCCGACATCGGCCATGGCGACCAGCGCCTCGTTTCGCGCACCCAGTCAGACAACCTGCTGATCGGTGACGTGATCACCTTCAACGAGCAGTGGTCGAGCATCCTTGGCTTGACCCGCACCCGCATTGAGACCTGGAGCGCCGGGATCAATAACGCAGAGACGGAAAACTCTCCGAACGTCTCGCTGATCTACAAGCCACAACCCTGGCTGACCACCTATGCCAGCTATATCGAGGGTTTCCAGGCCGGCGGCCTGGCCCCCTGGAATGCCGTCAACGTCAACGAAACCATGGCTCCGCTGATCAGCGAGCAGTATGAAGTGGGCGTCAAGGCTACCGTCGGCGAAACCCTGCTGACCCTGGCCCTGTTCAATATCGACAAGCCCAATGCCTATATCAATGGTGCCGGCTACTACGTGCAGGAAGGTCGCCAGGAGAACAACGGCCTGGAGTTCGGCATCACCGGCAAGGTGCTGCCTGAGCTGACTCTGGTCGGTGGCGTGACCCTGCTTGACCCGCAGGTGAAAGATTCCGGCGCTGCCGCCAGCGAAGGGCAGAAGCCGACCAACGTCGCCTCCCAGCTGGCCAAGCTGTATGCCGAGTACGACATCAACGCCGTACCGGGCTTTGCCCTGACCGGTGGCACTTACTACACCGGCAAGCAGTACAGCGACGAGGCCAACCAGCACAGCCTGCCGTCCTTCACCACCTTCGATGCCGGCGCACGCTACCGCGCACAGCTGAGCAGCGACAACACCCTGACCCTGCGCACCAACGTCAGCAACCTGGCGAACAAGGAATACTGGCTGAGCAGCTACTACCTGGGCGCCCCGCGCACCCTGACCTTCTCCGCTCAGCTGGAATTCTGATCACAGCGCAGCACACCTACGCCGCCATATAGGGCGGCGTAGGCATTTCTGGATACGCCGATGAAAAGCACCACCATCCGCCGCTGGTCCACCGTGCATACCTGGACCAGCCTGATCTGCACCCTGTTTCTGTTGATGCTGGCCCTCACCGGGCTGCCATTGATCTTCCACCACGAGCTGGAACACCTGCTCGGTGAAGCGCCTGAGCTGCGTGAAATGCCGGCGAACACGCCGCACCTGACCCTGCAGCAACTGGTCGAAGCCGCCGAGCGCCATCGCCAGGGCGAGGTGATCCAGTACCTGGGCTACGACGAGGATGAACGCAATGGCGTGGTGGCGATTACCGCCGCCACCGCCGGTACCGAACCAAACTCCTCGCACACCTTTATGCTCGATGCCCGCAGTGGCGAAGCCGTGGCGATGCCGGCGGCTAACGGCGGCATCCTGATGGTCATCCTGCGTTTGCATGTGGATATGTTCGCCGAGCTGCCGGGCAAGCTGCTGCTGGCCTTTATGGGCCTGCTGTTTGTGGTCGCAATCATTTCCGGCGTGGTGCTCTACGCGCCGTTTATGCGCCGCCTGAAATTCGCCGAAGTGCGCCGGGAGAAATCCACCCGCACGCGCTGGCTCGACCTGCACAACCTGATCGGCATCGTCACCCTGACCTGGGCGCTGGTGGTGGGCGTGACCGGGGTGATCAGCGCCTGCGCCGACCTGCTGATCAGCGCCTGGCGCACCGAATCCCTCGCCGCGATGGTCGAACCGTACCGAGATGCGCCGCCGCTGACCCAGCGGGCACCGGCCAACCAGGTGCTGAATATCGCCGCCAAGGCCACGCCGGGTATGCAGCCGGACTTTATCGCCTTCCCCGGCACACGTTTCTCCAGCGAGCATCACTACAGCGTGTTTATGAAGGGCAATACCCACCTCACCGCGCACCTGTGGACGCCGGTGCTGATCGATGCGCGCAGTCTGGAGGTCACCGCCATCGGCCAGCGGCCCTGGTATATGGACGCGCTGTCGATGTCGCAGCCGCTGCATTTCGGCGACTACGGCGGCATGCCGATGAAAGTGCTCTGGGCGCTGCTGGATGTGCTGACCATCATCGTGCTCGGCAGCGGCCTGTACCTCTGGTGGGTACGCCGGCGCACCCCGGCCTCATCGCGTGAACGCGCGGAGGCGACAGCATGAACTGGCGTCAAGCGACCTTCCGCCTGCCGCTGCTGATCGGCCTGCTTAGCGCTATCGGCCTGCTCAGCGCCCTGCTCGGCGATGGCGGTTGGGATGCCATCGCCTGGCTTGGTCTAGGTCTGCCGGCCGCACTCGGCTGCTGGCCATTGTTGCGCCGCTAAGCCGCGCAACAGCTTCCTTCGACCCGCCCTGGCCGCGCAATGCGCCGGGACGTGGGGCCTACGACCTTGGTCTAGAACGCCCGTGCTTACGACTAAGGTCGTCTGTCACTCCTGGATGGTGGGCCTAGAGTAGGCTCACCACCCCAACGTCGGAGGACAACAATAATGCACGACGACAGCTACGCGCGGATTCAAGCGAATCCGCGCTTCCAGGCACTGGTCGCCAAGCGCGAACGCTTTGCCTGGACACTCTCAGCCATCATGCTCGGCCTGTACGTGGCCTTTATCCTGCTGATCGCCTTCGAGCCGCAATTGCTCGGCACGCGCATCAGTGCCGATTCACCGATTACCTGGGGTATTCCCATGGGCGTCGGTCTGATCCTCTCGGCCTTCGTGCTGACCGGTATCTACGTCAAACGCGCCAACGGCGAGTTCGACACCCTCAACCAGGCCGTCCTCGACGAGGTGCAGAAATGATCGCGCGCATTCTCACTGCCATCGGCCTGATGGCGCTGGCCCCCGCACTCTGGGCCGCCGGTGCACTGGAAGGCGATGTTCAACGCCAGCCGCTGAACACCTCGGCCATCGTGATGTTCCTCGCCTTCGTTGGCGCGACGCTGTACATCACCTACTGGGCGTCCAAGCGCAACACCTCGACGTCCGACTTCTACACCGCCGGCGGCAGCATCACCGGCTTCCAGAACGGCCTGGCGATTGCCGGTGACTACATGTCGGCGGCCTCGTTCCTGGGTATTTCCGCGCTGGTGTTCACCAGCGGCTATGACGGCCTGATCTACTCGATCGGCTTCCTGGTCGGCTGGCCGGTGATCCTGTTCCTGATCGCCGAACGCCTGCGCAACCTCGGCAAGTACACCTTCGCCGACGTCGCCTCCTACCGCCTCGGCCAGACGCAGATCCGCACCCTGTCCGCCAGCGGCTCGCTGGTGGTGGTGGCGTTCTACCTGATCGCGCAGATGGTCGGTGCCGGCAAGCTGATTCAGCTGCTGTTCGGCCTCGACTACCATATCGCAGTGATCCTGGTCGGCATCCTGATGGTGCTCTACGTGCTGTTCGGCGGCATGCTGGCGACCACCTGGGTACAGATCATCAAGGCCGTGCTGCTGCTCTCCGGCGCATCGTTTATGGCGCTGATGGTGATGAAACACGTCGACTTCGACTTCGCCCGGCTGTTCAGCGAAGCGATTGCCGTGCACCCCAAAGGCGAGGCGATCATGAGCCCCGGCGGCCTAGTGAAAGACCCGATCTCGGCGATTTCCCTCGGTCTGGCGCTGATGTTCGGTACCGCTGGCCTGCCGCACATCCTCATGCGCTTCTTCACCGTTTCGGATGCCAAGGAAGCGCGCAAGTCGGTGTTCTACGCCACTGGTTTTATCGGCTACTTCTACATCCTGACCTTTATCATCGGCTTCGGCGCGATCCTGCTGGTCAGCACCAATCCGGCCTTCAAGGACGCCAGCGGCCTGCTGCTGGGTGGCAACAACATGGCCGCGGTACACCTGGCCAACGCCGTCGGCGGCAGCCTGTTCCTCGGCTTTATCTCGGCCGTGGCCTTCGCCACCATCCTCGCGGTGGTGGCCGGCCTGACCCTGGCCGGTGCTTCGGCGGTGTCGCATGACCTGTATGCCAGCGTGTTCAAGAAGGGCAAAGCCAACGAGAAAGATGAGCTGCGCGTCTCGAAGATCACCACCGTGGCACTCGGCGTCCTGGCCATCGGCCTGGGCATCGCGTTCGAGAAGCAGAACATCGCCTTTATGGTCGGCCTGGCCTTCTCCATCGCTGCCAGCTGTAACTTCCCGGTGCTGATCCTCAGCATGTACTGGAAGAACCTCACGACCCGTGGCGCGATGATCGGCGGCTGGATGGGACTGATCACTGCCGTGACCCTGATGATCCTCGGCCCAACCGTTTGGGTGCAGGTGCTGGGCAACGCGCAGGCGATCTTCCCTTACGAGTACCCAGCACTGTTCTCGATGGCCATTGCCTTCTCCGGTATCTGGTTCTTCTCGGTCACTGACAAATCTGTGGCGGCCGGCGATGCCCGCGCCCGCTTTATCCCACAGTTCGTACGCTCGCAAACTGGCCTGGGTGCCAGCGGTGCCAGCGCCCACTAAACAGGGGTGATGCAACACAAAAAGGGCAGCCTCAGGGCTGCCCTTTTTTATTGGACGCAGTACGTGGTTCACTCCAGGCAAGCGTTTCTAAGATCATCAACATTCGCCCCCACTTCAGGAGCCAACAATGTCCAACCCGAGCATGACCCTGTTCTACTCCGCCACCTCGCCCTTCGTGCGCAAAGTCATGGTGCTGCTGCACGAGACTGGCCAGGTCGGCCGCGTACAGCTGCAAGAAGTGCAACTCAGCCCGACCAGCCCCAACAGCGCGGTGCTGCAGAACAACCCCGCCGGCAAAATTCCCGCCCTGCGCCTGGCCGACGGCTCGGTGCTGCACGACAGCCGGGTGATTCTCGACTACCTCGACCGCCAGCATGTCGGCGAGCCACTGATCCCGCATGACGGCCCCGCGCGCTGGCGGCGTCTGACCCTGGCCTCACTGGCCGATGCAGTGCTCGATGCCGCCGTACTGATCCGCTACGAAACCTTTCTGCGCCCCGAAGAAAAGCGCTGGGATCAATGGCAGGCCGCGCAGCAGGAAAAGATCGAACGCGCCCTGCAGCAGTTCGAGGATGAGGCCATAGCCGAACTGACCAGCCACTTCGATATCGCCGCCATCAGCCTGGCCTGCGCCCTCGGCTACCTCGACCTGCGCCAACCCGAGCTGAACTGGCGTGAACGCTACCCGCAACTGGCGCGCTGGTATGCCGATATCAGTGAGCGGCCGTCGATGCAGGCGACTGTACCGCCGGCCTGACCCGCACTTTGGTAGGAGCTTGGGCAAACAAGCGGGCAATCCGCCGCGCCAGCAGATGCCCGGCGCGCGACTCTTCGCGCAAGCCGATATGCCCGCTCATCGCACGTACCACAGGCGAAAAAAACCGGCGGCCAGCAGCAGGCCGATTTGCCCGAGCCCCGCACACAGGCTGAGAAAGGATTGCAGCGTGGCGTTCTGCGCCGCACTGCTCAGGCCGGTCAGTTCGTACCAGAAGCCTTGCGGCAGTTGCAGGCTAAGCAGCGCCAACGGCTTGCCGCTGAGTATCAGCGTATCGATCACGCCGAACTGACCACAAAACATCAAGCCCAACAGCACCAGCAACGCGACCGCCAGGCCGAGGGCGCTGCACGCGGCGAACTGCACCAGTAAACGCATCATGATTGGCTCTCCAAGGTGGGCGCAGCCGGGGCCGCGCCCGAGTTGATCAAAGGCTGCTGACCGGGCTGGCTTTACCCACACCGTACCAGTCGAGTTTGCGTGTCAGCACCATCACGCCGGTCAACACGCCGAACACCAGGATTGAGCCCATCAGCAGCGCGTAGTCCTCGGCGCTCAACAGGGCGAACAGCAAGCCATACAGCGCCGCCAGCAACAGGCCGAAGGCACCGCCACGCATGGCGCTGTGCAACACATGGCTGACGTAGAAGCCGATCAGCGCCACACAGGCCAGCGCCGAAATGCCGTAGGCGGTGGCGAAGCTCAGGTGCTCGGACAGCGACAGCAGCAACAGGTAAAACAGCGCCAGCGACATGCCCACCAGGGCGTATTGCACCGGGTGTACGGCCATGCGCTTGAGCACTTCGAAGAGGAAAAACACGGCGAAGGTCAGGCCGATAAACAGCAGCGCATATTTGATCGCCCGCTCGGTTTTCAGGTACTGGTCCACCGGGTCGACAAAGCTCACGCCGAAGTTGCGCGACGTCAGCCCCTCACAACTGTCCTTGGCCACACAGTCATGCAGCGCCTCTTCCAGGTTGGTGGCGAAGAAACTGGTCTGCCACTGCGCCTTGAAGCCTTGCGCCGATACCTCACGGCTGCTCGGCAGGTACTCGCCGACAAAGCTCGGGTGCGGCCAGCCGGAACTCAGCTCGACCCGGCTGTCGCGGCCCACCGGGGTAATGCTCAACTGCTCAGTGCCCTGCAGCTTGAGGTCGAAGGCGAACTCCAGCACCTGCCCACCCTGGCTATCCACGGCCGGCAACGGTGCATGCACGCCCGCGCCGAAGTACTCATCACCGCTACCGGGCGCAAAACCCAGGGTCGCGCCGTTGAAACGCAATTGCAGGTCATTGCTGATGCCGCGGATATCGCTGATGCCCACCGAGAGGAACGGCTTGTCGAAGTGGTACAGCCCCAGGTCATCACCCAAACCCAGGCGCGCCGGCAGCTTGAATGCGCCGCTGATCTGGTTATCGCTGCGGTACAGCAAGGCCTTGTAGATACCGCGTGCGCGCTCCTCGGTGCTGACCGTGCCATTGAGCACAAAACGCTCCGGCAGAAAGTACAGGCGGCCGCGGTACTGCTGCTCTTCCATATAACGCTCGCCGGTCTTCTCGTGGGTTTTCCACTCCTGCCAGACCTTGGTGTAGGGCAGCACCAGAATCGGCCCGGTGAGCTGCTGGCGGTAGCTGGAACTGCGCGCAATGTCCTGCAGCACCTCGGCGCGCTGGTACTGCCGCTCACTGACCAGCCCGCCAATCATCGACAGCGGAATCAACAACAACAGAATCAGCAAGGCGATAGCGCCCAACTTGAAACCCAGAATGCGGTTCATGGTGCAACTCTCCGATACGGTTTAGGTAGGCAGAGTCTGGGCGGGGCAAATGGAGGCTTTATGGAGGGACTGTGGAGAATGCGTGGAGGTACTGCGCAAACGTCTGCGCCGTGAATAGACAGTCATAAGGGAAATGCGTAGCGTGCCGCTGATCGCCCATTACGGATGACAGGCCATGACCCAGAACAGCCCCTACGCCACCCCGCAAGCCAGCGTCGCCGATCCAGAGTCGTTGGTATCCGACGAGCAGATTGCCGCGCTGCCGATCTCGGATAAATGGAAGCAGCGCTTTAGCACGATTCACCATGCCGGCGGTATCAAGATGCCGAAGTTCAAGCAGCTGCCTGCAGAAGAGCGGCGCAAGGCCTTCAGCTTCAATATCCTCGCGTTCCTCTTCGGGCCGATCTACTACGCCATCAAGGGCATGTGGAAAAAGGGCCTGAGCCTGTTTGTCGTCTGCGCGGCGGCCGTGATTGCCCTCGGCATCGGCCTGGACTACCTGGGCTACGGCAAGCTCGCCAATGCCCTGGGCTATGGCGTAGGCGCGGTATTCGCCGTGCGTGCCAATATCGATTACTACAAGAAGATGCTGCTTAACGATAACGGCTGGTGGTAGGGGCATGCGCAGTGAACACATTGGCACCTAACCCAAGGACGGCCTTATGAAAAAACTCCTGTTCCCGCTTCTCACCCTGCTGGCGTTTAGCGCCTACACGCTCTACGTGATGCTGCAGGCCGAGCAGTCGCTGCTGCAATTCGGTATGCAGTTGATGTCGCAGGCGGACACCGCCCAGGTGGTGATCGACCTGTATATCCTGGCCGCGCTGGCCTGCGTGTGGATGTACCGCGACGGCCGGGCGCGGGGCAAGTCGCTGGCCTATCTGCTGCCGTTCTGGGTGCTGACCGCGGTGTTCGTCTCGGTCGGACCCTTGCTGTACCTGGTGCTCAAGGCACTCAGCAAGGAAAGCCCGGCGTACGCCACAACAGCCACGCCTGAATAACCACACGGAGGTATCGATGAGCACCGCCAGCCTTCTCACCTCGCTGTTGCAGTACAAGACCTGGGCCAACCAGGAGCTATTCGCCGAGGTGCAGCGCCTCGATCCACACACCCAGCAGGCCGAGCTGCACGCCGCCCTGCGCATCCTCAACCATATCCATGTGGTCGAGCGGATCTTTGTCGCCAACCTGCAAGGCCTGGCGCACACCTACAACGCCACCAATACCACCGAGACGCCGACCCTGGCCGAACTGCAGCAGGC
Organism: Pseudomonas sp.; assembly: GCF_049653025.1. Taxonomy (GTDB): domain Bacteria; phylum Pseudomonadota; class Gammaproteobacteria; order Pseudomonadales; family Pseudomonadaceae; genus Aquipseudomonas. Next base: position 96,048 of record NZ_JBASFM010000020.1, on the reverse strand, counting down.
GGTGCAGGCCACCGACGCCTGGTACCTGGACTATGTGGCAGGGCTGAGTGCGCAGCAGCTGGAGGAGCGCCTGAACTTTCGCTTTGTCGATGGCGATGCCGGCTGCATGAGCCGCGCCGAGATGCTCGCGCATATCGTCACCCATGGTGGCTATCACCGTGGCGCGGTCGGGCGGATCATGGCGCAGCTGGCGCTCGCGCCGCCGCGGGACATCTACACCAGGTTTCTGCACCAGAGCGAACCGCAGCGCCGCCAGGCGGCGCGCTGACAGCCCAAGCGTCACTCGCCGCGAATGTACTGTTCCAGCTGCTGGATCAGGCTGGCCTGCTCGGCGATGGTGTGCTTGACCAGGTCGCCGATCGACAGCAGACCGATCAGCTCGCCCTCGGCAATGACCGGCAAATGGCGCAGATGGCGGTCGGTCATCAATTGCATGCAGTGCTGCGAGGTGTCGCGCAGGCCAACGGTGAGGACTTCGGCGGTCATGATCTCACTGATCAGGGTGCTGGAAGCGGAACGATCCAGCAGGGCGACCTTGCGCGCGTAGTCGCGCTCGCTGACGATCCCGACCAGGCGGCCCTTGTCCAATACCACCAATGCACCAATGCCCTTTTCCGCCAGCAGTTTGACCGCGTCCAGCACCGAGGTGTCGGGGCTGACGCTGTAGATCGCGGCGTGCGGCTTGGCTCTGAGTATCTCGGCGACTGTTTTCATGCAGGAGTTCCCGGTTGGCAATTAAGGGTGGCACGCAGTTCTCTTGGAGTAAGCGTAGTCGCCAATCTGCGCAATGAACCAGCACAGCGTGGACGAGGTTGGCAGCATTCAACCCAGCAAGGACTGCGCCAACCCATGGTTTAGTCCGCCACGTAGACAGGCACACGCAGGCAGGCTTCTACCCCGCCGTCGACGTTACCGATGCGCAGTTCGCCGCCATGCAGCTGCATCACTTCCTCGACGAAATTCAGCCCCAAACCGGTGCTCTTGCGACCACTGCCGGGGCGCGGCAGAGAGTAGAAGCGCTCGCTCAAACGCGCCAGGGCGTAGTCGGGAATCGGCTCGCCCTGGTTGAACAGGCGCAGCTCGACCCACGCGCCGGCGCGCGCCGCTGTGAACCGCAACAGGCCGCCGGGCGGGGTGAAATCCAGGGCATTATCCAGCAGGTTGGCCAGCGCCTGGCGCAATAGAAAGCGCTCGCCGCAGGCCGCCAGTTCGCCGCCAATCTGGTTATCCACCCGCAGACCCGCCGCCTCGATACGCGCCATTTGCGCCTGTAACAGCGACTCGACCAACGCCTGCACCGGCACCGCCACCCGCTCTTCCAGGCCCTGGCGCTGCTCGACCTGAGCCAGATGCAGCAGGCGTTCGATCAGCTGCTGCATGCGCGCACTTTCCTGCTCGATATTGGCGACGAAGCGCTGGCGTTGCTCACCCGGCATCTCGCCCTCGAGCAATTCCGCTGCGCCGCGAATCGCCGCCAGCGGGCTTTTCAGTTCATGGGTCAAGGTATGCACGTAGCGCTCGACATAGGCCTTGCCTTCCAGCTCGGTGCGCATGCGTTCGATAGCTTCGGCCAGTTGCGCCAGCTCGCCGCCGCGCACGCTGGGCAATTCGGCGCGCTGCCCGGCGCTGACCGCCTGGGCGTAGCGGGTCAATTTGCGCAGCGAGGCGCTAAGCCACCAGGACAGCAGCGCGCCGATCAACAGGCCGAGTACGATCAGACCGCCGCCGAGCCAGGCCAGGCGCTGTTCTGAACGCTCTATATAAGGCTGCAAGGTGCGATTGGGTTTAGCCACCGAGACCACACCGATAATCTGCGCGCCGTCCATAATCGGCGCGGCCACGTACATCACCGAGGAATCCGGGTCGCTCGGATCTTCCTTGGTCGAGCGCGCGCCGTACTCGCCGCGCAGGGTGCGCAGCACATCGTTCCAGCGTGAATAGTCCTGGCCCACCGCCGTGCCCGTGGAATCGAGCAAAACGATGCCTTTGGCGTCGGTGACATAGATGCGGTGGTTGACCTGGGTTTTCTTCACGCCCCAGATCTGCGCCTGCGGCTGGCGCTGGCCGTAGGCTTGCAGCACTTGCGGCAGACGGCTCTGTTGCAGGCGGCCGGCCTTGACCTCGTCACGCAGGATCTCGGCCAGCAGGTTGGCGGTGTCGACCAGGGTTTCCTCGGTGCTCTGACGCACGCCGGGGCGGATTTCGTCCATCACCGTGCTCAGCACAAACCAGCCGGCCAGGCCGACAAACAGGAAATACACCAAGAAGATGCGAATCCCCAGCGGCATCAGGCGTGCCTCGGCGAGTAGCTGTAACCGAGGCCGCGATGGGTCTGGATTGGCTCGGCGTCAGCGGCCACCTGGCGCAGCTTGGCGCGCAGGCTTTTGATATGGCTGTCGATGCTGCGCTCGTAGCCGGCGTCGGCGGCCACCCCTAGGCCATCGAGCAGCTGCTCGCGGGAGAACACCCGCTCGGGCTGCGCCAGCAGGCTTTGCAGCAGTCGGAATTCGTGGCGGGTCAGGCTCAGCAGCTGGCCGTGGTAGTGGATCTGCACCCGTTCGACATCCAGCTGGAACGGAGCGCTTGCAGAGCTGGCGGCAGGTGCTTCACGCGGGGCCATACGTTTGAGGATGGCCTTGACCCGCGCCGCCACTTCCCGCGGACTGAAGGGTTTGACCACGTAATCGTCGGCGCCGATTTCCAGGCCGACCACCCGATCGATTTCCTCACTGCGCGCGGTGAGGAAAATCACCGGCACCTCGGAAAAGCGCCGCAAGCGCTTGCACGCCTCGAAGCCGCTGATATCCGGCAGGCCAACATCGAGGATCAGCAGATCGGCGGGATTGGCCTGCTGTTCGGCCAGGGCCTGCTCGGCCAGACTGACCCAACGGGTGGTAAAGCCCTCGCTTTGCAGGGCGAAGATCAGGGTGTCGGCGATGGCGGCTTCGTCTTCGACAATCAGAATATGCGGCATGGGCGTCCTGCTCGTGGCAACTCGGCGAGGAGCCTGCGGCAGGCCGCTGCCAGCGTCAAGGCCGAGGCCTGCTCCTATAAACAGGCCGTAGCCTTAGAACCTTTTAAAGATCTCGCGAGCTAGAGTCCTGCAAGGCGCTACGTTAGTAACAGCCTCCGGCTGGTCAAAGCGGCGAGGAAGCGGAGTGTACTTTTGTACATGAGCATTCCGAGCCTGTTTTTAACGCCGCAGGGCCGACGCGCAGCAGATCGCCGGCAGACAATTAATCCAGTTTGAAGCGCGCGGTATTCTGCGCCAGCACCTGACTGCCCTGGCGCAGTTGTTCGGCGGCGTTGCTGACCGCCTGCGCACCTTCGAGCAAGGCACTGGCGGCCTGATCGACCTGCTGAATATTGCCGCTGACTTCATCGGCCGTGGCCGCCTGTTGCTCGGCGGCGGTGGCGATCTGCGCCAGGCGGTCGGTCACCAGTTGCACCGACTCGACAATGGCATTCAGGTCTTCACCCATGGCCAGCACGCTGCCGACATCACCTTCGGCCTGGCGCACGGCATCTTCCATCTGGGTCACCGACTGGCCGACTACGCGGTGCAGGTTGGCCACAGTTTCGGCAATTTCCGCCGTGGAGTTCTGCGTGCGCTGCGACAACGAACGCACCTCATCGGCGACCACAGCAAAGCCGCGGCCCTGATCGCCGGCGCGCGCCGCTTCGATAGCGGCGTTAAGCGCGAGCAAGTTGGTCTGCTCGGCGATGCCTTTGATTACGTCGACCACCCGGGTGATCTGTTCGGTCTGCGCGCGCAGCTGCTGCAAGGTGGTGGCGCTGTCACCCAGGCGGCTGCTGAGCTGACGCATGCTGGCACTGGTGCGGGCGCTGCGCTGGTTACTCTGTTCGGCAATCTCGCGGGTCTGCCCGGCTTCCACCGCGGCCTGTTCGCAGCTCTGCGCCACGCTTTGTGCGGTAGCGGCCATTTCGGTGGCGGCGGCGGCAATCTGGCTCATCTGCGCCTGTTGCTGCTCGACCGAGTGCAGGGCGTTTTGCGCCTCGCCGGTGAGCATCTGCACAGTGCCACCGAGCTGCTGGCTCTGCTGGTTGACCCCGAGCATAGAGTCACGCAGCTGGCCGACCGCGGTGTTGAGGGCAAAGGCGATGCTGGCCAGGTCATCCTTGCCGTGCACCTGCATGCGCACCCGCAGGTCGCCGTCGCGCAGGCCCTCGGCGGCCTGGATGATCCCCGCGGTGCTGCGGCGGATCGACGCGTTGAGGCAGAACAATACATACAGCGCGAGCAGGGTCAGCAGGCTGAACACGCCAATCACCTCAACCATCGCCAGCAGGGCCTTGCTCCGGTATTCGCCAAGGCTGGCACTGAACTGCTGGTACAGCGCCTGTTGCAAGCCAAGCAACTGGCCTTGCAGAACATCGGTGCGCTGCACGAACTGCTCAGGAGTCAGAGCCATGGGGCTGGCCTCGAACATGTCACGGTCGATGCCTGCGAGGAAACTCTCATAGCCTTGCAAGGCTTCGTCATAAGGCCCCTGCAGCTGACGCATGGCCCGTGGCGCTTCCAGCTTGAGGGTGGCCTGGGCCTTGAGCAGCTGGCTGCGCGACTCATCCAGGCTGCGGCGTAGATCGCGGATCAGCACCCGGCTCTGCAGAGTGAAATGCTGCGACACCACCGCGCCATAGCCCTGGCTGGCAAAGCTGCCCAGCTGTTCGAGCAAACGCGGCAGGGTGTAGGTCAGCTGCTCCATCATCAGGTAGGTGTCGAGCTGCGGGTCGAGGATCAGGCCGCTGTCGGTGGCCACCTGCTCGCGCAGGGCCAGCAGGCCCAACAGGGTCTTTTGGTAACGTTCGAGGGCGTCGGGCAAGGCCAGGTTGCCCAGGGCATCGACGTTCAAGCTGGCGCGGCCGCCGGCCAAGGTCTGCAAATGCTGACGGGCCTGCTCGCTGAGCAGCTCCGATTGCAGCGGTTGCTCCAGCACTTGCAACGCCGTATCGAGATCACCCGCGCGTTGCTGCAACAAGCCCTGGGCCGCTTTTTCCGTGCCCTTCCAGCGCGACAACAGGGTGCGCTGTTCAATCAGCGTCTGCTGCACGCCGGCCATGCCTTGCAGGGCCTGGATGCCTTCCAGTTCGTGATCAATGGAATTCAGTCGATCCATGTAATTGCTGCCGATCACCCACAGGGAAAATCCCAGCGGCAGGGCAAACAGCACGAACACCAGCTGAAACTTGCGTGCGAAGCTGAAACGTTCCAGCAGCCGCACACCCGGTTTGAGTACTCCAGTCATACACACCTCAACCTGTGAAGCGCACCAACTACAGGGGTGCGCCAAGGCAAAACTCCAAGCAAGAAGCACGCCTGCGCAGCGACTTCATTATCGGAACGTGTTCTTCAGCATAGATGAGTGAACCCGCGGCGGGCTTAACTGCACGCCAGCGCTCTAGCTCGCCAGGCCCGTCCAGAGTTCATCGACATGGCGAAAGCCCCAGGCTTCGGCGGATTCGCGCGCCACAATCTTGTCGCGCCCGACTAATTTGCTCAGATCGATGACTTCCTGCGCAATCGGGGTTTTCGACTTGGCCGAAAAGAACACCAGCACCTTGGGGGCCAGCAGCGAGGCACTCTGTTGTTCCAGCACCACGCCGATGCGCCCGCTTTCCAGGCGCACCAGTGAGCCGGTGGGGTAAATACCCACGGTTTTGACGAAGGCCTGGAACACCATCGGGTCGAAATGGCCTTTCCACTCAGCCATCTTGCGGATCGACTCGGCCGGGTCCCAGCCCGGTTTGTAGGGGCGGTTGGAGGTGATCGCGTCATACACATCGCACACCGCCCCCATGCGCGCGTAGAGACTGATCTGCTCACCGGCGAGGCGATGCGGGTAACCGCTGCCGTCGATCTTCTCGTGATGGTGCAGGCACACATCCAGCACCAGCGCGCTGACCTGCTTGCTCTGCAGCAACATGCGCGCGCCGGCTTCGGGGTGATCACGCACGGTGGCGAACTCGCTGTCGGTCAGCTTGCCCGGTTTGTTCAGCACGGCGTGGGCAATCGCCATCTTGCCGATGTCGTGCAGCAGCCCGGCCAGCCCGGCTTCGCGCACCTGCACAGCATCCAGGCCAAGCTGGCGCGCCAGGGCGATCATCAGCGCGCAGACCGCCACCGAGTGCATATAGGTGTATTCATCAGCGTTTTTCAGGCGCGCCAGGCTGATCAGTGCGTTGGGGTGACGCAGCACCGACTCGGCGATTTCCTCGACCAACTCGCCGGCCTGTTCGAACTGCAACGCCTGGCCCATGCGCGCGTCGCTAAACATGCTAATCACCGCGGCCTTGGAACGTGCGCAGAGCTTGGCCGCGCGCTGTACTTCATCCTCTAGGGACGCATTTAGCGTCGGCGGCTGGCTCTGTGCAGCGGCCAGCAGGCGTTGTTCGGCCCGTTCGGCGACCTCTTCGGTGCTGACACTGGGGATTCCCGCCGCCACATCCAGGCCGCGACCGACATCGATCCACAGCTCACTGATGCTGCTGGCGCGGATACGTTGCAGGTCCTTGTCGGTTTGCAGCAGGAACTTCGATTTCCAGAAAGGATGATCCATCCATGCACCACAGAACTCGTGGATATACATGCCGACGCGCAGGTCGGCCACAGCAATGCACTTCAACATGGACAGTTCTCAGATAAAGACCAGCACCGAGCGATGCTCAGATAAGCGTAGATGATCAACTCCCGCCAGGGTCATGACGCCGACCAGTTGCTGCTCATCGCGCATCGGCCGCGGCCAGTGGCTTGGAAGCCCTGGCACGACTATTTATCATGGCCGCACTCGCGCACCACAAGGAGCTGCCATGCGCCGTCTGCTGACCGGTTTGAGCGTCATAACCCTGCTGTTGCTCAACACGCTGATCCTGATCGGCCCGCTGCTGCTGATCGCCCTGGGCAAGTTCGTTCTGCCCGGCAAGGCGCTGAAGACCGCCAGTTCGCGCGGGGTGATGTGGGTGGCGGAAACCTGGGCCGAGCTCAACAAGCTGATCTTCGCCACGCTGCTGCCGGTGCGCTGGGACATTCGCGGCAACGCCGAGCTGCGCCAGAGCACCTCCTATCTGGTGATCAGCAATCACCAGTCGTGGGTCGATATTCCGGCACTGGTGCAGGCCTTCAACCGCAAGACGCCCTACTTCAAGTTCTTCCTCAAGCAGCAACTGATCTGGGTGCCCTTGCTTGGCCTGGCGTTCTGGGCGCTGGATTACCCCTTTATGCGCCGCTACTCCAAGGCGTTTCTGGCCAAGCACCCCGAACTCAAGGGCCAGGATCTGGAAATCACCAAGCGCGCCTGCGAGAAGTTCAAGGACCTGCCCGTCACCGTGGTCAATTACCTCGAAGGCACCCGCTGCACCCCGGCCAAGCAGGTGCAGCAAGGCTCGCCCTATCGCCATCTACTCAAACCCAAGGCCGGCGGCGTGGCCTTCGTCCTGGCGGCACTGGGCGAACAGCTGGACACCGTGCTGGACGTCACCCTGGTGTATCCGAGCACGCGAATTCCCGGCTTCTGGGAGCTGATCAGCGGCCAGGTGCGCGAGGTCATCGTCGATATCCAGACCCGCGAACTGGACCCGGCGCTGTGGCAGGGCGACTACGAGAACGACCCGGGATTCCGTCAGTTCGTGCAGGGCTGGGTGACGAAACTGTGGGAAGACAAGGATGCGCGGATCGCCGCCATTCGCGCCGAACAGCCCGCCTGAACCCGGGCCAGCGCAACCAGACGACTACTGCGGCAGCTCGCGGCGAATCATCCAGTGCTCCGGCGGCGGCATCAGGCGGCTGATATCGAACTGTTCCAGGCTGGCCTGGTCGAGCATCTCGATCAGCGGGCTGACCCGCCGGGCATGCGGGCGACCCTCCAGCGCCCGCACCGCCAGATCCACCGCGATGCGCGCCTGCAATACCGGTGAGTCGGTGGGCGCGGCGACAATAAAGCCATCGCGGATCTGCTCGACGATGCGCTCGGTGGTGTAGGTGGCCAGTACCCGCGCCTGGTAGTTCTGCCCCGAGGTCTGCACCAGCTGCGCGGCAAAACCGGCGGCTTCGGCATTGCCCAGGAGGAAGTCGAGGCGTGGATGCTGCCTGAGCAACTCGCGCACCAGTTGCGCCTGGCTGGCGCGATCCACCGGGGCATAGCCGCCGTGTTGCACGGTCATCGGTTTGCTCTGTTCGGCCTGGCGCAGCGCCTTTTCCGAATCCAGCACCCAGCCCGCGCCTTGCGGCCCAGGCAGCCAACCCAGGCTGAAGGGTCCGGGCGGGCGATGGGCATCGATATACGCCAGGGCGGCGCCGGTCATGTCAGCAAAATCCACGCTGGAGCTGGCACTCAAATCAGGACAGTCGATGCCGTTGACCAGGTCGATAACCGGCTTGCCCTGCTCGACCAGTTGGGCGATTGCCGGGCAGAGCGCCTGTGCATCGATTGCCGCAATCACATAAGCATCGGCGTTCAGCTGTTGGCAGTTGTGCAACTGGCGCAGCTGCACCTGTGGGTTTTCATAGCCACCGGCTTCATAGATACCCAGGCGCACGCCCTGCCGCGCGCCCTCCTCATCCAGCCCCCAGGCCACACCCCACCAATAGCGATCCTTGCCATGCGGCAACAACACGCAGATTCGCCAGGGTTTGGCCGCTTGCGCCAAAGGCTGGTACTGCTGCGATACCCCATCGGCCAGCACCTCCACGGGGTACCAGTCCGCGGCCCACGCCAGGCCGCTCAGCCAAAGCCAGCAGAGGGTGAAGCAGATCGCCCGCATAAGGTCCTGCCCTGGAACGTGCGCACTGAACAGCCGTGCCGTGCACTTACTGTAGCCACTTCTCAGGTGCTATTGACGGAGCAGAAACCGCGCACGCCCCTCGGCCGAGGAACCGCGCAGGCGGCTGCAGGCGGGCAAAGCAACTGCCCGCCTGCATACCTGAGGGCAATCAGGCCGCGCTAAACAGCTTGTGCGGGTCGATGACGAATTTCTTCGGCACCCCGGCATCGAACTCGCCGTAACCGCGCGGCGCGTCGTCCAGGCTGATCACCTGCACGCCGACCACTTCGGCGATGTTGATGCGGTCCCACATGATCGCCTGCATCAGTGCGCGGTTGTACTTCATCACCGGAGTCTGGCCGGTGTGGAAGCTGTGGGATTTGGCCCAGCCAAGGCCGAAGCGGATGCTCAGGCTGCCGATCTTTGCAGCGGCATCCACCGCACCCGGATCTTCGGTGACGTAGAGGCCGGGAATGCCGATCTTGCCGGCGACCCGCACCACCCCCATCAGCGAGTTGAGCACCGTGGCCGGCGCTTCGTGCTGCACGCCTGCGTGACCATGACCGCGAGCCTCGAAGCCCACCGCATCCACCGCGCAATCGACTTCCGGCTCGCCCAGCAGCGCGGCGATCTGCTCATGCAGCGGGGTGTCCTTGGACAGGTCGGCAATCTCGAAACCCACTGCCTTGGCATGGGCCAGACGCACCGGGTTAACGTCGCCGACAATCACCACCGCCGCGCCCAGCAGACGAGCAGAGGCGGCAGCGGCCAAACCGACCGGGCCGGCACCGGCGATATACACGGTACTGCCAGGACCGACACCGGCCGTTACGGCACCGTGATAACCGGTGGGCAGGATGTCGGACAGGCAGGTCAGGTCGCGGATTTTCTCCATGGCCTTGTCGCGGTCCGGCAGCTTGAGCAGGTTGAAGTCGGCGTACGGCACCATGGCGTACTCCGCCTGGCCACCGGTCCAGTCGCCCATATCGACGTAGCCGTAGGCACCGCCGGCACGCGCCGGGTTGACCGACAGGCAGACGCCGGTGTGCTGCTCTTTGCAGCTGCGGCAACGGCCGCAGGCGACGTTGAATGGCACCGAGACCAGATCGCCGATTTTCAGGTTCTCGACATCACGGCCCTTCTCAATCACCTCACCGGTGATTTCGTGGCCCAGTACCAGGCCGGTTTGCGCCGTGGTACGGCCGCGCACCATATGCTGGTCGGAGCCGCAGATATTGGTGGAGACCACACGCAGGATCACTGCGTGCTCGATCTTGCGACCGCGTGGGTCCTGCATTTTCGGATAGTCGATTTTCTGCACTTCGACCTTGCCAGCGCCGAGATAGACGACGCCACGATTACCAGACATACGTATTTCTCCTTTCTTGTTGTGAATACAAAGGCGCGGCCAACGGTCGCGCGGTCTTGTACTGGAGCTTGTGTCTGTTGCCGGGCGGGGCCGAGGACTGGGCAGTCGGTTAGCCCACCCGTAGCGGGGATTCAGCCGTTGCGGCTTATGCGTGCAGCACTACCGTGCGGCTGGCGTTGAGAAACACCCGCCGCTCAAGGTGGTAACCGATGGCTTTGGCCAGGGTCTGGCATTCGATATCGCGGCCCTTGGCGATCAGGTCTTCGGGGTAGTGGGCGTGATCCACCGACTCCACGCCCTGGGCGATGATCGGCCCCTCGTCGAGATCGTTGTTGATGTAGTGGGCGGTGGCTCCGACCAGCTTGACGCCCTTCTCATAGGCCTGGTGATAGGGCTTGGCCCCCTTGAAACCGGGCAGCAGCGAGTGGTGGATATTGATCGCCCAGCCATCCAGCTGGCGGCACAGCTCGGGCGACAGCACCTGCATATAGCGGGCGAGCACCACCAGTTCGGCACCGCTGTTCTCAATCACCTGCAGCACCTTACGCTCCTGCGCCGGCTTGTCATTCGGGTCGAGGGGGAAGTGGTAGTAGGGAATATCGTGCCAACGCGCCAGGGGTTCCAGATCCGGGTGATTGGACACCACCGCCACCACGTCCATGGCCAGGTGGCCGATGCGTTGGCGATAGAGCAGGTCGTTCAGGCAGTGGTCGGCCTTGCTGACCATCAGTACCACCTTGGCGCGGTAGCCCGGCGGGGTCAGCTCAACCTGCATGCCGAAGGCAGTCAAGCGTTCATCCAGGCCGGCGCGAAAGGCCTGCTCGTCGAAGTCGTCCGGCTGGCGGAATTCCACGCGGATAAAGAAGCGCGCCGACAGGCGATCATCGAAGGAGTGGTGTTCGGTGACGTAACAGCGCTGCTCGAACAGAAAGCGCGTCACCGCATCCACGGTGCCGAGCACGCTCGGGCAGTGGGCGGTGAGAATCCAGGTATCGGGGGTGCGGCTCATGATCGGGCCCTCGGTGGAACTCGTGGGGGGCTTTAGCCGCGAAAAGCAATCGCGGCTAAAGCCCCTCCCACAGGATGTTTGTTGCCTCAGGCCTTGATCGCCAAGCCATACTCGGCGCTGGCGTCCTGCAGCCACAGCCAGAAGTAATCCGAGAAGCTGCGGCGCACCAGCAGTTCCCAGGTGTCTTCGGCGGTATGGCGGATCACCAGTTGCGACTTGGCGAAGTGCGTACCCACCGCCTTGCCCACCGGGAAGTTGCTCGGGTGCACGTCGTAGCTGGTGGACTTCATCAGCACCTCACGCACCTTCGGCCCGCTCAGTTCCAGCAGGGTCTGCCCGCCGCTGACGTTGACGATCGAGATGTGCTGGCCATCCAGCGCTTCACGCAGCTTCTGCTCGACCGCGAACTCGCTACCGCTCGGCACAATCAGCAGCCACTCATCCGGCGCCAGCCATTGCAGCGAAGTGTCGCCAGTGGCCACCAGGGTCAGCGCCACTGGCAGTTCCAGGCCCAGGGCCTTGTGCACGCCGCCGGCAAACGCCGGGTCTTTGCCATCACCGCGCAGGGTCAGGTGGCCGAGCAGCTTCTTCTCACGCAGGGTCACCCCGGCCCTCGCAGCGCCCTTGCCTGCCAGTTGCTCAAGGCCGGCGTGGAACAGTGGCGATTCGGCATGCGCCGCATCCGGGCGTTGTGGGTAGACGTTGATCAAGTTAGACATTCTGGCGATCCCCTTTCGGGTCATAGAACACGGAGCTGACGATTTCGGCTTCGATCAGGCTGCCATCGGCCAGCGGCGCGAACACCCGCTCGCCGATGCGCTTGAGACCGCCCTTGACCACGCCCATGGCGAAGCTGTAACCGAGACTGGCGCTTATATAGCTGGAGGTGACGTGACCGACCATCTGCATCGGGATGGACTGTTTCGGGTCGAACACCAGTTGCGCGCCTTCCGGCAGCACGGTGTTGGGGTCGACGGGTTTGAGCCCGACCAGTTGCTTGCGGTCCTCGCGCAGACTGTCTTCGCGGTTCATGCCGCGCCAGCCGATCCACGAGAACGGCTTGGTCCGGCCCACACACCAGCCCATGTTGAGGTCGTCCGGGGTCACCGAGCCGTCGGTGTCCTGGCCGACGATGATGAAGCCCTTCTCCGCCCGCAGTACGTGCATGGTCTCGGTGCCGTAAGGTGTCAGGCCATGCTTCTTGCCGGCTTCGATGATTTTTTCCCACACGCCCAGGGCGTAGTCGGCCTGCACGTTGACTTCATAGCTCAGCTCGCCGGTAAAGGAGATGCGGAACACCCGCGCCGGTACGCCGCCAACCTTGCCTTCCTGCCAGGTCATAAACGGGAAGCCTTCCTTGTCCAGGTCGATGTCGGTGACCTCGGCCAGCAGCTTGCGGCTGTTGGGGCCGGACAGGGTCATGGTCGCCCAGTGGTCGGTGACCGAGGTGAAGTACACCTTCAGTTCCGGCCACTCGGTCTGGTGGTAGATCTCCAGCCACTCCATCACCCGGGCGGCGCCGCCGGTGGTGGTGGTCATCAGGAAGTGGTTGTCGGCCAGGCAGGCGGTTACGCCGTCGTCGAAGACCATGCCGTCCTCCTTGCACATCAGGCCGTAGCGCGCCTTGCCCACATCCAGTTTGGTCCAGGCGTTGCTGTAGACGCGGTTGAGAAACTCGCGGGCATCCGGGCCTTGAATATCGATCTTGCCCAGCGTCGAGGCATCCAGAATGCCGACCGCGTTACGCACGGCCAGGCACTCGCGGGCCACGGCGGCGTGCAGGTCCTCACCGGCCTTGGGGAAATACCAGGGGCGCTTCCACTGACCCACGTCCTCGAACTCGGCACCGTTTTGCAGGTGCCAGCTGTGCATCGCGGTGTAGCGCTTGGGCTCGAACAGCGCGCCGCAATGACGGCCCGCCACCGCGCCGAAGGTTACCGGGGTGTAGTTCGGGCGGAACATGGTGGTGCCCATCTGCGGGATGCTGATGCCCAGCGAACGGGCGGCAATCGCCAGACCGTTGATATTGCCCAGCTTGCCCTGATCGGTGCCGAAGCCCAGCGCGGTGTAGCGCTTGACGTGCTCGACCGACTCGAAGCCTTCGCGGGTGGCCAGCTCGATACCAGCAGCGGTAACGTCGTTCTGCAAGTCGACAAACTGCTTGGGCGCACGCGCCGTCGGTTTGTCGTGCGGCACCTGGAACAGCGCTAGGGAAGGCTCTTCCATGCGTACTGCCACCTGCGGCAGGCTGGCGGAAACCGCCTTGAAGCCAGCTTCGGCAGCCGCCGAGACACCGGCCTCGAAACCATCGGCCAGGGCATCCCCCAGACCGAATACGCCATTCACCGCACCAGCGCACAGGCGCTTCTGGAAGCCGCCCTCGCCTGGCAAGAAGGCCAGAATATCTTCACGCCAGGTCGGCCGGCCGCCCAGGTGCGAGGCCAGGTGCACCACCGGGCTGTAGCCGCCGGAGCTGACGATCAAATCGCAATCGAGTACCTCGCCGGGGCTGCTGACTTTATGGCTGTGCACATCGATGGCGCAGATGCGTGCAGCGGTCACCCGCTTGCTGCCAGCGGCTTCCACCACGGCGCTGCCGGTAAGGATGCGCACGCCACGCTTGCGCGCTTCTTCCACCCAGCTACCGCGCGGGTTGCTGCGCGCATCGGCGACGGCCACCACCTGCAAGCCGGCGTCGAGCCAGTCGAGCACCACGCGGTAGGCGTAATCGTTGTTGGTCGACAGCACCAGCTGCTTGCCCGGCGCCACGCCATAACGGCGCACGTAGGTGGACACCGCATCGGCGAGCATATTGCCCGGCACGTCGTTGTTGGCGTACACCAGCGGCCGCTCGTGGGCACCGGTGGCCAGCACCACACGCTTGGCGCGGACGCGGTGCATCCGCTGACGGACCATACCCATCGGCGCGATCTCGCCGAGGTGATCGGTCAGGCGCTGGTGAATGGTGAGGAAGTTGTGGTCGTGGTAACCGTTGACCGTGGAGCGCGGCAGCAAGGTGACTTCAGGCATGCCAGACAGCTCGGCGAGCACCTGCGCGGCCCATTCGGCAGCCGGTTTACCGTCGAGGGTTTCGCGGGTGCTAAGCAGGCTACCGCCGAACTCTTCCTGCTCATCGGCCAGGATCACCCGCGCACCGCTGCGCGCGGCGGCCAGAGCTGCGGCCAGGCCAGCCGGGCCGGCACCGACCACCAGCACGTCGCAGTGCTGGTTCATATAGTCGTAGCTGTCCGGGTCCACGGCGGTCGGCGCACGACCCAGGCCTGCGGCCTTGCGGATGTATTTTTCGTAGGTCAGCCAGAGGTTCTGCGGGTACATAAAGGTCTTGTAGTAGAACCCCGGCGGCATCATCTTGCCGCCGACCTTGCCGAGAATGCCCATCAGGTCGGTGTTTACGCTCGGCCAGCCATTGGTGCTGCTGGCGACCAGGCCGGCATACAGCGCCTGTTGAGTGGCGCGCACGTTGGGGATCTGCGCCGCTTCGGTGCTGCCGATCTGCAGCACGGCGTTCGGCTCTTCGGCGCCAGCGGCAACAATGCCGCGCGGCCGCGAGTACTTGAAGCTACGGCCGACGATGTCCACACCGTTGGCCAGCAAGGCGGCGGCCAGGGTGTCACCGGCAAAGCCTTCATAGTTCTGCCCGTTGAAGCTGAATGTCAGGGGCTGGCTGCGATCGACGCGGCCGCCAGTAGCAAGACGATTGACCTGGCTCATGCCGTTACTCCTTGGTCGATGGCCTTTTTCTCGGCAGTTCCGGCAGCGGTGACGCTGGGCTTCTCGCCGATCTTGTAGGTTTCGAGAATTTCGTAGGTCACCGTGTGACGGGT
Organism: Pseudomonas sp.; assembly: GCF_049653025.1. GTDB lineage: Bacteria > Pseudomonadota > Gammaproteobacteria > Pseudomonadales > Pseudomonadaceae > Aquipseudomonas. The sequence goes on along the minus strand of NZ_JBASFM010000020.1, from coordinate 81,047 downwards.
GGCGTTGAAGTACTTGCGGCAACCGGCCGAATGCACCCACAGCTCGTGGTGAATGCCGCGCGGGTTATCGCGGAAGAACAGGTACTCGCCCCACTCGGCATCAGTGCAGGCGGCCGGGTCCAGCGGGCGCGGAATATGCGCCTGGCCCTTGGCGTGGAATTCCTCTTCGGAGCGCAGTTCGCCGCAGTGAGGGCAGAAGATATGCAACATGGGAAAGCCCTCTTAGTGAGCCACGGCAGCAGCGCCGTGCTCGTCGATCAGTGCGCCGGTGTGGAAACGGTCCATGGAGAACGGCTTGGCCAGCGGGTGCATTTCGCCCTTGGCCAGGCTCGCGGCGAACACATGGCCCGAACCCGGGGTAGCCTTGAAGCCGCCGGTGCCCCAACCGCAGTTGAAGAACAGGTTGGGCACCGGGGTTTTGGAAATGATCGGGCAAGCGTCCGGCGAGGTGTCGACGATGCCGCCCCACTGACGGTTCATGCGTACCCGCGAAAGCACCGGGAACATTTCGACGATGGCTTGCAGGGTGTGTTCGATGGTGCCGTAGGAGCCGCGCTGGCCGTAGCCGTTGTAACCGTCGATACCGGCACCGATGACCAGATCGCCTTTGTCCGACTGGCTGATATAGCCATGCACGGCGTTGGACATGATCACGCTGTCGATAATCGGCTTGATCGGCTCGGACACCAGCGCCTGCAGCGGATGGGATTCCAACGGCAGACGGAAGCCGGCTAGGCCAGCCATATGCCCGGAGTTACCGGCCGTGACCACGCCGACGCGCTTGCCGCCGATAAAGCCCTTGTTGGTTTCCACGCCGATGCATACGCCGTTTTCCTTACGGAAACCGATCACTTCAGTCTGCTGCAGCAGATCCACGCCCAGGGCATCGGCGGCGCGGGCATAGCCCCAGGCCACGGCATCGTGGCGAGCCACGCCACCACGGCGCTGCACGGTGGAGCCCATCACCGGGTAGCGGGTGTTCTTGCTGCAATCCAGGTACGGAATCTCTTCGGCCACCTGCTTGGCATCCAGCAGTTCGCCATCCACGCCATTGAGGCGGTTGGCGCTGACGCGGCGCTCGGAGTCGCGCATGTCCTGCAGGGTGTGGCAGAGGTTGTAGACGCCGCGCTGGCTGAACATGACGTTGTAGTTGAGGTCCTGGGACAGGCCTTCCCACAGCTTCATCGCGTGCTCATACAGGTGCGCCGACTCATCCCACAGGTAGTTGGAACGCACAATGGTGGTGTTGCGCGCGGTGTTGCCGCCGCCCAGCCAGCCCTTCTCGATCACCGCGACGTTCTTCACGCCGAACTGTTTCGCCAGGTAATAGGCCGTGGCCAGACCGTGGCCGCCACCGCCGACGATGATCACGTCGTACACCGGCTTGGGCGTCGGGTTGCGCCACATGCGCTGCCAGTTTTCGTGGTGGCTGAAAGCGTGCTTGAACAGGCCGAAGCCGGAATAACGTTGCATAAAGGTGCTCCCTAAGTTGAAGCCTGGGATGAATCATCGAGCGGGATGAAGTGCAAGGCGGCCGGAGCGCAGCAAGCAAGACATACCTGTAGGTAGGCGCAGCTTGCGAGCACCGGGCAACGCAGCAATTCGCCCGCGCAGATATTCATCAGCGGTAGACCGGGTAATCAGCGCATAGCCCTGCCGCCAGAGTCGCCACCTGCGCCTCGACATCGGCATCGCCCAGGTGGTCGAGGATGTTGCAGATCCACCCGGCCAGCTCGATGCTCTGCGCTTCCTTAAGGCCTCGGGTGGTGATGGCCGGGGTACCGATACGCAGGCCCGAGGTAACGAACGGCGACTGCGGGTCATTCGGCACGGCGTTCTTGTTGACCGTGATCCCGGCGCGCCCCAGGGCCGCATCGGCGTCTTTGCCGGTCAGGCCCTGACGGATCAGGCTGACCAGGAACAGGTGGTTGTCGGTGCCGCCGGAGACCACGTCGTAGCCGCGCTCGATAAACACCTTGGCCATGGCCTGGGCGTTGTTGATCACCTGCTGCTGGTAGGTTTTGAAGCCCGGTTCCATGGCTTCCTTGAAGCACACCGCTTTGGCCGCGATCACATGCATCAACGGGCCGCCCTGGGCACCGGGGAATACTGCCGAATTGAGTTTCTTCTCGATCTCGGCATTGGCGCGAGCCAGGATCAAGCCACCACGCGGACCACGCAGGGTCTTGTGGGTGGTGGTGGTGACCACGTCGGCGAAGGGAATCGGGTTGGGGTACAGACCGGCGGCGACCAGGCCGGCGACGTGGGCCATATCGACAAACAGCAGCGCGCCCACCTTGTCGGCGATGGCGCGGAAACGTGGGAAATCCAGAGTCTTCGAGTAGGCGGAGAAGCCGGCGACAATCATCTTCGGCTGACACTCGACGGCCAGGCGCTCGACTTCGTCGTAATCGATCAACCCGGTGGTGGTGTCGATGCCGTATTGCACGGCGTTGTACAGCTTGCCCGAGGACGACACCTTGGCCCCGTGGGTCAGGTGACCGCCGTGGGCCAGGCTCATGCCGAGAATGGTATCGCCGGCATTGATCAGCGCCAGGTACACCGCACTGTTGGCCGACGAGCCGGAGTGCGGCTGGACGTTGGCGTAATCGGCACCGAACAGCGCCTTGGCACGATCGATGGCCAACTGCTCGACCACGTCGACATGCTCGCAACCGCCGTAATAACGCTTGCCCGGATAGCCTTCGGCGTACTTGTTGGTCAGGCCGCTGCCCTGGGCTTCCATGACCCGCTGGCTGGTGTAGTTTTCCGAAGCGATCAGCTCGATATGGTGCTCCTGACGGCTTTCCTCGGCGTTGATCGCGCTGAGCAATTCGTCGTCGTAGCCTTGAATCTGGTCGTTCTTGCTGAACATCGCTGATCTCCTGCGCCGTCTTGATATGGCGCATCTGTGTCGGAAGCGGGCTGAGCCCTTGTGAGCCGATGGTATGACTGGCCCTGATCGGTCAGATGCCTAGGCACGCCACGGGGGATTGCGTTTGCGACATGCGCGCGTCGCAATTGCGCAGGCCGGTAGACGACAGCGCGTTGTGGCTTCGCCTGCATGGCAGAGGATGTCGCCATTGCGCCTGCACGCGGATGTGACCGCAGATACAGTTAAGGCATCGTCTAGAACGACGTCCGTAGACAAGGAACGCCCCCATGCCCGATCTCTCGCAACAATTCGCCAGCGACAACTACTCCGGCATCTGCCCGGAAGCCTGGGCCGCCATGGCCGAAGCCAACCAGGGCCACCAGCGTGCCTACGGCGATGACGAGTGGACAGCGCGCGCTGCCGACCACTTCCGCCGCCTGTTTGAAACCGACTGCGAAGTGTTTTTCGCCTTCAACGGCACGGCGGCCAACTCCCTGGCCCTGGCGTCGTTGTGCCAGAGCTACCACAGCGTGATCTGCTCGGAGACCGCCCACGTCGAAACCGACGAGTGCGGCGCGCCGGAGTTTTTCTCCAACGGCTCCAAATTGCTGCTGGCCAAGACCGAGAACGGCAAGCTGACCCCAGAGGCGATCCGCGAGATCGCCCTCAAGCGTCAGGACATTCACTACCCCAAGCCACGCGTGGTCACCCTGACTCAGGCCACGGAAGTCGGCACCGTCTACAGCCCCGATGAAGTGCGGGCGATCAGCGCGGTGTGCCGTGAACTGGGCCTGCACCTGCATATGGACGGCGCGCGCTTCTCCAACGCCTGCGCCTTTCTCGGCTGCAGTCCGGCCGAACTGACCTGGAAGGCCGGCGTGGATGTGCTGTGTTTTGGCGGCACCAAGAACGGCATGGCCGTGGGTGAGGCGATCCTGTTCTTCAACAAGGAGCTGGCGGAAGACTTCGACTACCGCTGCAAGCAGGCTGGCCAGCTGGCCTCGAAGATGCGCTACCTGTCCGCGCCCTGGGTCGGCATTCTGCAAAACGATGCCTGGCTGAAATACGCCCAGCACGCCAACCACTGCGCGCGCCTGCTGGCCGAGCTGGTCGACGATATTCCGGGGGTCAGCCTGATGTTCCCGGTGCAGGCCAACGGTGTGTTTTTGCAGATGTCGGAGCCGGCGCTGGAAACCCTGCGCGGCCGGGGCTGGCGTTTCTACACCTTTATCGGAGCCGGCGGCGCACGCTTTATGTGCTCCTGGGACACCGACGAAGCGCGGGTGCGCCAGCTGGCGGGGGATATTCGCCAGGCGATGACAGCAACGAACTAGAGCCTGCGCTTAATGCAGCAGCGCTTTAGCGCGGCACCAATGCGGGAAGTAATGTGCGCGAGATGGCCTCGCGCACGTTCGGCAGCAAACTCGCGCTGCCACCGAGCAGCTCCTCCACCAGCCGCCGCAACGCCAGCGCGCGCTCCTGGCTCAGACCGCTGACGGCCAGCTCGCAGGCCTGCTCGGCCGTCACCCCGGACGGAATCGACAGGCCCAGCGCCACCAGGCGTTCGCGTAGATCCTCCTGATCGATCAGGTCGGCGTGCATCATGGTCAGCTCCTCCTGTGGTGACGCGCTAGCGCAGCACGCCTTCTTCCAATAACAGCTTGAAGATAGCCTCGGCACCGGCCTGTGGCGATACATCCTTAAGCACCTGCCCTCCGCCGCCGGACGCTTTAGCCGTGGCGGCCTTCATCCGTTCGGCGCCGGTCTTGGCCTTGATCACCTTAAGGCGTTTGGGTCGGGGTTTGGCCGGTTGTAGCTGGGCGCTAGCAAACAGCGGGTCGTCGACAAGCTCAACCTCTTCGGCCGTCAACAGGCCCCGACGGGCCGGGCCGAAGGCGCTCTGCCGCGCGATGGGCGCGGCGTTATCGACACTGGCGACAAACGGCAAACGCACCTGCAAGCGCCGGCGCTGGCCGCGCGGCAGGGCTTGCAGCACCTGAGCCACGCCATTGCTGACCTGCTCCACCGCCGCCAGCCCGACCACCAGCGGCCAGCCGAGCTGTTCCGCCAGCAGATAAGGCAGCATGCCGGAGCCTTCGCCGGTTTCCGCCTGACTACCGGTCAGCACCAGCTGCGCGCTGGAGTCGGCCAGGTAGTCGGCCAGTACTGGCAGCGCATCGCTGTGCGCCGGCTGTTCAAGAATCTTGATCTGCTTAAGGCCCATGCCCAGATAAGCCCGCAGCGCTTCCTGCTGCGGATCGCCGGCGTGCAGCACCTGTAGGCGTTCGCCGGCCAGGCGCAGACCCAGCTCCACCGCGCGGGCATCCTGCTCGGCGCGACGGGCGCGGCCAGAGGTGGGGTGGGCACCGATAGAAACCAAGGTGATGACGTTCAAATTATTAGGCTGCATCGCGTGCACCTCCCTGCCGATGGGCGGCGACCCGTTCGATCAGCGCCTGCAGAATCGCAGCGGATTCACCGATCACCGAGAGGTCGGCACGCTTGATCATGTCGCAAGTCGGGTCGAGGTTGATCGCCACCACCTTGTCGCAGGCACCGATGCCTTGCAGATGCTGGATCGCCCCGCTAATACCCACGGCCACATAGACCCGCGCGGTGACCCAGATGCCGGACGCGCCGACCTGACGCTCACGGCCCATAAAGCCATCGTCCACCGCCACCCGCGAAGCGCCTTCGGTTGCCCCCAGCGCAGCGGCGGCCTGATGGAATAGCGCCCAGTCCTTCACGCCGTTGCCACCAGACAGAATAAATTCGGCCTCGGCCATGGGGATCTGCGCGGGGTCGACCGCCACCGCGCCCAAATCCTGAATACGTGGCAAGTGGCTAACCAGCGCTTCGCTGAGCGCCAGCGGGCGCACTTCATGACGGGTTTCGCTGACCGGCTCGGCGCATTCCACCGCTGCCAGGATCAGGCGTGGAGCTTGTTGCACCAGGTCTTCCCGACCGGCACCCGCACGCCCACTGGCCATACCATCCGCCACCTGCCAGACCCGCGTCGCCGGGCGTTCGCCGAGCTTGGCGGCCAGACGCCGGCCCAGCTCTCCGCCACCGCTGCGGCTGTCGGGCAACAACCAGTGACGCGGTGTCAGTTGCCTTTCTACTGCGCCGAGGGCCAGCACCCGCGCTTCCGGGGCGTAGCCGTCGAAAGCGTCATCGGCGAACTGCAACAGGCGGTCAACGCCGTTGCAGTCGAAGGCGCTTTCCTTGTGTTCACCAAAGATCACCGCCACCACCGCGCCATCGCTACCAGCGAGTTTGTGCGCCAAGCCGAGCAGGTCCTTGTCGTGGGCGCTCAGGCGGCCACCGACCATATCCGGCACCACGGCGATATAAAACGCTGGTTGCTCGATTATCCGCAGCGGCAACTGCACCACGGCACTGGCTGTGCTGCGCTTCTGGCTGCCGCCCTGCTGAGTGCCGGAGCGGTCGATGCGTTTAAGGCCATTGGGGCCGATAAAACCGACTGCATGCGGGTTCTTGCGCAGCACCCCGGCGACGCTAAGCCAGCTGGCCACGGCCGGTTGCGCGGCGGCATGCAGCGGGTGCAGGCGGTTACGGGCGATCCATTCGGCCCGTGGATCACGGCGGATCAGGTCGCTCATGGGCTTACCTCGGCTAGCTCACGGGGGGCCGGTACGGGTTTCTTGGCCTCGACCTCGCCCTCGATCAGTACATCGGCCACCAGTTCGGCAATATCCTTGACCTCCGGGCGCGGGCCGACCACGCCTTCGAGCATCGCCGTGCATTGCGGGCAGCCCACGGCGACCAGCTCAGCGGCGGTCTCCTTGATATCGAGCATGCGCATATCGGGGATACGCTGCTTACCGGGGATATCGGTGATCGGCGCACCGCCGCCACCGCCGCAGCAGCGGGAGCGGAAGCCGGAACGCTGCATCTCTTTTACGTCGATGCCGATGGCCTTGAGCACTGCGCGCGGCGCTTCGTACTCGCCGTTGTAACGACCCAGGTAGCACGGGTCGTGATAGGTGACCGAGCCGCCCTTGTGTTGGCCCAGGTTGAGTTTCTGACCGGTGATCAGTTCATCCATATAAGTGCTGTGGTGCAGCACTTGGTAGCGGCCACCCAGCTCGCCGTATTCGTTTTTCAGCACGTGGAAGCTGTGCGGGTCGCAGGTGACGATGCGCTTGAACTGGTACCTGGCCAGGGTGGCGATATTGCGCTTGGCCAGCAGCTGGAAGGTTGCTTCATCGCCCAGGCGGCGGGCCACGTCGCCACTGTCGCGCTCCTCCAGGCCGAGCACGGCGAAGTCGACCTTGGCGGCTTTCAGCACTTTGACAAAGGCGCGCAGGGTGCGCTGATTGCGCATATCGAAGGCGCCATCGCCGACCCAGAACAGCACATCGACCTGCTGTTTATCGCTGAGCAGCGGCAGGTTGAGGTCCGCCGCCCAGTTCAGCCTGCCGCCGGGGGCAAAGCCGCCGGGGTTGTCGGTGGCGATCAGGTTGTCCAGCACCTCGGCGCCCTTGTTCGGCGTCGCGCCTTTTTCCAGGGTTAGATGGCGGCGCATATCGACGATGGCATCGACGTGCTCAATCATCATCGGGCATTCCTCGACGCAGGCGCGGCAGGTGGTGCACGACCACAGCGTTTCGGCATCGACCAGGGCTTTGCCGTTGAGGTTGACGATAGGCAGGTGCGGGCCGCCGCTATGTTCACCCAGCGGCTTACCCTTGCCGTCAAGGGATAGGTACGGCGAGCCGGCGAATTTGGCATCGGTGCCGCCCGCCAGGCCGACCACCATGTCCTGAATCAGCTTCTTCGGGTTTAGCGGCTGGCCGGCGGCGAAGGCCGGACAAGCCGCCTCGCACTTGCCGCACTGCACGCAGGCATCGAAGCCAAGCAGCTGGTTCCAGGTGAAATCTGTGGGTTTCTCCACGCCCAGCGGGGCTTTCGGGTCATCCAGATTCAAGGCTTTGAGGCCGGTCGAGCGACCGCCAGCGAAGCGGTCGCTACGACGGTGCCAGGCCAGGTGCAGGGCACCGGCGAAGGCGTGCTTCATCGGCCCACCCCAGGTCATACCGAAGAACAGCTCGGACACGCCCCAGGCCACGCCAACCGTCAGCAACAGCGCCAGCACCCAGCCACCGAAGTCAGCCGGCAGAATCCCAGCAACAGGCAGCGTGACGATAAAGAAGCTGACGGCAAACATCAGCAGGCTTTTCGGCAGGCGCATCCACGGGCCTTTCGACAACCGCGACGGCGGATCGAGGCGACGCTTGGCGACAAATAGCGCGCCGACAAACATCAGCACGCAGGCCGCCAGCAGGGCGAAGCCAAGAATGCGGTTATGCAGGCCGAAGCCGTGCACCAGGATCGCCAGCACGGCCGCCAGGACAAAGCCGCCAGCCGTAGCCACGTGCGTGTTGGCAATATATTTGTCGCGAGCCACCACATGGTGCAGATCGACCATATAGCGCCGCGGCATGGCCAGCAGCCCGCCCAGCCAGTCGACCTGGCTGGGGCGGCCGCGCCGCCACATCAAAAAGCGCTTCGCCGCGCCAAGTACCGCAAGGGCCAGGGCGGTGAAGAGCAGGATGGGGAGTAGGGTGTTTAACATCGAGGACATCCTCAATCCCGAAGGTGGGGCTGGTGGGAGGGGCTTTAGCCGCGATGCTTTTAACCTTGTCGCGGCTAAAGCCCCTCCCACACCGGTTCAGCGTTTAGGTCAGAAGTCTTTGCACAACCGCAGCGCGTCGTAGATCGCCGCGTGGGTGTTGCGCTGGGCTACGCAGTCGCCGATACGGAACAGCAGATAGCCGTCACCCTTTTCAGCTAAACAAGGCTGCGGCTGGATCGCGAACAGCGCTTCGACGTCAATCTGGCCCTTGTTGCGCGAGCCGTCCTTGAGTGCGTAGTAGAGGCTTTCGTCCGGGCGCACGCCGTTCTCCACCACCACCTGGTCGACCACCCGTTCCTCTTTCGCGCCGGTGTATTCGTTCTCCAGCACCGCCACCAGCTTGTCGCCTTCGCGGTAGACCTTTTCCAGCATCAGGTCGCCGGTCATGATCACTTCCTTGGGGTACAGGCTGCGGTAATAGGTCGGGAAGCTGGTGCCGCCAATGGCCACGCCCGGCTTGATGTCGTCGGTGACGATCTCCACCTTCGCGCCCTTCTCGGCGATAAAGTCGGCCACCGACATGCCGGTAAATTCGCAAATGGTGTCGTAAACCAGCACGTTGCTGCCTGGGGCGACCGTGCCGTCGAGGATGTCCCAACTGCTCACCACCAGGCCTTCGGCCGCGCCCCAGTGCTCGTTCTGCTCGAGGAACGGATGGCCGCCGTTGGCCAGCACCACGATATCCGGGCGCAGGTCCATGATGCTGGCCTCATCCGCGCCAGTGCCCAGGCGCAGGTCGATAGCCAGGCGCGCCAGTTCCAGCTGGAACCAGCGGGTGATGCCGGCCATCTGGTCACGCTGCGGAGCCTTGGCGGCCAGGCTGATCTGCCCGCCGAGGCTGTCTTTCTTCTCGAACAGGGTCACGTCGTGGCCACGTTCGGCGGCAACCCGCGCGGCTTCCATCCCAGCCGGGCCACCACCAACGATCACCACCTTGCGCTTCGGCCCGCTGGTTTTTTCGATGATATGCGGCACGCCCATATATTCGCGGCTGGTGGCGGCGTTCTGGATACAGAGTACGTCCAGGCCCTGGTACTGGCGGTCGATGCAGTAGTTGGCACCGACGCACTGCTTGATCTGGTCAACCTGGCCCATCTTGATCTTGGCGATCAGGTGCGGGTCGGCGATGTGCGCGCGGGTCATGCCGACCATGTCGACATAGCCGCCTTCGAGGATGCGCGTGGCCTGGTTCGGGTCCTTGATGTTCTGTGCGTGCAGCACCGGCACCTTGACCACTTCCTTGATCCCGGCGGCCAAATGCAGGAACGGCTCCGGCGGGTAGCTCATATTCGGGATGACGTTGGCCAGGGTGTTGTGGGTGTCGCAACCCGAGCCCACCACACCGAGAAAGTCGAGCATGCCGGTGGCGTCGTAATAGGCGGCGATCTGTTTCATGTCCTCATGGGACAGGCCGTCCGGGTGGAACTCGTCACCGCAGATACGCATGCCCACGCAGAAGTCCGGGCCCACCTCGGCACGCACGGCCTTCAGCACTTCCAGGCCGAACTTCATCCGGCCCTCGAAGGTGCCGCCCCACTCGTCGGTGCGCTTGTTGACGCGTGGCGACCAGAACTGGTCGATCATATGTTGATGCACGGCGGACAGCTCGACGCCGTCCAGGCCGCCTTCTTTGGCGCGGCGCGCGGCGCTGGCGTAGTTGCCGATCACCCGCCAGATTTCCTCGACCTCGATGGTCTTGCAGGTGGCGCGGTGTACCGGCTCGCGGATGCCCGACGGCGACATCAGGGTCGGCCAGTGGAAACCGTCCCAGCGCGAGCGGCGGCCCATATGGGTAATCTGGATCATGATCTTCGCGCCATGCTTGTGCATGGCGTCGGCCAGGTTCTGGAAGTGCGGGATGATCCGGTCGGTGGCCAGATTGACCGAGCTCCACCACTGCTGCGGGCTGTCGATGGCCACCACCGAGGAACCGCCGCAGATCGCCAGGCCGATACCGCCCTTGGCCTTCTCTTCGTAATACTTGATATAGCGCTCGGTGGTCATGCCGCCGTCGGTGGCGTACACCTCGGCGTGCGCGGTGCTGAGCACGCGGTTGCGGATGGTCAGCTTGCCGATCTGAATCGGCTGGAACATTGCCTCGAAAGCCATGGTCGGTGCTCCGCCTTACAGAGGTTTGACAGTGAACAGGCCATCGTCGTGGCCTGCTTCGGAGCCGCCATAGACCTGCTCGGCCACGGTGCGCAAGGTGCTGCCCTGAGCCTGGAGAATCTGGTCCATGGCCCCGGCAAACCAGCCGGTGAACATGTAGTCGACCTTGCGCCCGCACTTGCCGTAGACGTAGACAAAGGCCGAGTGTTTGAGCTTCACCGACGCGGTGCCAGCAGCCAGATCAATGGCTTCGATCTCGAACAGTCCCCAGCCGCGCTGCGACAGGCGCTTCATATAGTGCTCGAACACCGCCACGCCAGACAGGCCATGGCACTCAGCCTCCTTCTCGCACCAGTGCCAGGCGGATTTGTAGCCGGCCTTGTAGAGAATCTCGGCATAGGCATCAGCGCCCAATACTTCCTCGATACCGATATGGTTGTTGACGAAGAAATGCCGCGGCACATAGAGCATCGGCAAGGCGTCGGTGGTCCAGACGCCGGTTTCGTCGTCGACCTGAATCGGCATTTCGGGTGCGTGGGTGGCCATATGTTCAGTGCTCCAGAATTCGGTTGTGCTGTTGCTTGATGGGTATCGCTGCACTCAACCCATCCTACGAAGGTGTTTGGCGCGCTTTGCGTAGGTATTGATCACTCGCCCCAAACATCCCTGAGGACGTTTACCCAGTTCTCGCCCATGATCTTGCGCACCACGCGCTCGGAGTGGCCGCGCTTGAGCAGGGTTTCGGTGAGGTTGGGGAATTCACCCACAGTGCGGATGCCCAGCGGGTTGATGATCTTGCCGAAGCTGGTCAGGCGGCGGGCGTAGCCCTTGTCGTGGGTCAGATACTCGAAGAAGTCCTGACCGTGGCCCTGGGTGAAGTCGGTGCCTATGCCGATGGCGTCTTCGCCAACGAGATTCATCACGTACTCGATGGCTTCGGCGTAGTCGTCGATAGTCGAGTCGATGCCCTTGGCCAGGAACGGCGCGAACATGGTCACGCCGACAAAGCCGCCGTGGTCGGCGATAAATTTCAGCTCTTCGTCAGACTTGTTGCGCGGATGCTCTTTCAGTCCGGACGGCAGGCAGTGGGAGTAGCAGACCGGCTTTTTCGATTCGAGGATCACTTCTTCGGAAGTCTTCGAACCCACATGAGAGAGGTCGCACATAATGCCGACGCGGTTCATCTCGGCAACGATCTCGCGGCCGAAGCCGGACAGTCCGCCGTCGCGCTCGTAGCAGCCGGTGCCGACCAGGTTCTGGGTGTTGTAGCACAGCTGCACGATGCCCACGCCGAGCTGCTTAAACACTTCCACGTAACCCAATTGGTCCTCGAACGCATGGGCGTTCTGGAAGCCGAAGAGGATGCCGGTCTTGCCCTGCTCTTTAGCCTTACGGATGTCGGCGGTGGTGCGCACCGGCATCACCAGGTCACTGTTGTCGCGGATCAGCTGCTGACTGGCAACTATGTTATTGACCGTGGCCTGAAAGCCTTCCCACACCGACACGGTGCAGTTGGCTGCCGTCAGGCCACCCTTGCGCATGTCCTCGAACAGTTCGCGGTTCCACTTGGCGATGATCAGCCCGTCAATAACGATGCTGTCGGCGTGCAATTCGGCTGGGCTCATCAGGCAGTCCCCTTTTTAGCTGTGTCGCCAAACCCGTTGTTGGCGCTTTGGACTGAGCATATCCCTGGGGGCTGAGGCGACCCGGTGCAAAAACGACCGGGGTATTGCCGAAAGCGTCAAAGCCGGGTCGCAGGCAGATATGCGCCGGCAGGCCGTGGCCGGCCCAATAAAAAAAGCCCCTGCACGGAGTGTCCGGCAGAGGCCAAGGTGACCCTTGAGGAGGGTCTCAGTGTGTTGCAGCGGGGGTTTGCCTGCGGCGGGCAGCCAGCAGACCGTAAAGGGTCAGGCCGAGCAGCAACCACAGACCAAGGGACATAAGCCTTACTCCGCGCCGACCTGGCGCAAGTAAGGCGCAGGCGCCGCGCCGAGGTTGTTGAGCACGCGCTCGCTGTACCAGTCGATAAAGTTGACCACGCCGAACTCATAGGTCTTCGAGTACGGGCCGGGCTGGTAGGCGGTGGAGTTGATGCCGCGCTGGTTCTCTTCGGCCAGACGACGGTCCTGGTCGTTGGTGGCGTCCCACACCTGGCGCAGGCGCGCCACGTCGTAGTCGACGCCTTCCACCGCATCCTTGTGCACCAGCCATTTGGTGGTGACCATGGTTTCCTGGGCGCTGATCGGCCAGACGGTGAAGACGATCAGGTGATCGCCCATGCAGTGGTTCCACGAATGCGGCAGATGGAGGATGCGCATCGAGCCCAGGTCCGGGTCGGTGATGCGGCCCATCAGCTTGTTGCAGCCCGGTTTGCCGTCCATGGTCATCGACACGGTGCCCTTGAGCAGCGGCATGCGCACGATACGGTTACGCAGGCCGAAGCTGGCGTGGGCGTAGGGAATCTTGTCGCGGTCCCAGCGGGTAGTGCATTCGTTCACTTGGTCCTTGAACGCCTGGGTGGCACGCGGGTCGGTGACGTCATCCCACTCCAGCAGGGTATTTAGCAGCTCCGGGTGCGAACCGTTGCAGTGGTAGCACTCGCGGTTGTTCTCGATCACCAGCTTCCAGTTGGCTTTCTCCATCAAGGTGGTTTGCACCGCCACCTTGGTGTTTTCCATGTCGTAGGGCTCCATGTAGTGAGCCAGGGTGCTGAGGAAGTCGTCGATCGCCGGCGGGTTCTCCGCCAGGGAGATAAAGATGTAGCCGCCCGCCACCTTGCAGTTGACCGGCTTGAGGCTGTAGTCCTTGAGGTCGAAATCAGCACCCATTTCGGTGCCGGCAAACAGCAGGCGACCGTCCAGTTCGTAGGTCCACTGGTGGTAGTGGCAGACCAGTTTGGCCACCTTGCCCTTGTCGCTGGTGCACAGCCGCGAGCCGCGGTGGCGGCAGACGTTGTGGAAGGCATGCACCACGCCATCGGCACCGCGGATCACCATGATCGGGTTGTCGCCAATCTGCAGGGTGAGGTAGTTGCCCTTGGTCGGGATCTCGCAGGTCATGCCGGCGATCAGCCATTCCTTGTGGAAGATCTCCTGCATATCGATCTTGAACAGGCGCTCGTCGTTATAGAACGGCTGCGGCAGCGAGAAGGTGCGCTCGCGGGTTTGCAGCATCTCGGCGGTGGCCTTGCGTGCGGGTTCCAGCGGATCGCCCAGGCTCAGGGTGGAAGTGACGTCCATCGGTAACTCCTCAATGGCGACTCGCTCGGCGAGTTGCCGCAATAAAGTGACTAATCGGTAACACGCAAGGTGGCGTCATTGCCCCGTTCTGCGCCTGCCGATGGCGTCTGGATGAAAGAGGAATTCGCTCGTGACCTTTTGCTTCGGCTGGCTGCGAGTGTGGCGCTGAGCGGGGGCGAAACCTTGTCTATGGGCGACATGCTCACATCCGTTTCCGACGCGGCAAACCAAGGCCTGCGCGGCAGGTCGCGATAAGCATGTAAATGTCGCTGGCAGATAAATGAGCGCGCCGGCCAGTACGCACAATCGCCCCATACAAGGCCGATGTCCGGCCGCGCGGAGAGACGTCCATGACGACGAACGACTTCCTCAACCCGGTTACCACCCAGACCTGGAGCAACGGTCGGCATATGGTGCGCTGCGTCAACGTCATCCAGGAGACCTGGGACGTGCGCACCTTCTGCTTTATGGCCGATCAGCCGGTGCTGTACTTCTTCAAGCCGGGGCAGTTCGTCACCCTGGAGCTGGAGATCGACGGCCAGCCAGTGATGCGCTCCTACACCATTTCCAGCTCGCCTTCGGTGCCCTACAGCTTCTCCATCACCATCAAGCGCGTGCCGGGCGGCAAGGTCTCCAACTGGCTGCATGACAACCTCAATGAAGGCGACGAGCTGCCAGTGCATGGCCCGGTCGGGCTGTTCAACGCCATCGACTTTCCCGCCGACAAGGTGCTCTACCTCAGCGGCGGCGTCGGCATTACCCCGGTGATGTCGATGGCGCGCTGGTTCTACGACACCAATGCGAATATCGACATGGTTTTCGTGCACAGCGCGCGCTCACCGAAGGACATCATCTACCACCGCGAGCTGGAACATATGGCCGCGCGGATCAACAACTTCAGCCTGCATGTGATCTGTGAAAAACACGGCCTGGGCGAGGCCTGGGCCGGTTATCGCGGCTACCTCAACCAGAAGATGCTGGAGCTGATTGCCCCGGATTACCTGGAGCGGGAAATCTTCTGCTGCGGCCCGACGCCCTATATGAATGCGGTCAAGCGCCTGCTCGAAGCCAACCACTACGACATGAGCCGCTACCACGAAGAGTCCTTCGGCGCGACGCCGCCGGAAGTGCGCGCCGAGGTCAAGGAGCTCGCTGCCGAAGCCGCCGATGCCCCGGCCGTACCCGCCGCCGAGCAGCACCAGGTGGCGTTCACCAGCACTGGCAAGAGCATCCGCGTCGACCCAGGCGAAACCGTGCACGCGGCGGCCGCCAAGCTCGGCCTGCATATCCCCAAAGCCTGCGGCATGGGCATCTGCGGCACCTGCAAGGTGATGAAGACGGCCGGCGAAGTGAGCATGGAACACAACGGTGGGATCACCGACGAAGACGTGGCCGAGGGCTATATCCTGTCGTGCTGCAGCGTGCCGCAGGGGGATGTGGCGATCGAGTACTAAGAACCGCGTATCGACCACAGCGCACACAACAAAACGCCGCACTCGCCTTCAAGGCCGGTGCGGCGTTTTTGTTTAAGCGGCACATGCTGGCTTTTGTAGGGTGGATGACGCTTTATCCATCCACCAACCCTGCGCACGCTATCGCGGGCAAGCCCGCTCCTACAGGTTATTCAGCGCGACTTAGAACTTGTTTACGATCTCGCGAGCTAGAGCCAGACAAGGCGCTACGTAGTAACAGCCTCCGGCTGGTCAAAACGCCGAGGAAGCGGAGTTTACTGGCTGTAAATGAGCATTCCGAGGCTGTTTTTAACGCTGGATGGCCGACGCGCAGCAGATCGTAAGCAGGTTCTTAGAGCCGGACACTGGCAAAGGTCGACTCCCCCTGAGCGCGGGTCAGCGCCGCCATGGCCGAGGATGGCGATGGCCGCATCAGGTCTTCCGGCATCGGCAGCAACGCCACTACATTGCCGCCCTGCTGGCCGGCGCGCTCGTCACGCGGCGGGATGCCGAAGTATTCGCGGTAGCACTTGGAGAAGTGCGGCGTGGAGACGAAACCGCAGACCGAGGCCACTTCGATAATCGACATGCTGGTCTGCTTGAGCAGCTGGCGCGCGCGAATCAGCCGCAGCTTGAGGTAGTAGCGCGACGGCGAGCAGTGCAGGTACTTCTGGAACAGGCGCTCCAGCTGACGCCGCGACACATCGACATACAGCGCCAGCTGATCGAGGTCGATCGGCTCTTCCAGGTTGGCTTCCATCAGCGCAACGATTTCCTGCAGCTTCGGCTGGTTGGTGCCGAGCATATGCTTGAGCGGCACGCGCTGGTGATCCTGCTCGTTACGGATGCGCTCGTAGATAAACATCTCGGAAATCGCCGCCGCCAGCTCGCGGCCATGCTCGCGGCCGATCACGTGCAGCATCATGTCCATCGGCGCAGTACCGCCGGAGCTGGTGTGGCGGTTGCGGTCAATCGAGAACAGGCGGGTGCTGACGCCCGCGCGGGGGAAGGCTTCCTGCATCGAGGCCAGGCATTCCCAGTGCACGCTGCAATCGAAGCCATCGAGCAGCCCTGCCTTGGCCAGCGCCCAGCTGCCGGTGCACACCGCGCCCAGTTGCGCACCATGGCGCGCCTGGCTTTGCAGCCACTGCACATGCTCACGGGTGACGCTGTGCTGAATGTCCACACCGCCGCAGACCACCACCGCATCCAGGCGCGGCGCAGTCACCAGGCTGGCGTCCGGGGTGATCTGCAGGCCATCGCTGGCGCATACCGGCAGGCCGCTCTGGCTGAGGGTGTGCCAGCGGTACAACTCCTTGCCCGACAGCTGGTTGGCCATGCGCAGCGGCTCAACGGCAGATGCCAGGGAAATCAGGGTGAAGTTGTCGAGCAGGAGAAAGCCGATGGACTGCGGCGCACGGCTCTGGGGTTGTGCCCCTTGAGTGAACTGTGACATCAGGTAAACCCTCACGCGAAGCAAAGCACGGTGGTGAGCCCCTCTGTAGGGTGGCTCTTCTTATGGTTCTGGGACTGCACAACGCCAGATCGACAGCCAGTACAACGCAAAGGCCGTGCCTAAATTGATTGGCTGTTCAATTAAAAATACGTGGACTAGCCCAGCACTAGTGGCGCTAAGCGTTGGCAGGAGCGACAGAAGTATTCTGATTACGACCGCAAACGCCCGATCGGCGGGCGCTTGAGCATTTCGGTAGCACTGCAGGGCAAGTGCGTTGTCACCCCGCTACGCAGGGTAAAAACGCCGCGGTAACGGACCAACGGTCAGGCCCTATTCAGCAGCGTTGCGCTGCCCTTTTCCACAGAGCCGAACAGCTGCGCACCACAATCGTGCACAGTTGCCTGAGCGTGCGCCTCAACACTCGACGGCGCTGACCGCCAACCCGCCGCGCGAGGTTTCCTTGTACTTGTCATGCATATCCGCGCCGGTGTCGCGCATCGTGCGGATCACCCGGTCCAGCGAGATAAAGTGCTGGCCGTCCCCCCGCAAGGCCATCTGCGCGGCGTTGATCGCTTTCACTGCGGCAATCGCGTTGCGCTCGATGCACGGCACCTGCACCAGACCGCCAACCGGGTCACAGGTCAGGCCGAGGTTATGTTCCAGGCCGATTTCCGCGGCGTTCTCCACCTGCTCGGGCGTCGCGCCGAGAATCTCCGCCAGCCCCGCCGCCGCCATGGCGCAGGCCGAACCGACCTCACCCTGACAGCCGACCTCGGCACCGGAAATGGACGCGTTCTTCTTGCACAGAATGCCAATGGCCGCCGCTGCCAGCAGGTAGTCGACGACATTGGCTTCGCTGACCGCCGGGCTGAAGCGCACAAAGTAATGCAGCACCGCCGGGATGATCCCCGCCGCGCCATTGGTCGGCGCGGTCACCATGCGCCCGCCGGCGGCGTTTTCCTCGTTGACCGCCAGGGCGAACAGGTTGACCCACTCCATGCCGCTCAGAGTCGAACCGATGACATTGGGCTTGCTCATTTCCTGCAGGCTGCGGTGCAGCTTGGCGGCGCGGCGCTTCACATTCAGCCCGCCGGGCAAAATTCCCTCGTGCTGCAAGCCCTGCTCGACGCACTCGCGCATGGCCTGCCACAGGCGCATCAGGCCGCTGCGAATTTCCGCCTCGCTGCGCCAGGCCTTCTCATTCGCCATCATCAGTTCGGAGACGCGCAGGCCGTGCTCCTTGCACAGCTGCAACAGCTGCTCGGCGCTGTTGAAGTCGTAGGGTAATACGGTGTGGTCCTGATCCAGCTGGCCGCTGGCAGCCTGCTCGGCATCCACCACGAAGCCGCCGCCCACCGAGTAATAGGTGTTTTCGTGCAGCAGACTGCCATCAACGGCAAAGGCGCTGAGGGTCATGGCGTTGGGGTGATAGGGCAGGTTTTCATCCAGCAGCAGCATGTCGCGCTGCCAGTCGAAGGCGATGCTGACGCGCCCGCCAAGCTGCAACTGGCCGCTGGCCAATAATTCAGCGATACGTGGTTCGATGCTGCTGGGGTCGACCTGATCAGGCCACTCGCCCATCAGCCCCATGATCACCGCGCGGTCGCTACCGTGGCCGACACCGGTGGCCGACAGCGAACCGTACAGCCGCACCTGCAACCGCGCCGTGCGCTCCAGCAAACGCCGCTCGGCCAACGCGCCGCTAAACAACGCCGCCGCACGCATCGGCCCGACGGTATGCGAACTGGACGGGCCTATGCCGATCTTGAACAGGTCAAACACGCTGATAGCCACAACACTCTCCTGCACGATTGCTACATGCAGGCATGATCAGGATTTCCCCACGCCGCCGTCGCCCCACACCGACCCGCCCATGCCTAAATCCGCCAGCGCCGCAGGCGAACGCGAGTTGTGCGACAGCGCGCAGTTTCCAGCGCCGCGGCAGCAATTCACGACAGCAACGTTCTAGTTGCGACTTCACGCATAGGCAGCGGAGGAAATCTGTCGGCATGATCGCCGCGCCCATGGACCGGCCAGCCGCTGCTCGCCCCGTGGCCGACGTGCCTACACAGGTGCGCCTTGTCACCGTAATCGGGAGAGGCTTGATGAAACTAAATAGAGGCTGGCTGCTAGCCGCCGCCCTGAGCACACCGTTGCTGGCCCAGGCTGCAGAGCCGGCGCAGTGCGGACTGATTCGCTTCGCCGATGTCGGCTGGACCGATATCACCGTGACCACCGCCGTCACGCGCCAGGTGCTCAGCGAGCTGGGTTACCGCACCCAGGTCAAGCGCCTGTCCGTGCCGGACACCTACAAGGCCATGCAGGACGGCAAGATCGACGTGTTCCTCGGCAACTGGATGCCGAGCATGGAAAACGACATCAAACCCTACGCCGCCAACGGCTCGGTAAAGACCCTCGGTGCCAACCTCGAAGGTGCCAAATACACCCTGGCGGTGAATCAGGCCGCCTATGACGGCGGCGTGAAGAACTTCGCCGATCTTGCGCGCTTCAGCAAAGAACTGGGCGGCAAGGTGTACGGTATCGAACCGGGCAACGACGGCAACAAACTGATCCAGTCGATGATCGACAAGAACGCCTTCGGCCTGGCCGGTTTCAGCCTGGTGGAGTCCAGCGAGAACGGCATGCTGGCCCAGGTCAAACGCGCCGAACACCTCAAGCAGTGGGCGGTATTTCTCGGCTGGGCGCCACACCCGATGAACAACCAGCTGCAGATGCATTACCTGGACGGTGGCGATGAATTCTTCGGCCCCAACTACGGCGGCGCAACGGTGTACACCAACGTGCGCGCCGGCCTGACCGAGCAGTGCCCGAACGTCACCCAGCTGCTGCAGAACCTGCGTTTCAGCCTGGAGATGGAAAGCTACCTGATGGGCGCGATCCTCAATAAGAACACCAACCCGCGGCGCGAGGCCAAAGCCTGGCTGAAGGCCAATCCGCAGGCATTGGCCAGCTGGCTGCAAGGGGTCACCCAACGCGACGGACTGCCGGCAAAGGCTGCCGCGAGCCTGGCGGCGAATGACTGATTCTGAGTTTTTTTCGATATCGCCACAGCCCGCTGGTCATCGCTCCTGTGGCCGAGTCAGCGGCTGCAAACCACGGCCGGCGCGGCTTTCAGCCTTGGCCAAGGGGCGGAAAAGTCTGTTATGGTTTTTTTAGTCAAACGCTATGTCGCCGCGCAACACGTCAGAGTCGCAAACCGACAATTGCGCCAGGCCGAAGACTATATCGTTGAGTCAGCCGATTTCGTCGCTCTCGCCGCCCAAGGCGGTGAGAGACCGGGAGCCCACAGCCCCGGACCGAAGAATAGATAAGCGCTGGCTCACCACGCGATGGGTGCCAGCCCAACAAGAAATTTCGGATGTACGCGCGCCTCGGGTCGAGGTGTGTAAAACCCAAGGATGGGACTTCGTAACACTGCCAGAGGGTTTGGAACGCGGTTTGCAACACGGCACAGCAAGGTTGACTCGACAGCACGCCCCTAGAGCGTCCATTGCCCACAAGGCAACTGGAGCGTTGCAGCGGTTGTGCCTGAGCAGCCTGAATGTGTTGCGCGGCAAGGCACAGTCCCGACCCCGGAACCCAGTAAACCCATACAGGCAAGAACAGTCGGCACCACCGTACGTACGCCAGCGGGCGTAGGCGCGTTTGCGCAGCACTGATCTGGATGTCTACTGAAGGGGAATCATCCCATGCAGTCTGGAAAAATCGTCGTCGAAGACCTCTACAAGGTGTTCGGCGCAGATCCACAAGAAGCCATCGACCTGCTCAAGCAGGGCTGGAGCAAGGAACGGATTCTTGCGGAGAAAGGCGCGGTTATCGGCGTCAGCGGCGTGTCGTTCAGCGTCGAGGAAGGTGAAATTTTCGTGCTGATGGGCCTCTCCGGCTCCGGCAAATCCACCCTGATCCGCCTGATCAACCGCCTGGTTGAACCCAGCGGCGGCAACGTCTACATCGACGGCCAGAACGTCGCCAAGATGCCCAAGGCAGAACTGATCGACCTGCGCCGCCGCGACATGAGCATGGTCTTCCAGTCCTTCGCCCTAATGCCTTCGCGCAGCGTGCTGGACAACGCCGCCTTTGGCCTGGAAGTGGCCGGCAAGAGCAAGAAGGTGCGCGAAGAGCGCGCCATGCAGGTACTCAAGCAGGTCGGCCTGGACACCTTTGCGCACAAGATGCCGCATGAACTGTCCGGCGGCATGCAGCAACGCGTCGGCCTGGCCCGCGCCCTGGCAGTCGACCCGTCAATGATCATCATGGACGAGGCGTTTTCCGCCCTCGACCCGCTCAAGCGCCGCGAGATGCAGGACGTGCTGCTGGAGCTGCAGAAGACCGACCGGCGCACCATCATCTTCGTTTCCCACGACATCGAAGAGGCCATGCGCATCGGCACCCGCATCGGCATCATGGAAGGCGGCAAACTGGTGCAGGTCGGCACTCCACAGGAGCTGATCGACAACCCCGCCAACGATTACGTGCGCAACTTCTTCAACACCGTCGACACCAACCGCTACCTCACCGCCGGCCAGCTGATGGCCGACAGCGTGCCGATCTACGTGCACAACGGCAAAGCGCCGGATGCGCAGAAGGTCTGCCAGGAGTTGCAGGCGCTGGACAAGCACTACGCCTTTATCGTCGACGAGCAGCACAGCTTCCAGGGCTCCATCAGCCTGGAGCGGATCGCCCTGCTGGTCGAAGGCGGCGGCACCTGCGGCCTCGATCAGCAGGTGCTCAAGTCAATCCAGCCGATCCCCGAAAACCTGCCGCTGGACCAGGTGATTGAACGCCTGGTGGACAACGAAGGGCCGATCCCGGTGGTCGACAGCAATGGCCGCTACAGCGGTGCCATCAGCAAAGGTCGCCTGCTGACCCGCCTGCAGGGAGAGTTCCATGAGTGAGAAAAAACTCGACCTGGGCAGCTGGGTCAACGACGTGGTGCAGCACCTGCTGGACAACTACAGCGATGGCTTCGACAGCGTCGGCGCGGTGGTCAACGGCTTCTCAGAAGGCATCGAGTGGCTGCTGATGCTGCCACCGGCCTGGCTGCTGATCGCCATCTTCGTCGCCCTCGGGCTGTGGCGCATCAGCTACAAGTTCGCCATCTTCACCGCCATCTCCTTCGTCCTGATCGTGCTCACCGGTTTCTGGGAACAGACGGTGGTAACCCTCGGCCTGACCTTCTCCGCCACCCTGATCAGCCTGTTGCTGGGCATTCCCCTGGGCATCTGGGCGGCGCGCAGCGAGCGGGTGGCGACCATCATCCGGCCGATTCTCGACTTTATGCAGACCATGCCGGCGTTCGTTTACCTGATTCCCGCGGCCATGCTGTTCGGCCTCGGCCGCGTGCCGGGGATCATCGCCACGGTGATCTTCGCCATGCCGCCGGCGGTGCGCCTGACCAACCTGGGCATCCGCCAGGTCAACAAGGAAATCATCGAAGCCGGTCAATCCTTCGGCTGCACCCCACGCCAGCTGCTGCTCAAGGTGCAACTGCCGAACGCCATGCCGTCGATCATGGCCGGGGTCAACCAGACCATCATGATGGCCCTGTCGATGGTGATCATCGCCTCGATGGTCGGTGCCGGCGGCTTGGGCAACGACGTACTGGCGAGCATCCAGCGCCTGGACATCGGCCTAGGCTTCGAAAGCGGCATGGCCGTGGTGTTGCTGGCGATCATCCTCGACCGCATCACCGAGAGTTTCGGTACTCCGCAGACCAGCAAACGCCGCAGTCTGTTCGCCTGGTTCGGCGGCAAACTTCAACGTCAGTAAGTCTTACCTTCGATCAACACAGGGAGTCGCAGATGAAAACGATAAAAACGCTCGCAGGTGTCGGCCTGCTCTCCGTGGCCATGCTGCAAAGCGCTTGGGCGCAGGAGCCTGAGAGTTGCAAGATGGTGCGCTTCGCCGAAATTGGCTGGGCCGACATCGCCGCCACCACCGGCGTGGCCATGACCCTCAGCGAAGGACTGGGCTACCAGACCCGCAAGATCATGGCCTCCGTCCCCATCGCCTTTACCGGGGTGAAAAGCGGCCAGATCGACGTATTCCTCGGTTACTGGGCACCCTCGATGGATGCGGTGATCGAGCCCTTCACCAAGAACAACGGCGTCAAAGTGCTACCCAAGGCCAACCTGGAAGGGGCCAAGTACACCCTGGCCGTACCGACCTACGCCGCCGAAGCCGGGCTGAAAAGCTTTGCCGACATCGCCAAGTTCAAGGACCAGCTGAACGGCAAGATCTTCGGCATCGAGCCGGGTAACGATGGCAACCTGCTGATCGACAAGATGATCAAGGGCAACCAGTTCGACCTCGGCGAATTCAAGATGGTCGAGTCCAGCGAAGCCGGCATGCTGGTGCAACTGCAGCGCGCGGTGAAAAAGAAAGAGCCGGCGGTATTCCTCGGCTGGGCCCCGCACCCGATGAACACCCAGTTCGACATCACCTACCTGGAAGGTGGCGATGACGTATTCGGCCCGGACTTCGGTGCCGCCAAGGTCTACACCGTGGTACCGCCGGATTACCAGGAGCGCTGCGCCAACGTCGGCAAGCTGCTGGATAACCTGCAGTTCACCGTAGAAATCGAAAGCCAGCTGATGGAAAAGGTTCTGGAGAAAGAGAACCCGACCGAAGTGGCGAAGAACTGGATCAAAGCCAACCCGGCAATCCTCGACCAGTGGCTGGCCGGCGTGACCACTTACGACGGCCAGGACGGTGTTGCAGCAGTGAAGAAACACCTCGGCATGTAAGCCAAACACCGCGCCGCCCCAGTGACCTGCGGGCGGCACGCTTAGCTGACTCATCTACTTAGCAACCACACCTGCGAGGTCATACGGCCATCGCCTGGTTTGCTGCACCCGCGATTTACCTCGCGGTGCCGGCTGCTACACACAACCGGCCAGGATGACCGAGACGCGACACCCGCCTGTTTACCCAGCTAGGCCCGCAAGAAGAACGCGCCAGTAACTTACTGAACTGCCACTCTCACTGACGGAGCACACCCTATGCGCAACCTGAAGAACCTCTGCCTGCAAAGCCTCGGCGTCGCCGCCCTGGCACTCGGCATGAGCACCGCCATGGCGGCTGACAAGCCCACCCTGAAACTCGGCTACGTCAACGGCTGGGACGACAGCGTCGCCGCCACCTTCGTTGCCGGGGAAATCCTCCAGAGCAAACTCGGCTACGGCGTTGAGCTCAAACCCGTAGAGCCGGCCATCATGTGGCAAGGCGTAGCCCGTGGCGACCTCGACGCCACCCTCTCCGCCTGGCTGCCCGCCACCCACGGCGAATACTTTGAAAAACTCAAAGACAAGGTCGAAGTGCTCGGCACCAACTACGCCGGCGCAAAAATCGGCCTGATCGTGCCCGACTACGTCGCCGCCAAAACCATTGCCGACCTCAACACCTACAGCAAAGAGTTCGACGGCAAAATTACCGGCATCGACGCCGGCGCCGGCGTAATGCGCCGCGCCGAAGAAGCGATCAAGGAATACGCCCTTACCGACATCAAACTGATGCCAAGCTCCGGCCCGGCCATGGCCACTGCCCTGACCCGCGCCGAGAAGAACAAGGAAGCCATCGTTGTCACCGGCTGGATCCCGCACTGGATGTTCGCCAAATGGAACCTGCGCTTCCTCGAAGACCCGAAAAAAGTCTTCGGCGATGACGAACACGTCGACACCGTCGCCAACCCCAGCATCAACAGCAAAGCCCCAGAAGCCGCTGCCTTCCTGAAGAAATTCTCCTGGAGCGGTGAAGAAGTCGGTGCCGTGATGCTCGCCATCCGCGACGGCGCCAAACCGGAAGACGCCGCCAAATACTGGATCAGCAAAAACCCAGAGCGCGTCGCCGAGTGGCTTAAATAAGCCAAGGCTGCATCTCACTATATAAGCGGGCTACGGCCCGCTTTTTTGTGGACGCGAAATCACCTCAGCCGAATGTTCTAGACACTGGGATGCGGGGCTGGATAGGGTTGGGGCATGGTGGTTAGGTGACAGGTATGGGCGTCGCCTACTCCGGCCTTGTTCTGCTTACTCGCGACATAAAGAGTGGGATATAGATGGATTGCAGCAGACCGGGCCGCGTTACACGATAGGTAAGGGCGGCATTAGGCATGTCGCATAGTTAACTGCTAGCTGTAATCTAGGAGCCAAAAAAATGCTTTACATCGGAAGTTTTCTTGCGTTCTTTATAGGTGTAGCCCATTCATTCTTGGGCGAGAAATACATACTCATCCGACTGTTTCGTAGAGAAGATTTACCGAAGTTACTTGGCAGCGATTGGTTTACTAAAAGAGTGCTACGTTTTGCCTGGCACTTAACAACTATAGCTTGGTGGGGTTTCGCCTCTATCATGTACTTACTGAGTAATCCCAGCGAAAAACTCAAACAGGAAATACTTCTCGTAACTGCTGCGGTATTTTTATTGAGCGGTCTATTTTCTGCCGGCTTCACTAAAGGCAAGCATTTTTCTTGGGCCGTGTTCTGGGCAATATCAGCGGTGTGTTTTTACAGCGCGACAAACAGCTAGCTAGGCATTCACCGAGTAGAAAATCAAACTCGTAAAACAAAGCATCCACGATTAAATCGAAAGCGTAGATCCTATTTCGCGCCGCAATTAGATAGAACCATCTCCTACGCAACCAGCCAGCAACGGCAGATGAAATATCAAGAAAATTAAATCTCAACAAACTTTACACCTCTAGACTGCTCGGTAATTTACAGGCAAAAATAGAGTAGAGAGCGAATCACAAGAGGGCACTAGAGAGCTAAAGTGGAGAACACCTTTTTAAGCTATCAGCACATAACAATGGTACTCAAAGCGCTCACTTTTTCGCCATAACCTGCATTGACTAAAAACCCGCCACATGTATCAAACAAAATACGTAAAGTCATATTATTTAACAGCTTACGATTTGAGTAGCAATCTATGAACCGCCGCAAAAAGATAAAACAACTATTAGAAGCTCACGCCAAAAAGGCCAACGCCAAACTGGCACCCAAGAAAAAATCCACCTATATCAGCAAAGCCGATCGCTTAAAACTGGCCTCTGAAACCAGCCAAGACCCAATCACTTCTTCCGCGCCAACGGGGTCGGATGTAATCACTCCAACCAAAAACGCTCCACAGCCATAAATCCAATAAGTCGAGAGGGACTACAAGGAAGAACGCTCATATGCCAGGCCAATACCCAAACAGAATCAAGCAACTGCCCTTATTCGATGGCCGCTTTGACGCCTACAAGCTTGAGGCGAAAGACTGCACCGTTCTATTTGCCTCATACCCTGCCGGCACATCCATCCCGCCGCACAGCCATGACACCGATAACCATGGCGTGATTACGCGCGGCGAATTGATCCTGAGCATGAATAACCAAACCATCAGGGTTGGCGTCGGCGAGTGGTATCACGTACCTGCAAACGTTGAGCACTCGGCTTTATTTGAGGTCGAGACCGATGAGGTTGAATTTTGGTTTGTGTAAGACATGACAAACCCTTGGATAACCTGCCACCTTTTGTGTAGACCACCATGCAAGCAAAGTTTCGCGCCGACGTACTGCATAACCGTAACAACGCACAGATTATTGAGCGCTGGGATGCGCTGAATCTCGTGGATGGCTGGCTAGTCGCCGGCTGCCTGTTTCAGACGGTGTGGAATGTGCTTTCCGGGCAGCCACCGGAGAGCAAGATCAAGGATTACGACTTCTTCTACTTCGACCCTGCTGACCTGAGCGAAGCGGCCGAAAATGCCGTACAGCGCCATGTAGAAACGGTGCTGGCAGACCTGAACATAACCGTGGAAGTCGCCAACCAGGCGCGGGTTCACCTCTGGTATGAAGCGCATTTTGGCCATCCCTATGCGGCGCTAAGCAGTGCCAGGGAAGGCATCGACCGCTTTCTGATACCCGGAACATGCGTTGGCATTAACCCTGATGAGGTCTATGCACCAAACGGCCTTGAGCTTTTGTACAAGGGAACCCTGACGCCAAACCCGCTTACACCGCACAAAAGCCTTTTTGCCCAGAAAGCTGCGTCCTATCAGCAGCGCTGGCCTTGGCTAAGCATCAGCGCTACTGAGCAGCCACTTCACGAGTGCCAGAAATGAATATCACCCTGCGCAACGAATCCCCCGCCGATATCGAGCAAATCCATTCCGTCACCGAACAGGCCTTTCTGGATGCGCCGCACACCGACCATACCGAGCAATTTATTGTTAAGGCGCTGCGCGACGCGGGCGCGCTGACGGTTTCGCTGGTGGCGGAACATGCGAGTGCGGTGATTGGCCATGTGGCGATTTCGCCGGTCCGCATCGGCGATGGCGCAGCCAACTGGTATGGGCTGGGGCCAATTTCGGTATTGCCGGCTTATCAGGACAAGGGCGTGGGCGCACAGCTGATGGAGGCGGCGCTGGCCGCTGTTGCTGCCAAGGGCGCGGCAGGTTGTGTGGTACTTGGCGATCCGGGTTACTACAGCCGTTTTGGCTTCACGGTTGTCGACGGTCTGGTTTTACCCGGCGTGCCCGCGGAATACTTCCAGGCGCTGGCCTTTACCGGTGGTTTTGCCCAAGGCGAGGTGAGCTACCATCAGGCGTTTTCGGCGCAGGCGTAATCGATGCCTGACCAACCTTAATTGCCGAGTTAAGCGCCATGCCCCAACTACCGCACTTCCAGTTACTGGCCCGCTATAACGCGTGGATGAACGCCAAGCTCTACGCGGCTGCCGGCCAGCTATCGGCGCAGGCGCTGAGCGAGGATCGCGGGGCGTTTTTCCCGTCCATTCTCGCCACGCTCAACCATATTGCGGTGGCCGATATCATCTGGCTTAAGCGCTTTGCCGAGCACCCGGCCTGCGCTGAGCTGCGCCAGGCGATCAGCGATCTACAACGGCCGACGGCGCTGGATCAGCTGTTGTTCGACACGCTCGAACCGTTGCATGCCTTGCGCAGCCGGCTGGATGGGCATATCAGCGACTGGGTAGCGGCGCTGACCGAGCAAGACCTAGAGCAGGTGCTGGCCTACGGCAATATGAAGGGCGTGCCGGCGCAGCGCCCGTACGCCAGCCTGATGCTGCATTTCTTCAATCATCAGACCCACCATCGCGGCCAGACCAGCGCCCTGCTGCACCAGGCCGGTCAGGATATCGGCGTGACCGATTTGCTGGCGCTGATTGCCGACATCGACGTCCCTGCGTAACCCGCACACAGCCCGCCGATTGAGCGACCTAGGCCTTGCACAGCACGCCATACCCATGACCGACAGGTCATCCTTGAAGCGTCATGCTTGATTGATCGCTCAACAATAACCGGCCTAGACTGCGCGCATTCCGGGGACAGCCCCATCGATGGAGAAGCAGATGCCCAAGGTCGGAATGCAACCGATCCGCCGCTCGCAATTGATCGCGGCCACCCTCGAAGCGGTGGATCAGGTCGGCATGAGCGATGCCAGCATCGCCTATATCGCGCGGATCGCCGGGGTCTCCAACGGCATCATCAGCCACTATTTCCGCGACAAGAACGGCCTGCTCGACGCCACCATGCGCCACCTGATGCAGGCGCTCAGCGATGCCGTGCGCGATCGCCGCGCCAGCCTACCGCCGGACCAGCCGCGCGAGCACCTGCGGGCGATGATTGAAGGCAACTTCGACGACAGCCAGGTCAACGGCCCGGCGATGAAAACCTGGCTGGCGTTCTGGGCCACTAGCATGCACCAGCCGGCGCTGCGGCGTTTGCAGCGGGTCAACGATCACCGCCTGTATTCCAACCTATGCGGGCAATTCAGCCGGGTATTGCCGCAGGAGCAGGCGCGCACCGCCGCCCGTGGCCTGGCGGCATTGATCGATGGCTTGTGGCTGCGCGGGGCGCTGTCCGGCGAGGGTTTCGACACCCGCCAGGCAATTGAAATCGCCTACGAATACCTCGATCTGCAACTGCTCAAGGCGCAGTAAGCGCCCCTCCTTTAAACAGCCCGAATGCTGCCGACACGCTCTGCGTGTCGCGTTTGGCTGCGCCTTGTCGTTTTTGTTGATTGATTGATCAATTAAGATAATTTAGCCTCGCATCTACATTGCCGACACCGACGACCTGCGCCAGGTGGCTCGCGTCGGCCACCGCCCACGAGGAACGTGCCATGCCCCGCTTCGATGAACAGCAGCTCTATATTGGCGGCCGCTATGTAACGGCCAGCAGCGGCGAGACCTTCGACAGCATCAACCCGGCCACCGGCGAAGTACTGGCCCGCGTGCAGCGCGCCAGCCAGGCCGATGTCGAGCTGGCCGTGGCCAGTGCGACCGCAGGGCAGAAGGTGTGGGCGGCGATGACCGCCATGCAGCGTTCGCGCATCCTGCGCAAGGCAGTCGACATCCTGCGCGAACGCAACGATGAGCTGGCCGAGCTGGAAACCCTCGACACCGGCAAGCCTTTGAGTGAAACCCGCTACGTCGATATCGTCACCGGCGCGGACGTGCTGGAGTACTACGCCGGCTTGATCCCGGCCATCGAAGGCGAGCAGATCCCGCTGCGCGAAACCAGCTTCGTCTACACCCGCCGCGAGCCACTGGGCGTGGTCGCCGGTATCGGCGCGTGGAACTACCCGATCCAGATCGCCCTGTGGAAATCCGCCCCGGCCCTGGCCGCCGGCAACGCGATGATCTTCAAACCGAGCGAAATGACCTCGCTGAGCGCGCTGAAACTCGGCGAAATCTACACCGCCGCCGGCGTGCCGGATGGCGTATTCAACGTGCTCACCGGCAGTGGCCGTGAAGTTGGCCAGTGGCTGACCGAACATCCTGGGATCGAGAAGATTTCCTTTACCGGCGGCACCGTGACCGGCAAGAAGGTCATGGCCAGCGCCTCCAGTTCGTCGCTCAAGGAAGTGACCATGGAGCTGGGCGGCAAGTCGCCGCTGATCATCTTCGAGGATGCCGACCTCGACCGCGCCGCCGATATCGCGGTGATGGCCAACTTCTACAGCTCCGGCCAGGTCTGCACCAACGGCACCCGCGTGTTTGTGCCGCGCATGTTGCAGGCGCGCTTCGAGGCCAAGGTGGTTGATCGGGTCAAACGCATCCGCCTCGGCGATCCGCTGCTTGAGGCCACCAACTTCGGCCCGCTGGTCAGCGCGGCGCATATGGACAGCGTGCTCGGCTATATCGCAACCGGCCGCAGCGAAGGTGCACGCCTGCTGATAGGCGGCAACCGCGTCACCGAGAGCAACTACGCCAAGGGTGCCTATGTGGCACCGACCGTGTTCACCGACTGCAACGACGGCATGACCATCGTCCGTGAGGAAATCTTCGGCCCGGTGATGAGCATCCTGGTTTACGACACGGAAGAAGAAGTGATCCGCCGCGCCAACGCCACCGAATACGGCCTGGCCGCCGGCGTGGTAACCCGCGACCTGAACCGCGCGCACCGGGTGATCCACAAGCTGGAGGCCGGCATCTGCTGGATCAACACCTGGGGCGAGTCGCCGGCGGAAATGCCGGTGGGCGGTTACAAGCAATCCGGCGTCGGCCGCGAAAACGGCCTGACCACCCTGGCGCACTACACGCGGATCAAATCGGTACAGGTCGAGCTGGGCGGTTACACCTCGGTGTTCTGACCACTGTGTTGTGGGAGGGGCTTTAGCCGCGACGCCTTTCGCGGCTAAAGCCCCTCCCACGAATTAAATCGCCGCCCCGTAGCCCGGATGCAATCCGGGAACAGTCACCGCGTTTGCCCCGGAGTGCATCCGGGCTACAGGAGCTTTTATGCCCCAGGAATTCGACTACATCATCATCGGGGCCGGCTCGGCCGGTAACGTGCTGGCCACCCGCCTGACCGAGGACGAAGGCGTCAGCGTGCTGCTGCTGGAAGCAGGCGGCCCGGATTACCGCCTGGATTTTCGCACCCAGATGCCCGCCGCCCTGGCCTTCCCGCTGCAAGGCCGGCGCTACAACTGGGCCTACCTGACCGAGCCCGAGCCGCATATGAACAACCGCCGCATGGAATGCGGGCGCGGCAAGGGATTGGGTGGCTCATCCTTGATCAACGGCATGTGTTACATCCGCGGCAACGCCATGGATTACGACGGCTGGGCCGAGGAAAAGGGCCTGGAAGACTGGAGCTATCTGGATTGCCTGCCGTATTTCCGCAAGGCGGAAACCCGTGACATCGGCGCCAATGCCTACCATGGCGGCGATGGCCCGGTGTCGGTAACCACGCCGAAGAACGGCAATAACCCGCTGTTTCACGCCATGATCGAAGCTGGCGTGCAGGCCGGTTACCCGCGCACCGACGACCTTAACGGCTACCAGCAGGAAGGCTTCGGCCCGATGGACCGCACCGTTACGCCCAAGGGCCGGCGCTCCAGCACCGCACGCGGCTACCTCGACCAGGCCCGCGAGCGGCCGAACCTGACCATCGTTACCCACGCCCTCACCGACCGTATTCTGTTCAGCGGCAAACGCGCCAGCGGTGTGGCTTATCTGCTGGGCGACAACGACACGCCAATCACCGTCAACGCGCGCCGCGAAGTGCTGCTGTGCGGCGGCGCAATTGCCTCGCCGCAGGTGCTGCAACGCTCCGGCGTCGGCCCGGCGGCGCTGCTGCGTGAGCTGGACATTCCCCTGGTGCACGATCTGCCTGGTGTCGGCCAGAACCTGCAGGACCACCTGGAGGTGTACCTGCAATACGCCTGCAAGCAGCCGGTGTCGCTGTACCCGGCGCTGCAATGGTGGAACCAGCCGATGATCGGTGCCAACTGGCTGTTCCTCGGCAAGGGCATCGGTGCCAGCAACCAGTTCGAGGCCGGCGGCTTTATCCGCTCAGGCAGCGAGTTCGAATGGCCGAATATCCAGTACCACTTCCTGCCGGTGGCGATTAACTACAACGGCAGCAACGCGGTGAAGGAACACGGCTTCCAGGCGCACATGGGCTCCATGCGCTCGCCGAGCCGTGGGCGTATCCAGGTCACATCCAAGGACCCGCGCCAGCACCCGAGCATCCTCTTCAACTACATGGCCAGCGAGCAGGACTGGCGCGAGTTCCGCGATGGCATCCGCATCACCCGCGAAATCATGGCGCAGGCGGCGCTGGACCCGTATCGCGGGCGCGAGCTAAGCCCCGGTGCCGAGCTGCAAACCGACGCCGAACTGGACGCCTTTATCCGCGAACATGCAGAAACGGCCTACCATCCGTCGTGTTCCTGCAAGATGGGTGAAGACGCCATGGCAGTGGTCGACGGCCAGGGCCGGGTGCACGGCGTGCAGGGCCTGCGGGTAGTGGATGCGTCGATCATGCCGCTGATCGTCACCGGCAATCTGAATGCGCCGACCATCATGATGGCCGAGAAGATCGCCGACAAAATCCGTGGTCGCGCCCCGCTACCACGCAGCACCGCACCGTATTTCGTCGCCGGCAACGCCGCCGCGCGTGGTACCGCACAGCGCTCCGCTTAACGCGTCGCGCCACACTCAAACGCCGCAGTGGTTTCGCCTCTGCGGCGTTTCTTTATATAGGCCCGGCGCGGCGTGATCTGCCGCCCATAGCGGCAGCCTTTAACCCGGCACAACCACACGCAGCTTGAAGCGGTGGGCGAAGGGCGTCGATAATGCGCAGTTTTCAACCAGCGCCTTTGTGCGCCGCCGCCCTAAACGGCCGACCGAGCAGACCATGAAAGACACTATTCGCCACCTGATCCAGCAAGCCCTGACCCGCCTCACCGCCGAAGGCGTGCTGCCGGAAGGCCTGAGCCCGGCCATTCAGGTGGAGAACACCAAGGACAAGACCCACGGCGACTTCGCCAGCAATATCGCCATGATGCTGGCCAAGCCCGCCGGCATGAAGCCGCGTGACCTGGCCGAGAAGCTGATCGCCGCGCTGCCGGCCGATGCCGCGATCAGCAAGGCCGAGATCGCTGGCCCGGGCTTCCTCAACTTCTATCAGAACACCCAGGCCCTGGCCGCACGTCTGGATACACTGCTGGCCGACGCCAAGCTCGGTGTGCGCAAGGCTGGCCCGGCGCAGCGCGTGGTGGTCGACCTGTCCGCGCCCAACCTGGCCAAAGAGATGCACGTCGGTCATCTGCGCTCGACCATCATCGGTGACGGCGTGGCGCGGGTGCTGGAGTTCCTCGGCGACGAAGTGATCCGGCAGAACCACGTGGGCGACTGGGGCACCCAGTTCGGCATGCTGCTGGCCTTTATGCAGGAAAACCCGGAGGCCGCCGAAAGCGAGCTGGCTGACCTGGAAGGCTTCTACCGCGCGGCGAAGAAGCGCTTCGACGAATCCCCCGAGTTCGCCGAGCGCGCCCGCGAGCTGGTGGTGCAGCTGCAGGCCGGCGACGCCGAATGCCTGCGCCTGTGGCACCGCTTCAACGATATCTCCCTCAGCCACTGCCAGGCGCTGTATGACCGCCTCGGCGTCAAGCTGAGCATGGCCGACGTCAAGGGTGAGAGCGCCTACAACGACGACCTGGCCAACGTGGTCGCCGACCTCAAGGCCAAGGGCCTGCTCAGCGAAAGCGACGGCGCCCAGTGCGTCTTCATGGACGAATTCAAGAACGCCGAAGGCAACCCGCTGCCGCTGATCGTGCAGAAGGCCGGCGGCGGTTACCTGTACGCCACCACTGACCTGGCCGCCACCCGCTACCGCGCCAACGTATTGAAAGCCGACCGCGCGCTGTACTTCGTCGACCAACGCCAGGCCCTGCACTTCCAGATGGTCTTCACTGCCGCGCGCCTGGCCGGCTTCGTCCCAGCCAGCATGCAGTTGGAACATATGGGCTTCGGCACCATGAACGGCGCCGATGGCCGCCCGTTCAAGACCCGCGACGGCGGCACGGTGAAGCTGGTCGACCTGCTCGATGAAGCCGAAGAGCGCGCCTACGCCCTGGTCAAGGGCAAGAACCCCGAGCTGGACGAAGCCGAACTGCGCCAGATCGCCCGCGCCGTGGGCATCGGCGCGGTGAAATACGCCGACCTGTCCAAGCACCGCACCAGCGATTACCGCTTCAACTTCGAGCTGATGCTCAGCTTCGAGGGCAACACAGCGCCGTATCTGCTGTACGCCTACACCCGCGTGGCCAGCGTGTTCCGCAAGCTGGGCAAGGGCTTCGAGCAGATCGAAGGCAGCCTCGACCTGCAAGCCGCCCATGAAATTGAACTGGCCGGCAAGCTCGCGCAGTTTGCGGAAGTGCTCGCCAGCGTCGCCGACAAGGGCGAACCGCACCTGCTCTGCGCCTACCTGTACGACCTGGCCGGGTTGTTCTCCAGCTTCTACGAGAACTGCCCGATCCTCTCCACCGAGGACGAGGCTGTGCGCAACAGCCGCCTGCGCCTGGCCGCGCTGACCGCGCGCACGCTCAAACAGGGCCTGGAACTGCTCGGTCTGCAAACCCTGGAGCGCATGTAAGTGGCAGCGAAGAAAAAGCCTGCTGCCAAACGCGGCGCCAGCCGTTATCAGGCCCCGGCGAAAAAGCCGGTGCCGGGCTGGTTCTGGCTGGTCTGCGGCCTGGTGATCGGCGGCTTTATGGTGTTTCTGTTCAGCCTCGAACCGGGCCGCAATGAGATCAAGCGCGACAAGGGTGAGCCGGCGCGCGCCAATCAGGCGAGCAAACCAGCGGCCATCACGCCTGCAGCCAGCGAGCCGGCCAAGCCCAAGTACGATTTCTACACCCTGCTGCCGGAATCGGAAGTGATCCTGCCGCCGCAAAGCATCGAGCCAGTCGCACCGCCTGCGCAGAAACCGGTCACCCCGGAAGAAGCCGCAAAAATCGACGCCGCCCGCGCCGAAGCTGCGCTCAACGGCCAGGTGCCGCCACCACCGCCGGTGGTCGCCAAAGGCCCGGTCAGCTCGCAGTTCTTCCTCCAGGCCGGCTCGTTCCGCCGCAAGGAAGACGCCGACAACCTGCGCGCGCAGATCATCCTGCTCGGCCAGAGCGTGAAAGTGGAATCCGGCACCGTGCGTGAGGAAACCTGGCACCGCGTGCTGGTCGGCCCCTACGCCACCCGCGAGCAGCTTGGCCAGGCGCAGAAATCCCTAGCCGCCAGCGGCTTTAGCAATCTGTTGTTACAGCAGCGCCAAAGCCAGTAAGTTCGAGCCCTGGGGCGCACTCGCACGACTATTTGTCGGACGGTTTACACCCCAGGGCTTGAAGCGAGCCAGCGCTGCCCCCACTTCATTCAGCATTAGGGCACTTTCGCCCCGCTGCGTGGAGACTCTCCCCTTGACCACCATCGTTTCAGTGCGCCGCAACGGCAAAGTCGTCATGGGCGGCGACGGCCAGGTGTCCCTCGGCAATACCGTGATGAAAGGCAACGCGAAAAAAGTTCGCCGCCTGTACCACGGCCAGGTGCTGGCTGGCTTCGCCGGTGCCACCGCCGACGCCTTTACTCTGTTTGAACGCTTTGAAGGCCAGCTGGAGAAACACCAGGGCCATCTGGTGCGCGCCGCCGTCGAGCTGGCCAAAGACTGGCGCACCGACCGCTCGCTCAGCCGTCTGGAGGCCATGCTGGCAGTCGCCAACAAGGACGCGTCCTTGATCATCACCGGCAACGGCGACGTGGTTGAGCCCGAGCACGGCCTGATCGCCATGGGTTCCGGCGGCGGTTTCGCCCAGGCTGCGGCCATGGCCCTGCTGCAGAAAACCGACTTGAGCGCCCGTGAAATCACCGAAACCGCGCTGAACATTGCCGGCTCCATCTGTGTCTTCACTAACCAAACCCTGACCATCGAAGAAGAAGACTGCGCCGATCCGGCCGTTTAAAGCTGCTGCGCTCGGCCATGCTGCGTTGAAAGCAGGCTCGGAATGCTCATTTACAGACGTAAACTCCGCTTCCTCGCCTACTTTCGCCTTGCCTGACCTTCGCTCGCGACGCTTTAAACACCCTGATTAGCGGTCTTTTCTGGAGTACCCCGCATGTCCATGACGCCCCGCGAGATCGTTCACGAACTCAACCGCCATATCATCGGTCAGGACGACGCCAAGCGCGCCGTGGCCATCGCCCTGCGTAATCGCTGGCGGCGCATGCAGCTGCCGGTTGAGCTGCGCGCCGAAGTGACGCCAAAGAACATCCTGATGATCGGCCCAACCGGCGTCGGTAAAACCGAAATCGCCCGCCGCCTGGCCAAGCTGGCCAATGCGCCGTTTATCAAGGTGGAAGCGACCAAGTTCACCGAGGTCGGCTATGTCGGCCGCGATGTCGAGTCGATCATCCGTGACCTCGCCGATGCGGCGATCAAGATGCTGCGCGAGCAGGAAATGATCAAAGTCCGTCACCGCGCCGAAGATGCCGCCGAAGAGCGCATCCTCGATGCCCTGCTGCCACCGGCCCGCACGGGTTTCAGCGAAGAAGCCGCGCCGGGCAGCGATTCCAACACCCGCCAGCTGTTCCGCAAGCGCCTGCGTGAAGGCCAGCTGGACGACAAGGACATCGAAATCGAAGTCGCCGACGCCCCGGCCGGCATCGAAATCATGACCCCGCCGGGTATGGAAGAGATGACCAATCAGCTGCAGAGCCTGTTTTCCAATATGGGCAAGGGCAAGAAGAAGAGCCGCAAGCTCAAGGTCAAAGAGGCCCTGAAGATGGTGCGCGACGAAGAAGCCGCGCGCCTGGTCAACGAGGAAGAACTCAAGGCCCAGGCCCTGGAAGCCGTGGAACAGAACGGCATCGTGTTTATCGACGAGATCGACAAGGTCGCCAAGCGCGGCAACACCGGCGGTGCCGATGTGTCCCGCGAGGGTGTACAGCGCGATCTGTTGCCGCTGATCGAAGGCTGCACGGTGAACACCAAGCTGGGCATGGTGAAAACCGACCACATCCTGTTTATCGCCTCCGGCGCGTTCCACCTGAGCAAGCCGAGCGACCTGGTGCCTGAGCTGCAAGGCCGCCTGCCGATTCGCGTCGAGCTGAAAGCCCTGACCCCGCAGGACTTCGAGCGCATTCTCACCGAGCCGCACGCCTCACTGACCGAGCAATACGCCGCACTGCTGAACACCGAGGGCCTGGGCATCCAGTTCGTCGCCGACGGCATCAAGCGCATCGCCGAGATTGCTTATCAGGTCAACGAGAAGACCGAGAACATCGGCGCACGCCGCCTGCACACCCTGCTTGAGCGTCTGCTGGAGGAGGTTTCCTTTAGCGCCGGCGACCTGGCTGGCCAGCAGGCTGGCGCGCCGATCGTGATCGACGCGGCCTACGTCAACAGCCACCTCGGTGAGCTGGCGCAGGACGAAGACCTGTCGCGCTATATCCTGTAACGCGCCCGCCCGTAGCCCGGATGCAATCCGGGCTACGGAGCAACCCAGGAAGCAATCATGCGCATCCCTACTGCGATAAAACTGCACAAAGCCTCGAAAACCCTGGAACTGCACTACGGGGCCGACGAGCGCTACACCCTGCCCGCCGAGTTTCTTCGCGTGCATTCGCCATCGGCGGAAGTACAGGGCCACGGCAAACCCATCCTGCAAACCGGCAAGCTGCATGTAGGCCTGAGCAAGATCGAGCCCGCCGGCAATTACGCCCTCAAACTGACCTTCGATGACGGTCACGACAGCGGCCTGTTCACCTGGGACTACCTCGAGCAATTGGCCATGCGCCAGACCGAGCTGTGGAGCGATTACCTCGCCGCCCTCAGCGCCGCCGGGCAAGCGCGTGACCCGAACGAGAGCGTGGTCAGACTGATGCTCTGAAACGCTGCACGCGGCCTGCCGGGCCGCGCTCAGGGGTTGCCTCAGGCACCTCAGGCATTTCCCCATCCAGCGGCTTGTCCAGCGGCAATCGGCCGCATCACGGCAAGCCCTCTAGCCCGCAGCTCGTGCCTGGTTAGAGCGCATTTTCTAATCCTTCCCGGCATACTCATCGCGCATTTGGCCAAGATCGTGGCCAGCTTGCACAAATTCACAAACTCGGGTAACCAAGTAGTTGGAAGTTTTCTTGCATCTGGCCAGGCCAGCGGCAGGGAATATTGCGGAGCGATCCGCCCTTGGTAATCCGGGCAATACCTGGCCCTTAGCCCTGTGTCGCCGTGCACAGCCGTACGCCGGTATTTCGTCTCAGGACAATGGAGCGTTGTAGATGACAGATAAGAATAATGATGACCTGAAACACCAGGCCTCCGAGAACACCTTGGGCCTTAACCCGGTAATCGGCATCCGCGGTAAAGACCTGCTTAGCTCCGCTCGCATTGTGCTCAAGCAAGCCCTCAAGCAACCCCTGCACAGCGCCAAACACCTTGCCCACTTCAGCCGCGAGCTGAAGAACGTGATGCTCGGCCAATCCGACCTCACCCCTGCAGACGGTGACCGCCGTTTCGCCGATCCGGCCTGGAGCCAGAATCCGCTGTATCGCCGTTATCTGCAGACCTACCTGGCCTGGCGCAAGGAGCTGCACGACTGGGTCGAGCACAGCAACCTGTCCGAACAGGATGCCAACCGCGGCCACTTCGTGATCAACCTGATGACCGAAGCCATGGCCCCCAGCAACAGCATGGCCAACCCGGCCGCGGTCAAACGCTTCTTCGAGACCGGCGGCAAGAGCCTGCTCGACGGCCTGTCGCACCTGGCCCAGGACATCGTCAACAACGGCGGCATGCCCAGCCAGGTCAACATGAAGGCCTTCGAGGTCGGCAAGAGCCTGGCCACCACCGATGGCGCAGTGGTGTTTCGCAATGACCTGCTGGAGCTGATCCAGTACAAGCCGGTCACCGAGCAGGTGCACGAGCGCCCGCTGCTGGTGGTGCCACCGCAAATCAACAAGTTCTACGTATTCGACCTGTCGCCGGAAAAAAGCGTGGCGCGTTTCCTCTTGCGCAACGGCGTACAGACCTTCGTGGTGAGCTGGCGCAACCCGACCAAGGCCCACCGCGAGTGGGGCCTGTCGACCTATATCGAAGCACTGAAAGAAGCCATCGACGTGGTCACCGCCATCACTGGCAGCAAAGACATCAACATGCTCGGGGCCTGCTCCGGCGGCCTCACCACCGCCTCGCTGCTGGGCCACTACGCCGCGCTGGGCGAGAAAAAAGTGCATGCCCTGACCCTGCTGGTCAGCGTGCTGGATAACCGCCTGGAAACCGATGTCGCGCTGTTCGCCGACGAGAAGAGCCTGGAAATGGCCAAGCGCCGCTCCTACCAGGCCGGCGTGCTGGAAGGCAGTGACCTGGCCAAGGTGTTCGCCTGGATGCGCCCCAACGACCTGATCTGGAACTACTGGGTCAACAACTACCTGCTCGGCAACGAGCCACCGGTGTTCGACATCCTCTACTGGAACAACGACACCACCCGCCTGCCGGCTGCACTGCATGGCGAATTTATCGAGATGTTCCAATCCAACCCGCTGATTCGTGCGGGCGCACTGGAAGTCTGCGGCACGCCGATCGACCTCAAGCAGGTCACCTGCGACCTCTACTGCGTGGCCGGCACCACCGACCACATCACCCCGTGGGAGTCGTGCTACAAATCGGCCAACCTGTTCGGCGGCAAAGTTGAGTTCGTGCTGTCCAACAGCGGGCATATCCAGAGCATCCTCAACCCGGTGGGCAACCCCAAGGGTCGCTACATGACCAACACCGAGATGCCCAAGGACCCGAAAGCCTGGCAAGCCAGTTCGACCAAACACACCGACTCCTGGTGGCTGCATTGGCAAGTCTGGCTGGCCGAGCACTCCGGCACACACAAGAAGGCCCCGACCCAGTTGGGCAACAAGAAACATGCCGCGGGTGAAGCAGCACCCGGCACCTACGTTCACGAACGTTGATTCACTGCGCGTTGCGCAACACTGCCCGCGGCACTGGAGGTGCCGCTCGCCCTGCTCGGGACTTCCCGGCCAGGGCGAACCAGGCTTTGCCCTGGCGGTTCTGGGAATGACCTGGACGGTCTGACTCAGCGATTTAATTGATAGGGCTTTTGCGCATGTCGCTACCATTCGTATTCCGTACCATCGAACTGGACGGGCAGACCATCCGCACGGCCGTTCGCCCCGGCAATGGCCAGATGACTCCGCTGCTGATCTTCAACGGCATCGGGGCTAACCTGGAACTGGTCATGCCCTTCGTTCGCGCCCTCGATCCGGGCCTGGAGGTGATCGCCTTCGACGTACCCGGCGTCGGCGGCTCCTCCACTCCCAGTACGCCATACCGCTTCCCGGGGTTGGCCAAACTGGCGGCGCGCATGCTCGACTACCTCGACTACGGCCAGGTCAACGTGATTGGCGTGTCCTGGGGCGGCGCCCTGGCGCAACAATTCGCCCACGACTACCCGGAGCGCTGCAAGAAGCTGATCCTCGCGGCCACCTCGGCCGGTGCGGTGATGATTCCTGGCAAACCCAAGGTGCTCTGGTGCATGGCCAGCCCACGGCGTTATGTACAGCCGTCCTACGGCGTGCAGATCGCCCCGGAGATCTACGGCGGAGCCTTCCGCCGCGACCCGAAGCTGGCCCTGGCACACGCCAGTAAAGTGCGTTCAGGCGGCAAGATGGGCTACTACTGGCAGCTGTTCGCAGGGTTAGGCTGGACCAGCATCCACTGGCTGCACAAGATTCGCCAACCGACCCTGGTAATGGCCGGTGACGATGACCCGCTGATCCCGCTGGTGAACATGCGCCTGCTGGCCTGGCGTATCCCCAACTCGGAACTGCACGTGATCGACGACGGCCACCTGTTCCTGGTAACCCGCGCCGAAGCCGTTGCGCCAATCATCATGAAGTTCCTCGAAGAAGAGCGGCAACGCGCCGTGATGCACCCGCAACCCACCCCGGCCCGCAGCCACGGATGACTGCACCTTGGTTGGGCGAGCACTCCCACAGCGCGCACTGACGCTGTGCCTGCAAGTCAGTGCTTGACCCCTTTTCGAGCACGTTGTATTACCTGGGACTTGTCGCGCGGCAGTCTGGAATGCACCTTGCGCGCGCATTGGTATAAGCCTTGCTGCTTATCTATCGACCTTGAAGTCTCATGGTTTGACGACGGAGTGTTGCCCAATGCGAGACCAGCTATCGAAACGCGCCTTACCGGCGGCCAACAGCGTGATGAACGCCCAGAATGCAGTGGTCGGCCTGCGTGGCCGCGACTTGCTCTCCACCCTGCGCAGCCTGGCCTTGCAAGGCGTCAGGCAACCCGTCCACAGCGCCCGCCACGTCATCGCCCTGGGCGGCCAACTGGGCCGCGTGCTGATGGGCGACAAGCCGTTCAAGGTCAACCCGCAGGACCCGCGCTTCGCCGACCCGACCTGGCGTGACAACCCACTCTACAGCCGCAGCCTGCAAGCCTACCTGGCCTGCCAGAAACAGCTGAACAGCTGGATTGACGAAAGCAACCTGGATGCCGACGACCGTGCCCGCGCACGCTTTGTCGCCACCCTGCTGGGCGACGCCCTGGCCCCGTCCAACACCCTGCTCAACCCGCAGGTGATCAAGGAACTGTTCAACAGTGGCGGCAGCAGCCTGCTCAAAGGCGCGAGCCACCTGTTCGACGACCTGATCAACAATGACGGCCTGCCCAGCCAGGTCAGCAAACACGCCTTCGAAGTCGGCCGCAACCTGGCCACCACCCCTGGCGCGGTGGTGTTCCGCAACGACATGCTGGAGCTGATCCAGTACAAGTCGATGAGTGAAAAACAGTACGCCAAGCCGCTGTTGATCGTGCCGCCGCAAATCAACAAGTACTACATCTTCGACCTGTCGCCGGAGAAGAGCTTTGTCCAGTACGCCCTGAAAGGCGGCCTGCAGACCTTCGTGATCAGCTGGCGCAACCCCGACCCACGGCACCGCGAGTGGGGCCTGTCGAGCTACGTCGAAGCCCTTGAGCAAGCCATCGACGCCTGCCGTGAAATCACCGGCAGCAAGGACGTCAACCTGCTCGGGGCCTGCGCCGGCGGCCTGACCATTGCCGCCCTGCAAGGCCACCTGCAAGCCAAGCGACAACTGCGCAAGGTCGCCAGCGCCACCTATATGGTCAGCCTGCTCGACAGCCAGATCGACAGCCCGGCCATGCTGTTTGCCGACGAGCAGACATTGGAAGCTGCCAAGCGCCGCTCCTACCAGCAAGGCGTGCTGGATGGTCGCGACATGGCGCGGGTGTTTGCCTGGATGCGCCCCAACGACCTGATCTGGAATTACTGGGTCAACAACTACCTGCTCGGCAAACTGCCGCCGGCGTTCGACATCCTCTACTGGAACAACGACAACACCCGCCTGCCCGCTGCCCTGCATGGCGACCTGATCGACTTCTTCAAGCACAACCCGCTGACCCACGCACGCGGCCTGGAAGTCTGCGGCACCCCAGTCGACCTGCAGAAAGTCACGGTGGACAGCTTCAACGTCGCCGGCATCAACGACCACATCACGCCCTGGGATGCGGTGTACCGCTCGACCCTGCTGCTGGGCGGCAACCGCCGCTTTATCCTGTCCAACAGCGGGCATATCCAGAGCATCCTCAACCCGCCGGGCAACCCCAAGTCCAATTACCTGGAAAACCCCAAACTGACCGGCGACCCACGCGCCTGGTACCACGACGCCGAGCACGTGCAAGGCAGCTGGTGGCCGGTGTGGCTGAACTGGATGCAGGAGCGCTCGGGCGAACAGAACGACACTCTGATGGCACTGGGCAACCAGCATTACCCGGCGCAGGAGGCGGCACCCGGCACTTACGTGCATGTGCGCTGAACCACTCGCAACCTGACCGCAGCCCGCTGCGGCCGGCGACCTTCACCCTTAACGCGGCCAGAATAAGAAGACCGGATGAAAACCCGCGACAGAATCCTCGAATGTGCCCTGCTGCTGTTCAATCAGAAGGGCGAACCCAACGTCTCCACCCTGGAAATCGCCAACGAGCTGGGCATCAGCCCGGGCAACCTGTACTACCACTTCCACGGCAAGGAACCGCTGGTTCTCGGTCTGTTCGAGCACTTCCAGGCCGAGCTGGCACCATTGCTGACGCCGCCGGAAGACGTACAGCTGGATGTCGAAGACTATTGGCTGTTTCTGCACCTGATCGTCGAACGCCTGGCCCACTACCGCTTCCTGTTCCAGGACCTGTCCAACCTGACCAGTCGCCTGCCCAAACTGGAACGCGGCATGCGCCATTGGCTGAATAGCCTGAAGCGTGCGCTGGCCGAGCTACTGGCGCAGCTGCACAGCCACGATCAGCTGCAAAGCGATACCCAGGCGCTCGGCCAGCTGGTCGAGCAGATCACCATGACCCTGCTGTTCTCCCTCGACTATCAGCGCATCATCGGTCGCGAAGGCGAAAGCCGTCTGGTGGTGTACCAGGTGATGATGCTCGTGGCCCCGCACCTGGCCGAAGAATCGCGCTACGCCGCCGAACACCTGGCGCAGCGTTATCTGGACGATTAACCCGCCCGTATAAACGCAAACGCCCGGCACTAGGCCGGGCGTTTGCGTTGACTGCTGCGCGTCTTACGACTGGGCGGCAGGTGTCACGGGTGCAGCAGGAGCGGCTACCGCAGCAGGCGCAGCAGCCACCGCCGGAGCAACCGGCTTGGCGGCTACGGGCTTGGCCGGTGCCGGCTTAGCTGCCGCTTTGACTGCCGGTTTAGCAGCAGGCTTGGCTACTGGCTTGGCAGCAGGTTTGGCGGCTGGCTTAGCCACAGCTTTGGCAACCGGCCTGGCAGCGGGTTTAGCAGCAGGCTTGGCCGCGGCTTTGGCTACCGGTTTAGCGGCAGGCTTAGCAGCAGGTTTGGCCGCTGGCTTAGCCGCAGCTTTGGCAACCGGCTTGGCAGCAGGTTTAGCGGCAGGCTTGGCAGCCACCTTCTTGACG
Source organism: Pseudomonas sp. (assembly GCF_049653025.1). Classification (GTDB taxonomy): domain Bacteria; phylum Pseudomonadota; class Gammaproteobacteria; order Pseudomonadales; family Pseudomonadaceae; genus Aquipseudomonas. Next base: position 37,489 of record NZ_JBASFM010000020.1, on the reverse strand, counting down.
GCAGGCTTGACCGAGCTCACCGATACGCCGGTGAGTTTCTCAATCTGCTTGGTCAGGCTTTCGACTTTGGCGTTGAGTGCTTTCACTTCATTGCGGCTCGGTACACCGAGGCGCGAAATGGCATTGTTCAGACGCTTGTCAAAGGCTTCTTCCAGCTCGCCCCACTTGCCAATAGCCTTGTCTTTGACTTCATCGACTTTCGACTTGGCCGAGCCCACTGTTGAACCCACGGTGGACTTCACTGCGCCAACTTGTTTGTCGACTTCGGTCTTGGCTTGCTTCTCAGCTTTTTCGCCATCCTTGACCAGCGTGTCGAACAGCTTGTTGCCGTCCTTGCTGACCTTGGAGTAGGCACCCAAACCAGCCAGCCAGATTTGACGCGAGTATTTTTCTACTTCGCCGATCCAGGAAGTGGTTTGCTTTTCGGTTTTCTTTTTGACAGCCATCCTGCTCTCCTTACTTGGTACGCGCGACGTGCTCGAGCAACGCGCTCAGCTCATCCAGCTTAGCAGAGAGTGCTTCAACATCCTGCTTGGACGGGATACCGATGCGGTTCAGGGCGCTGGCAACACGGTTGTCGAAGGCTTTCTCGATCTTGTCGAGTTGCACTTCAACCTTGCCTTTGACGCTGCTGACGTTGCTGGTGACAGTGCTCTTAACGCTGTCGATTTGGCTGTTGGCGGCTTCAACTTGTTCGTTGACCAGTTTTTTGCCTTGTTTTTCAACGCCTTCGCCGCTCTTCACGAGCTCTTTGAAGTACTCGGAACCTTCTTGACCGGCTTTGGCGTAGGCACCCAGGCCAGCCAACCAGATCTTGCGGGCGTAAACTTTTGCGTCGCTCAGCACGCTGCTGGTTTCTTCAACGACGGCTTTCTTTTTAACGGCAACTTTCGACATGGTGCACCTCACTCTAAATGTTTCGAGGAAACGCCCACGGAATGCAGGCTTAGCTGCACGGTATCGATGAAAATTAGAAACCGCATACTAAGCGTGAGAAAAAACTGCCGGGAGCAGTTTTTAACGTTGCGCAGCGACGGCCCGAAGGGGGGCTGCCAGGGATGGCAGGCCATCAAAAAACTGCCTAGGGGTCGTCAGGCGACACCTTACGCCTGCAGATTCTTATCCAGCACCTCTTCGATCTCACGCTTGATGCTGCCGCTCATGGCCGACAGCAGCAGACCCAGGCTGAGCTGCACGCGCACGCTGTGTTCATGCACTTCGATACGCCCATCCGCACCACTGCGCTTGAACTCCAGGGTGTCGCCATTCCAGCGATAACGCACGTCGTATTCGCGCGCCAGGCGCTCGGCCAGTTCTTCGGCCTTTTCCCGGGCAACTTCGCGACCGAGGTTATGGGAACGTTCAACACTGATTTTGGCCATGGCATTCTCCTCGCCAGTTAACTGCGACCTTAGGTCGCGAGACTATAGCAAGGCTGTCTGCGGCAAGCTGCACACACACCAGCACGCCCAGTTTTTCGTCTGCGCTTACCGGCCTGCGCCCGCAAGCGCTTTTTGGGTTTAGAATGGCCGCCACTTTGATTCAGCCTCTGTGTTTTAGGAAAGGGCACGATGAACGACCCGCGCAAGAGCAGCGACAGCGAACCCACCACACACTTTGGTTTCCAGAGTGTGCCGGAAAGCCAGAAGGCCGATAAGGTCGCCGAAGTCTTTCATTCGGTGGCGGCCAAGTACGACCTGATGAACGATGTGCTGTCCGGCGGCATGCACCGTCTGTGGAAGCGTTTCACCATCGAACTGTCCGGCGTGCGCAGCGGCAACCGGGTGCTGGATATCGCCGGCGGCACCGGTGACCTGACCCGCAAATTCTCCGCCCTGGTCGGCCCGACCGGCGAAGTGGTGCTGGCCGATATCAACGAATCGATGCTGCGCGTCGGCCGTGATCGCCTGCTCGACAAGGGCGTGGCCGGCAACGTCAGCTTCGTCCAGGCCGATGCGGAAAAGCTGCCGTTTCCGGACAACCATTTCGACGTGGTCACCATCGCCTTCGGCCTGCGCAACGTCACCCATAAGGAAGATGCCATCCGCTCCATGCTGCGGGTGCTCAAGCCGGGCGGCCGGCTGTTGGTGCTGGAATTCTCCAAACCGTCCAGCCCGCTGCTGTCGAAGTTCTACGACGCCTATTCGTTCAAGTTCATGCCGCTGGCCGGCAAGCTGATCACCAACGACGCCGAAAGCTACCGCTACCTGGCCGAGTCAATCCGCATGCACCCGGATCAGGACACGCTTAAAGCGATGATGGTCGAAGCCGGTTTCGAGCGCGTGACCTACCACAACATGACCGGCGGCATCGTCGCCCTGCACCGCGGCATCAAGCCCTGATGCTGCTCACCGGGCTGCTGGCCGGGGTCGAACTCGGCCTTAACCGGGTATTGGCCATGGACAGCACGGCGCTGCCGCGCCTGGCGCGCTTGAGCGGCAAAGTGATTGCGGTCGAGTGCGCCGCGCCGAATCTGCAGCTGTTTATTCTGCCCAGCGCCACTGGCTTGCAACTCGCTGCGCAGTGGGCCGGCGAAGCGGATTGCCGTTTGCGCGCACCTGCCGCCAGCCTGTTGCGCCTGGCCACCAGCAAAGACAAAACCAGCATCCTGCACAGCCCGGACGTCAGCCTGGATGGCGACAGCGCCGTCCTGCTGGAGCTGGCCGGGATTCTTCAGGATCTCGAACTGGACTGGGAATACGAGCTGTCGCGCTGGCTCGGCCCGGTCGGCAGCCAACTGCTCGGCGGCCATCTGCGCAGCCGGGTGAACTGGAGCAGCCAGGCGCTCGACAGCCTACGCCTGAACCTGGCTGATTACCTCAGTGAAGAATCCCGCAGCCTGGTGGGCCAGCGCGAAGCCGATGCGCGCTTCGACGAATTGGACCACCTGAAACTGTCCCTCGACCGCCTCGACGCGCGCATCGAGCGCCTCGCCCAACGCCATAAGCCCATCGCATGAAGCTGCTTGCCGTTCGCCGTCTGTTGCGTATTCAGCGCGTAGTCATTCGCTACCAGCTGGACGACCTGTTGTTCGCCCTGCCGCTGCCATTGTGGGCGCGCATACTGCGCTATGCCCTGCCCTGGCGCTGGCTGCCACGCCGCGATCTGCTGCTGTCGCGCGGCGCACGCCTGCGTCTGGCGCTGGAAGAGCTGGGGCCGATCTTTATCAAGTTCGGCCAACTGCTTTCCACCCGCCGCGACCTGCTGCCGCCAGACATAGCCGACGAACTGGCCAAGCTGCAGGATCAGGTGCCGCCTTTCGATCCGGCCAAGGCGCTGGCCCTGATCGAATCGCAGCTGGGTGCCAAGGTCGGCGAGGTATTTGCCCGTTTTGATACTCAGCCGCTGGCCTCGGCCTCCGTCGCCCAGGTGCATGCCGCGCAGCTGAAAAGCGGCGAAGAGGTGGTGGTCAAAGTCATTCGCCCCGGCCTGAAACCGGTTATCGAACAGGACATCGCCTGGCTGTTTTTGCTGGCCAAACTGGCGGAAAAATCCTCCGCTGATGCGCGCCGCCTGCGCCCGGTGGAAGTAGTCAGCGACTACGAAAAGACCATCTACGACGAACTCGACCTGCTGCGCGAGGCCGCCAACGCCAGCCAGCTGCGGCGCAACTTCGAAGGTTCGCCGCTGCTCTATGTGCCGCAGGTGTACTGGGACTATTGCCGGCCAAAGGTGCTGGTGATGGAGCGCATCTACGGCATCCAGGTCACCGACCTGGAAACTCTGGCCGACCAGCGTACCGATATGAAACTGCTGGCTGAACGCGGCGTGGAGATCTTCTTCACCCAGGTATTCCGCGACAGTTTCTTCCATGCCGACATGCACCCCGGCAATATCTTCGTCAGCACGCGCACACCGTGGAACCCGCAATACATTGCGATCGACTGCGGCATTATCGGCAGCCTCACCGCCGAAGATCAGGACTATCTGGCGCGCAACCTGATCGCCTTCTTCAAGCGCGATTACCGCCGCGTGGCGCAGCTGCATATCGACTCGGGCTGGGTACCGGCAGAAACCAAGATCAATGACTTCGAGGCGGCGATCCGCACCGTGTGCGAGCCAATCTTCGAGAAACCGCTGAAGGACATCTCCTTCGGCCAGGTGCTGCTGCGCCTGTTCCAGACCGCACGACGCTTCAATATGGAAGTGCAGCCGCAACTGGTGTTGTTGCAGAAGACCCTGCTGAATATCGAAGGCCTGGGCCGTCAGCTGTACCCGGACCTGGACCTGTGGAGCACCGCCCAACCGTTCCTCGAACGCTGGATGCGCGAACGCATCAGCCCGCTGCACCTGCTGCGCAACCTGCAACAGCAGGCCGAGCAAGTGCCACACCTGTCGCAGATCGCCCGCGACACCCTGGAGCGTCTCAACCAGCAGCCGGTGATCCGCCAGCAGCAGCCTGAGCCGAGCCGACAATGGCCAGCGCGTTTGCTCGGTGCCGCGCTGATCGGCGGGGCCGTCAGCCAGGGCCTGCTACTCAGCCTGGTGGCCTGGCCAAGTTGGCTGATGCTCACGGGCGGACTCTATCTGGTGCTGCGCCGATAGCCAGCGCGAGTGCGCACTGGCACACTGGCTCAATAATTGAACAAGCCCTGCGGGGCGGAATGCGTAATGACTGACTGGCTCGACGACATCAATTGGAACAGCGACGGCCTGGTGCCGGCGATCGCCCAGGACCACAAGACCGGCCGCGTGCTGATGATGGCCTGGATGAACCGCGAGGCCTTGAGCCTGACCGCTGCCGAACAGCGCGCCATCTACTGGTCACGTTCGCGTGGCAAGCTGTGGCGCAAGGGCGAGGAGTCCGGCCATGTGCAGAAACTGCACGAACTGCGCCTGGATTGCGACGCCGACGTGATCATCCTGATGGTCGAGCAGCTGGGCGGTATCGCCTGCCACACCGGTCGCGAGAGCTGCTTCTATCGGGTCTACGACAACGCCGAGTGGAAGATCGTCGACGCCGTGCTGAAAGACCCGCACGCCATTTATGCAGCAGGACATAAACATGAGTGATTCGGCCATGACTGACACCCTGAGCCGCCTGGCCGCAGTGCTGGAGTCGCGCAAGGGCGCGGCCGCCGACAGCTCCTATGTCGCCAGCCTGTACCACAAGGGCCTGAACAAGATTTTGGAGAAAGTTGGTGAGGAGTCGGTGGAAACCATCCTCGCCGCCAAGGATGCTGAGGTCAGTGGCGATTGCAGCGACCTGATCTACGAAACCGCCGACCTGTGGTTCCACAGTCTGGTCATGCTGGCCGCCTTAGGGCAGCACCCGCAGGCGGTACTGGATGAACTGGACCGGCGTTTCGGCCTGTCCGGGCACGCGGAAAAAGCCGCGCGCGACACCAATTAATCAATCTTACGAGGAGCGCCGTTCATGGGTATTTTCGATTGGAAACACTGGGTAGTCATTCTTATCGTGGTGATCCTGGTGTTCGGCACCAAGAAGCTGAAGAACCTCGGCTCTGACCTGGGCGAAACCATCAAGGGTTTCCGCAAGGCCATGAACACTGACGAGGACGCGGACAAAGCCGAGCCGCAGCCAGCCCCGGTACAGCAGGCACAAGCTGCCCCGCTGCACCAGCCGCAGACCATCGACGGACACGCGCAAAAAGTCGAAGAACCCGCCCGTAAAGACTGAGTCCACGCCATGTTCGATATCGGCTTTTCCGAGTTAGTGCTGGTGGGCGTAGTCGCCCTGGTGGTGCTCGGCCCGGATCGCCTGCCCGGTGCCATACGCACCGCGAGCCTGTGGATCGGCCGGATCAAACGCAGCTTCCTGTCGATCAAGCAGGAAGTGGAGCGCGAGATCGGTGCCGACGAAATTCGCCGGCAACTGCATAACGAGCAGATTCTCGACCTGGAGCGGGAAATGCAGGCGATGAAGCAGAGCCTTATCGCCCCCGCCACCCCCGTAGAAAACAGCGTGGCCCCGGCCGACACCAGCCTGCCGCCCACCATCGCCAGCCAGAACAAGACCCCACAACCATGAGTCGACGACCGGAAAGCGACCAGGAAATGCCCCTGGTGTCGCACCTGACCGAACTGCGTTCGCGCCTACTGCGCTGCGTGGTATCGGTACTGCTGCTGTTCGGCGGGCTGTTCTACTTCGCCCAGGACATCTACACCATCGTTTCCGCGCCGCTGCGGGCCTACCTGCCGGAAGGCGCGACGATGATCGCCACCGGCGTGGCCTCGCCGTTTCTCACCCCATTCAAGCTCACCGCCTGGATCGCCCTGTTTCTTAGCGTACCGGTGATTCTGCATCAGATCTGGGGCTTTATCGCGCCGGGCCTGTACAAGCATGAGAAGCGCATCGCCGTGCCGCTGCTGGTCTCCAGCATCTTCCTGTTCTACGGCGGCATGGCCTTCGCCTATTTCCTGGTGTTCCCGATCATCTTCCACTTCTTCGCCAGCGTGACCCCCGAAGGCGTGGCGATGATGACCGACATCAACGAATACCTGGACTTCGTCCTCACCCTGTTCTTCGCCTTTGGCGTGGCCTTCGAGATCCCGGTCGCGACCTTCCTGCTGATCTGGGTCGGTATCGTCGACGTCGACACCCTGCGCAAGAGCCGGCCGCATGTGATCGTCGGCTGCTTCGTGGTCGGCATGGTGCTGACACCGCCGGACATCTTCTCGCAGACCCTGCTGGCCGTGCCCATGTGGCTGCTGTTCGAGGCCGGCCTGCTGTGCGGCAGCATGATCAAGCGACACGACGAGCATGAGCCGGACGAAACCGCAGCAGAAGCCAAAGACCAGCCGCCAGCCCCACTGCCGTGAACCTGCTGCTGCTGGAAGACGGCGACTTTATTGCCGATGACCGCGTGCTGCTCAGTGGCCGTCGCCTAAAGCACCTGCATGAAGTGCACCGCGCCGAGGCCGGCGACAGCCTGCGGGTCGGTCGCCTGAATGGCCGAATGGGCAGCGGCCAATTGCTGCGCCTGGAGGCCGACCAGGCCGAACTGTCGATCCAACTCGATCAGCCGCCACCGGCCAAACTGCCACTGACCCTGCTGCTGGCCCTGCCACGACCGAAGATGCTCCGTCGCGTGCTACAGACTGTCAGCGCCATGGGCGTGCCCAGGCTGATCCTGCTGAACAGCTACCGGGTGGAAAAAAGCTTCTGGCAAACCCCCTTCCTCGAGCCGGCGGCGATCCGCGAACAGCTGATTCTCGGCCTGGAGCAAGCGCGCGACACCGTGCTGCCGGAAATCATCATCGAGAAACGCTTCAAGCCCTTCGTCGAAGACCAGTTGCCACAACTGGCCGCCGGCAGCCTCGGCCTGATTGGCCACCCCGGCGCATATCCCGCCTGCCCGCGCGCGGTCGAACAGCCGGTGACCCTGGCCATTGGCCCGGAAGGCGGCTGGATCCCCTACGAAGTGGAAAAACTGCAGGAAGCCGGCCTGCAACCGGTGCAGCTCGGCGAGCGCATTCTGCGGGTGGAAACCGCGGTCACCGCGCTGCTTGCTCGCTTGTTCTAAGCCTGTGCTTGCCTGGCATGCCAATGCGCCGGCAATAGCTGGCCCTTGAGCGCTGGCGCTTCGCGCAGCAGCACATCGCCCGGGGCCAACGGCTCACCACAATCGGAACACACCAGCACGCCGTGCATGCGCTGACCGCAGCTGCGGTGGATATGCTCGATCGGCGCGCCCTCGGCACCGCTCATATGGCGGTCACCCCAATTCACCAGCGCCATGATGGCCGGGTAGAGATCGCGGCCCTTGGCGGTCAGCCGATACTCCTCGCGCAGCGGGCGCTGCTGGTAGGCCACTTTCTCCAGCACCCCAGTCTCCACCAGCTTTTTCAGGCGATCGGCCAGCACGTGGCGGGTAATGCCCAGGCGTTTCTCAAACTCGTCGAAACGGCGGATGCCGAGGAAGCTTTCCCGCAGCACCAGCAGCGTCCAGCGGTCACCCACCACCGATAACGTGCGGGCTAAAGAGCAGGGTTGTTGCTCGAGTTCTTCCCAGCGCATTGTGCAGTCTCCATGTCGCGATGGCTCACCATAGCTTGACAGGTTCCAAAATGGAACCGACTATCAGGCCAGGTTCCAAAATAGAACTGACGGAGAACTGCAATGACCGAACGCAAAGCAATCCTGGTGGTGGGTGCCGGTGACGCCACCGGCGGTGCCATCGCCAAACGTTTCGCCCGCGAGGGCTATGTGGCCTGCGTGGCACGGCGTAATGCCGACAAGCTGACGCAACTGGTCAGCGAGATCGAAGCCGCAGGCGGCAGCGCGCGCGCCTTTGGCTGTGACGCGCGGGTCGAGGAACAGGTAGTCGAGCTGTTCAGCACCATCGAGCGCGAGGTCGGCCCGCTGCATGCGGTGATCTTCAACATCGGCGCGAACGTGCAGTTCTCCATCACCGAGACCACCGAACGGGTCTACCGCAAGGTCTGGGAAATGGCCGCACTGGCTGGTTTCCTCACTGGCCGTGAGGCGGCCAAGGTCATGCTGCCGCGCGCTCAGGGCACCATCATCTTTACCGGGGCCACCGCCTCGTTGCGTGGCCGGGCGAATTTTTCCGCCTTTGCCAGTGCCAAGTTCGCCCTGCGCGCGCTTGCCCAGAGCATGGCCCGCGAACTCGGCCCCAAGGGCCTGCATGTCGCCCACCCGATTATCGACGGAGCCATCGACACCGCGTTTATCCGCGACACCTTCCCCCAGCTGTACCAGCTCAAGGATCAGGACGGCATCCTCAACCCTGAACACATTGCCGACACCTACTGGCAGATCCATTGCCAACCCCGCGATTGCTGGGTGCATGAGCTGGATCTGCGCCCCTGGAGCGAAACGTTTTAAACAGCACGCCCAGCCAATAACAAGACCTCCTTGAGGAGCATGCAATGAGCAAAACCCTAGAGTTCTTTTTCGATTTCGGCAGCCCGGCCAGCTACCTGGCCTGGACCCAGTTACCGCGCATTGCCAGCGCGGCCGGGGCGCAGATCGTCTGGCGGCCGATGCTGCTCGGTGGCGTATTCAAGGCCACCGGCAACCAGTCACCGGTCATGATCCCGAGCAAGGGTGCCTGGATGCTCAAGGATCTGGCACGCTTTGCCCGCCGTTATGGCGCGCCGATGAACTTCAATCCGAACTTCCCGATCAACACCCTGACGCTGATGCGCGGCGCGGCCGGTTATCTCGACAACGATCGTTTCACGCTCTATGTGCAGACCATCTTCGAAGCGCTATGGGTGCAGCAGAAGAACCTCGGCAAGCCCGAAGTGGTTGCCGAAGTACTGAGCGCCGCCGGCTTCGACCCGGTCGAGTTCGAGCGCCTGGTCAGCGATGAGGCGGTCAAGGAGCGGCTCAAGGCCAACACCGAGGAAGCGGTCAAGCGCGGGGTATTTGGCGCACCAACCTTCTTCGTCGGCAGCGAGATGCACTTCGGTCAGGATCGATTGGACTTCGTTGCCGAAGCCCTGGCGCGCTAGCTTTCCAGCAGAAAGGTCACCGGCCCGTCATTAACCAGATGCACCTGCATATCGGCACCGAACTCCCCGGTGGCGACCTGTGGGTGCTTGGCCCGAGCCTGCTCGACCAGCAATTCGAACAGTTCAGCCCCCAGAGCCGGCGGCGCAGCGCTGGAGAAACTTGGACGCAGGCCGCCCTTGGTATCGGCGGCCAGAGTGAATTGCGACACCAGCAGCAAGCCGCCGCCGACGTCGCTAAGCGACAGGTTCATCTTGCCGGCGGCATCGCTGAATACGCGGTAATTGAGCAGCTTGTGCAGGATTTTTGCGACGCTGGCAGGAGTGTCCTGCGGCTCGACGCCGACCAGCGCCAGCAGGCCCTGATCAATCGCGCCAACCACCTCACCCGCCACCTCCACCCGTGCACCACGAACGCGCTGAATCAGTGCCTTCATGCTTCGTCCGGTGCCAGGTTGAGCAGGCGTCGCGCCAGTTCATCGGCCGCTCGCACCAGGGCATCGGTGATCCCGGTCTCGGCCGCCGAATGGCCGGCGTCGCGGATGATCTGCAGCTCACTGTTGGGCCAGGCCTGGTGCAGCGCCCAGGCGTTGTCCAACGGACAGATCACGTCGTAGCGACCATGCACGATCACCCCGGGTAGATGGGCGATCTTCGGCACATCGCGCAGCAGCTGATCGGGCTCAAGGAAGGCGTTGTTGACGAAGTAATGGCATTCGATGCGGGCGATCGACAGCGCCCGGTGCGCCTCGCTGAAACGGTCGACCACCTGCGGGTTGGGGCGCAGGGTGGCGGTGCGCCCTTCCCAGGTCGACCAAGCCTTGGCCGCATGCATCTGGGCAATCTGGTCGGGCCCGGTCAGGCGCTTGTAGAACGCCTGCATCAGGTCGCCGCGTTCGTCCGCTGGAATTGGCGCGAGGTAGTCTTCCCAGTAATCGGGGAACAACCGACTGGCCCCTTCCTGATAGAACCACTGAAACTCCTGCGGGCGGCAGAGGAAGATGCCGCGCAGAATCAACCCATGCACGCGCTGCGGATGGGCCTGAGCGTAAGCCAGCGCCAGGGTCGAACCCCAGGAGCCACCGAACAGCACCCATTTGTCGATGCCGAGGTGCTCGCGGATAAGCTCCATGTCGGCGATCAGGGCCTGGGTGGTGTTGTTTTCCAGGCTGGCGTGCGGGGTGGAACGGCCACAGCCACGCTGATCGAAGGTAACGATGCGGTACAGGTTAGGGTCGAAATAGCGCCGGCTGGCGGCGTCGCAACCGGCACCCGGGCCACCATGGATAAACACCACGGGCAGACCATCCGGCGAACCACTCTCGTCGACATACAGCACATGCGGCGACTGCACCGCCAGCTCATGACGGGCGTAGGGTTTAATCTCCGGATACAAGGTCTGCATGGCATGCTCCTGAATAGATGCGTAGCGTTGGCGGCCTGACACGTGTCGCTAGCGGCCTACACTCTGCCGGGCATCATAACCATGAAACAGGACCATGAGACAGGAGCGAGCATGCCAAGCCGATTATTTGCCTTATCTTTTGTAATGCTTTGCGCACTGCTCGCCGGCTGCGGCGGCCAGGATGACCCGCAGGCGGCGCTGGAAGCCGCCGTGCAGCAACTGCAGGACAACCTCGAGGCGAAGCAGAACAGCGCGGTACTCGACCAGCTACACCCGCAGTTCTCCGCTCAGCAGCAGTTCGACCGCGAGTGGGCGCAGCGCACCATGCTGTTGCTGTTTATGCGCCACAAGAACATCAAGGTGCTGGCCCTGAGCAAGAGCAGCCAGATCGACCCGACCTACCGCGAAAAAGGCCACACCGAGGCCCAAGTCGCCCTGGCCGGCGCCGAGGGCCTGATCCCCGACAGCGCGCGCCACTACAGCGTGAGGATGGAATGGTGGCTGGAAGGCGATGAGTGGAAGCTGGCGCGGCTGAGCTGGGAATAACGGTTGAGCTACGGATTAGAACAACCAGGGGATAAACATCTTGCTGCGCTGCATATAGACGCGATACGCCTCGCCGAACTGCACCAGGCATTCGGCCTCGTCGCGCTTGGCGGTCAACCACAGCGCCAGGCTGGCCAGCAGCGCCAATATCCAGCTCAGACTATTCGGCTGTTTGCAGGCCACACCCCAGGCCAGCAACAGCAGCGAGGCGTACAGCGGGTGGCGGATCAAGCGGAAGATGCCGCTGGTCACCAACTGCGAGGTGCGCTCGAAGGCGAACAGCTCGGCGTCCGTGCGCTTCCCATCCGGACGACCCATGCGCCGTAGCTGATAAAGGCCGGCAAACAGCAGCAGCAAGGACGCGAACAGCAGCAGCCAGGACAGGCGCTGGTGCAGAGCAAAACGGTCGACAAACCAGACCGGTCCGTTAAGCACCAGCAAAGCCAGAATCGCCTCCCAGGCGAAGAAGCGATAGAAGCCATGGGACTGCGGACGGCGCAACGAACGCCAGGACAACGCCAGCAACAGCAGCGTCCCCAGCACAAAAGCCAACCCCTGCAACCACGCCATAAAGCCCTCTCCAACTCCGTCCGATAGTCCGTCAAAGCCAAGCGCTGCGTGCGTTGTAGCCCCTCTGTTACACTGCCGACCTCTTCGTCTCGGCCGCCCGCAATGGATCGCACCCAACTGCACAGCCTGCTGCCCCATCAAGGCCCGTCCCTCTGGCTCGACGGTCTGTTGGCGCATGACAGCCTGAGCATCCAAGGCCTAAGCGCCTGGTGCTATCTCGATGCATTTGGTCCCGAGGCCTCGCCCTGCCTGCTGTTCGAGGCGGCGGCCCAGCTGTGCGCCGCGCATGGTGCCTTATACGGCGACCGCAATGCCATTGAAATGGCCCTGGTCGGCAAGCTCTCGCAGCTGCAGCTGCACCACGAGCCGGTGCAGCGCAGCGGTGCGTTGCAGGTCAGCGCCAACCAAGAGGCACTGAGCCCCGCCGGCGCGCTGTATGCCTTCAGTATCCACAGCGACCAGCGCCTACTTCTCGACGGCAAACTGCTGCTGGTGTTGATCCATGCTTGAGCTGCGCAATGTCGTCCACAGCTACCCAGGCACCAGCCGCGCGGCGCTGCAGGGTATCGACCTGCAGCTGCAGGCCGGTGAATGCCTGGGGCTGCTCGGCAGCAACGGTGCCGGCAAGACCACCCTGCTCTCCTTACTTAGCGGCGTGTTGGCGCTGCAGCAGGGCGAGCTGCGCTGGAGCGGCAAGCCCAGCCTTGGCCTGGTGCCGCAGCAGCTGGCTTTCTATGCCGGGCTCAACGTGGGCGAGAACCTCGAACTGTTTGCCGACCTGTATCGCCTGCGCGGCGCCGAACGCCGTCAGCGTCTGCAGCAATGCATCGATATCTGCGCCCTGGAAGACAAACTGACGCGGCGCAGCGAACAACTCTCCGGCGGCGAACAACGCCGACTGAACTTCGCCATCGGCCTGCTGCAACCGGCCGATCTCTATCTATTCGATGAAGCCACCGTGGGCGTGGATGCCAGTAGTCGCCAGCACTTGCTGGCCGCCGTCGAGCAACTGACTGCCGACGGCAAGGCGGTGATCTACACCAGCCATTACCTGGAAGAAGTCGAGCGGGTGGCGCAGCGCATTCTGCTGCTGCATGAAGGCCAGGTGCGCCTGGACCTGGACACCCGCCAGCTGCTCGGCGACGACCACGGCCTGCTGTTGGAATGGCCGGACGCCGCGCCCGCAGGCCTGAGCGAACTGCTCGCGCGCCTGCAGCTGACGGCCGAAGCCCTGCCCAAGGGCCTGCGAATCGCCGCCCTGAATGGCCAGCAACTGCTGGCGATCACCGAATTTGTCGCCGCCCAGGATGGCCTGCCCAATCTGCTGCGCTTCGGCCGCCCTTCGCTCGAGCAGCTCTACCTGCGCCTTAACAGAGGCCGGCTATGAGGCTCTGGGCGCTCGCACGCAAGGAAGTGCTGTTACTGCTGCGCGACCCCCATGCGCTGGCCGTGCTGTTTATTATGCCGACGCTGTTTCTGCTGCTGATGGCCGGGGCCATGTCCAGCTATATGCAGGACAAACCACCGGCGCTGCGCCTGATTATCGAAGCGCCGCACGACGACGCCAGCCAGTTCTTCCGCGAAGCCCTGCAGGCGCAACTGGCGGACAGCACGCTGCTCACAAACAGCGACGAACATCTGGCACGTGTGCGCCTGCCCGCAGACTTCTCCGACAAATTGCTGGAAAGCCCGCACCAGGGCCCTAGCCTGAGCTTTCCGGCGCAGTTCGATAAACTCTCGCGCCAGCGCCTGCACAGCGCGGTGAGCATCGCCCTGGCGCAAACCCGACTGCTGGCCTATTTGGAAGACAGCGGCGTGGTGGATGCCGAACTAAGCCGCGCCGAGCGCCTGCAACTGGTGCAGCAGCGCACCCAGAGCCGGATCGACGAGCAGGAACAACTGGCCAGCGGCGACCTTAGCGGTCGCGCCAATGCCACCCAGCTGAGCGTGCCGGCCTGGCTGATCTTCGGCATGTTCTTCGTGGTCCTACCGATGGCCGGCGGTTTTCAGCGCGAGCAGCAGAGCGGCACCCTGCTGCGCCTGCGCTGCCTGGGGCTAAACCTCGGCACCCTGGTGCTGAGCAAGCTGCTGCCGTACCTGGCGATCAACCTGCTGCAATTTGTGTTGCTACTGGGCATCGGCGTCTACGGCCTGCCGCTGCTCGGCTTGCCGGCACTAAGCCTGCCCGGCAGCGCCGTGGCCTATCCGCTGCTGGCCATCAGCATCGCCCTGGCCACCTGCAGCCTGGGCCTGTTGCTCGCCGCATTGGCGCGCAGCAGCGAACAGGCGCTGCTGCTCGGCGGCGGCATCAATATCCTCCTCGCCGCGATTGGCGGAATCATGGTGCCGAAAAGCGTCATGCCGGCGGCCATGGCCCAACTGGCGGAAATTTCCCCGATGAGCTGGGCGCTGGACGCCTTTCTCACCCTGCTGGTGGGCCACGGCTCACTGGCCGACATCGCCCCCTACTGCGCGCGCCTGCTGCTGTTTGCAGCGCTGTGCGGCATGGCTGGGCTGCTTCTGTTCACCCGACGAGTACAGCGCACGCAATGGACCACTCACTACTAGAACAACAACTCAAACAACTGCTGATCCGCGAGTGCGACAAGGAAGACGATATCGACTGGCAGAGCATCAGCGATGACGAACCGCTGTTCGGCGCGAAAAGCCGTATCGCCATGGACAGCCTGGATGCCCTGCAAGTCTCCCTGGCGCTGCAACAGCACTACGGCGTGCGCATCGAGGGTGCCAAGGACGGACGGCGTATCCTCGGCACAATCGCCAGCATTGCCGCCTATATCAGGCAGCAGCAGTGACCCCGATCTACCTGCAACGCGCCGCCCTACATTGCGCCCTAGGCGATGACCTGCACAGCGCCGCCCAGGCCTTGCAGGCAGGCCAGCAGCCACAGGGTGAAACTTTCCTGCTACATGAAGTGCATGAACCGCGCACTTATCTGTTCGCCGCTAAAACCGGCGAAAGCCTGAGCGAGCGTCTGGATCGCCTGCTAAGCGAAACCCTCGGCGCAGATGCCCAGGCCCTCGACGATTGCCTGCTGATCATCGCCAGCACCAGCCTGGATATCAGCGAGCTGGAAGCCCTGACCCGCCAGCAGCAGGGCTTTCGCCCGGAAGATTCCACGCCGCTGGATCTGCTCGCCAGCCAGCTGCGCCAGCGCTGGGGTTTTGCCGCCGCTTTTACCCTGAACACCGCCTGCACCAGCGCCGCCAACGGCCTGCTGTACGGTGCCAGGCTGATCAACGCCGGCCAGTATGCGCGCGCCCTGGTGCTGAGTTTCGAGACACCCAGCGCCATCGCCATGCAGGGTTTCGGCGCGCTGATGCTGACCAGCCCCAGCGGCCAGTATCGGCCCTTTCACCCCGAGCGTGACGGCCTGTTGCTGGGCGAAGCTTATGCCGCGGTGCTGCTCAGCCGCGAGACGGGTGACGCCCCACTGGCGCGTCTGCTCGGCGGCTTTAGCGCCTGCGACACCAGCAGCCTGACCACCACCCGCGAAGATGGCAGCCATATCCACGGGGTGATGCAACAGGCGCTGAACAGCGCCGGCTGCGCGTCTGCGCAGATCGACCTGGTGAAACTGCACGGCACCGCCACCAGCGCCAACGATGAAGCCGAAAGCAACGGCATGCGCCTGCTGTATGGCGAACAGATGCCGGCCTTGAGCCTGCTTAAACCCTGGCTCGGGCATACCTTGGGGGCCTGTGGGCTAAGTGAAAGTCTGCTGCTGCTCAAGGCCCTGCACAACGGCCCGCTGCCCGGCGTGAGCTACGCCAGCCAGGCCATGCTGCCGCTGAGCGCAGAACCGCAGACCCTGGCGGCAGACAGCCTGCTGCTGGCCAACTTCTTCGGCTTTGGCGGCAATAACGCCAGCCTGGTTCTGCAAGGCTGCGCACAGGGAGAAAGGGCATGACGGTCATAGCCGCCAGCGAGATCCACGGCCTGGCCGCCACCAGTGATAAAGAGTTGAAGGCAGCCCTCGGCCAATGGCTGGACAGCCCGCCACGGCGCATCGACCGCTTGATCCTGCAATGCCTGCTGGCCGCCGCGCCCTTGAAAGCGCGGGTACGCAACAACTGCGGTCTGTACCTGGCCTCCGCTCACCCGGCGCGGGCCACCATTGGCGCGCTGCTGGAGGCGGTGTGCGTGCAGCACAAACAGCCCAAGCCTTTCGAGTTTGTGAATAGCGTGAGCAATGCCGCCGGTTTCCACATCGCCCAGCAGCTGGGTATCGACGGGCCAAACCTGTTTATCGGTGCAGGGGAACAGGTCTGGGCACAGTTGCAGGCCCTGGCCAATCTGGATTTGCAGGATGGTTTGATTGAGCAGGCGCTGTTGCTGGTCTGCGATGAGTGCGGGGATTTCTGCGTGCAGGCGGTGTTGCTGGACGGTGCAACGACCGGCATACATGCCAATAACTTTGCCAAGTTGACGGCAGATACCGAGGTAGAGCGGATCAAGCTGTAAGGCAACCTTAAACAGGTGATTCTTGGATCAGCGCAGCATTGTGCTTATCCTGAGCGCCCACCATTACGCCGGAGTTTTTTCATGGGTTCTATCTTGTACAACCTTATCGCCTTCGCCATTTTTGTCCTGGATATCTGGGCGATCATCCATGTAGTGAGAAGCAATGCAGAAACCCTGAAGAAGGTTCTCTGGGTCGCACTGATTTCGTTCCTCCCGGTGCTCGGTCTAATCATCTGGGCCCTGACCGGTCCACGCGGCAGCAGTCGCCTGTAAACCTTCACCCCACTGACGAGCAGCACACAAGCCCAGCTTGATCGGTTTGGAGCCGAACACCCTAGACGCGCGTCTTAGCGCTTGCTCCAGGCCGCCAGCTCTTTCATCAGCCCACGCTCCTGCAAGGCGATAGCCCGCAGGTTCTCGGCGATGGGGGCGAAGTTCGGCGTCTCGCCCTTGTTGCGGCTGGCACGCACACAGGCCGAAGCGAACTGCCGCCAGTCATCACCAATCGCCGTCAGCTGAGTCGATGCCTCCTGCAAGCTGGCGTCGCCGATCAGCTCGCCCGCCTCCTGCAGAAAGCTCGCATACATAAAGCGGAAACCCGCGCCGCCGGTGCCGATCTCTTCCTGCATGCGCACGATATGGGTCAGGTACAGACGGTTGTATTTGCTCTGCGCCGGGTCGAGCTGGTCGATCTGTTTGGCCAGGTGCTGGATGCCGCGAATACCGATCCAGGGTAGCGGCATGCCGTCGAGAATCCGTGTGGTTGACAGCACGCTCTGGCGGATCAGCGTGTTCCAGTCCTGCTCCAGCGGCACATCATCGAGCCAGTACATCAGGCCCTTGGCCGCCAATGCGCCCTTGGCGAAACGGGCTTTTTGCAAGTCTTCGGCGGCGCAGCGCACCGGTTCTTCGAACACCGGGTCGCTGATCAGGTAGTCATTGCCGTCACGGCCGTAGGCCAGCAGGTTGTGCGCGTTGAAGTGAAAGCGCATCTCTGGCGGAAAGTACGGCAGCCAGAACACCGAGCTCTGCAGCCCGGCCAAGCGCCCACTGTCCAACGCCGCATCCAGCTCACGACGGCCCTGCTCGGGATCGCCGAAGGTGCGCGTGTGCAGGCGCGCACCAAGGCGCTTGCTCAGGGTCTTGATCAGGTGTTTGGGCGGCATGCGGTAGGCAATCAGCGGCATACCGCTGAGTTTGACGATCGGCAGGTAGGCAAATGCCAGGCCGGAGGCCAAACCAAACGCCATCGGCTCGCTCATCGGCAAACCGGCATGGCTCAGCAAGCTGGCCATCACCCCGCTCTCGCAGTGGGCGCTCTGGCGGTGTTGGAAAGGCTGCTGCAAACGGCTCATACCGGGTCCTTCTGGTAAGCGATCAATTGCTCGACGGGCAGGCCGAAAGCCTCCGCGTAACGCACCAGAATGGCGACCGACAAGCGCGGATAAATGGCCGGGAGAAAGTGCCGGCGAATGCGCCACTGCCACAGTCCGGTGATCTGCGCGAGCGCCGGTTCATCCAGGCGGTAGCGATACATCAGACACTTCAGTGGCGACAGCTCGCCACGCTGCCAGGCGGCTGCGGCCTCGGCTTCCTGCTCTTGCAACTCGGCCACCGCCAACTGGGTGGCAAAAGCCTCCGGCTCCCAACCGTCGCTCTGCGCGCCCTGGTAATGGCCGCTGGCGTCCACCGCGTAGACCAGCTTGCAATGGCCGCCGTACGTGGAGCTGTGGTCCTGAGGTACGTCATCAAGCTTCATGATTGCTTACCGTCCTGGCCGACCACTGTCAGGTGCATAAAGGCACTGGAGAAACGCCCGCTTTCCGGAACGTAGCAGAGCAGGCGCTGGCCGCTGCGCAGCTGGCCGCCATTGAACAACTCTTCCAGCATGATAAAGATCGAAGCCGCGCCGGTATTGCCCTTGCTGGTCAGGTTGGTGAACCAGCGCTCCTGCGGGATCGGCAAATCGGCATTGGCCAGGCCCACGGCCAGGCGCTCACGGAAGAACTCCGAGGAGTAATGCGGCAGGAAGTAGTCGATGTCCGCCGCATGCAGCTCGCGGCGCGCCATGATGCGTTTGAGGGTTTCTTCTACGGTGTATTTGACGATGTTGTCATTAAGCAGTTTGACGTCCTGCTTGATCGCCATC
This sequence comes from Pseudomonas sp., assembly GCF_049653025.1. Classification (GTDB taxonomy): domain Bacteria; phylum Pseudomonadota; class Gammaproteobacteria; order Pseudomonadales; family Pseudomonadaceae; genus Aquipseudomonas. Next base: position 18,893 of record NZ_JBASFM010000020.1, on the reverse strand, counting down.
AGCGAGCGACGGTTGCGTTCCTCGCCGTCGAAGCGGCTCCAACCCTGCAGCTGGCCATCCTCCATCTCGGCCCCAGCGTACATGCAGGCCGGCATCTGATCGGCAAAGGAGAAGATGTCGATCCAGTCGATGCGCAAGCTCAGGCCACTGCTATTGGGTTGGCCCTGCAGCAGCACCGCGCCGGCACCGTCGGAGAGCATCCAGCGCAGAAAGTCTTTCTCGAAGGCAATTTCCGGCTGGCTTTCCAGCTCTTCGACACGGCTTTCGTATTCACCATTGAAATTGCGCGCGTGCATCAGGCTGGAGGCGACTTCTGAACCGCAGGCCACAGCATTGTGGCTCTCACCACTGGCCACGCTCATCCAGGCGTATTTCAGCGCGGTCATGCCGCACAGGCAGATACCGGCGGTGGACACCACCTCGCACGGAGGATTACCCAGCTCACCCTGGACCATCACGGCATGGCCCGGCATCACCTGATCCGGCGAGGAGCTGCTGGCCACCAGGCAATCGATGGCCTGCAACGGCAGCTCGGCGCTGAGCAGACCGCGAATCGCCGCGGCGCTGAGCTGGGCATTGTTCATGCTCGGCTCGCCGGTCTGCGGGTCGATCGCATAGTGACGCTGGACAATGCCATTGCTGCGCAGAACCAGCCGCCGCGCCCGCGACGGCTTGCCGCCGACCAGGCCCAGACGCACCTCCATCTGCTCGTTATCGACGGGCTCATGGGGCAGAAAAGCGCTGATGCGATTGATAAATACAGGTTGTACCACGGGGTATCCTCGGGTCACTTCAGGGCACCTCTAAAAACGTAAGCGAGGCAGTCAGCGCAAGGCGAAAGCAGGCGAAAAAGCGCAGTTTACGTGCGGTAAATGAGCATTTTGAGCCTGCTTTTAACGCCGCGATGGCAACGCAGCTAGTTTTTAGAGACTCCCGTTACTCGCCGGACGGGCCGGCGAAGTAAGCCTTCTCACGCTGCGTTCGCTCCTTGAACAGAGGTGCCAGCAATTTTTTAAGCAAGGCACTGAGCGGCACCACGGTGACGATCAGGCACAACAGAAAGACGATATACACCACCAACCCGGCAGCACGGCGGCGGCTCTGCTGCGGGCCAAGCGCGGCGAGCAAACGGCTCCACAACTGGAAACTGCGATTGCCGACCTTCTCGCTGGCGATCAGCTTTTCATCAATACGCACCGCGCCCAGGCCTTGCAGCATCGGATGTTCGAGCGGCAGCGCATCGGCCGTCAGCCGCTGCGCAATGGCTGTGCCGAAACGGCTGGCGGCGACAATTTCCGCCTCATCAATACCGGCGCGCGGCACCCAGCTGTAAGGCTTCTGCCGGCCGGTAAACAGCCACAGCGGCGTCGCCAGGAAGCTCGCGGCGGTGCCACAGGCGTCGGTCAGGGCGATATTGTCCAGCAGGTGCGCGCCCAGTTCAGTGAGCCGGTTCTTAACCTTCTCCTGAGCCATCAACCACATATTGCGGCAGCCGATCAGGGTCACCACCGGGGTGCCCTTGAGCAACTGCGCCGCTTCTGGGGAGGCGAGAAAGGCGGTCATCGGCTGCGACGGTGAAAGGAACCACACCTGATAGGCCAGGATCACCAGGTCATAGCGTTTGCTCGCATCCACCGCCAACGGTAGCAACGGCTGCGGGCGCATCAATACGGTTTCCGGAAAGATCCGAAAGAAGTCGAGAAACGGCCAGGGAAAGGGGTAAGGTTGCGCGGGTTGCAGCGGCAAAAAGTCCAGCTGCACGCCAGTCTGCGCCTGCAACGGCGCGCATACCGATTGCGCCAACCTGTCTAGCTGGCCGGTTTGCGAAAAATGAACGATCAATACCTGACGCATCGCCAGCCACTTCCTGCGAAATGCCCGGATTATGCCACAGAGACCTATTCAAACCGTAAAGAAGGCCGGCTCCGCCACTGGCCTTTTGCTGTTACTGGTCAGTTCGTGGGCGCAGGCGGGTGATGTCCTGGTCAAGGTCGAAGGCATACAGGCCAGCGGCACCTTGCACCTGGCGCTGGTCGCGGCCGCAGGGAGCACCTGGCCCGAGCCACCCCTGCGCCTGTTGCAGGGCGAAGGCAACCTGCTGCGCCTGAGCGCGCTGCCACCCGGCCGCTATGCCATCCAGCTGTTTCAGGACAGCAATGGCAATGGCCGGCTCGATCACGGTCGCCGTGGTATTCCGCTGGAGCCCGTGGGGTTTTCCGCCAATCCATCGTTGCTCAACGGTAAGCCTGAGCCCCGCGACTGCCTGTTCGAGCATGGCACGGCGGACACCCAGCTGCGCATCCGCCTGCAGAGCCCAAAAGCCAAACGCTAGCCGCTAGTTGAGCAACTTGAGCTCCGCATCGGTGCGCCGCCAGATCAGCTCTCCGGTGTCATAGCCGCGCTTGCGTGCCTGCTCCAGCAACAGGTCGCGATTGGCCGCGCTGAGCTGCGGATTGCGTGACAACAGCCACAGGTAATCGCGATTCGGGTGGCCGACCAGCGCATGCTGGTAATCCTCATCCAGGTAGAGCACCCAGTACTCACCCTTGCTTGCACCGGGCAGCAGATCGCTGGCCCAGCTGTCGAAGCGCACCCAGAGCTTATTGGTCTCGCCCGCCACCTGCGGAACGGCCTGGCCCTGCACCTGCTGCATATCACCCGCGAAGGTACGGCAGCGGTTGGTCACGCCAAGCGTGCCGCCGTCCTGCAGTTCGTAGAGCGCCTCGGATTGCGCGCAGTTGCGCTGGAAGAACATCGGCAAGCGCGCCTGCTCGTACCAGGTGCCCTGGTAGCGCTGGAGGTCCACCTTGTCGACCGTGGCCGGCGGCACCACACCGGTGCCGGAGTTGGCGCAACCGGCCAGCACAGCCGCTGCGGCCAATACCGCCAGCAGGCGCATCACTTCAAGCCCTTGCCGGAGAACATCATGACCTTGTCGCCGGCGTACTGAACGCTGATAAAGCGCTGCTCATCACCCCAGGTGCAACTGGACATGCCCAGCGCGCCAGCGCATTCGGTCGGGTTGCCCAGCAGGCTCTCGACCTCAGCCTTGCTCATACCCGGCTTGAGCTGGCTGTAATTATCCTGGCTGACCTTGTTGCAGGCAGCCAGCAGCAGGCAACCGGCGAGTAGTGCGACGACACGCAGAGACATGGGGAAACTCCTGAGGAAATAACCAAGACCAGCTTGGCATAGCAATACCGAGCGTGCCTGCTTGGACGCTAGAAGCGCGAGCCAGGTTCCAGCAGAAAGGCAGATTCCTCGACGCTGGAGGTGCGTCCGAGTATCGCGTTGCGATGGGGAAAGCGGGCAAATCGTGCAATTACCCGTTGATGGCGCTCGGCATAGTCGAGGTAACCGGCAAATAACGCCTGCTCGCCAGGTTCAGCGCTGCCGAGTAATGCAGTGAAATGCCTGATGGCCTGGTCTTGCAGCGCCAGCTCTTCTGCGTGCTCAAGCACCAGGTAGATAAACACCCGCTGGATCGGTGCCAGCTGAAGGTCCCAGCCCTGCGCCAAGCCGTGCTGGGCCAGCTTCCGGGCCAGCGCGTCGCCTGAGAAGGCCTGCGGGCTATCGCGAAACAGCATGCGGGGCAGCTGGTCGAGCAGCAGAATGTTTGCCAGCCAACCCTGCGGAGTGACCTGCCACGCCGGCAAGCCGCCGGCCAGAGCCTGCTCGACCTGTTCGGCGAAGCGCTCGCGGGCCTCGCTATCCTGACTGTCCTGCTTGCCGAACCACAGTTTGCCGCGCGCGGCGGCCACCTCAGCAGCCGTTGCGCCGCGACCAAACCACCAGTCGAGCAACGGCTGCCAGGGCGCGCTCATTGCTTACTCGCGGTGATAGGCGCTGATGCGCAGCACTTCTTCCTTGGAACCGAGGAAGACCGCAACGCGCTGGTGCAGCGAGGTCGGCTGGATATCGAGGATGCGCTGGGTGCCGTCGGTGGCCACGCCGCCGGCCTGCTCGATGATCATCGACATCGGGTTGGCTTCGTACATCAGGCGCAGCTTGCCCGGCTTCTCCGGCTCGCGGCTGTCGCGCGGGTACATGAATACACCACCGCGGGTGAGGATGCGGTGTACGTCGGCGACCATCGCGGCGACCCAACGCATGTTGTAGTTCTTGCCCAGCGGCCCGGTCTCGCCCGCCAGCAGCTCGCTGACGTAACGCTGCACCGGTGCTTCCCAGTGGCGCTGGTTGGACATATTGATAGCGAATTCTTTGGTCGCTTCCGGCACCTTGATGTTGTCGTGGGTGAGCACGAAGCTGCCCAGTTCGCGGTCCAGGGTGAAGCCCTTGACGCCATCGCCCATAGTCAGCATCAGCATGGTCTGCGGGCCGTAGATCGCGTAACCGGCGGCAACCTGCTCGGTGCCCGGCTGAAGGAAGGCCTCCTCGCCAAGGTCACCCTCATCGCCATTGCGATCCGGGCAGCGCAGCACCGAGAAGATGGTGCCGACCGAGACGTTGACGTCGATGTTGCTGGAGCCGTCCAGCGGGTCGAATACCAGCAGGTAGGCACCTTTCGGGTATTTGCCGGGGATCTGGTAGGCGTTGTCCATTTCTTCCGACGCCATGCCGGCCAGGTGACCGCCCCACTCGTTGGCCTCCAGCAGGATTTCGTTGGAGATCACGTCGAGCTTCTTCTGAACTTCACCCTGCACGTTCTCGGTGCCCATGCTGCCCAGCACGCCGCCCAGTGCGCCCTTGGACACCTGATGGCTGATTTCCTTGCAGGCCCGCGCGACCACTTCGATAAGGAAACGCAGATCGGCCGGGGTGTTGTGGCTGCGGGTCTGCTCGATCAGGTAGCGGCTGAGGGTAACGCGGGACATGGATGGCTCCGGGAAGGAAGAAAAATCGCGCGCAGTTTACCCCTTTAGCGGGAAAAGCGCCTCAGCACTGGATAGAAGGAGTCGCGAAGGATAAAGCCAGTGCAATCAGGCCAGGCTGCACACCCGATTACGCCCTTCATGCTTGGCCCGGTAGAGCGCCGCATCGGCAGCCTGCAACAACTCATCCAGCGCCAGCCCCTGTTCGGGCCAAAGCGCCAGCCCGGCCGACAGGGTAACGTAGCGCGCACCGCCACGGGTCGGCAGCGGATGCGCGGCCAAATCCCGGCAGATGGTTTCCAGGCGCTGACGTGCCTCGTGAGCATCGGCGCGCGGCAGGATCAGCAGGAACTCCTCGCCGCCGATACGGAACACCGCATCGGAGCTGCGCAGGTTTTCCAGCAGGTGCTGCGCCACGCCCTTGAGCACATCGTCACCTTCGAGGTGACCGTGCTCGTCATTGAGCAGCTTGAAGTGATCCAGATCGATCAGCGCCAGCGACATCGGCGACTGCTCGCGCTGCGCCAAAGCCAGCTCGCGAGCGAAGAACTCATCCAGGTAGCGGCGGTTGTACAGGCCGGTCAACGGGTCGCACAGCGCCTGTTCCTGCAGCTGTTCATGCAGGCTGGAAATCGTGCGTAGACGCTCCTCGCTCAATGCCAGAGCCTCGGCCAGCTTCAACTCACTGAGATGGCGCTGGGTGACATCGCGCAGGTAAAGCATCTGCCCGAGCACCAGGGTGCCGCGATGGGTCACACGCTCGATGGCGCGGATGCGCACCTCGAAATAGCGCGCCGAGTTGGCCAAGGTCAGCAGCTGTTCCTGCTCATCCTGGCTCTGCCGGCTGAGCAGCTGCTGCAAATCGGCCCCCAGAATCGGCCAGTCGGATAACTGGCGACCCTGCCAGCCACTGCGCAAACTGGCCAGCTTCAAGGCCGCAGGGTTGGCCTCGATCACCCGCAGCTGCGCATCGACCACCAGCACCGGGTCGAGCAGCGCGTCCAACAGCAGATGGCGGGCCACAGGTAGCAGGTCGAACAGGCGCACACCGACGATCAGCCAGGCAAACGCCAGCAGAGTGAAGGCAAAGCTGAAAGGGGTCGGGTCGAAGCCAAACAGCATCCAGCCGAATACCACATAGCTGATATTGGCGACCCAGGGCACCGCAGTGACGAAGACAAACGCCAGGTAGTGCCGGCGGTGCACGCCATGGCTGACCAGCGCCGCGCGCAGCACCACACCCATGCAGAAAGTCATAAACAGATACACGTAAGCCGCCGCCGCGTAGAACAGCGGGCCATGCTGATAGCGAATGGGCGACCCCAGCTCATCACTCAGCGGTGCGGTACCTGCGCCATAGAACAGGCCATGCCAGGGATTGCTCAGGGCCATCAGCCAGATCAGCACCGGCGCCACGATCAGGCCCAGGGTGCTGTTCAACGGCAAGGGCTGGCGCACACTGTTGACGTACTGCCAGAGAAATACGGCCCAGAAGGTCGGCACCGAGAGAATCCCCGGCCAGGCCATGGTCGCCCAAAACACCTTGCAGTTAGCGCCTTGTGCGGACATTTCCAGGCTGGCGGCGATCAGCCACCAGAGGCTGGCCAGGTGCAACACGATAAAGCTCTCGCGCCCAGGGAAGTAACGTTGCCGGGTGACCCAGCGCGCCAGCAACAGCACACCGATGCACACGGTGGCGGTCAGCACCACCGGCGCACTCAGCGCCCAGCCGGAATCACCGCACATATTCATCGGGAGCGGGTTGCAATAGACAAAGGCTGGATACGCCGGCAGAACGGGGCTGCCAAACATGCCGAAGTTGCGGAAACTGCCTGCTGGCGGGTCGAAATAGGGATACGCAAGGGCCTTCCTGACCTCAAACGTCGATCAATTCAAGATGCCGACCATACCGCAAAAATCGTTAGGCAGCTGGGCTTTATTTATGCTGCGCAGCCGCCAATAGCGCTTACTCAGCGCTCGGCCGACGCAGCAGGCTGACCGCCATCAGTGCCAGCAAACCCACACCCAGCAGCAACACCGCCCACAATCCCCAGCGCTTCCAGTCGCCCCGCGCGGTCGCGGGTGTCGCTTGCGCAGCGGCTTGCTCCGTCGGCAACTGCACCTCGGCCAGGCCCAGCTGCGATAAGCGCGCAGGCTGGTAGCCGGGAATCAAGGTCGCCAGGGGCAAGGCTGCCGATTGCGCGCCGGCTCGCCCCAAAGCCAAGCGATACGGTGGATTGCCGCGCTGCAGGAACACCAATTGGCTAGCACGCACCGCCACCTGGATCTGCGGCGGCGTGCTACCCAGGCCGCCGCCGCGCTCATCGACCTGCAAGCGCAGCTGCTGCGCCGGCCAGCCGGGCAGCTGCAGCTCATCCTGGCGAATCTCCACACCGTTCTCCGGCAGGCGATAGAGCAAGCCCTGCGCCAGCGGCTGCCAGGGGCCCTTGCCTTCGCTGCGAGCGCTGACGCGAATCGGCGCCAGGCTGTTGGCCTGGGTGAGCTCGACCTTGAGCCGCTCCAGTGGCAAGGCCAGCGGCAATTGCCACTGATATTCGCCATCCGGGCTGCGCACCGCCGTCAGCGGCTGCGACCACACCAGCGGCGCAGGCGCACTGTCGCTGCGCTGGCTGCGCAAGGTGGCGCTGCTCAGTTGCGGGGCCTGTTGCGGACTCAGCCAGAGCAGACGCAGGTAGCGCGCCTTGTGCCCCGGCAGCTCGACCTGCTGCTGATCGATACGCTCGCCGCCAAACGACAACCGCGCCAACTGCCCGGTGCCCCAGGGCTGCCAGTCTTGCAGGTCATCACTGGCCTCGATGCTGAAGCGCTGAAAACCCTCTTCACCGCCGGTCCAATCCAGGCTCAAACGCACCAGGGCGGCGTCGATACCACTGGCATCGAGCAACCAGCCACGCAGTTGCGCCGGTTTTTGCGCCGCGTCCGGCTGCTCATCCAGCAGCTCGATCAGGGTACCGCCAGTGCTGCGCTGCACCCGCAGGCTCGGGGTGCCGGCGCTGTCGCCCGCTTCGGCATACAGCGGAAACCATTTCACCGCCTGTTCCTGCTGACTATCGCGGGACTCGCTGTGCCCCGCCACCAGGGCATAGGCCAGCGCCTGACCCTCGGCATTGAACACCCGCAGGTCACGCAAGTCGCCATAGCGCGCGGCGAAATGCAGCGCCATGGGCACGTCCAGGCGATACCAAGGCCCCTCGCCCGAGAGAGTCAGAGGTAGTTGCTGCGCGTAGTCATCCAGCTGTTCTTGCGCCAGTACCAGCGGGCTAAGCAACAGGCCGGCGAGCACGCCCCAGGCCGCGTAACGCGATTTGATCATCTTCATACCTGCTCCTGCGGCTGATCCGCCTCGGCCTTGCGCGGCGGCAGTGGGGCGAAATAACCGACGACCAGCAGCAACACGCCCACTCCAATAAACGACACGATACGCTCCAGGCCACCGCGATTACCCAATTCGATAAAGAACAGCTTGGCCACCACCAGGGCGATCAAGGCAGCACCAACCAGCCACAACTCGCGCCGGCCACGGCGGTTGCCGAGCACCATCAGCGGCAGGGCAATCAGCGTCCAGACGATCGATAGACCGGCCTGCACCAGCATCGAGTCGAGTAACGCATCCAGCTGATACGGCACGCCGCCCCAATGATGAGCGGTGCGCATCACCATCGCGGTCAACAAGGCAAACAGCGAGGCACCGGCCAGCGCGTGCGTCAGCCACTGGCTGCGCTGGCCATCCAGGCCCTGCTCGGCCAGGGCCGCGCGCGACCAGGCATACGCCGCGCCCAGAGCAAACAGCAGCCCCAGTTCCAGTGGATTGAGCAGCGGCAGATAGGCCAGCGGTTCGGCGTCGCCAGCGCTCATCACGTTGGCCAGCCAGAACCAGCCGAGCATCAGCACGGCCAGCGGCGCTGCCGCCAACAGACGATATTCGCGGGGATAGGCGGCCAACGGCCAAGGCCAGTTACGCGGCAACGACAGTAGCCACAGGTAGGCACTCGGCAACAGCGCCCAACCGAGCCAGCGCCAGGCGTTGTAATGCTCAGACAGGGCGAAGAACAGGTAACGCAGCTCCAGCGCCAGCACGCCCAGCAGCAACCAGCAGCCCAGCACATGCGCGGCGCTCAGGGCACCGGCGGGCAGCAACCCGGCCAGGCGGCGCAACGACCAGAAGTGCACGGCAAACAGCAGCGCCCAGGCCAGCCAGCCGAACTGCGCCGCCGGGTGATAGTGCAGGTGCCAGGCATACAGCAACACCACAGCCGCCAGCGGGATCAGCAGACTGCATAACAGCGCCAGCTCCTGCCAGCGCGCACGCGGCGCAAGGAAGCTGGCGACGGCCACGCTCAGTGCGAGCAGGCCGAGCAAGGCCGCGCTCTGCCACTCGGGGCCGACGAAACGCAGCACTTCGCTGCTCAGCGCCAGCGCCCACCAGGCCGCGCCCCACACCAACAACAACTGCGCCAGGCCGAGCAGGCTGAAATTGCCCAATGCCCCAGGCGCTTCGCGCCGCGCCAACTGCTGCAAGCGCCAAGCGCCGACCAGTGCGGCAATGCCCAGCACCAGCGGCGTCCAGAAATCGACATGAGCCAGCGGGCGCAAGCCCTCTGCGTCCAGCTGGCCGAACAGCAACGGGCTGACGCTGAGAAACACCAACCCAGCCAGCGCCTGCAGCAGCAAACCGAAGACGAAGCTCGCGCGTTGTTGCAGGTGCAGGCTGAGCCAGATGATCAACAGCCCGCTGCCACCCCACACCGCGCTTGCCGTGGCCCACGGCAAGACGAACAGCACCGCCAGATTGATAAACACCAGGCCAACCAACAGCACCAGCGACAGCCCACGCAGCAACCGGCGATCCGCGCTGACCTGTGGATCCCGCGCCGCCAGCAACATCCCGGCGATCAGGCCGAAACCGATCAGCGAGGACGTCAGCAAGCCCTGCCAGCCGGCGGAAAAACCACCACCGCCAGTCGCCGCATCACCGGCCATCTGCGCCATAAACACCAGGCCACCGAGCAGTTGCACAGCGAAAGCGCTGAACAGGAAGGCGCGTGATTGCAGACGCAGGCCCATCAGCAGGGTCAGCAAACCAGCCAGCGCCCAACTGATCGCCGTGCCCTGAGCGTCGAACAGCAGCGGTGCAAGCAGATAGACAAAAGCCAGGCCGCCACAGGCCAGCACCGGCAGACCACGCACTTCCCAACGACTGGCCAGCGCCATGTTCTGGCGCAATTGCCAGTAGCTGAACAGCAAGGCCACACCGAGCATCAGCGCGCCCAGCGGCGCACCGTCCAGCAGGGTTTGAAAGCCGCCCTGCAAGCCGCTGACAAAGGCCAGCGCCGCGCCGAACTGCAGCAACAAGGCAAACGCCCGCGCCAGTCCGCGCTGCTGACGCAAGCCGAGCCAGTAGATGCCCGCGCCCTCGACCGCCCAGGCCGCCGAAGTCCAGCGCACATCCAGGCCCAGGGGAATCGCCAGGCTGGCAAACACCACGCCCAGCGCCAGGCAGGTTTCCACCAGCAGCGCGGCACGATCACCGGTACGGCTAACCAGCAGCCGCGCCAGCACCATATAGAACAGCCCCAGCGCCAGTGCACTGAAGGCCGCGGCAAACTCGATGTGCTGCACCAGCGCGAACTGCAGGCCAAAGCCCACCAGCGGCGGGCCGAACAGCACGGTGGCGTCGATATAGTCGCCCTTGCGTGCGGCCCACAGCAGCAGCGCATCGCGATCCTCGGGCGCATCCAGGGCTTCGCGCAGCTTGCGCCGGGCAAACAGCAGGCCGATCGCCACGTACATCAGGAAGAACAGAATCAGGAACGGCTCGGTGCTCCACAGCAGCTCCGGCTTGTAGGAGCGAATGCCCCAGGCGAACCCGATGCCGAAGGTGCCGACGAAACCGATCAGGTTGAGCAAGCGCCAGGCCTTGAACCAGGCAATGGCGAAGATCCCGGCGTTGAGCAGGGCGAAGTAGCTGAACAGCGCCACATGGTTGCCGCTACCAGTCGAGGTCAGGATCGGCGCGGCAAAACCGCCCAGGGCCGCGGCGGCAGCCAGGCCCAAGGCATTCTGCTTGACCGCCAGAATCGCCGAAAACAGCGTGACCAGCACCAGCAGGCCCAGCGCCACGCCGGCGTCGAGCAGCGGATGCAGGCGCATGGCGGCGAACACCGTCAGGTACAGCACGGCGATCCCGGTGCCTTGCAGCATCAGCGCGTAGCTCGGGTTGCGCAGACGCAACCACCAGCCCAGCCCCAGCAAGGCCACCGCACTGGCGGCCACGCTGGCGTAGCGCATCTCAACCGGCACCACCATGCCTTCGGTGGCATAGCGCAGAAGGAACGCCAGGCCGAGGAACAGCAGCACCACGCCGACACGCAGCACCGTGTTGCCGCCCAGCAGCCAGTTTTTCGCGGCACTGAAGCCGCGCTCGATCAGCGTCGGTTCGCGCGGGGCGGCAGGCTTGCGCGGCGCAGCGGGCGGCGGTGTGATCGGCGCGGCCTGCATGGCGGCGACCGGCGCGGGCGCAGGTTCGGGCAGAACAAAATCCAGGGTCCAGTCCAGCTCAGGTTCGGCCGCCTGGGCACTGACGACTGGCGCAGCCACCGGCTCGGCGACCGGGCTGACCGCATCCGCCATTGACGGTGCCTCGGGGGCGGACGTTGCGCCCTGCTCCAACGTGAGCAAACGCTCATACAGCGCCGCCGTACCCTGCTCGAAGCGCTGGGAGAAGGCCTTGAGCTGAGCCGTCAGCGCGGCATTCTCGCGCTCCAGCCCCTGCAATTTGAGCGCCTGGCCAAGGCCCAGACCCACCAAGGCACCCAACAGCGCGGCCGTCAGCGTCTCATCCGCCAACGCCCCGAGCACCAAGCCCACCAGCATGAAGATCCATTGCATGCAGCGCGTTCCTATTCAGCTAAACCCGAACATCCTGTTGCCCAGCACCCGGCGCAAACTGCGCAGCAGTATAGGAGCCTGCCCCGTGCATACCCAGGTAGACGAATGCCGCCCCGATCACAGACACATAAAGATTTTCCCCAGGTAAATCGGGGGAAATACGACCAGCCGGCAGATAGTCATCCACAAATCCCCCAAGGCCGCTATCATCGCGCGCCGCACAACTGATGCATGCGAGGGTCTGTTCCCGTTTCGTCGCGAACCACGTTGCTGCGCAAAGTCTCGCCAGGCTAGGCGGAGGACGCAGGTAATGGTTGTTCCCTTGCCAAGTCCTCCAACACCGCATGGCGAGATTTTGCGCGCAACCCGAAGGGCCGGGCCAGTTTTAGCGCGATGCTGCGTTTCTCGACACTCATTTGGAACACCAAACTTCGCGTCTCGCGCCTTGCCTCGCGCTAAAACTGGCTCCGGCGTGGCCGCGAACGAAACGGAAACAGACCCTAACTCCGATGAAAAACAACCTGATTGCCGCCGCCGAACTCGACCGCCTGGAAACCTGGGCCAAGTACACCGCCGATATGTGCCACAGCTGCATGTCCAGCTGCTGCACGCTGCCGGTCGAGGCGCGTCTGAACGACCTGATCCGGATCGGCGTGGTCGACGAATTCGAACGCAGCGAGCCGCTGAAGAACATCGCCAAACGCCTGCAAAAAGACGGCATCGTCGAACGCTTCCATCAGAAGTCGGGCATCTTCACCCTGACCCGCATGAGCAATAACGACTGCTACTACCTCGATCGCAAGACCCGTCTGTGCACCATCTACGACAAGCGTCCGGACACCTGTCGCAACCACCCGAAAATCGGCCCGCGCCCAGGCTATTGCGCCTACAAGCCGAAGAACTGAGCCAACCGGGTCGCGGCAATGCGACACATGCAAGGCGCGCGCGACTCTGGTTAGACTGGCCGGTCAGGTCAGCCGCACAAGACAGTCGCGCATGAATTCGCCCGTTTCACTCAGCCCACTCAGCCTACTCAGCCCCAGCCAGCATGGCCTGCGCTTCCACCCGGAACGCGAGGCGCTGTTCAACGAACTGCATACCCGGCCCTTCCCGGTACTGCCCACGCCAACCCGGCTGGTGCAGCTGGTGTTGCTGCCCACGGCGCAACAACCCACGGCCGAGTACCAGCACCTGCTGCGCCTGTGCGAGCGCCATGCGGTACTGCCGCCGCCCGCCGAATCGTCCTGCTACTACCAGGACTTCGGCGGCTTCGAGCTGCGCTGGGAACGCCACACCGAGTTCTCCACCTACACCCTGATCAGCCAGCAGCTGCAAGGCCAGCCCTTTAGCCAGGACGCCCTGGCCCTGCTGCCGGAACACTGGCTACGGCAACTGCCGGGGCAGTTGATCAGCTGCAACCACCTGGAAATCATCGCCGCCCCGGCCACCACGCCCAGCCCGGACGAGATGCGCGTGCACTTCGAGGGCCAGCGCCTGATCAGCTCCCAGGTCGGCGACGGCCTGGCGCGCCTGTGGAGCGCCTACCGCATCCACAGCGACGGCAGCGGCCGCCTGCTGATCCACAACCACGGCCTCAACCCCTGCCAGACCGGCCGCCTGGTGCGCACCCTGCTGGAGATGGAAACCTACCGCATGATGCTGCTGTTGGCGCTGCCGCAAGCCAAGGCCATCGCCCCGCAGATCAAGGCGATGGAGCAGCAGCTGGCCGCCGCCATCCAGCAGATCAACCAGATCCGCGATCTGGGCGACGAGCGCCGCCTGCTCGGTGAGCTGGGCAGCCTGGCGGCGCGGGTCGAGCAACTGATCGCCGCGCACAACTTCCGTTTCTCCGCCAGCCGCGCCTATCACGAGCTGATCATCAATCGTCTGGGCGAGCTGCGTGAGCAGGAGTGCACCGGCCTGCAGACCTTCAGCGAATTCCTCCAGCGCCGCCTGACCCCGGCCTGGCGCACCAGCGAGGCCGCCGAGCAGGGCCTGAGCGACCTGGCGCGGCGCATCGACCGCGCCAGCGAACTGCTGCGCACGCGGATCGACCTGACCATCGAAACCCAGAACCAGCAGCTGATGCTGGCCATGGACAAACGCAGCCATATCCAGCTGCGCCTGCAACAGACGGTGGAAGGCCTGTCGGTGGCGGCCATCAGCTATTACCTGATCGGCCTGTGCAAATACCTGGCGGAATCGGCCAAGGCCCTCGGCCTGATCGACAGCAGCGCCCTGGCCACCGGCATCGCCGTGCCACTGTGCGTGACCGCGGTGTGGCTGGGCATGCGCCGGCTCAAGCAACGCCTGCACCTGCCCGGCGCGCACGACTGACCGCCGGCATTGAGTCGGCCTGCGCCATCGGGCACTCTCGACGCCATCAACCCGTTCGAGACGCTTATGCAGGCCGACGCCTTCGCCGATGATGCCGCACAGACCGAGCGCACCCGCGCCGCGGTGCTGCGTTATCACTACAGCTGGAAAGACCGCGACCTCGACGCGGTGATGGCGCTGTACCACCCGGATATCCAGTACCACGACTTCTTCCAGCAGCGCTGCATGGGCTTTGCCGAGCTGCGCGACTACGTGCGCAACAACCTGCCGCGCCAACCCGGCGAGGCGCTGGAGCACACCGACCGCATCCGCATTGACGGCCATACCGCGTTTATCCAGTACCGCATCAGTCTGCAGGGCAGCGGCGGCCTGCTGGCGTTTCGCACGGGCGAGGCGATTACCGTGCGCGATGGCCTGATCTGGCGCATCCATGAATACGCCACGCTGATGCGCGAGGAGCGCGAGCAATCCTCCGCCAGTGATTCACGCCCGGCCCTTAGCCGCCTCGGCCTCAGTGCCCGCCAGCTCGGCCTGTTGGCGCAGGATCTGGAAGAGTACATGCAGCGCGCCCAGGCCTACCTCGACCCGCAGCTCAGCCTGCAACAGGTCGCCGCGACCACCGGTTACAGCCGCAATCAGATCTCCCATCTGCTCAATCAAGTGCTCGGCCAGAGCTTCTATCGCTATATCAACCACAAGCGCCTGCAGCACCTGCTCGCGGGGCTGGACGCCGGTAACGACCTGCAGCGCATGGATGACCTGGCCTTCGCCGCCGGCTTCAACTCGCTCTCAGCGTTCTACAGCTGCTTCCGCCGCCATACCGGTTTGTCGCCCAAGGCCTACCTCAAGCAAATTTCCTTGCGGGCACGCACACAAGACAAGCCCTGATCGACCTCCTAGTCTCTGCGCAGAGTTATTGACTTGCCGGAGATCGACGATGAGCCCATGGCGCTCCCTCAGCCTGTGGATGGACCAGCTGGACGAACCGCTGGCCGCCCGCCCGGCGCTGAGCGAAGACCTGCACGCCGATGTGGCCATCATCGGTGCCGGCTACACCGGCCTGTGGACCGCCTATTACCTCAAGCGCCAGGCCCCGCAGCTGCGCATCGTCATCCTCGAAGGCGAAATCGCCGGCTTCGGTGCCTCCGGGCGCAATGGCGGCTGGCTGATGGGTGGCATGCTCGGCGAAGCTGCCATGCTGGCCGACCAGCCCAGTGCGCAACGGCATGCCGCCTTCCAGGTGCTGCACGGGATTCCCGATGAGGTCGCCAGCGTGCTGCAGCGCGAGCAGATCGCCTGCGATTACCGCAAGGCCGGCGTGCTCTACTGCGCCGCGCGCTATCCCGAGCAACTGGCCAGCCTGCGCGAGCAACTGACCGCCCTGCATGCCCTGGGTCTGGATGAAACGGATTACCGCTGGCTGACGCCCTTCGACCTCGGCAAGCAATTGCAACTGGCCAATGCCTACGGCGCGATCTACACGCCGCACTGCGCCACCATCCAACCGGCCAAGCTGGTGCGCGGCCTGGCGCGCTGCGTTCAGGCCATGGGCGTCGAGCTGTATGAACAGAGCCGGGTGACCGACTGGCAAACCGGCCAGGTGCGCACCGCCACCGGCAGCGTGCGCGCCGACTGGATCGTCCCGGCCGTGGAAGGCTATGCCGCCAGCCTGCCACCCCTGGGCAAATATCAATTACCGGTACAAAGCCTGCTGGTGGCCACCGAGCCGCTGTCCAAGGAAATCTGGGCCGACATCGGCCTGGAGCGCGGCCAGGCCTTCAGCGAAAACAGCCGCCAGGTCACCTACGGCCAGCGCAGCGCCGATAACCGGCTGATCTTCGGTGCCCGTGGCGGCTACCGCTTTGGTGGCCAGTTGCGCACCGACTTCAACCTCAACGAAGACGAGCGCGACCTGCGCCGTTACCTGTTCGGCGAACTGTTCCCGCAGCTCAAGCAGGCGCGCATCAGCCATGCCTGGGGCGGCAACCTGGGCATGGCGCGGCGCTTTCGCCCACACATGCTGGTGGACCGCAGCAACGGCATCGCCCTGTCCGGCGGTTACGGCGGCGAAGGCGTGGGCGCGAGCAACCTCGGCGGGCGCACCCTGGCCGACCTGATTCTTGGCCAGCAGAGCGAGTTGACCCGGCAACCCTGGGTGCTGGGCGACCAGCCGCTCAGCCGCCTGCCGCGCTGGGAGCCGGAGCCGCTGCGCTGGCTCGGCTACAACGCAATTATCCAGAGCTTCGTGCACGAAGACCGTGTGCTGGCCAATCCCCACAGCGCGCCGTGGCGACGCCAGCTGGCCAGCGGCCTGGCCGGCACCCTGGAAAAATTCATGCATTAACGGAGAGAGTGATGAGCATCCAACACTTCAAGAACACCGCCCAACTGTCCCTGGCGGATATCAGCCCGGTCGCCGTGCCGCTCAGCGAACCAGTCGCGATCACCCGCAGCCACGGCATCGAACACGCCGACGGCGTCGCCGCCGGGATTTGGGAATGCACGCCGGGGCGCTGGCGGCGGCAGATCGCCCAGCAGGAGTTCTGCCACTTTATCGCCGGGCGCTGCACCTTCACTCCGGATGGCGGCGAGCCCATGCAGATCCAGGCCGGCGATGCGCTGCTGATGCCCGCCAATACCTTCGGCATCTGGGACATCGAGGAAACCGTGCGCAAGAGCTTTGTGCTGCTCAAGTAACCGCTCCAACGCAGGCCATCCACCCCGTTTTAACTGCCACTTCGACAACACCAACAAAAAACGATGAGGTATTTCCATGCTGAAGAAACTGCTTCCCCTGCTACTGCTCAGCAGCGTCAGCCAGGCCGCGGAAACCGTGCGCATCTACAACTGGACTGATTACATCGCCCCCGACACCCTCAAGCAGTTCGAGCAAAGCAGTGGCATGCAAAGCCACTATGACGTTTACGACAGCAACGAAACCCTCGACGCCAAGCTGATGGCCGGGCGCTCGGGCTATGACGTGGTCTTCCCCTCTAACCACTACATGGCGCGACAGATTCAGGGCGGTGCGCTGAAGAAGCTCGACAAGAGCCGCCTGCCAGGCTGGAAGAACCTCAACCCGATCCTGCTGAAAACCCTGGAAACCAACGATCCCGGCAACCAGTACGGCTTCCCCTACCTGTGGGGCAGCACCGGCATCGGCTACAACGTCGACAAGGTGCGCGAAGTACTCGGCAAGGATGTTGCGCTCGATTCCTGGGACCTACTGTTCAAACCCGAGCACATGGCCAAGCTGAGCCAGTGCGGCGTGGCGATTCTCGATAATGGCCCAGAGCTGCTGCCGATTGCCCTGCACTACCTCGGGTTGCCGCACCACAGCCAGAAACTCGACGACTACAAGCAGGCCGAAGCGCTGCTGCTGGAAATGCGCAAGAACGTGCGCTACTTCCACTCGTCCAAGTACGTCGGCGACCTGGCCAATGGCGATATCTGCCTGGCCGTGGGCTTCCCCGGCGACATCATGCAAGCCGGCATACGCGCCGCCGAAACCGGTAACGGCATCAACATCGACTACGTGATTCCCAAGCAAGGCACGTCGATCTGGTTCGACATGGTGGCCATGCCGGCGGACAGCAGCAACGACACCGCCAGCTACGCCTTTATGAACTACCTGCTGCAACCCGAGGTGATGGCCGGCATCAGCAACTATGTGCAATACGCCAACGGCAACAGCGCCGCCGACGCCCTGATCGACCCCAAGCTGAAGGCCGACGCCACCGTTTACCCACCGCAAGACACGATGGACAACCTCTACGCCCTGGAAGCCATGCCCCTGCAGATCGACCGCGTGCGCACGCGCATCTGGAGCAAGGTCAAAAGCGGGATCTAAGCCACCCGCAAGCCGCTAAACCCACTTTACAGGCAATAAAAAAGCCCCCGCAGGCTCTCGCCGGCGGGGGCTTTTTTTAGCTGCGGTGGGCTGGTGTTACGTCAGGAGAAGAGCAGTAATCATGGCTTACCCTCCTCAAGCTGCTGACTAGTTGCCTTGCCCCTCTGACTGCGAATCGCCACTAAAGATTACTTCTTGAGTATCAAAATTCTGAATCTTCGAGTGGATAACAATGTAGCTGTTATGACCTCGGGTCATTCCTGATGTGTTCCAGGTCACCAAGTAACGCTGCCCAGCCTTGAACTCGACATCGCCGGCTCGAAAACTACAGGTCCCGCCACCGGTTCCCAATGAATTTTTGGAAACCCAACACCACTGTAAACTGTGCTTACCCGGCGTAACCTTTACCGCCTGATAGCCACTAAAATCATAAAATTCGCCCCGCCCAGCGCCAGCAAGATGTTGGTCATCGACGTGCGTGGCCAGCAACAGGCGGTGGAATGGAACGCCGAGATCACGGTATGTGGTGGTATCAAAATAAATAATCGGGGCGCCAGGGGTTCTTCCTGAAAGGTCATAGGGCTTTATAACTGCAGGATCAATCTGCCCCTGATAATCCTTGTAGTTAAACCCAGAGCAAGCACCCAGAGCCAAAGAAATAGCAACCAAAACAGAAAAATTAAAAACTCGAATCACAAGAACCCTCTTTATATACGCTTGATTTATTTATACTCCAAATATCATTTGACAACTATCGCCACGTGACACCACATAAAGCTGACAATCCAGAAAAGCAACCCCACTCTAAGCATATCTGACTTATTCCTCCACGAAAGCTTTCAGCAAAGCAAAGCAAAGCAAAGCAAAGCAAAGCAAAGCAAAGCAAAGCAAAGCAAAGCAAAGCAAAGCAAAGCAAAGCAAAGCAAAGCAAAGCAAAGCAAAGCAAAGCAAAGCAAAGCAAAGCA
>NZ_JBASFM010000019.1:0-141863 GCF_049653025.1 Pseudomonas sp. | reverse complement strand
GGGTTGAGCGGCATGGATGCCGCGAGAGCCGCGATGGGCCAGGGATGGCCCTTCGCGGCGTGCCCCTGGAGCAATGATGGAACGAGGGAAGTCGAGCGCAGCGAGACCCGGATGCAAGGGGCAAGACCTTTTGCTTACTTTTGGGGCGTCTGCCAAAAGTGAGCCGCCGTAAGGGCGAAACGCAGCGCAGCGGAGTAACAGCCGCAGGCTGGCCCGCAGGGCGAGCGAAGCGAGTCAACCATTCGAGCGGACAATACATAAGCGGCGAACTCACGCAAAACAGCTGTCTTGCGACTAGGTTTAACTCGGGCACTGAAGCTGCGCTCACACCTGAACAGACCAAGGTTCGTTATGACTAAAAAAATCGACCTGACGATCACGCACGATTACCTCAACCCATTTGCCTCACCGGACACCCCCAGGCTGAGCTCCGAGCTGGCGGACTACCTGTCAGACAGCGCCTGGTACCACCCCGAGCTAAACCTGCAAATCCGCTGCCCTGAAGATGAGCGCGAGCGCCTGCAGCACGCCATCAGCAACACCTTTAGCGAAAAGAGCGAACAACTCAGAGGGGATATCCGCACCCAGCGGCTGGTGGCGCTGGTGTTATTTGGGGTCGCCCTCGCCCTGGTACTGACAGCCATGGCGCTGGGCATTGAGGGCACCATCCCCGTGGGAGTCGTGACCGTCACCGCGTGGATGCTGGTCTGGCGCAGCGGAGAGATATTCTTTCTGGATCTGCGCAGCGGTAAGCGGGAGCTGCGCAAATACCAGCGCATAGCCAGCGCACCCAAGCAGTTCATCTGAGCCACCAGCCCGGATATCCACGGCGAAAAACGCGAAGTTCGTAGGATGGGTTGAGCGCAGCGATACCCATCAACCAGACGCGCGCCTAACCGCATGGGTATCGCTCTGCTCCACCCATCCTACAAATCAAAAGCCAACTCGCTGCTCCGCCGAACCAATCCGCTCGGGCCAGGACAAACGCCCCATCAGCAGGCCGAATGGAATCGTTGTGAAACGGAGCGCAGCGAAGTAACAGCCGCAGGCTGGCCCGAAGGGCGAGCGAAGCGAGTCAAGGGAGTGAGCCGCATGGATGCGGCGAGAGGCGTAAAGAGCCAGGGACGGCCCTTGTACGCCGACCCCTGGAGCAATGATGGAGCGAGGGAACCCGACGAAGTCGGGCCGGATGCAAGGGGCAAGACCTCTTGCTTACTTCTGGGGCGTCTGCCAGAAGTGACCCGCCGTAAGGGCGAAACGCAGCGTAGCGAAGTAACAGCCGAAGGCTGGCCCGCAGGGCGAGCGAAGCGAGTCAACCGTTAGCCCAAACAACAAATAAGCGGCGCATACAAAGCCCCCAAAAAAGCAGCAAAGCTCGCGGCTAAAGCCCCTCCCACGAATTCGATAAAAATTCACTGGATGTGGCAGGCCGTGCTAATTGATGAGTTAAAACCTGCCAAGCCAGTACTGTGGACGTCGGCGGTGATGGGCAACAGCCAGAACCTGAAAACCGTCAGACGTTTCCCGGTAAACAATGGATAACGGAAAGCGCTGGAGGGGAACGCTGCGGATATCTGGCTCAAGTTCAACGCGCCAGGCTTTCGGTGACTCGCCAATCAATGCGGCCAGAGCTTCGAACTCCATGATGAAGGCCCCACCCAATCCAGAAACCTTCGATTCGTAATAACCGACTGATTCCAGAAACTCGGCTTCCGCTGCCGGGTGAAAAGAATAATTCATCGAATCAGGGCTCTGGCCTTCTTCATTACCTCATCACCGGGCACAGCCTGAACCGCGCCACTATCAAGCTCTTCTGCTCGCCGCCGCGCCTCAAGCAACCAGTCTGACCGCAGCTCTTCTTCTGAGGGAGCGTCCAGACTCAAGACCAACCGCTGAATCAGCTGCGCCCGCTCCTTCTTGGGAAGGTGCAGGGCTTCATCCTCAATTTTCTGCAGATCCATGGCAAAACCTCTCGCTTATCTACCGGCAAATCTTGGCACGGATAGCTAGCAGGTGCCATGAGCAGCACGAAGTCCCGCCGAATAGCTGCTATGCCGCCCAACGCTACAGCGTACAAAGCCCCCCCGGCACCGCCATCACCCAATCGCGCACCGCCTGAATGGTCGGATCGTTCTTACGGTTCTCCGGGTACACCAGAAAGAACGGCTTGCCTTCCAGCTCCGGGCCGAAAGGCTGCACCAACCGCCCTTCCCTCAGCTCATCCTCGATCAGTTGACGGCTCATCAGCGCCACACCCTGGGCGCCGATGGCGGCCGAGACGGCGTGGGTCTCGTCGGAGAACACCAGCCCGGCGCCGACATCCAGCCCCGGCACCTGGGCCTGCTTCTGCCACACGGCCCAATCCAGCGGTGAAGAAACCACGGCCTGGTTGCGGAAGTGGATCAGCGAATGCTTGGGCAGCTCGGCCGCATCGTGCAAACCGAGCAGCGGGCTGCAGGCCGGGATAAAGGTGTTGTCGAACAGCTTCTCCGCCACCAGCCCCGGCCAGCGGCCGTCGCCATAACGGATGGCGATATCTGCGGTAACGCCGTCCAGCGCCACCGGCTCATGCGAGGCGTGGATGCGCAGATCAATATTCGGATGGGCATCGCGCAGCAGGCATACCCAGGACAGCAGCCAGCGCACCGCCACCGCAGGCGTGGTGCTGAGCGTAATGGCCTGGCGACAGGGCACTGCGCTAAGGCGTACCGCCGTGGCGCTGATGCTGTCGAACGCGCTTTCCAGCACCTGCTGCAGCTCGCGCCCCTGGGTGGTCAATTCCAGCTGGCGCGGCTTGCGCAGAAACAGCGCGACCCCGAGCGACTCTTCCAGTGCGCGAATCTGGTGACTGATCGCCGTGGCGGTCACCGAGAGTTCTTCGGCGGCCTGCTTGGCGCTCTCGTGGCGAGCTGCCGCCTCAAAGGCCCGCAGGGCAGAAAGCGAAGGTAACCAGCGCTGCGCCATAGATGAACCTTCCTCATTCATACCTGAAAATAATCGTCGTTTGTCGCCCGTGCAGGCTGCACTTAGCCTGAGTCTGCTGCGAATAACAGATGAATTCAACTTCGAAAGGAGACTCGACATGCCCCATATCCTGCACCTGGACGCCAGTGCCCGCCCCGGCCTCGCCGGCAAGGATCAACACGGCTCGCACAGCCGCAACCTCACGCAGCGCTTTGTCAGCCAATGGCTGGCCCGCCGTGCGCAGGACAGCCTTAGCTACCGCGACATCGGCCAGAACCCGCCGTCTTTTATCAGCCATGACTGGATCGCCTCCTCCTTTACCCCTGAGCCGCAGCGCGAACCGTGGATGCGCGAAACCCTGGCGGAGAGCGACCGCCTGGTCGATGAGTTGCTAGCGGCGGATGTGCTGGTGATCGGCGCGCCGCTCTACAACTTCGGTATGCCGGCTGCGCTCAAGGCGTGGATCGACCAGATCGTGCGCCCCGGCAGAACCGTGGACATCGATGAGAGCAACCCGCTCGACCCTTACGTGCCGCTGCTGGCCGATCGGCCACGGCATGCCGTCATTCTCAGCGCCCGGGGCGGTATCGGCTTTGGCGTCGGTGGCGAGATGGCGCATCTGAACCATCTGGAACCGAACCTGATCACCATCCTCGGCTTTATCGGCATTACCCAGGTGCACCAGATTGCCATCGAGGGTCAGGAAGTGGGCGGTGAGCTGCTGGCCGAGTCGGTGGCGCAGGCCCTGAACCAGGTCGACGCCCTGGTGGCGCAGCTGCAACGGACGCTGCAGCTAAACCGAGCGGCAGAGCCGGCCTGAAATCGGCGGCCCGAATATCCCCGGTGGCAAACGCTGCGCAGTTTCCATCGGGTGGCCGGCCCCGCCCCGCTAGATTTTTACGCAGGCAAAGATCGCGTTGCCGGAGCGGCTGTCCCAGGGAATGATCTTCTCGTAGTCATGCTCCAGCACATGCACCTCGAAGTACGGCTGCAGCAACGCCTGCAACTCGGCGAAGCTCACCGCGACCATGGGGTGCTCGTCGTGCCACAGCTGGGTTTCACCCGCGCAGGTCTTTTCAATGCGCAGCCGCAATGACTGCTGCTCGCCCTCACCGCAGTAGTTCCAGCCGGAACTGAAGCTGAACAGGCCGTCAGCGTGCCTGGCGCAGTGCGACACGAATAACGCGTTGTCGATCTTGTGCTTGTCCACGGCGTTAAAGCAGAACACCCCGCCAGCGGCCAGCGCGCCATGCACGCTGGCGATACAGGCCTTGAGCCTGTCGATGCCGCCGCTGTAATGGATGGAATAGAGGAAGCAGGTAATCAGGTCCAGCGGCTCGGCCACCGTGAAAGCACACATGTCCTGCAACGCGAAGCGCGCTTGCGGGCAGCGAATAGCGGCCTTGTCCAGCATCGGCTGGTTGATATCGAGACCGCTGCTTATATAGCCAGCATCGATAAAGTGGCGCACATGCGGCCCGGTGCCGCAGGCCAGATCGAGGTGGCGCTGCCCGGCATTGCCGAACAGCTGCTGCAGCCGGTGGATACAGTGGCTTTGCGCCTGGTAGTCGATATCGGCACACATCAGATCGTAATAATCGGACAGGTCGGTATAGAGGGCATTCACGGACATAGTGACCTGATGATGGGCGAGCGGCTTTGGCGGGCGCGCATCATAGCCGATGCTTGGCCAGCCTCGTGCAGATCCTGCCAGGTGGCGCGCTACAATGCCGGCCACGCCGCCACCGCAATCGCGCACGCCCCGGAGCCAGACTGACGATGTTCACCCTTGTACACCTGGACACCCCGCCACCCGAATCACTGAAAAGCCAGGTTCTGCAGATGGTGGTGGACTACCTCAGCGACATCAGCCCGGTGTCGCTGACGCCCAGCAACCCCCTCTACCAGCTGTACCAGTACGTGATCGGCTACGAGATGCACCTGTACCTGCAGGCGATGGACAGTGCCCTGCAGACCAGCGCGCGGTTGATCCTGGCCCTGGATGATCAGGATCCATCCCAGGTGCTGGGGTTCGCCCTCTACCTGCCGGTCAAGGATGATCCAGCGGCCTGTACCCTGGCCTATATGGCCGTACAGACCCGTCAGCGTCGCCACGGCATCGCCCGCGCCCTGCTGCAACAGATGACCAACCGCCACCCGCATGCCGAACTGGCCTGCGTGGCCAGCAAGGTGCCGACCTTCGAGGCCATGGGCT
This sequence comes from Pseudomonas sp., assembly GCF_049653025.1. Lineage (GTDB taxonomy): Bacteria > Pseudomonadota > Gammaproteobacteria > Pseudomonadales > Pseudomonadaceae > Aquipseudomonas. The sequence goes on along the minus strand of NZ_JBASFM010000019.1, from coordinate 136,684 downwards.
TTCAGGTGCTGACGGCGCTGGGGCCGCAAGTGCTGATGAGCACCCGCAACTACAGCGCGGACGGCATGCTGGCGGTGCAGGACCTGGCCCCGATCTTCCAGTCCCAGGAAGTCCGGCAGATTCACGCCTATCTAGTCAAACAGCACGGCAAGCGGGCCATGAGCGATGCGGAGAAACAGCGCGACCGTCAACTCGACCAGATGGCCCAACAGGCTCAGGCGCTGGTGCGCGAACGCCTTATCGTGCATTGAGGTATGCGCCGCATGACTGCGCCGCCGACGGGCTAAGCCGAGGAACTTCACCTACCCACCAGGGTCAGTTGGCTACCCAGCCAACCCGGCACCACTGCTCAACCCATGCAGTGTTCAACGGACGGCCCACAAGGCCCATACACCAAGGACTCTTTATGACCTCGCCGAAACTGCCCCTGCTCGCTCTCGCCTGCGCCCTGCCATTGGCCGCCTGCGCCGCCACACCTGAGGCGCTCAAGCCTTACCCGGCGGCCAGCACCGGCTATAACCGCCATGTGATCGAGCTACCGGTCCAGGCCAATGAGGCCGAGCACAAGGTCGAGCTGATCGCCGGCAAGACCCTGGAGGTGGACTGCAACCAGCAGCGTCTGGGCGGCCAGTGGCAGGAAAAAACTGCGGCCGGTTGGGGCTACACCTACTACGAGCTGGGCCAGGTCGGCCCGGCGATGAGCACCCTGATGGCCTGCCCCGACAACAGCCACAAACAGGCCTTTGTCGCGGTGGGTGGCGAACCGATGCTGGTGCGTTACAACAGCAAGCTGCCACTGGTGATCTACGCCCCAGCCGATGTACAGGTGCGCTACCGCATCTGGTCCGCCGCGGCCAATGCCACGCCCGCCCCTCAGCAGTAAGCGCAAGTAGCGCACACAGCCCGGCCCTAACTCGCCGGGCTAAGCATCTCGATCTCGCGGATCACGCAATCACGCAATCACGCAATCACGCAATCACGGCGCAGGTAACCCTATTGATCAGCCATTCTGGTCTCCTGGCAGGGTGTATTTATTTACCCCACAACAGCCAAATCCGGCTAATTCATGCTTTTTAGTCACATGTCATTTGCGCGCGAACGGCTGTTTCTACCCGCTCACGCGCCCTAGCATGCCGCCATCAATTGACCGAGGCCCATGCCATGAAGAAGATCCTGCTGCTCAACGGCGGTAAACAGTTCGCCCATTCCGACGGCCGTTACAACACCACCCTGCACGACACCGCGCTGGCCTTTCTCGACCGCGCCGGTTTCGACCTCAAGCACACCCATATCGACAGCGGCTACGACGTCGCCGAAGAGGTGCAAAAATTCCTCTGGGCCGATGTGATCATCTATCAGATGCCCGGCTGGTGGATGGGCGCGCCCTGGACGGTGAAGAAGTACCTCGACGAGGTGTTTACCGCAGGCCACGGCAGCCTCTACGCCAGCGACGGCCGCACCCGCTCGGACGCCTCGCAAAAATACGGCAGCGGCGGCCTGATCCAGGGCAAGCAGTACATGCTGTCGCTGACCTGGAACGCCCCGCAGCAAGCCTTCGACGACCCGACGGACTTCTTCGAAGGTCTGGGCGTGGACGCCGTGTACCTGCCCTTCCACAAGGCCAATCAGTTCCTCGGCATGAATGCCCTGCCGACCTTCCTCTGCGTCGACGTGATGAAGCGCCCCGCCATCGAGGCCGACATCGCCCGCTACGAGCAGCATCTGGCGCGGGTGCTGGGCCAAGCAACAGCCTGCTAGTGGCAGAGGGGCGAGGCAAACAACTGCGCCCCCAGCCAGCCGGCCAGGTATACGCCAACGCCGAACACCAGGTGCGTAACCAACGCACGTAGCCTGACTTGCCAGGGATTGGCCATGCGTGAGGCTGCCAGACCCATACCGAATGCCGGCTGCATCAGCAGCAAGGGCGCAGCCACGCTGACAATGCCTAGCAGCAGCGCCGGCAACAGCGTTGGCCGGCATAACCACTGCGGCCCTACCAGCACCACAAACAGGCCGACAAAGGCCACGCCGATCAGGTAATGGCTGCACCAGCCCAGCAGCCGCTCGCCACCTACAGGTTGCGCCTTACCGATGGCCGCATGCTGGAAACGGCCATGGCGCATATGCCCCAACCAGCGGCCGACCAGGGCGTAGTCGAGCGAGGCAATGCCGAACAAGCGTCGCCGCGCCAGCGCCCAGGCATCCATCAACAGCGTTGCACCCACGCCCAGCAGAAGCACCTGCAGGATCAATTGACTGTTCATATCCACCTCTTTTGCTTTGTCTGAAAGGCTGTTTTCATAAGCCTGCCAGTTCAAGTCAACTTGAGGTCAAGGATGAAAGAGATGGATATCGGCAAAGCCTCGCACTGGTCCGGTTTACCGGCGTCGACGCTGCGCTATTACGAAGAAAAAGGCCTGATCCGCTCCATCGGCCGCAACGGCCTCAAGCGGGTGTTCAACGAGTCGGTGATCCAGCGCCTGGCCCTGATTGCGCTGGGCCGCGAGGCCGGGTTCTCCCTGGATGAAATCGCCGCCATGCTCGCTGCCGGCTCCCAGCCGGTAATTGACCGCGCGCAGCTGCAGGCCAAGGCCGACGAGCTGGACCGCAGCATCAAGCGCCTCAGCGCCATCCGCGACGGCCTGCGCCATGCGGCCTCCTGCCCGGCGGAAAACCACCTGGAGTGCCCGAAGTTCCAGCAGCTGATGAGCCTGGCCGCGCGCACCACGGCCAGGACCCGGGTTCACCCCCGTTCAAGTAAGCGGGGCGTCAAGCACGCACCATAGCCAAACGCCAGCATCCGTTCGTCTTGCCGCCCGACTTGCCGGATGGACGGCACATCAGATTCAACAACGCCGTCCCATACTGTTTTTCCTCATGTGCTTCGCGCTGTGTGCATGAGTTAAACCACATGGATATCAATCCAAGGGTGACGTGCCACAGCAGTGCAGTAGCTCGCGCAGTGAGAAGTTTTACGGGCAGGGTGCGCCCCTTGTTGAATAGGAGTGTTCAGCAATGTCTCACCTGCCTGAAAGTTCGAAAATCCCGCCCATGCCCGACCTGCTTCCGTCCAGTACGGAAGATGGCCCAGGCCTGAGCAACGCCTCTATCAACAACGCCAACCTGGCGATCAACCCCAACCTGCAGCTACAGCCCGGACAGATTGTCTTTCCGCAGTTTCGTAGCCTGCGAGCCGGCTGCTGGCTGCTCAACTACAAGCCCAGCGGCGCGCCGCTGGTGTCGTATGACGGCACGCTGCGGGTCGAGTCGCACAGCGAAGGGCGCACAGCCAGTGGCGACCTCTACCAGCGCCCGGTGATTTTCCTGCCGGTACCCATCGCCTCGCCCTTCCCGAACCTGCAGAGCAAGCTCAACCCCAGCCCCAACCTGTCGTTGAAGCCGATCCTGCTGGCGGGACCGAACCCGGCGGGGGGCATCCCGATCCTGGCGCGCTCGCGCTATCGCTACTACGTGCGGGTGACCGCGCTGCCGGAGTATTTCTACCTGGGCAACAGCTTCAGCCTGGGCTTCCAGCTATACCGCTTCACCGCGCCCAATAGCTGGGTGCTGGACAGCACGCTGACCGCGCAGATGGTGCGCATGGCGGGGCCGGCGGGCTTTCCGTCGCCGTCGGACTATGCCGAAGGCGATGTGAAGAACGCCGCCAATGTGGTGGTCGGACGCCTGACCATGGGTTGGCTCTCCACCTACCTGCGCCGCTGCACGGTGGAGATCGACACCGTCAATGGCTCCGAACGGCCTACCAACAGCGGTGTCGGTCATACCTGGACCACGGTGATGGATGCGGTGGGTTGGCAGACCACGGTGCACCTCAGCGACACCAATGTCGTCGAACCCAGCGGCAACTCCTGGTCCAACGCCGAGATGCATGCCGGGATGTTAGCCAAGCGCGCGGTGGTCAACCTCGACACCGAGTGGCGTTACCACATCCTCGCGGTGAAGAACATCGACTCCACGCCGCGCGGCATCATGTACGACAACGGTGGCACCGACTCCAACAACGTGCCGCGCGAGGGTGTCGGCATCTCCTCGCACTGGATCATCGACCCCGGCTGGGGCACCGTCAGCGGGCAGCGTTTCGGCACGGCGGCGGCACCCTACTTCCGCACCGCGGTGCACGAACTGGGGCATGCCCTGGGCCTGTACCACAATTCGGCGGACTTCGGCTTTATGTGCACCAGCGACGTGATCGCCGCCGCCGGCACGCCCGCCACGCCGTTCCCGAGCAATATCCAGTGGGCCTTCCACCCGGATAACCTCAAGCAGCTGCGTCACTATCCAGACCCCTTCGTGCGACCCGGTTCGGTGGCCTTCGGCAGTGCCTCCAACGCCACCCCGAGTATCAGCCCGACCGACCTGGAAGCGGACGTGCTCGGCCTAACCCTGGAGGTCACCCCGCTGCTCGGCGAACTGCCGTTGGGTGCACCGGTGCGGATCGGCGTCACCCTGCGCAATCAGGGTGATCAGCCACTGCTGGTACCGGCCAGCCTGAGCCTGAAAAGCGAGAGCGTTAGCGGCCGGGTGACCGACCCATCGGGCACCGTGCGCAGCTTCCGCACCCTCATCCACTGCATCGAAGACTCGCCGTTCAAGCTGCTCGCACCCGGCGCGCAGATCGAAGAGTCGATGACCCTGATGCGCGGTGCCGAAGGTGCGTTGTTCGGCGTATCGGGCATCCATGAGGTGCAGGTCGAGGTGCATTGGGAGATCGAGGGCATGGTCGCCCATCTCGCTGGCAGTGCCAGTGTGATGGTCACCGCCGCCGTCGACGCCGCCCACGCGGAAGCCGCGCACAAGGTGCTCACCACACCGGATGCGCATCTGGTGCTGGCCATCGGCGGGGACCACCTCACCGATGGCATTGCCGCGATCCAGGCTGCGCTGGATTCACCGGTGCTCAAACCGCACTTCGCCGCCATCGAGACCAAGCGCCTGGCCAGCCGCTTTATGAAGCGCAAGGCAGACACCAAGGCCGCTACGGCGTTGCTCGATTACGACACGGTGATGAGCAGTAGTGAGCACAACAAGCTCGAGCGTTTGATCGGCGACGCCGGCGGCAGCCTGCCGAAGGTGAGCAAGGCCAAGGCCAAGCCAACCCGGCTGACCAGCGCCAAGTAGTTCACCCGGGGTGAAACGGAATGCGCGGGGCAGACGCCCCGCGCGCTCCACAACAAAGCGACCAAGGAGAGTCAGAATGGATCTGCATGATGCACAACTGCCAGGCAACTGGTACAGGAACGGCCAGGAACACTGCGCCGCCGGTTATGCCGAGCACCTGCACCTGCAAAGCAACGGCCTGTACTCCGGCAGCAGCGCGCCGGCCGGCACCTTCACCTGGTGGGACCAGGGCACCTGGGCGCTGCAGGCCCCCGGCAAACTGGCGCTGTCCACCGCCAACGACGAAGTCGTCACCTACACCTACAGCCTCAGCGACGGCACCCTGACCTTCACCGACCCCGCGGGCTGCCGCTTCAGCTATCGCCGGGCACCCTGAGCGGAGCAAGCCCGACACCCTGCAAGAGCCTTTTCAGTAGCGCCAAGGAGGCACCATGTCTGGCTCAATTGTTCCCACCACAGTCTTCTTCGACCTGGGCGATACCCTGACGTTTACTGGCCCGGGCGGCGTACGCTTGCGTTACCCCGACTGCCTGGATTGCCTGCAAGTGCTCAAGGCCCGTGGCTACCGCCTCGGCCTGCTGTCCAACCAGGCCGCCGCTACGACCGTGGCCGATGTGTTGGCGATACTCGCGTCGCTGCATTTGACCCGCTATATCGAGCCTGCGTTGCTCACCCTGTCCAGCGAGGTGCCGGGCAACCTTGGCAAGCCGGCGCAGGCGATCTTCGACCTGGCGCTGAGCAAGGCACAACACAGCGCCGCCAGCGAGCGGGCGATCTTCGTCAGCGAGGAACTGGCCCATGTGCAGGCAGCGCGCGGCTATGGCTGGCGCGCCATTCTCAAGCGCAACAGCGGCAGCTGCGTGGCCAGCGACGGCGAATGCGTAAGCGGCCTGACCGGCTTGCTGGCCAAGTTACCGCCACTGGCTGCGCCGAACAGCAGCCTGACCCTGGCACCGCCGCCCAAGCGGGTCGATGGCCTGTGGGCGGTGCCCATGGATATCCTGCGGGTCGACGCCAGCCTGCTGTTCGATGCTGCCACACAGCAGATCAGCGGCGACGCCACCCTGGAATTTCGCCTCGGCCGACATGCCGGCTGCCCGATTTTCGACCTGCGCCAGACCGTCACCGGCGTGTGGCTGGATGGCGCGGTGGTGGCGCTGGCCGACGTCGCCAGCCACGACTTCGGCGGCGGTGCCAACGCCAACCTGCGCGTACTCAACCGCGTGCTGGATGCCGGCAGCAGCCACAGCCTGCGTCTGACTTATTCGGTCGGCGTGCCGCAGGCTTCCATGGCCGGTTCCTACCTGCCGCAGATCGTCTGGAGCGCGGGGCCGCGGCTGGCCTTCAACTTCGGTTTCACCGACCTGGGTGCGGGGCGCTATCTGGAGGCCTTCGTCCCGGCCAATCTGATTCACGACCAGTTCGAGCTCAGCCTGCAACTGCAGCTGACCGGTACCGCCGTGGCGCATACCCCAATCAGCAATGGCAGCGTCACAATCCTGGGAAGCAATCACTGGCGTATCGATTTCCCCGCACGCTACAGCGCCTTGTCGCCGCTGCTGGAACTGCGCGCCAGCGACAGCCTGCAGAGCGCGACGGTCAACGCCGTGCTGCCGGTGTCCGGCACTAATGTGGCGATCACCACCTGGAAGCTCACCAGCAGCGCCGCCAACCTGGTCAACCAGGCCAATGCCATCGCCGGCTTTCTCGCCGACAACGAGAACAGCTCCGGCCGCTATATCCACGGTAACCGCTTCACCGCCTTTATCCACCAGGGCGGCATGGAGTACGAAGGCGGCACCACCACCGGTACCGGGCCGCTGCGCCACGAGACCTTTCACAGCTGGTGGGCACGCGGGCTGAAGCCGGCCAGCCAGGCCGACGCCTGGTTCGACGAGGCCTGGACCACTTACCACGACAACGGCGCGGTGGGCGTGCTGCCCTTCAACTTCGCCGAGGCGGCCCTGGCGTTGTGTCCGCGCAACCCCTGGGTGCGGGTCACCCATGGCTCTTCCTATGGGGCCGGCGAGCGTTTCTGGAAGGGCATGGCCGCGCTGCTCGGTGCCGCAACCCTGGGCGATTTGATGCGCAGTTTCTACCTGGCGCGCTACCCACAGCCGGTAAAAACCGAGGAGTTGGAGTGCTTTCTGCTCGCCCGTGGCGGCAACCCGACCTGCGTGGATGCCTTCCACCGTTTCGTCTACGGCCTGGCCGACCCAGCACCACTGCCCGATGTCTGGCTGCGCGACGATGCCGCCGACCCCGGTGCCAACGACTGGGCCGGACGCTTCTGGGATTCACCGGACCTGTGGATTCGCAACCGCGATGACGATGGCCTGGAGCACCAGAACCTCGAATACGGCCAGGACAACTGGATTCACGCCCGCGTGCGCAACCGCAGTGCCACGGCCAGCGCGCGGCATCTGGCAGTCAGCTTCAATATCAAGCAGTACGCCGGCAGTCAGTTCGTCTACCCGGCCGACTTTCTCCCCGCAGTTACCGCGGCGGCGGATTTCGACCTGGGTCCGGGCGAGAGCCGCATCGTCAAGGCGCGCCTGCCACGCAGCGCGATACCGCCGGTGGGCAGCCATCCCTGTCTGTTGGCTGCCGTATTCAGCCGCTTCGACCATCCGCAAGCCGGACGCCATGTGTGGCAACAGAACAACCTGGCGCAGAAGAACCTCAGCGTGGTCGATCTGGCCCCGAATAGGTGGATAGTGCTGCCCTTTATGGCGATCAGCCTGCGCGCCCGGCAGACGCGCAGCGTGCTCTTCGAGTTGCGCCGCCCCGAGGCGCTGGAATCGCTGCAGGCCAGTCTGCTGCTGGATAAACGCGCGCTGCCACCCAAGCTCAGGGCCAATGCCCTGCAGCTGCCGGCACTGACCGACGCCTCAGCATCCAGGGCCAAACCGGCGGCTGATACGCAACTGGATTGCGCCAGCCACAGCCATGCGGCGATCCCGAGCAGCGATCAGCTACTGACCGGCAAGAGCGCAGAACAGCTCGTCGAGAGTTTTCCCGGCGCACTGGAGCTGGCCTTCGCCAAGGGTAAGCAGGCGCAACTGCCCGTTGTGCTGCGCCCGCTGGAATCGCAACGGCTGGGGCTGCGCGTCACGCTGCCGGCGGATGCCAAGCGCGGCAGCAGCTTTGTACTCGATCTGCTGCAACGCGAGAACGGCAAGGTAGTCGGCGGGGTGGCGCTGCGCATCAATGTGCGCTGAGCGTTAACCGCCAGCGCGCCAGCAATACGGCTTACGGCGCGCCAAACAGCGCCGTCCAGTAGATCCCCGCGTCGCTCTTGGGGTCGTTGGCGTAGGCCGCGCCCAGTTCGCTGAATTGAGGGTTCATCAGGTTGGCGCAGTGGCCGGGGCTGGCCAGCCAGCCGGCGATCACCTTGCTGCCGGTATCCAACCCGGCGGCGATGTTTTCACCGACGCGCTGGCCGCTGTAGCCGGCCAGTTCCGCGCGGTCACCGGGGGTGCGGCCGTCGGGGTCCTGATGATCGAAGAAGTTGCCGTTGGCCATGGCCCGGCTGTGGGCTTCGGCGGTGCTGCCCAGAGTGGCATTCCACACCAGCGGCGCGGCCGCCGCAAAAGCCTGGCCACCGCACTGACGCGGTGTGCCGCGGGCGGTATTGAGTTGTGCCAGCAACTTCTGCCCTTCCGCCTGCCAGTCACCCAGGCGCGCAGCCAGCAGCGGCCGGGCCAGCAGGATGCGCCATTCGCGGTCCTGCTGCTTGACCCCGATATCGACAAACTGCGGGTCCAGCACGATCCTGCAGAAACTCTCCTGCAGCACCTTCAGCGCCGCCGCCGCATCACGCGGGCCGGACAGGCTGATGGCCTGGACATTGACCATCGGATAGCCGGCCGCACTCATCGCCTGCTGCAAATCCCCCGAGCGGCCCACCGGCTGCACCAGGCGCGAATCGGCCGTCAGCGGTGGCAGCTCGGCGGAAGCCTGGTCGCCACAGCGCTGCACCTGGCTGCGGTAACCATTGATCATTTCGACCAGTTGCGCCTCATCAGCGGCCTGGGCCTCTGCAATGCACAGCAACCCCAACGCCAGGGCGGCGAACGCCCGAATAAATCCCTTGCTAGCCATAAACCCCCTCGACCTGAGCATGCCCATGCGGCGTGCCCACAACTGTGTTCGGGCGATCTTGGCGCACCTCGCGCGCTGAAACCAGCCCAACGCGCAGGCCGAATCAGCAATGAAAAAGACTCAGAAGCTGTTTCGGGTCTCGCGAGCTAGAGCCATGCAAGGCAAGAACAGGCGAGGAAGCGGAGTTTACTGGTGTAAATGAGTATTCCGAGTCTGTTCTTAACGCAGCAGGAACGACGCGCAGCAGATCCGAGACGGCTTCTTAGACGTAGATGCTGACGCCGCCCCTAGCCTGCAGCCAGTCGCGGTAGGTGGTCAGCGAGTCGGTCTGCTGGTCACCGTTGTAGCCGACGAAGCTGTCGGTCTTGTCCAGGCCGGCGTCGACCAGTTTGTTGATCTGCGCCAGCAGCTTGGCCGCATCTTCGCGATCCAGTTCGGCGACATCCGGCAGGGCAATTTTCGAGGTATCGCTGTCCTGCTCGGCTACCGGGCGAAAGCGATCACTGGCAATGGCGTTGCTGGCACCGCTGCTCTCGGCATTCATCGCTCGCAGCAGGCCGCCACGACTGTTGGCCACCAGGTTACTGGCATAGCGGCGGATTTCGGCCAGCGGGTCTGGCGCGGTGACGCTGGGTTTGTCCGTGCTGCTGCCACTGCCTGCAGCCCCGGTCGTGCTGGGCTTGGCGGTATTGGCGAAGTAGTTCGTCAGCGGCGAGTTGTTGGAAATACTGGTCATGGCGAATCCCTGCGTAGGTCAGCTGGCAAGGATTTCTGCAGAATATGGGCCAACCTCCTGCGGCCCAGTAAAACCGGGCTTTTCCGCCGACTCCGCCTTGACCAGAGGGGAAGCGCTTTGCCGCTCCAGGCAGGCGGTTGCCGCTGGCAGGCAGCGCACAAGCGCTGCCCTGAAACGACAGCGCCCCCACAGCAAGCTGCGGGGGCGCGGGCAATGGGTTGATGGGCAGCCCGCCTGGGCTGCCCGGGGCGGTTATCTAGACGGCGCGCAGGCGTTCCTCGGCGAGGAAGTCCTCGTGCAGCAAGGCGTCCTGGCCAGGCATATCGCCGGCCTCGGCGGCGTGCAGCGGCGCGACGCGCTTGCTACGCAGTTTGCCGAATTGGTGATCGAGGGCATGGTGCAGTTTTTCGATGGAGCCCTCAATGGCCTGCTCCAGCGACTCGGCTTTATGGGTAACGGAAAGCGGTTGCAGGCCTTTGGGCCGCGCTTCGATCTGGCAACGTTTGTCATGCGCGCCGGCTTTGGAGCCATTGTCGTCATGCAGGTGGACGACGATACGGGTCAGTTCGTCGTCGAAGCGTTCCAGCTTGCTGGCAACACTGGCACTCACCCACTCCACCAGCCGTGCGCTGCCTTCGATGTGGTTATCGCTGTGAACTTGGATTTGCATAAAGCTTTCCTTCTTCAACTGTTCGCGAATAGCGCCGCCTACCAAGGCGACAACTCCAGCCTACGCCACTAAGCCCCCCTTTAGGCAAGCCCTAAGACGTTGGTCGTAGCCACAAACCGGCCCCGCTGCCGCCCTCAATCCGCTGCAGCCCTTGTGCCCCGTGAGCTGCAAGGTTAGGGCTGCAAATCAAACAAAATCTTTCCGCTTTGCATGTCGCCCGGCATGGAAAAATGCTCATGGGCGATCAGCCAGTGGCCCTTAAACTGGCGGAAACACTGGCTTACGCGCATCCAGCTGCTTTGCATTTCGCCCTTGTCATCGGTACCGCCGCAGTGGAACAGGTAATGCACCACGGCCAGCTCGCCGCCGAGCAGAAAGCTCGGTTGATGGATCTCGAACAAGGCCTGGCCGCTGCACATTTCCATGCACGCCTGCCAATGCGCCTGATAGGCCGCGCGGCCGACAAAGCGCAGCGGGCCAATGGCGTCGTAGGCCACCACATCCTCGGCATAGTGGCCGATGATCCGGCTGACATCCTTGGCCCGGCAGGCAGCGGCCCAGGAGTCCAGTTGCTGTTGAATCTGTGCTTGGGCGTTGCTCATCTCGATTCTCCTTGCGGTAGTGGTGGGATCAACAGGCCGCTGAAAAATGTAGGCGAGGCAGCCGAGACAAGGCGAAAACAGGCGAAAAAGCGGAGTTTACGAGTTGTAAATGAGCATTTTGAGCCTGTTTTTAACGCCGTATCGGCACAGCCTGCTAGACCTGCAGCTCACGCACCGGGCGCACCTCCACGCAACCGACCCGCGCCGCCGGAATATGCCCGGCCAGCTGGATCGCTTCGTTGAGGTCGCGGGCCTCGACCAGATAGAACCCCGCCAACTGTTCCTTGGTCTCGGCAAACGGCCCGTCGGTGATCGACAATTTGCCACCGCGCATACGCACCGTGGTGGCGGTCTGCACCGACTGCAGGGCTTGGGCGGCAAGCATGCGGCCGCTTTCGGCCACCGACTCGGCGTAGGCGAAGCATTCCTCGTCATGCGGGCTGTCGGGCGAGTTGTGCAGCTCATGCTCGTTGCTGTAGACCAGGCACAGGTATTTCATGGCGTTCTCCGGTGTTGTTGCGCGGTTACTCACTAATCGAATGGCGCGGCGCTAAATCGACAGCGCCACGCAGAATATTTTCAGCCCAGACCAACGCTCGCCAAGCGGCGGCTCAGCCGGTCGGCAACTCATCCAGACGCCGCTGCAGAAACTGCCGATCCGCGCCTTGCTGGGCCAGCGCCAGCGCCCGCTGGTAGGCATCGCGCGCGGGGGCCACGCGGCCCAGGCGACGATTGAGGTCGGCGCGGGCGGCATGGGCCAGGTGGTAATCGGCCAAGTCGCCGCTGGCCAGCAGCGTGTCGATCAATACCAGACCAGCCTCGGGGCCGTCATGCATGGCCACTGCCACGGCGCGGTTGAGCGCGATTACCGGCGACGGATACAGGCGCAGCAAGGCATCGTAGAGCCCGACTATCTGCGCCCAGTCGGTCTGCTCGGCGCTGGCGGCATCGGCATGCACGGCGGCGATGGCGGCTTGCAGGGTGTAGGCACCGAAACGCCGCGAATGCAGCGCCTGCAACACCAAGGCCTCGCCCTCGGCGATCAGTTCACGGTTCCACTGGCTGCGGTCCTGCTGCTCCAGCAGCACCACTTCGCCGCTGGCCGAGCTACGCGCACTGCGCCGTGATTCGTGCAGCAGCATCAAGGCCAGCAAGCCCTGCACTTCCGGCTCGGGCAGCAGTTCCAGCAGTAGACGCGCCAGGCGAATGGCCTCATCGGACAGGTGTGCGCGGGTCAGCGAGTCGCCGGAGCTGGCGAAATAGCCTTCGTTGAATACCAGGTAGATCACCCGCAGCACGGCATCCAAACGCTCCGGCAGCTCGCTGCGCCCGGGTACTTCATAAGGGATACGTGCGTCACGAATCTTCGCCTTGGCGCGCACGATGCGCTGGGCCAGGGTGGCGGGTGTGGTGAGAAAGGCGCGGGCGATTTCCTCGGTACCAAGGTCGCAGACTTCGCGCAGGGTCAGGGCTACCTGGGCATCGCTGGCCAGCGCCGGGTGGCAGCAGGTGAAGATCAACCGCAGGCGGTCGTCTTCGAGCAGCTCGCCCTCGTCCACCGGTGCGTCATCGGCCAGGTCGAAGTGCTCATCCAGCGGCTGGAAACGCCGCTGCCGACGCAGGTTGTCGATGGCCTTGAAGCGCCCCGCCGACACCAACCAGGCGCGCGGATTGGCCGGCACGCCGCTCTGCGGCCATTGCTCCATGGCCGCGCGAAAGGCTTCGTGCAGCGCCTCCTCGGCCAGGTCGAAGTCGCCCAGCAAGCGAATCAGGGTGGCCAGCACGCGGCGCGATTCATCGCGGTAGAGCTGCGCCAGCAGGGCCTGCAAGGCGGCAGAATGGTCCATGGCATTGCACTCCATAACGGCAGTGGTTGCGCGATACTCCCCTGCCGCGCAACCAGAACCGTTTCACCCTACCGCATTAGGCGCGCGTCAGCTTTTCAGCCGATAGCCGGTTTTAAAGATCCAGCCCACGGCCAGGATGCACAGCAGCAGAAAGCCGAGAATCATCGCCAGGCTGAGGCCGACGTTGACGTCGGAGACGCCGTAGAAGCTCCAGCGAAACGCGCTGATCAGGTACACCACCGGGTTGAACAGCGTCACCGTCTGCCAGGCCGGTGGCAGCATGCTGATCGAGTAGAACGCGCCGCCGAGAAAGGTCAGCGGCGTGACGATCAGCGCCGGCACCACCTGCAGCTTCTCCCAGCCATCGGCCCATACGCCGATGATAAAACCGAACAGGCTGAAGGTCAGCGCGGTCAGTATCAGGAAGGCGACCATCCACAACGGATGCTGAATCTCGAAATCGACGAACAGCCGCGCGGTAACCAGGATGATCATGCCGAGGATCACCGACTTGGTGGCCGCCGCGCCGACATAACCGATGAGGATTTCCAGGTAGGACACCGGTGCCGACAGCAGCTCGTAGATGCTCCCCGAATACTTGGGCATGTAGATGCCGAACGAGGCATTGGAAATGCTCTCGGTGAGCAGCGCCAGCATGATCAGCCCCGGCACGATAAACGCGCCGTAACTGACGCCCTGCACCTGGGTCATGCTCGAACCGATGGCCGAACCGAACACCACGAAATACAACGAGGTGCTGATCACCGGGGTGGCGATGCTCTGCAGCAAGGTGCGCCAGGTGCGCGCCAGCTCGAACAGGTAGATGGCCTTGATGGCATACAGGTTCATGCGCGTGCCCCTTTTACCAATTCGACGAATATTTCTTCCAAGGAACTCTGGCTGGACTGCAAATCCTTGAAGTCGAGGCCGTGCTGGGCCAGGTCCTTGAGCAGTTCGGCGATGCCGGTGTGCTCGCTCTGGGTGTCGAAGGTAAACACCAGGGCATGGCCTTCGTCGACCAGCTCCAGGGGGTAGCGCGCCAGCTCCGCGGGGATGCTGGCCAACGGCTGTTGCAGCTGCAGGCTCAGCTGTTTCTTGCCGAGCTTGTGCATCAGCACCTGTTTGTCCTCCACTAGGACGATTCGGCCCTTGCTGATCACCCCGATGCGGTCGGCCATTTCCTCGGCCTCCTCGATGTAGTGGGTGGTGAGGATGATGGTCACGCCGCGCGCGCGCAGGCCGCGCACCATGTTCCACATGTCACGGCGCAGCTCGACGTCGACGCCGGCGGTGGGCTCATCGAGAAACAGAATCTGCGGTTCATGGGAGAGCGCCTTGGCGATCATCACCCGGCGCTTCATCCCGCCGGACAGCTCGAAAATCTTCGCATCGCGCTTGTCCCACAGCGACAGGTCCTTGAGCAGTTGCTCCAGATAGGCCGGGTTGGGCTTCTTGCCAAACAGCCCGCGGCTGAATTTCACCGTCGCCCAGACGGTCTCGAACACATCGCTGACCAGCTCCTGCGGCACCAGACCGATCTGCGAGCGGGAGGCGCGGTAGTCCTGGATGATGTCCTTGCCGCCCACCAGCACCCGCCCAGCGCCGGGATTGACGATGCCGCAGATAATGCTGATCAGGGTGGTCTTGCCCGCGCCATTGGGGCCGAGCAGCGCAAATATCTCGCCCTGGCGAATATCCAGAGTGATGTCCTGCAGCGCCGGGTGGCCGCTGGCGTAGGTCTTGCTCAGTTGCTGAATCGAGATCACCGGTTGCACGGGACCGCCTTATCCTGAGGAAAAAACCGATTGTAGGTAAATTGTCGCGACTTGCGAGAGCCGCTTACCAACTGCCGGTGACCACAGCGGCAACAATTGAGCAGGCAGCGCTGCGGCTGCTAGGCTGGCCGCAGCTATCTGCAGACAAGGAATAGACCATGGATCTTCGTCACCCCCTCGCCAGCCTTACCCTGCTCGCCCTGCTGGCCGGCTGCAGTTCGTCGCAACCGGCGCAGCCCGCCGCGGAAATCACCGGTGAGTGCAATGTCGACAACCTGCAAGACATGCTCGGCCAGAATGCCAGCGCCGAGCTGATCGAACAGCTGCAGCAACAGGCCAATGCCAAGACCCTGCGCGTGCTCGCCCCAGGCGATGCCGCCACCATGGACTACAACCCGCAGCGCCTGAATATCGATATCGATGAAAGCGAAGTGATCATCCGCCTGACCTGCGGCTAGGGCATGTCCTGCAGCAATGCCAGAGCCTGGTCGAAATCGAAGCACTCGACCTGCTGGGCCACCTTGCGCAGGCGTTCGGCCAACTTCGGCTCGAGCGCCTGATCCTGCAACTCACGCAGGGCACCCAGCACCGCGGTGTCACTATCGACCAGCAACTGCCGGAGTTGCCCCAGGCGTACCTGGTGGTCGGCCTCGGACTGCAGCGAGCCCCCCGGCGCAGCGGGCGGCTCCTGCTCGACCAGCTCCGCCAAACCATCCAGCACGGGTTGCAGGCAGCGCTCGACCTCCGCCAGCAGGGCGTTCTGCTCCTCATCCGCTGCGCCGGCCAGACAGGCCTGCTCCAGCGCCGTGGCCGCCTGCGCAAGCGCCTGGGCACCGATATTGCCCGCGGTGCCACGCAAGGTGTGGGCCTGGCGCGTCGCGGCCGTGGCATCGCTGTCGGCGCGGGCTGCCAGGAACTCGCTGCGGAAATCTCCCTGGCTGGAGCGGAACTTGAGCAGCAGGCGCAGATAGAGCTCGGCCTTGCCCATGCAAGTGGCCAGGCCGGCAGCCAGATCGATGCCCGGCAGGCTGGCGGGCAGCCCCGCAAGCGCAACCGACGCGGGGGATGAGTCCTCGGCCGCAGGAGCGGCGCGCCCGGGCCTGGGGTGAATCCACTTGGCCAGGGTGACGAACATACCCTCGACGTTCAGCGGCTTGGAGATATGGTCATTCATGCCACAGGCCAGCGCCTTCTCACGGTCACCGGCCATGGCATTGGCGGTCATGGCGATCACCGGCAGCTCGGCCCAGCGGGGCTGCTCGCGAATCCTGCGGGTGGCGGTATAGCCGTCCATTACCGGCATCTGGCAATCCATCAGCACGCCGTCGAAATCGCCATCCTCGGCCAGCCGATCGAGCGCCTCCTGGCCATGCACGGCCAGGCACAACTCGACGCCGGCACTCCCCAGCAGCTCGCTGGCCAGCTCCCGGTTCAGCTCGTTGTCCTCCACCAGCAGCAGGCGCGCACCCTGCAGCCGGGCCATGGCATTGGAGCTCTGTTCGCAACGCTCGCTGGCCCGGGTTTCGGCCTGCGGGGTCTTGCCCAGCACAGTGGCGATGGCCTCGAGCAGGGTCGACGGGGTTACCGGCTTGGTCAGCACCAGCGGCAGCTGGATACCATGTTTGCCGGCCTCCTCCTGGGCCTCCTCGCGACCGAACGCGGTGACCATGATCACCGACGGCGTGTGCGCCAGGTTGACGCTATGCATCTGCCGCACCGTCTCCACGCCGTCCATGCCCGGCATGCGCCAGTCCATCAGCACCAGGTTGTAGGGCAGCGCCTTGCGCTCGGCCTCCACCAGCATGCTCAGCGCTGTGCGGCCGCTGTCCGCGACGTCGACCTCGACGCCGAAACTGCTGGCCATGCCGGAGAGGATCTCGCGGGCGCTGGCGTTGTCGTCCACCACCAGCACGCGCACCCCCAGCAGTTCGTCGACGGTGAACATGCGCCGCGGCTGCACCTCGCGCTGCAGGCCCAGGCTCACGCTGAAATGGAAGGTGGAGCCCACACCGGGCGCGCTGTCCACCCAGATGCGCCCGCCCATCAGCTCCACCAAACGCTTGGAAATGGACAGGCCAAGGCCAGTACCGCCGTACTTGCGGGTGGTCGAGCTATCGGCCTGGCTGAAGGACTGGAACATCCGCTGGCACTGCACCTCGGTCATGCCGATGCCGGTATCGCGCACCCAGAAATGCAGCTCGACCTGTACCTCGTCACCGTTCAGGCGTTCCACGCCGAGCACTATTTCGCCCTGTTCGGTGAACTTGGCGGCGTTGTTGCCGAGATTGATCAGCACCTGGCCGAGGCGCAACGGATCACCGATCAGCGCGGTGGGCAGGTCAGCAGCGGGGCTGTAGAGCAGCTCCAGGCCTTTGTCCTCGGCCTTCAGGCCGACCATGCTGGTGAAGCCCTCGAGCACGTCCTCCAGGCGGAAGGGAATCCGCTCGATATCCATCTTGCCGGCTTCGATCTTGGAGAAGTCGAGGATGTCGTTGATGATCCCCAGCAAGTTCTCCGCCGAGCGATGCACCTTCTCGATGTAGTTGCGCTGCTTGTTGTCCAGCTCAGTGCGCAGCGCCAGGTAGCTCATGCCGATGATGGCGTTCATCGGCGTGCGAATCTCGTGGCTCATATTGGCCAGGAAATCACTCTTGGCGCGTGTCGCCTCCTCGGCCACCGCCCGCGCCTCAATCAGCTCGGTGACGTCGATGTTGACCCCGGTTGCGCGCAACGGCACCCCCTCGGGCGTGCGCGAAAAGCGCGTCAGGGCACGGAAGGTGCGCACCACCCCGTCGCTCTGGCGCACGATGCGAAAATCCATGTCCAGGCGATCGGCAGCACTGTTGACGGCATTCTCGAAGGTGCTACTGGCCGCCTCCACATCATCGGGATGCAGCATGGCCTTCCAGTGCTCCAGCGTGCCGCCGAAGCCGCCCGACTCGAGGCCGAACATCTTTTCCAGTTGTGGCGTCCAGTAGTCGCGGCCGCTGACCAGGTCGACGTCGAACAGGCCGATATCGCCGGCCTCCTGCGCCAAACTCAACCTATCGCTGGCCGTGCGCAGCTTGGCCTCCATGCCCCTGCGCTCACTGACGTCGCGTACCGAGGCACACACGCAGGTGCCTCGGCCCTCCAGGGTCGGCAGGTGCGACAGGCCGATCTCGACCGAGAACAGGCTGCCATCCTTGCGCACGCCTTGCAGGTCCTCCTGGCCGCCCCCCATCTGCCTCGTGGTGCCATGGGCGATAAAGCCATTGCGCAACTCGACGTGATGGCCCCGGTGCGCCTGCGGCACCAGGCTCTCGATGGCGTTGCCGATCAACTCGCCGGCGGCGTAGCCGAACAGGCTGTCCAGTTGTGGGTTGCTCATCAGGATGCGCGCCTCGTCATCTATCACCAGCATGCCGTCCGGTGCCGCCTCGATAATCCCGCGGTACCAGGCCTCGGTGGCGCGCAGGGCAGATTGCTGGGCCTCCAGCTCCCCGGCCTGTTGCTCCAGTTGCTGTGCCTGAGCCTCCATCTCGTCGGCCTGGCGACGGGTCTCCGCCAGCAGGGCCTGGATCGCCTGGTTGCGCGCCAGGATGGCCATGGCCGCGGCCAGCCGGGGCAACGCCTCCTGAAACAGCAGGGATTCACGCTCCGTCAACGGCTGCAACCCGGCCAGTTCGAGCACACCCAGCAGACGCTCGCCGCGCTGCACCGGCTGCAGCAACAGGTAATTGGCCGGGGACTCGCCCAGTTGCGAACGCAAGCGCCAGAACTGCTCCGGCAACCCCTGCAGCTGGCGGGCCTGGCGATCAACCGCACACTGCCCGAGCAGGCCCGCGCCGACCGCCACCTCGGCCTCCGGCGGTTGCCCGGGGTCGATGGCGTAGCCGCCCATCAAATGCAGACAGGTATCCCCCTCGTGCAGGCTGTAGAGCAGCCCCTGACAGATACCGAGCAGGTTTGCCATGTGCTGCAGGAACACCTGCGCCAGCTCCTCGGGCGTCTCCGTCAACTGCAGCTCGACCTGCAGCTGGTCGACCTGCGCCTTGATCCAGCGCTGCCGTTCCAGCTGCTGGGACTCGGCCTGCAACTGAGCGATGGCGCGGGCCAGGTCGCCGGTCTCGTTGCGCAGCTCGGTATGCGGTATCGGCTGGTCCAGCTGGCCCGCGGCTAACTGATCGACGGCGAAACGCACCCGGTTGAGCGGGTTGCGGATCGACTGACTGACCAGCCAGGACAGCAGCAGCGCCAGCGCCAGCCCGCCGAGCAGCAGGATGTAGGTGAGCATGGTGCTGTATTCGGCGAATGCGGCGATCTGCGTGGTGGTATCGCGAATGGAGGTTTCCTTGACCTCGGCAATGGCATTGAGCAAGGCGTCGGCCTGCTGGTCCATTCGCTGGAAATCGGCGCTGTCGAGCAACTGCGTGGCCTGACCGAGGCGGCCCTGGCCGGCCAGTTGCAAGGCGGCCTCGCCATCGCGCTGCAGCCGCTCCAGCAACAGTTCGAACTCAGCGAGGCGCGCCTGGTTTTCCTGGAGCAGGAGGGTCGGCCTGATCTGGACCAGCGCCAATTGCAGGCGATTTTGAGCGTCGCGCAGTTGTTGCAGGGCTTCGCTGCGGATCGCCGCACTGCTGGTGCCGACGGCACGCTGCAGCGCCTGCCCCAAATGCGGCAGTTGCACCCGCGCCTCATGCAAGTGGGCGATGCCGATCAACTCCTCGCGGTAGAGCTTCTGCATGTCGCGCTTCAGCGACTCCTGGGTGCGCAGGCTCTGCACCCCGAGCAGCAGTACCAGCAGCGACAACGCGGCGAACCCCAGGGTCAACTTGTGGCGCAGCGAAAGACGCTCAAGCAAGGCGAGCAATCGGCTCATGACAGATCCCCAATAAGCACAACATTAAAAAGCCACGAGAGCGATCCGGGTATGCCGCTCAGGATTTCTGCTCGCGGCGTTCAAGCGCCGTGCGCTGCTTGGCCATGTCCTGATCGGTGTCGGTAAAGCGTTCGGCGATGGCCCGGAACTGCTCGACGCAGGTCAGGAAAGCGTCGCAAACATCCGGGTCGAAATGTGATCCGCGCCCCTGGCGGATGATCTCGACAGCCTGTTCGTGGGGCATTCCGTCCTTGTACACACGCCGACTGATCAGCGCGTCGTAGACATCCGCCACCGCCATCAGCCGGGCACTGATGGGAATGTCGTCGGCCGAAAGCCCCTCGGGGTAGCCACTGCCGTCCCACTTTTCCTGGTGGCTGTAGGCGATCTCCTTGGCGAAGTGCAGGAAGTCCACGCTGATGCCCAGTTGATCCTCGGCATGCTGAATAGCGTCACGCCCCAGGGTGGTATGGGTCTTCATGATCTCGAACTCTTCTTCGGTGAAACGCCCCGGTTTGAGCAGGATGTGATCGGGAATGCCAATCTTGCCGATGTCGTGCAGCGGGGCCGACTTGAACAGCAGGCGGATCGTCTCGTCGCTGAGGAAATGGCGGAAGCGATGATGGTCGCGCAGGTGCTCGGCCAGCACCTTCACGTAGTGCTGGGTGCGGCGGATATGGTTGCCGGTCTCGTTGTCGCGGGTTTCCGCCAGCGAGGCCATGGCCTGGATGGTGACGTCCTGGATGGCCGCCACCTCGCGGGTGCGACGCGCAACTTCCTGTTCGAGAAAGTCGTTCTGATCGCGCAGGAAGTCCGCCGCAGCCTTGAGCTTGAGCTGGGTCTCGACCCTGGCCAGGACCACAGGCGGGCTGATCGGTTTGGTGATGTAGTCGGCAGCACCCAGCTCCAGGCCATGGATTTCATCCTCCGTCGCCGCCATCGCGGTGAGGAAGATAATCGGGATATCGCGGGTGCGCGGGTCCTGCTTGAGCTGCTCCGCCACCTGATAACCGGACAGCCCGGGCATCATGATGTCGAGCAGGATCAGGTCCGGCAGCGGGTCACCCTGCAGAACCCGCAAGGCCTTCTCGCCGCTATTGGCGGCCTTGACCCGGTAGCTGTCCTTGAGCAGATCGGTCATCAGCATCAGGTTGTCAGGGGTATCGTCGACCACCAGAACAGTGGGCGATTGGTAATGCTCGGGTACGGCATTCATGGCGAGCGGCTCCCTTGCCAGGCGGTTGCAATCCCGGAGCGAAACTCGCTTATGCCGCCCCGCTGCAGAAAAGCTTAGCCTCGAATCCGCGAGCCGCCACGCCACCTAGCCTAGGGTAAACAGACCGTGCCACGGCGGGGGCCCTGACCTGCGGCCAAGCCGCGCTCGGTTAACTAAGCCGCCCAGACCGGGCATACTGGCGCACCTGTAATCGCCCACAGCAGCCCGTCCCCATGCGTATTCACGTCAGCTTTATCGACCGCGTTGGCATCACCCAGGAAGTGCTGGCCCTGCTCGGCGGGCGCAATCTCAACCTGGATGCGGTGGAGATGGTGCCGCCGAACGTCTATATCGACGCGCCAACCCTGAGCCCCGAGGTGCTCGACGAGCTGCGCGAGGCGCTGTTCAAGGTGCGCGGGGTGCAGGCGGTGACCGTCGTCGACATCCTCCCCGGCCAGCGCCGTCATCTGCAACTCGATGCCCTGCTCGCCGCCATGACCGATCCGGTATTGGCGGTCGACAGCCAAGGCCGCGTGTTGCTGGCCAACCCGGCGCTGATCGAACTCTGTGGCCAACAGCCTGATGGCCTGGGCATTGGTGAGCTGTTCGCCGACAACGATCTGCACCATGCGCTGCTCGACCAGGGTTTCCGCCTGCCGATGCGTGAGGTCACGCTCAAGGGCCAGACCCTGCTGCTGGATGCGCAGCCGATCACCGAAGGCGTCGACGGCGGCGCGCGGCAGCTGGCCGGCGGCCTGCTCAGCCTGTATGCGCCGAGCCGCATCGGCGAACGCCTGGCGGCACTGCACCATGATCACGCCGAGGGCTTTGATTCGCTGCTCGGTGACTCCGCGCCAATTCGCAGCCTGAAAACCCGCGCCCAGCGCGTCGCCACCCTGGATGCGCCGCTGCTGATCCAGGGTGAAACCGGTACCGGCAAAGAGCTGGTGGCGCGCGCCTGTCATGCCATCAGCACGCGGCGTACCGCGCCGTTTCTGGCGTTGAACTGTGCGGCATTGCCGGAGAACCTCGCCGAAAGCGAGTTGTTCGGCTACGCCCCGGGCGCGTTTACCGGGGCCCAGCGCGGCGGTAAGCCGGGCCTGCTGGAGCTGGCCAACCAGGGCACGGTATTTCTCGATGAGATCGGCGAGATGTCGCCGTACCTGCAGGCCAAGCTGCTGCGCTTTCTCAGCGACGGCAGCTTTCGCCGAGTCGGCGGGCAGAGCGAGGTCAAGGTCAATGTGCGCATCCTTAGCGCCACCCACCGCGACCTGGAGAAGATGGTCAACGAAGGCGCGTTCCGCGAGGACCTGTTCTATCGCCTCAACGTGCTCAACCTGGAAGTGCCGCCCCTGCGCGAGCGCGGCCAGGACATTCTGCTGCTGGCGCGGCACTTTATGCAGCAGGCCTGCGCGCAGATCCAGCGCCTGCCCTGCCGCCTGACGCCGGACACCTACCCGGCGCTGCTGGGCAACCGCTGGCCGGGCAATGTGCGTCAGTTGCAGAACGTGATCTTCCGCGCTGCCGCCATCTGCGAAAGCAATCTGGTGCAGATTGACGACCTGGATATCGCCGGCACCGCGGTGGCCGCACAGCAGCCCGAGGGCGATATCAGCAGCCTAGAGGCGGCGGTGTCACGCTTCGAAAAAGCCCTGCTGGAAAAGCTCTACCCCAGCCATCCCTCCACCCGGCAGCTGGCCGCACGCCTGCACACCTCGCACAGCGCGATTGCCATGCGCCTGCGCAAATACGGGATTCCGGGCAAGCCGTAAACGCGCCGATCAGAAGCTGCCGTGACGCCCCGTGCCAGCCTTGAAGCGCTGTGCGCCGGCCTGGGTTTCACCGCTGGCAATCACCGCCATACCGCCGGCAAACTCGTTGCCCAGCGCCTGCACAAAAGGCAGATCCCACTGCGCATAGGCGCTGGCGCGGTCGGCCAGCATGCAGCGTTGCGGAAAGCCGGCAATCTCCAGCGCCAGTTGCTGAGCAGCAGCCAACGCGCTACCGGCGGCGACCACCCGGTTGACCAGACCCATGCTTAGCGCTTCCTCGGCCAATACCGGGCGGCCGGTGAGAATCAGATCCAGCGCGCGGCCCTGGCCGATAATCCGCGGCAGGCGCACGGTGCCGCCGTCGATCAGTGGCACGCCAAAGCGCCGGCAGAACACCCCAAGCACGGCGTTATCCGCCATCACCCGCAGGTCGGCCAGCAGCGCCAGCTCCAGGCCGCCGGCTACCGCATGGCCTTCGATGGCAGCAATCAGCGGCTTGCTCAGCTGCATGCGGCTTGGCCCCATCGGCCCGTCGCCTTCAACCTCCAGTCGGTTGATGCGCTCAGCCCCTTCGGCCACCGCGCCCAAATCAGCGCCGGCGCAGAAGGTGCCGCCGGCACCCGCCAACACCGCCACCCGCGCCTGTTCATCCGCTTCAAAAGCCCGTAATGCCGCCGCCAGCGCCTCGGCAGTCGGCCGATCGACGGCGTTGCGCACCTCGGTGCGGTTGATGATCAGGGTGGTGACCGGGCCGTTCTTTTCGATGATGACGCGCATAACCTGCTCCCTAAAAAGCTGAAGGCCGGCATTTAGCCGGCCTTCACCTTAAAACCTTTATGACGGAGAAATCAGCCTGCTGACCGATCTCCCCGCCAGAGTGGCGCAATCAGAGGGCGAACTTCTGCAGGTTGGCCATCATCTCTTTCATCGCTTCGATATTGTCCTTCGGATGGGCCGCGCCCTCGAAGTCGCAGATCTGCGCAAAGTTGGCCGCCACATCTTCCGGGCTGTAGCCGACCCGCGGATCGAAGCCGGCACCCAGGCTACGTTCCCAACGCACTTTGCCCATCCAACCGCCGCCCACTTCGAACAGCCCGGAGGTTTCTTCGCAGGCGCTGCTCGCCAGGTACACCACCAGCGGGCTGACCAACTCAGGCTTGAGCTGCTCGAACACCTGCGGCGGGATCAAGCCTTCGGTCATGCGCGTGCCGCCGGTAGGGGCAATGGCGTTGACCAGGATGTTGTTCTTGCGTCCTTCGATGGCCAGGGTGCGAGTCAGGCCATACAGGCCGAGTTTGGCCATGCCGTAGTTGGACTGGCCGAAGTTGCCGTAGATACCCGAGGTGGACGCGGTGAAGATGATGCGGCCATAACCCTGCTCGCGCATATGCGGCCAGGCGGCGCGGGTGACCTTGTAAGCGCCCTCGACGTGCACCTTGTAAACCAGGTCCCAGTCGGCGTCTTCCATCTTGTGGAAGGTCTTGTCGCGCAGGATGCCGGCGTTGTTTACCACCACATCAATGCGGCCGAAGGTGTCCAGGGCGCACTGCACAATCTTCTCGCCGTCGGTCACCGAGTCATGATTGGCCACTGCGGTGCCGCCCGCGGCACGGATTTCTTCAACCACTTTGTCCGCTGCCGACGCATTGGCGCCTTCACCGTGGGTGCTGCCGCCCAGATCGTTGACCACCACCTTGGCACCGTGTTTGGCGAACAGCAGCGCATGGGCGCGGCCCAGACCGCCGCCGGCCCCGGTGACGATTACAACCTGATCTTGAAAACGGATGGCGTCGCTCATGCAGCATTCCTCGGCAGATTAACAATGCCCTGAGTGTCCAGCAGACGTGCTCTGGTCACAATAGACACGAGCAGCGCTGAATGGTGCGCAATAAAGCAGCGGGATAGTCAGGCAGGTCTAATCAGGCTCAAGTGATTGTAGAGATGCAGCACATGGGCCTGAGCGTAATCGCCATGGCTAAGCACGCCATAGGCAAAATGCGGCTGCAAGTCACCCTGATAGGCGGCGAAATCGGCAAAGGCCTGCTGTAAACGGCTGAGCGCCAGCGCCTGGCTGGCCGGTTCACTGAGCGCCGCAGCGCCGGGAATGGCCTCCTGCAGCGGATGACGCATGGCCCCGCGCGCGGCAAATACGCTGAACGCCAGCGGGCCGACGCTGCTGCGAAACCAGCCGGGTTTGAGTTCGGGATAACCGCTGATGGAATACTCGATGCTCTGCGCGCAGTGGTTGAACACCTCGGCCGGGCTCCAGCCCTTGAGGCTCGCCAGCGGTTTATCGACCAGCCCAGCCAACACCTGCTGCGCGCCTTGCAGGCTCACCGCAGCCGGTGCCACACCACTGGGCAATGCCCAGAACCCCGCGCCCAACACCGCTACACCGCCGAGAGCGGCTCCTTTCAGGACAGTACGTCGTTGCATCTAGTGGCCTCCAGCAGGCAGTTGAAAAACGTAGGCGAGGCCGGCAAGACAAGGCAAAAACGGCCGAGGAAGCGGAGTTTACGAGCTGTAAATGAGCATTCCGAGGCCGTTTTTAACGCCGTATTGCCAACGCAGGTAGTTTTTCAACCGCCTGCTAGCCGTTCACGGAATTGCAGGTAATGCGCCAGCACCTCTGCGGGTGCCTCGGTTTGCGGATAGTGGCCGATCTGCTCCAGCAGCACGGTGTCGGCGTTGGCAATCAGCTCGCGATAACGCGCCACCATATGCGCCCCGGAAATCGGATCGCGCGCGCCGTCGATCACCCGCAGCGGCACGGCAGTGCTCTGCATCGCCGCCACCCAACGATCGCGGTTGACGCGGCGGTCGAGGATATAGCGGATCAGTCGATGCATCACCGCGGGGCCATTATTGGCGGCAATCAGGCTCCAGAAATCATCCAGCTCGCGGGCGCTTGGCTGAGTGTGCGGGCCGAATACCTGGGCAAAGCTGGCTGCCAGCTTTTTGCGGCTAAATAGCCGGCCAATCAGCGAGCCAATGGGGCTAAGCAACAGCTTCTGCACCAGCACCGGATGATGGGTTTCCGGAAACAGACCACCATTGAGAAACACGCAGCTGGCCAGTTGGATGCGCCCCTCGTGGTGTCGCGCCAACAGTTCCTGGGCCACACTGTCGCCGTAGTCATGGGCCAGCACATGCAGCGGCCCCTGAATCGCCAAATGCTCGAGCAAGGCCTGTTGCAAATCGGCTTGCTCCAGCAGGCTGTAGGCATGCCCGCGCGGCTTGGCCGAATAGCCAAAACCGAGCATGTCGCAGGCGATTACCCGATATTTCTGCGCCAGCGGCTGCCACAGGTAATGCCAGTCCCAGCTGGCGGTGGGAAAGCCATGGATCAGCAGCAACGGCTCGGCAGCGGGGTCGCCCGCCGTCCAGTAGCGCACGGCATGGCCGTTGAAGTTGAAGCTTTGGCCCAGGCCACGCCAGGCCTCCAGGGCGATACCTGGCAGCGCGGTCACGCGTCGTAACCTGGCATTTGCTGATCCAGCTTGCGCAACAGCGACGGCCAGGCCAGTTGGCCGCCCATGCCCTGCGGACTTTTCATCACGCCGGCGATCATCGCGCGGGCCCCGTCGAGAATCTGCGGCGGAATATGGATCAGCTCGGTGCCGCCGCTCTGCGCCATGACCTGCACTTCGCAGGCGCGCTGCAAGGTGAACATCATCAGGAAGGTGTCGGCGATGCTGCCACCGGCGGTGAGCAGGCCGTGGTTGGGCAGGATCATAAAGTTCTTCTCGCCCAGGTCCGCCTGCAGACGCGCCTTCTCGTCATGGTTCAGCGCCACGCCTTCATAGCCGTGGTAAGCCAGGCTGGCGAGAACGAACAGCGACTGCTGCGACAGCGGCAACAAACCCTGTTTCTGCGCCGATACGGCGATGCCGGCCGGGGTGTGGATGTGCAGCACACAGGCCACATCATGGCGCACCTCGTGCACGGCGCTATGAATGGTGTAGCCGGCCGGGTTGATGTCGTACGGGCTGTCCATCAGCTTCTTGCCGGAAATATCGATCTTTACCAGGCTAGAGGCGGTGATCTCGTGAAACATCAGGCCGAAGGGGTTGATCAGGAACTCTTCGCTGCCGGGAATCTTCGCCGAGATATGGGTGAAGATCAGGTCATCCCAGCCGTGCAGCGCGATCAACCGATAACACGCCGCCAGGTCGACGCGGGCCTGCCATTCGGCGGCGGACACCTGGGTTTTGACATTAAAGGAAGGCAGTGCGTGGGCAACGGTCATGACGGATTCCTCGGCTTTCTTATTGAAGTGCCAAGGAGTCTAGCGAGGGATGCGGCAAAGGTGAGTCGCTCTGGCGGCCAGCTTGGTGGCCTTGCAGGTCACCAAGCTGTTTGGGGAAGCCTTCAGCCTTGCAGCGCGGCGATAAACTCGGCCAGCCAGGGCTCGGCGTCGCTTTCCGGGGTCACGCTTTCGCTACTGTCCAGGCGCAGCATGGGTTGTATCTCGCGAATGCCCAGCTCGGCATACAGCTCGCGTACCAGCTCGCCGCCGCCACAGAAGGTGTCGCCATAGCTGGAATCGCCCAGGGCGATCACCCCGCCTGGCAGGCCGCTCCAGGCCGGCAGGTGGTCACGAATGGCAAAATACAGGGGCTGCAGGTTATCCGGCAGTTCGCCCATGCCGGTGGTCGAAGTCACCGCCAGAAACGCCTGGGGCGCAAACGCCTGCACATCGGCCAAACTGGCGCGGGGGTTGTGCCAGGCTTCGAAGCCGGCATTGTTGAGCACGCGCTCGGCGTGACGGGCAACTTCCTCGGCGGTGCCGTACACCGAGCCGGAAAGGATGGCGATTTTCATACACAACTCCGCAACAGTCAGAACCAAGTCAGTAACGGCGGGCATTATGCCGCAAGTGAACCGCCCGCCTGGATGTTTTAGACTGCAGCGACATCGCGAACATAGACCGGGAAATCGCCTCATGATCAACGCCAAACTGCTGCAACTGGTGATCAACGCCTCCAACGACGGCATTGTGGTGGCCGAACAGGAAGGCGACGACAACATCCTGATCTATGCCAACCCCGCCTTTGAGAAACTCACCGGCTATACCAGCGAAGACATCCTCTATCAGGACTGCCGCTTCCTCCAGGGCGACGACCGCGATCAGCCCGGCCTGGCGATCATCCGCGAAGCGGTGAAAAGCCAGCGCCCCTGCCGACAGATCATCCGCAACTACCGCAAGGATGGCAGCCCGTTCTGGAACGAACTGTCGATCACCCCAGTGCACAATGAAGCCGACCAGCTGACCTACTTCATCGGCATCCAGAAGAACGTCACCGAGCAGGTAGAAGCACAGGAACGGGTCATCCAGCTGGAGGCCGAACTGGCCACCCTCAAGGCCGAACTGGCACGACTGCAGGCGACGAGCGGTAGTAACTAATCCAAACAGGTAGGGTCACAACAGCACCAAGAGCTTTAAACAGACCGTTCCCATGCAAGAACAGGCCCTCCTGACCCAAGCAGAACTGGCGTTTATTCGCCAACTCTACCAACCCGGCGCAGCGGCAGAACAACGCAGCCCGCCCCGCCTGGCCGTGAGTATTGGCAAGCCACTGAGCATCCATGCGCAGGTCGCAAATCAGCATCTGACTTTCGACCTGCGCGAGAACCTGGAGCAGTGCAACCAGCCGTACCGGCAACGCGCTGCGCCGCACGGCTGATCGAGCGGCATAGGCACGCCTCGCCCGCTCAGTCGTAAAGAAAGCGCATCAGGTGTTGCGCGGGAGTAATCAGGTGTCGAGGTGGCCCGCCAGGAACTGCTGCAAGCGGCGCTGCATCATGCGTCCTTCATTGCCCAGGCAGGCAATTGGCGAGCCGCTGAGGCTCTCTTGTGCCAGGTCGGCACCGTCACCAGCCATCAGCAGCGGGCAATCCAGCGCCAAGGCCAGACGCGCCAGCAAGCGCGGCAAATCATCACTGGGCGGCTGGTTGGAAAACAGCACCAGCGCTTGCGGCTGCATCTTCTCGCACACCAAGGTCAACTCTGCCAGCGGCTGCCCCAGCCCCAGCACGCTGACCGCCATCTCCGAGCTGCTCAGCAGCAAGCCGGCGACCAGCAACTCCAGCTCGCGGCAATGCCCTGGCAAGGCGGCAAGCAGCACCCGCGCGTCGGCCTGGCCGCGCAGCACCTGTAGGCGCTGCAGGGTGCGGGCCCGCAGGAAGGTATCGAGGAACAGCCATTCGCTGGTCTGGCCGTAATCATCCTGACGCAGCAGCAGCTCCTGCCACAGCGGCATCAGGATGTCCTGAAACGCCACAGGCAGTGGATAGCTGGAGAATATCTGGCCGTACAGGCGATCCAGTTTCACCTCGTCAAACGCACCGATGGCACGGCGCAACTGGGCCTGCCATTCGCCCCATTCGCTGCCGCCAACCTCGCCATACAGCGGCGCACTGGCAGTTTTGATCGAGCCGCTTTTGGCCAGAATCTTGCCGACCTTGCTCACCGCCACACCGCGCTCGATCCACGCCAGGATGCTACGTACCGCCTCGATATCGGCCTGCGAATACAGACGATGACCACTGTCGGTACGCGTCGGCTGAATCAGCCCATAGCGCCGTTCCCAGGCCCGCAAGGTCACCGGGTTGACGCCGGTCAGACGCGACACCTCGCGAATGGGGAACAACTCCTCCTGCCTGAGGGCACTCGAAACCAGGGACGAAGCAGCGGCAAGATCAGGCATGGCGGCAGGTATCACGGCGAAGATTGCCCGCAGTGTAACCCAGCTGCTGGCCGTATTCGTGCACCTGCAGCGAAGGCCTACGCTACCCACGCGGTTGTACAGTGCGTACTGCTGGTATAACGTCGTGCAGACCCCAATCCACGTCGTGCCGTGCTGGCCTGCCCCTCCCAGCGCAGCGTCCTTTTCTCTCGGCAGAGCCCGCATGAACATCAGCGCCGCCCCCATTCTGATTACCGGAGCCAGCCAGCGCATCGGCCTGCATTGCGCCGAGCGCCTGCTGGATGACGGTCACGCGCTGATCGTCACCTACCGCAGCGAGCGGGAGGGCATTGCCGCGCTCAGGCAGCGCGGCGCGCTGGCACTGCCGGCGGACTTTTCCAGCGAAGCCGGCATTCTGGCGTTTATTGAACAGCTGAAAAGCCACACCGACTGCCTGCGCGCGATCGTGCACAACGCCTCCGACTGGCTGGACGAAACGCCGGGCGAGGAAGCCGCAGCCTTCCAACAGCTGTTCAGCGTCCACATGCTTGCGCCCTACCTGATCAACCTGCACTGCGAGGCGCTGCTGCGTCGCTCAACGCCCGCCGACATCATCCATATCAGCGATGACGTAACCCGCAAAGGCAGCGCCAAGCGGCCGGCCTACTGCGCCAGCAAGGCTGGGCTGGAGAGCCTGACGCTGTCGCTGGCTGCGCGCTTTGCGCCGCAGATCAAGGTCAACGGCATTGCCCCAGCGCTGATCATGTTCAACCCGGACGACGACGCCGACTACCGCACTAACACCCTGAATAAATCGGCACTGGGCATCGAACCCGGGCCACAGGTGATCTACCAAAGCTTGCGCTACCTGCTCGACAACCCCTACGTCACCGGCACCACTTTGACTGTCAACGGCGGCCGCCAGCTCAAATGAGCCTGGCCGCGAGGACCCCTGCGATGAACCCAGAATTGCCCGACCACTACCGCGAAATTCTTCTCGGCGTCGGTGAGAACCCTGAACGCGAAGGCCTGCTCGACACGCCAGAACGCGCGGCCAAGGCCATGCAGTACCTGTGTAACGGCTACCAGCAGAGCCTGGAAGAAGTGGTCAACGGTGCATTGTTCGAGTCGGATAACGACGAGATGGTGATCGTGCGTGAGATTGAGCTGTACTCGCTGTGCGAGCACCACATGCTGCCGTTTATCGGCAAGGCCCACGTGGCCTATATCCCGACCGGCAAGGTGCTCGGCCTGTCGAAAGTGGCGCGGATCGTCGACATGTTCGCCCGTCGCCTGCAGATCCAGGAGAGCCTGACCAAGCAGATCGCCGATGCCATCCAGCAGGTCACCAACGCCGCCGGCGTGGCCGTGGTGATCGAAGCCAAGCACATGTGCATGATGATGCGCGGGGTGGAGAAACAGAACTCGGTGATGACCTCCTCGGTGATGCTCGGCGCCTTCCGCGAATCGTGCAACACTCGCCACGAATTCCTGCAACTGATTGGACGGAACAAGTAATGCCGCGACTGGAACCTGGGATGGCGCGCATCCGCGTCAAGGACCTGCGCCTGCGCACCTATATCGGAATCAAGGAAGAGGAGATCAACAACAAGCAGGACGTGCTGATCAACCTGACCATCCTTTACCCGGCAGTAGAAGCGGTGCGCGATAACGATATCGACCACGCCCTCAACTACCGCACCATTACTAAGGCGGTGATCCGCCATGTCGAGGAGAATCGCTTCGCCCTCCTCGAACGCCTGACCCAGGAAATTCTCGACCTGGTCATGGCCAACCCCGCCGTACGCTACGCCGAAGTGGAAGTCGACAAGCTGCACGCCCTGCGCTTTGCCGAATCGGTGTCGATCACCCTCGCCGGCCACCGCTAAGAACCTGTTAGCCGTTATGACAACTACTACTGCGCATATCCTTGGCCCAGGTGGGGCAGGAAAGTCGACGGTTGGCGCGTTGCTGTCGACGAATTTTGGCATTCCGGTGGTTGATCTAGACATTTACTTCATCGAGAACGTCGGGGACATCTCTCACTTCATTAGAACTCATGGCTATGTTGCGTATGCGCGCAAAAATGTTCTGAATTACCGGGCAATTATTGAAAAAAACTCTCGACCCAACGGTCGTTGTGCTTTCGTCCGGTTTCATGACCTACCCTTCTGATCTCGATGCTGGTTACTCAGAACTTGTGACGGCAATTTCACGTCACCCCCTAAGCGCACTACTCCTACCATCCTTTGAAACTGAGGAATGTGTTGCGCTCATCGTGAACCGGCAACTGCAACGTTCGTACTTGGACTGCAATCGAGAGAGAGAAGAAGCTCGAATACGCTACCGCCTTCCAATGTTCATGGGCTTTCAATGTAAACGTTTCCTCAGCAGCGCTAGCCCTGCCGAGCTAGCAATCGAGATTGGGGCGTTCCTGAAGGCTAACCGACGGTGCAAATCGTTCGATTCGCTCACTAGGGCCGCGCCAGATCAGGCCTGCGTCCGGGGAAATAATTGACAGCACGCCCCATGCTCTTATCATCGCCGCCACCGCCCCACCCGCCTCTGAGAACATCGCTATGACCGAGCAAGAACGCCTCGAACTCGAAGCCGCCGCCTTTCGCAGCCTGGTCCATCACCTGCGTTCGCGCCCCGATGTGCAGAACATCGACATGATGAACCTCGCCGGTTTCTGCCGTAACTGCCTGTCCAAATGGTTCAAGGCGGCAGCCGACGATATTGGCGTCGCCATCACCCCGGATGAGGCGCGTGAAGAGGTCTACGGCATGCCGTATGCCGAGTGGAAAGCCAAATACCAGAAGGAAGCCAGCGCCGAGCAGCAGGCCGCCTTCAGCAAAGGAAAAAACGCATGAACAGCCTCAACGATTTCCGCGCACACCTGCGCAGCGAGCACTTCACCTTCGCCGAAACCCTGACTTTTATTAGCGAACACTACCAATACCAACCCAGCGCCTTCAGCAATGGCAACGTGGCGAACGCTGCCGGGCAGAACGAAGGCTCATGCAAGACCCTCGGCCTGGCCCTGCTCGAAGGCCTGAGCCTGGAAGAAACCCTGCTGTGCTTTGGCGAACACTACCGCAGCGTGCTGGCCACCCCGGACGGCAACGACCACGGCAATATCCGCGCCCTGATCAGCACCGGCCTGGCCGGCGTACGCTTCGACCAGCCTTCGCTGCAACGCAAGGCGCTGTAAGCCAGGTCCCAGGCGGGTCGCACGCACCAAAACAGCGCGCAGAAAGTTGCGCAACTGTCGGCAAAAGCTGACAGACATCACAGTCCAACCGCCTTATGCTGCGCGCCATCAGTCGAACGAGAACGCCAGGGAAGGTGTTTCGTCCAGCACCTTGGCCGCCCTTCCCCGTACTCGCCCCCTACCTGGCTTGGAGTCGCTTGCATGCAGCAGACCTTGGTATGGAAACCATGGCACAACCCCGGCGTGGAAAACCTGCGCCTGAGCACCGATGAGCACGGCATCAACGCCACCAGCCACCTGATGCAGAACCTGCGCGGCAACAGCATCGCCGCCACCTACGTGCTCAACTGTGACCCGCGCTGGCGCTTTCGCCGCCTGTGGCTAAAGGTCGACAATCACGGCCAGCGCAGCCTCAACCTCAAGCGCGACATTCGTGGCAACTGGTTCCACAACGGCGAGCCGCGCCCGGACCTCAGCGAATGCCAGCAGGTGATGCTCTCCGACTCACCCTTCACCCACACCCCGGCCCTGCAGCGCTGCGCCCTGGAAACCGGGCAAAGCGAGCAGATGCAGGTCGCCTATGTTGACCTACTAACGCTCAAGGTCGAGGCGCGCAGCCAGCGCTACCAACGCCTGCGCGAAGAAGGTGACAAAACCCTGTACCGCAGCGAGGCGCAGGGCAAAAAGAGCAGCGAACTGACCGTCGATGAACACGCCCTACTGGTCAAGGCCAGTGACCAGTTCCTGCGGATGAGCTCGCGGGACTTGAAGCTCAACACTTGGGTCTGAGAAGCCACCGCTGATGTGGGAGGGGCTTTAGCCGCGATACGACCACTAAAAGCTCGCCGCTAAAGCGCCTCCTACGAAGCCCGTATCGCCTCTTATAAGATGCTTTTCTCGGACAAATAAAAATGCCGCCGACCTGATTCAGGTCGACGGCATTGCGGTTCACATCAAGGTCTTTGCATTCTCAGACCTACTGACCGTCGAGATAACGCTCCACATCCAGCGCCGCCATGCAGCCGGCACCGGCTGAGGTGATCGCCTGGCGGTAGACATGATCGGCCACATCGCCAGCGGCAAACACACCGGGAATGCTGGTAGCGGTGGCATTGCCTTCGCGGCCACCGTTAACCACCAGATAGCCGTCCTTGAGCGCCAGCTGCCCCTCGAACAACGAGGTGTTCGGCGTATGGCCGATGGCGACGAACAGGCCGTCAACGCTCAACTCATCGAAGCTGCCATCGTTGTTCTTCACCCGCACGCCGGTTACGCCCATATTGTTGCCGAGCACTTCGTCCACTTCGGCGTTGAGCTTGAGCACGATCTTGCCTTCGGCGACCCGCGCCTGCAGCTTGTCCTGCAGGATCTTCTCGGCGCGGAAGGTTTCACGGCGGTGTACCAGGGTCACCTTGCTGGCGATATTGGCCAGGTACAGCGCCTCCTCCACCGCGGTGTTGCCACCACCGACCACCGCCACTTCGCGGTTGCGGTAGAAGAACCCATCGCAGGTGGCGCAAGCGGAAACGCCCTTGCCCATAAAGCGTTCTTCGCTGGGCAAGCCCAGGTAACGGGCACTGGCTCCGGTGGCGATGATCAACGCATCGCAGCTGTAGGTGCCGCTGTCGCCGACCAGGGTGAACGGTTTGCCGGCCAGGTCCACGGCATTGATATGGTCATAGACGATCTCGGTCTCGAAGCGCTCGGCGTGCTCCTGCATACGCTGCATCAGTGCAGGCCCGGTCAGGCCGTGTACATCGCCCGGCCAGTTATCCACCTCGGTGGTGGTGGTCAGCTGGCCGCCGGCCTGCATGCCGGTAATCAGCAACGGCTTCAGATTGGCCCGGGCGGCGTACACCGCAGCGCTATAGCCGGCAGGGCCGGAGCCCAGAATAATCACGCGGGCATGACGATTGGCAGACATCAGCAACTCCTCCCGGCAGCGCCGGCAGCAATAAAAAGGGACTTCCGCGAGTACCTAGGGGAAGGCAGTAAGGTCGGAAGCCCCGCAAAGGGATGCCGCGCAGCCTATGCCCACCTGCAGCACGGCGGAAATATGCTTTGCCAATGCCCTGTATAGGCAAGCCCTATGAAGGCCCCCTGCAATCGTTAGCAGCTATTGCCGGCGCTTTCCCCTGCCACACAAAGCCGGTAAGGTCGGCGCGACTTTCATCTCGCGGAGACTTGCCATGTCTGCCCCCGTACTGACCGGCCCGCAATACCTCAGCGAAGGCCTGAAACTGGTCCTGAGCCCCGGTTTGCGGCTATTCGTGCTGCTGCCGCTGAGCATCAACCTGATCCTGTTTAGCGCCCTGATCGGCGTGGCCATGCAGCAGTTCGGTGGCTGGGTCGACACCTTTATGCCCAGCCTGCCGAGCTGGCTGAGTTTTCTCGAATACGTGCTGTGGCCGCTGTTTGTGGTGCTGGTGCTGCTGATGGTGTTTTTCACCTTCACCCTGCTGGCCAATATCATCGCCGCGCCGTTTAACGGCTTTCTCGCGGAGAAAGTCGAAGTGGTGGTGCGCGGCCAGGACGACTTTCCACCGTTCAGCTGGGCCGAGCTGATGGCCATGGTGCCGCGCACCCTGAGCCGCGAGCTGCGCAAACTGGGCTACTTTCTGCCACGCGCCATCGCCCTGCTGATCCTGACCTTTATCCCGGTGCTCAACCTGATCGCCGCGCCGCTGTGGCTGCTGTTCGGCGTTTGGATGATGGCGATTCAGTACATCGATTACCCAGCGGACAACAACAAGATGAGCTGGCAGGACATGCTCGCCTGGCTGCGTGAGAAGCGCTGGCAGAGCCTGGGTTTTGGCGGCATCACCTACGCCGCCTTGCTGGTGCCGGGGCTGAATATCCTGATGATGCCGGCGGCGGTGGCTGGGGCGACGGTGTTCTGGGTGCGCGAACGCGGGGATGCGCCGGTCACAAATCCGCAACGCTAACGTCACACCGGCTACATGGCGGCAGCCGACACTGCCGTCATGAGCCTACCTTCCCTCGCGATTACGCTGATCACCGAAACCTTCCCGCCCGAAATCAATGGCGTAGCCAACACCCTTGGCCGCCTCAGCGAAGGCCTGCGCGCGCGCGGTCATCGCCTGCAGCTGGTACGCCCCCGGCAGAGCAGTGACCAGGGCCGTAAGAGCGATGAACACCTGCTGTTGACCCGTGGCTGGCCGCTGCCGGGCTATCCTGGCTTGCAGTGGGGCCAGTCGTCCCTGCACAAGCTGCTGCGCAGCTGGCAACGCCAGCGTCCGGATGTGCTGTATATCGCCACCGAGGGGCCGCTGGGGCTCTCGGCATTGCGCGCCGCGCGGCGCTTGCAGATTCCGGTGGTCAGCGGCTTTCACACCAACTTCCAGCAGTACACCGGGCATTACGGCTTCGGCCTGCTGACCCGCGCGCTGACCAACTACCTGCGCTGGTTCCATAACCGCTCACAGTTGACCCTGGTGCCCAGCGTCAGTCAGCAGATCGAACTGCAACGCCGTGGCTTCGAGCGCCTGGAGTTGCTGGCACGCGGCGTCGACAGCCAGTTGTTTCACCCGGCCAAGCGCTGCGCCGCATTGCGTGAGCGCTGGGGGCTGGCCGAGGGCGACCTGGCAGTGCTGCACGTCGGCCGTCTGGCCGCAGAGAAGAACCTGGCCCTGCTGGTGAAAAGCGTTCACGCCCTGCAACAGACGCACCCGCAACAGCGCCTGAAACTGATCCTGGTCGGCGATGGGCCGCAGCGCGCCAGCCTGCAGCAGCAATTGCCCGACGCGATCTTCTGCGGCTTGCAACGCGGCGAAGAATTGGCCGCGCACTACGCCTCGGGCGACCTGTTCCTGTTTCCCAGCCTGTCGGAAACCTTCGGCAACGTGGTGCTCGAAGCCCTGGCCTCCGGCCTCGGCGTGGTGGCCTTCGATCAGGCGGCCGCCGGGCAGCATATCCGCCACGGGCATAACGGCGCGCTGGCGGTAGCCGAAGATCAGCAGGGCTTTATCGACGCCGCCAGTTGGTTGCTGGCGGATAAAGAGAGCCTGCGCCGAGTCCGCCTAAATGCCCGGCAACATGCCTCACGGCAAGGCTGGGCGGCGATTGTCGAACTGTTCGAGCTGCATCTGCGCAGCGCCATGCAACCGCAGACAATGCTTAAAGCAGCACATCCAGACGTTTGACCAGGCGCACAGCCTGCGCGCTGATGGCTGCGCCGTAAGCCAGCACTTCAACACCGGCGCTAACCGCCTCACGCAGTGCGGCGGCATAGGCCGGGTCGATTTCCTCGGCCGGACGTACCGCATCGATGTCGGTCAGGTTGACGCAATACAGCTGCACCGCGCGAATCCCTTCACGGGCCAACGCAGCCAGTTCGCGCAGGTGCTTGCTGCCGCGCTCGGTGCGCGCATCGGGAAAGGCGGCAACGCGACTGTCGGCAAAGCCCAGGGTGACGCTCTTAACTTCGACAAACGCCGGACCTGCCGGGTAGTCCAGGCGAAAATCGATACGGCTGCGCTCCTGACCGTAAGGCACTTCGCGCTTGAGGCCGGCAAAGCCGTTCAGCTCGGTGATCAGTCCAGCGCGCAACGCCTCCTCCACCAGAGCATTGGCGCGCCCGGTGTTGATCACCGCCAGGCGGCCGTGGGGCGTCTCGCCGATCTCCCAGGTGCCGGGCAGCTTGCGTTTGGGGTCATTGCTGCGGCTAAACCAGACCCGTGCGCCCTCGCTCATGCAATTAAGCATCGAGCCAGTATTGGCGCAGTGGATAGTCAGCAGCTCGCCGCTGGCGGTTTCGATATCGGCGAGAAAGCGCTTGTAACGGCGCAGCAGGCGGCCTTCTTCCAGCGGCGGCTCAAACTGCATGGGGCTTCCAGCTGTTCAGCCCACGTTTGATCCGATCCACCGCCTGTTGCAGGCGCGGCAGGTCCTGGGTGTAGGCAAAACGCACGTGCTGCGCGGCCAGATGGCGACCAAAATCCAAGCCAGGGGTAAAGGCTACGTGCTCGGTTTCCAGAAAGTGCTGGCAGAAGGCAAAGGCATCGCCGCCAAAGGCGCTGATATCGGCATATAAATAGAAAGCACCCTCCGGCTCCACGGCGATCTTGAAGCCCAGTTCACGCAGCGCCGGCAGCAGGAAGTCGCGGCGGCGCTGAAACTCGTGACGGCGCTGCTCAAGGATTTCCAGGGTCTGCGGCTGAAAACACGCCAGCGCAGCATGCTGAGCCATGCTCGGCGCGCTGATGTAGAGGTTCTGCGCCAGTTTCTCCAGTTCCGCCACGGCGGCTGGCGGTGCCACCAGCCAGCCCAGGCGCCAGCCGGTCATACCGAAGTATTTGGAGAAGCTGTTGAGCACGAAGGCCTCATCGTCCACTTCCAGCACGCTGGCGGCCTCAACGCCGTAGGTTAGGCCGTGATAGATCTCATCGACTACCAGGTGCCCACCACGAGCCTTGAGCGCCGTAGACAGGCCCGCCAGCTCGTCACGCGAGAGCAAGGTGCCGGTCGGGTTGGCCGGCGACGCCACCAGCGCGCCGACGCTGTCCTGGTCCCAATGCCGCGCCACCAAATCAGGCGTCAGCTGATAACGCACCTCAGGTCCCACCGGCACCAGCTGCGCCGCGCCTTCGACCAGGCGCAGAAAGTGGCGGTTGCAGGGGTAGCCCGGGTCGGCTAGCAGCCAGTGCTTGCCAGGGTCGACCAGCAGGCTGGTGGCCAGCAGCAAGGCCCCGGAGCCACCCGGGGTAATCAGGATGCGTTCGGGGTCTATGCTTAATTGATAGCGTTGCGCGTAGAAACCGGCAATCGCCTCGCGCAGCGCCGGCAAACCGCGCGCCGCGGTGTAACGGGTGTGGCCATCGGCCAAGGCCGCTTGCCCGGCCGCGACGATGGGCGCGGCGGTGGTGAAGTCCGGCTCACCGATTTCCAGGTGAATCACATCGTGCCCAGCCGCCTGCAGCTGATTGGCCCGAGCCAGCAGCGCCATCACGTGAAAAGGTTCTATGGCGCGGCTGCGCGCACTGTAGGACTGAGCCATGGAGCTGCCTTAATCTGGATTAAGCCGCGGATTCTAAAGCATACCCGGCGCGGCTTCGACAACCGGGAGTGGCGCGGGCTGAGTTGTTCTGGTAAGTTCGCCCGCTTGCAGCCGCAGGGCCAGTTCTACTCGACGTAGGATCGGCAAGGGACACCGTCCTGCGCAGTGGATTAGAAAGAGTGAGAGGCGGTCATCCATGCCCACCAAAGCAAAAGCAAAAAGCAGCCAACTGACTCGTGGTTTCGAGCCCTATAAAGAAACTAAGGGCGAGGAATACATGGGTGAGCCGATGCGCGCCCACTTCACCGGCATCCTCAACAAGTGGAAGCTGGAATTGATGCAGGAAGTTGATCGTACTGTGCACCATATGC
The DNA here is from genome assembly GCF_049653025.1 of Pseudomonas sp. GTDB lineage: Bacteria > Pseudomonadota > Gammaproteobacteria > Pseudomonadales > Pseudomonadaceae > Aquipseudomonas. Next base: position 97,672 of record NZ_JBASFM010000019.1, on the reverse strand, counting down.
AGGACGAAGCAGCCAACTTCCCCGATCCAGCGGATCGCGCCAGCCAGGAAGAAGAATTCAGCCTGGAACTGCGTGCCCGTGATCGCGAGCGCAAGCTGATCAAGAAGATCGACGAAACTCTGCAACTAATCGAAGACAACGACTACGGCTGGTGCGATTCCTGCGGCGTAGAAATCGGCATCCGCCGACTGGAAGCCCGCCCCACCGCCACGTTGTGCATCGATTGCAAGACGCTGGCGGAAATCAAGGAAAAACAGATCGGTTCCTGATCTGACCCAGAGGGTGCTTCGGCACCCTCTGTTGTTTCTGTCTCCCTGTGTGCGCCACACATGAACACACCCGCCTATATCGGCCGCTTCGCTCCCACCCCTAGCGGTTATCTGCACTTCGGCTCATTGGTTGCTGCGCTTGCGTCCTACCTCGACGCGCGCGCGGTAAATGGCCGCTGGCTGCTGCGTATGGAAGACCTCGACCCGCCGCGGGAAGTCGCCGGCGCTCAAGACGGTATTCTCAGCACCCTGGAAAGCTACGGTTTCGAGTGGGATGGCGAGCTGGTACGCCAGAGCAGTCGGCATGACGAATACGCCGCGCTGGTCGAGCGCCTGCTCAGCCAGGGCCTGGCCTACGCCTGCATCTGCTCGCGCAAGCAACTGGAAGGCACTCAGGGCATCTACCCCGGCACCTGCCGCAACGCCGGCCACAGCTTTGCCGATGCGGCGATTCGCCTGCGCGTGCCGGAGTTGAGCTACGCGTTTATCGACCGGGTGCAGGGTGACTACCGCCAGCACCTGGGTCGCGAGGTCGGCGATTTCGTCATCCAGCGCCGCGATGGCCTGTATGCCTATCAGTTGGCGGTGGTGCTCGACGATGCCTGGCAGGGCGTGACCGATGTGGTGCGCGGTGCCGACCTGCTCGACTCCACCCCGCGCCAGCTATACCTGCAGGAGCTGCTCGGCTTCGCGCAACCGCGCTACCTGCATGTGCCGCTGATCATCCAGCCGGATGGCCATAAGCTGGGCAAATCCTACCGCTCGCCACCGCTGCCGGCCGACCAGGCCACTCCGCTGCTGATCCGCGCCCTGCGCGCGCTGGGTCAGGAGCTACCGGAAGGTGCCAGCTACGGCCAGCCCGCTGAACTGCTGCGCTGGGCCAGCCAGCACTGGGACGCCACACGCATTCCGCGCAGCCGTACCCTGGCGGAAGCGCAGCTGCGCTGAGAGCCGTTTACGATCTGCTGCGCGTCGGCCCTGCTGCGTTAAAAACAGGCTCGGACTGCTCATTTACAGCTCGTAAACTCCGCTTCCTCGCCTGTTTTTGCCTTGCATGGCTCTAGCTCGCGAGATCGTAAAAAGGCTCTAAGTAACTCGGTATCAAGAAACGCTGGGAGAAGTCTCGGCCAATAACTCGGCCAACTCATCACAACCAACCTGCACCGCCGCCAGCGCCTGAGCGCACAACGTACGATAGCGCTGCAGAATCAGCTCGCCCGTAGCAGTCAGCTGCGTACCGCCGCCGTGCTTGCCGCCGGCCAGGGCGCTGACCAGCGGCTGGCGGAAACTGCGGTTCATGGTTTCCACCAGCAGCCAGGCGCGCCGGTACGACATGCCCAGGGCCCGGGCCGCAGCACTGATCGAACCATGCTGGGCAATCGCGTCGAGCAGATCGGCCTTGCCAGGGCCGAGCGCAATGTCACTGCCGTTATGCAGGCGGATTTTCAGATCGAGGCGGTACATAGGTAGACCCACCTAGCGGGTTACGGAGTGATCAAGGCCGCATCAACGATCTGCTGCGCCTCGCTGAAGATACGCTGCAGATGGGCCTTATCGCGGAAGCTCTCGGCGTAGATCTTGTAGATGTCCTCGGTGCCCGACGGCCGTGCGGCAAACCAGCCGCCCTCACTGATTACCTTGATGCCGCCAATCGCCGCGCCATTGCCAGGGGCCTTGTCGAGCACCTGGGTGATGGCGTCACCGGCCAGCTCGCGACTGCTGATCTGCGCGGGCGAGAGTTTGCCCAGGACTTTCTTCTGCGCCGGGGTCGCCGGTGCATCGACGCGGTCGGCGTAGATCGCGCCAAACTCGTCGCTCAGGCCCTGGTACAGCTCACCTGGGTCACGCCCGCTGACGGCCGTCATTTCCGCGGCCAGCAGCGCCAGGGCGATGCCGTCCTTGTCGGTGGTCCAGACCCGGCCGTCACGACGCAGGAAGGTCGCCCCGGCACTTTCTTCGCCGCCAAAACCCAGGCTGCCGTCGAACAGACCACCGGCAAACCATTTGAAGCCCACCGGCACTTCCTGCAACGGGCGGCCCAGGCGCGCAGCGATGCGGTCGATCATGGCGCTGCTGACCAGCGTCTTGCCCACCGCCGCCGTCGGGCTCCACTGCGAACGATGCTGGAACAGGTAATCGATGGCCACACTGAGGAAGTGGTTGGCCGGCAGCAGGCCGACGCTCGGCGCAACGATGCCATGACGGTCATAGTCGGTGTCGCAGGCGAAGGCGATGTCGTAGCCGTTTTTCAGGCCGATCAGGCGCTGCATGGCATGGCTGGAGGATGGGTCCATACGGATCTGCCCGTCCCAGTCCAGGCTCATAAAGGCGAACTGCGGGTCGATGGTCTGGCTCACCACATCCAGGTTGAGCCCGTACTGCTCGGCGATGCGCGCCCAGTAGTGCACCCCGGCGCCGCCCAGCGGATCGACGCCCAGGCGCAGGCCGGCCGCACGGATCGGGGCGAAATCGATGACATTGCCCAGGTCACTCACATAACTGCCGAGGTAATCGTATGGCTGCACATTGGCCGCCTGCCGCGCCTGCGCCAGGGGCATGCGCTTGACCTCACGCAAACCGCCTTCGAGCAGCGCATTGGCGCGGTTCTGCACCCAGGTGGTGATATCGCTGTCGGCCGGGCCGCCATTGCTTGGGTTGTACTTGAAGCCGCCGCTGTCCGGCGGGTTGTGCGACGGGGTGATGACGATGCCATCGGCCAGGCCGCTGCTGCGGCCCTGGTTGTGCACCAGGATGGCCTGGCTGATCGCCGGGGTCGGGGTGAACTCACCGCCGGCGGAGATCATGGTCTGCACGCCATTAGCCGCCAGCACTTCCAGGGCGCTGTCCAGCGCCGGCTGCGACAACGCATGGGTATCCGCACCGATAAACAGCGGGCCGCTGATGCCCTGGCTGCTGCGGTAATCGCAGATGGCCTGGCTGATCGCCAGCACATGCGCCTGGTTGAAGCTGTGGGCCAGGGAGCTACCGCGGTGCCCGGAGGTGCCAAAAGCCACGCGCTGACTGGCCACGCTGAGGTCAGGCTGCAGCTCGTAATAGGCCGCCAGCAACGCGGTTATATCGGTCAACAACGAAACAGGAGCCGGCTGACCGGCCAAGGGATGGATACGCGCGCTCACAGAAACTCCGAGGAGGATAGAACCCAGCAAAAGTGCGCAAGCTTAACAGGCCATCGTGCCTAAACGCAGCGCCTCCAGACGGGATTAGGCTATCCTTGCGACCCATTTCTTATGCCGCAGGATGACCGCCCCATGAAAGCCCAGCTCGAAGAACTGATCAGCAAAATAAGCTCGGGCTGCATGCTGGCGGAAGACGTCGCGCGCATCGCCGATGAAGCGGCGCAAGCCTATGCCGACCCGCAGGCCTTTCTCGCCGCCAACCCGGACATCAACTACGACGACAGCTTCCCGATTCCGCTGGGCGAATGGGTGGTGGTCGGCAGCCTGCCGGAAACCGTGCTGTTCCAGGCCGACAGCTACGACGCGCTGTTCCAGCAAATCACCGATTCGTTCGGCCCGGAAGTGAGCTTTGTACTCAAGCCCAAGCAACTGGTGAAAGTCGAGCCACTGAAAGCGCTAAACCGCATCCAGGTACAGCTCGCAAGCCTGTCGCCGGAAACCCAGGGCTATGTGTTGCTGGATTTCAGCGAGCCGCTGGACGACGAACTACAGGTCGTACTGGTTTACAGCACTGACCTGGTGCGGGTGATGGAGCTGGCAGTGGAAGTCGGCATCTACGCCGCACCGGCCTATGAGGCGCTAAAAGCCGCGCAAGAAGCCGAGTAAAGCGACAAGTGAGCCAGGCCGACGACCTGGCTATCAGGAGTTATTGCGGCGCAACTCGGCCAGCTTGGCGGCCAACGCATCCAGCTCGGCGCTCTGCCCTGGCGGCAGTTGCCGCAATACCGCCTGGCTCAGGCGCATCTGCCGGATAAACCGCCGGCAATGCTGACACATGGCCAGGTGCAGGCGCACCGACATGCGCTTGCGCAGGCCGAGCTGACCATCGAGGAACTCACTGGAGCGGGCCACCAATTCCTTACAGCTCAACATTGGCCGGTCTCCTCAAAATGCTCCAGGGTGGCGAATACCTTGAGCCGCGCGCGGTGCAGCAGCACCCGCACATTGGAGAGCGAGACCTGTAAAAGATTACAGATCTCCTCCAACTCCAGTCCTTCACGCTCACGCAGGTGCAATACGCTGCCCTGCAGTTCGGACAGGCTGGCCAGGGTTTTCTCCAAGCATTCGCGCAACTCGTCCTCGGTCAGCAGTGCCTCCGGCGAGTCGTGGTGCCAGGCATGCGGGGCCAGCAGCCAGTGGCCATCGCCACTGAAGCGCTCATCACCGATCGTGCCGTGGGGCGACGGAATGTCATCCAGCAGCACTTCGCGGCGGTTGTGCTTGAGCCGGGTTTTCGCGGTGTTGGCGGTGATGGTCAGTAACCAGGTTTTCAGGCTGGAACGGCCCTGAAAGCCGTCCAGATTGCGCACCACGGCCAACCAGGCGTCCTGCACCACTTCATCGGCATTACGACTACCGACTATGGCAAACGCCACCGCACGCATCGCCCCCTGATAGGTGGCGACCAGCTCGCGAAAGGCCTTCTGCTCACCAGCCCGCAGGCGGGGAAGTAGGTCAGCTTCATCTACCGGCATAGTCAAAATCGCCTTAAGGGCGTAGCGAGCGCAGGGCAGGCCGCGAAACGCAGTAACAGCCGAAGGCTGTTCAAACAGGCGAGGACGCGGAGTTTACGAGTTGTAAATGAGCAGTCCGAGCCTGTTTTCAACGCAGCATCCCCAAGCGCAGTAGACATTAAGGTGATTTTTAATGCTTGCGCAGGATCACGCTACCAATCGAATAGCCCGCGCCGAACGAGCTGAGCACGCCCAGGGCACCGCTTGGCAGGTCGTCCTGATGTTTGTGCAGGGCAATCACCGAGCCGGCCGAGCTGGTGTTGGCGTAGGTGTCGAGAATCACCGGCGCTTCGCCTGGCTCGGCGTCGCGGCCGAGCAGCTTGCGCGCGATCAGCAGGTTCATGTTGAGGTTGGCCTGGTGCAGCCAGAAGCGCTTCACATCGCCGACGTTCAGCTGGTTTTCCGCCAGGTGCGCGGCAATCAGCTCGGCGACCATCGGGCAGACGTCCTTGAACACCTTGCGGCCTTCCTGGACGAACAGCTTGTCGCGCGCGCCGATGCCCTCTTCCGCGCAGCGGTTGAGGAAGCCGAAGTTGTTGCGGATGTTGTTGCTGAACTGGGTGATCAGCTTGGTGCCGACGATATCGAACTGGTAGTTCGAGGTAGCCAGGTCGGCGCGCTCGATGATCACCGCGGTGGCACCGTCACCAAAGATAAAGTGGCTGTCGCGGTCGCGGAAGTTCAGGTGGCCAGTGCAGATTTCCGGGTTGACCATCAGAATCGCGCGGGCCTGACCCAGCTGCACGCTGTTGGCGGCGGCCTGGATGCCGAAGGTGGCCGAGGAGCAGGCCACGTTCATGTCATAGCCGAAGCCCTGAATGCCCAGTGCCGCTTGAACTTCAACGGCTACCGCCGGGTAGGCGCGTTGCAAATTCGAGCAAGCGACGATCACCCCGTCGATATCGGCGGCGGTCTTGCCGGCACGCTCCAGCGCTTGCTTGGCTGCGCCGACGGCCATCTCACAGAGGATGCCCCACTCGTCATTGCTGCGCTCAGGGAGGCGCGGGGCCATGCGCTTGGGGTCAAGAATGCCGGCCTTATCCATGACAAAGCGGCTCTTGATGCCCGAGGCCTTTTCGATAAAGCCGCTGCTCGACTCGCTCAGCGCTTCGACTTCGCCGCGGGCGATGGCGGCGGCGTTGTCGGCATTGAATTGCTGCACATAGGCGTTGAACGACTCGACCAACTCATCGTTGGAAATACTGTTTGCCGGGGTATAGAGGCCGGTACCACTGATCACGACGTTATACACGCTCATTCCTCTTGTTCTTCGACGCCCGTGGCGACTGGATGACGGTTGCACTCCGGCGACTAGCCAGTGGTGCGAATACGGAGCAGGTGCGGTTCGAGACCAGCAGGACACACAGCACTGCAAAATGCAGAGTGTGCCATAGCCCGGGCCCATGACGCTGCCATGCTAAAGCGGCAACAGACTGACGGCCGCTATGCTGCTTGTTGTAAAGATGCCCGATCACGCGGCGAAGACACAGCACACTGCGGGCATTATCGGGAAAGTAACGGTATTTCAGCAAATTTGCAGAGCAATTCCAGCCCCTCAGGCAGGCCCGCACAAAAGGCGTTTTCAGGGTGCTGTCAGGCATTCCCCTGCGGCTTCCGGCCAAGCATGCCCCCACAGAATGCCAGCAGCTGATCGCTCCCCATCGTGCAGGACGCCGCGCAAATTCTGATCCAGACTGAGCTGAACCTGCATCAGGCAGAACACACGCCAGTGGGAGATGGCTGGACCACCCTGACTGCTGCGCCAACACCCCCACCGAGGATGCCGACATGTTCGCCGCAAATACCATTTTCCTAGTGGTCGACGATGTCGAATCCATGCGCAAGATCAACGCCGCCCAGCTGCGCACCCTCGGTGCCAACCAGATACTCCTGGCCAACAATGGTGCCGAGGCCTTGCGCATCCTCACCCGCCAGCCGGTGCACGTGATCCTCTCGGACTGGAACATGCCGGTGATGGACGGCCTGGAGCTGCTGCAGACGGTGCGCGCCCACCCGCGCCTGGCGCACCTGCCGTTTATCATGATCACCGCCGAATCCGACCGCGCCCAGATCATTCAAGCGGCAGAAGCCGGCGTCAGCGACATCCTGCTCAAGCCCTATACCAACCAGGAGATGGGCCTGCGGGTCGAGCGCGCCATGCAGCGGCTACCGCGCGAGCCCGCTGCGACCCGCACCACAGCAGCCAGCCCCGAGGGATCCGCGGCCCCGCCAGAGCCGGTGGCACAACCGCGCGCGAAGCAGCGCCCCACCCTGCTGGTGGTGGACGACATGCCGGACAACCTGCTGCTGATCTCCGGCCTGTTCCAGGACGAGTTCCGCGTGCGGATCGCCCACAACGGCCAGAAGGCGCTGGACATCTGCACCTCGGACGACCCGCCGGACCTGCTGCTGCTCGACATCATGATGCCCGGCATGGACGGTTTCCAGGTGGCCCAGCAGCTGCGCGAGCACCCCACGGCCTGCAATCTGCCACTGCTGTTCATCACCGCCATGACCGATTCCGCGTCCCGCCTGAAGGGCCTGGAGCTGGGGGCCGTAGACTTCGTCAGCAAGCCGATCGACCCCGTGCTGCTGCAACTGCGGGTACGCAACCTGCTGCGCTATGTGGAATTGCACAAGAACCTGCAGACCGACTACGACAACATGCTGGAACTCAGCCGCCTGCGCGAGGATGTCGAACGCATCACCCGTCACGACCTCAAGGGCCCGCTGGCGGGGATCATCGGCCTGGTGCAGAACCTGGCCAGCGAATGCACGCTGAAGCCGCAGCAGGCCGAAATGATGCGCCTGGTGGAAGAAAGCAGCCTGCAGCTGCTGCAGATGGTCAACCTGTCCAACGAGCTGTACAAGATCGAAACCGGCCGCTTCCAGCTGGACGCCAAACCGGTCGAGCTGGCTCAGATGCTCCGCCGCCTGCTGCAAATCACCGGAGCGGCCTTCGCCGAAAAGGAGCTGCAACTGGACCTGCAACTGCCGCCGGGCAATCCCCCACAGGGGCTGGGCGATGCGATGCTGTGCTACTCGCTGCTGCAGAATCTACTGAAGAACGCCTGCGAGGCCGCCCCACCACAGAGCCAGGTGAGCGTCCGACTGAACCAGGAGCAGGGATGGGTGCAGGTGTGCATGGAGAACCACCCGGCCGTGCCGGCCGAGATCCGCGAGCGTTTCTTCGACAAGTTCGCCACCTACGGCAAACAGGGGGGCACCGGCCTCGGCACCTACTCGGCGAAGCTGCTCAGCGAGGCGCAGCGCGGCCGGCTGGAGTTGCAGGCCGATGACCAGACCGACCAGACCCGGCTGATCTTCTCCCTGCCGAATGCTGCAGACAGCCCCTAACGCCGACCCCAATGGCCCGCTCGCCTTGCGCGAGCGGACCGCTCACTGATCAGTTGCAGCTGGCGTTCGGGGTGCCGGCCACCACGCTACTGAAGTGGTAACTGTAGTCGCCATAGATAGGCTGGGTGCCACTGGCACCGGCATTCTCACCGATGATCCAAGTCTGCGCCTTGGGGATACCGCCATCGGCATAGGCGGCGATATCGGTCGTGGCATTACCGTAGGCGCGCACGATGTTCAGCCCGACCTGCTCACGCAGGTACTTCACGTAGTTGGTCTTGTGCGCCTGGGTATCCGGCGGAATGGGGCCAGCGCCGTAGGGGTTGGCGCGGTAATGCCACTGCGGCAACTGCTGATAAGTGAACCACTCACGGGCATCCTTGGTTACCCAGTACGGCCGCGCGGTGAGAAACACCAGCTGGTAACCCTTGTCGCGGTAGGCGCGCACCGTCTCGGCAGCGTAGTAATAGGCCTGCGCGGTCTTGACCCCGAGGTAGTCGGCGTAGGCCTCGAAGTCGTTGATGGTCAGGGTGCCGTCGATATCGAAGAGCACCGCCGGACGGTTCGGGTCGACCACACTGAGGTAGCCATCCACCTGGCTGAGGTCGCCCTCAACCACCAGGCGTACGCGGTACTCGCCCACCGCACGGGGGCCGGCGTTGACCTGGATCTTGCCATCGCTGTCGGTGGTGTAGCGGCCCAGGTAACTCCAGCCGCTCATGCCGGTGCCATACAGGTAGGCATGCACATACTCGCCCTCGAGATCCTTGTGCAGCACCGCGTCGTAGTCAAACTTGGCGGTGATGGTCGCCGCCTGGCCGCTACGCACCATCTGGTCGTGCGCCATATGCCAGGGTTTGTACAGGCCAGCCAGCACCGTGTTACCAAAGCTACGAAAGCTCTTCTTCGTCGGCTTGCTAAAACTGGGCGGATTGGCGGGGCTGGTGAAGTCGGGACACTGCGCGCCGACATTGGCACTGACGGCAAGCAGGGTGAAGAGTGCGAGTGCACGCATGAGGATTGTCCTTGTGGATATTGTTTTTGGAATGACCACGCCCCAAGAGTCAGGGGTGTGTAAACGCTAAACAGCTTTTGTTAACCGCGCATGACATTCCCCGCTAACCCAACTTTCGGCTGGCCCTCTCGCGACTCCACGGGTCGCGTCAGGATCGGCGATGGCAAACTGGCACTGAGCGCCTTAAGCTGTCGCCAACCGGGGCCGGAGTAAGCGGCCCCAATTTGCGGAACCTCTCCTAGCGACGACTTGAGCATGGCCCTGCACACCTGGCTGCTGTACCTGTTTGCCGTCACCGGTCTGGCCCTGACGCCCGGCCCCAATAGTTTGCTAGCCCTAAGCCACGGCGCGCTCTATGGTCATAGACGCACCCTGTGGACGGTCAGCGGCGGCGTACTCGGCTTTACCCTGCTGATGGCGCTGTCGATGCTCGGCATCGGCACCTTGCTGCAAGCCTCGGCGCAGGCCCTGACCATCCTCAAGTGGCTCGGCGGCGCGTACCTGATCTGGCTCGGCATTCAACTCTGGCGTGCGCCGGCGCTGCACCTGAGCATGGCCGACAAAGCGGCAGACAGCAGCGGCGCGAAGCTGTTTCGCCAAGGCCTGCTGTCGGCCCTGTCCAACCCCAAGGTGATTCTGTTCTTCGGCGCGTTTCTGCCACAGTTTCTCGACCCGCGCGGCGACCTCTGGCTGCAGTTCGCGGTGATGGCACTGACCTTTGCCGTGGTCGAAGGCGGTGTCGAATACCTGCTGGCGCGCATGGCCCACCGCATTCGACCGTGGCTGCAACGCACCGGCAAAGGCTTCAACCGTTGCTGCGGTGGCATGTTTGCGCTGATGGGTGCCGCACTGCCTATCGCCCGCTGAACCCGCCACGCGCCACGGCACATGCCGAGCCCTAGCCGATAAGGATCAGTCCTGGTGCCCAAGCTGCTGTCTGCACTCCTCTGGCTGGTGCTGAGTGGCAATGCCAGCGCCGCAGAGCGAGCGCTGCGTTTCTCGATCAATGACAGCTGGGCCATGCCCATGGTGCACATCGAAAACGGCCGTGCGGTCAGCGGCATCCTGGTCGACCTGCAAAGGCGCATGGCCGCCAAAGTCGGACGCCAGGCCGAACTGCTGGTGATGCCACGCATGCGCGTGCAGCACGCGCTGGAAACCAACGAAATTGATGTGCGTTGCTATGTCAGCCCGAACTGGGTCAACAGCGGCCACTACCGCTATATCTGGAGCCTGCCCTTTATGACCCAGCGCGACCTGCTGGTAGGCAGCAAAGCCGCAACTCTGCAACCCGAACAACTGCTCAATGAGCGCCTCGGCACCGTGCTCGGCTTTACCTACTTGCGCCTCGACCCTTTGTTCGCCAGTGGCCAGATACAACGTGAAGATGCCCGCACCCAGGATCAGGTGCTACTCAAACTGAGCGCCAAGCGCTATCGCTATGCGGTCAGCAACGACCTGGCGCTGCACTGGTTCAACCGCACCCGTCGCGCCGCAGACAAACTCCACGAACTCAGCGAAATAGCCTCCGACCCGATCGCCTGTATCATCCGCGACGCCCCGGACGTACCGACCATGGAGCTGCTACGCGCCATGGTGCAGATGAAACAGGCCGGCGAATTCGACGCCATATTGGCGCGTTACCGCTGAGGTACAGCGCAGCCGAGCGCTATCACGCAGGGCTCACCAGAGCGCTGTCTGCCGGTTCGGACTGAGCAGCGGCCGCCTCAGCCTGCCCATCCCACACTTGCAGCGGCCTCGCCGCGCCATTCAGCAGCCAGCCACTACGACCGCCCACCAGGGTGCTGACGGCATGCGCGCGGCCCAGCGGGTTGTGCCGCGCCAGCAACAACACGCTGTCGCGCAGCCAGGCAAGGCTGCGGCTATGGGATTGGAACAGCGGCGTAAGCAAGCGGCTGGCCTGACGGTAGTAACGCAGGTGATCACGCCGGCTGCTGGCGTAGGCAGTAAATACTGCAGACCAGTCGCAGTCGATTGCTGCGCGCTGTGTAGTGACTGCGGCGGACAATGCTGCCGCATCGACCAGCGCCATATTCGCGCCCTGGCCCAGCTGTGGGCTCATGGCGTGGGCGCAGTCGCCGATGGCGATTACCCGGCCGTCGTGCCAGCGCTGCATGCGCACATCGGCATACACCGCTTGGCTCAGTTGTTCAGGCTGCTCGATCAACTGTAGAAAGGGCTCGGCAGCGCTGCCGGCCAGTTGCCGAACCTGGGCTTTCCAGGCCATCAGCCCGGCCGTGCGCCAGGCATCGAATTGCGCCACCGGCAGGCTCCAGAACAGGCTGCTTAATGCTTGCTCGCGGTTATGGTGGGTGCGCCCGGTGGGCATGATGCCGAACATCTGCGCACAGTGCCGGTACCACTGGCGCAGGTCGCTGGAGTCGCTGTCCGCCGGGGTCGGCACAATGCTCCACAGCGCGCCCCAGGGATAAGGCTGCAGCCATTGTTTGACCTGCATCTGCCCACGCAATACCGAGCGCACGCCATCGGCCAGCACCAGCGCGGCGAACTCGCCGAATGGCTGCTCGACACCCTGTTCGTCCTGGCGATACAGCTGCACATGGCTACCGTGCTGCCTGAAACGACTGATATGCACGCCGGTTTCAACCTGCACACCGGCCTGCCGCGCCGCATTGAACAAAGCCGTCAGCAATACACTGCGATGAATGCCCATACCGAAACTGCCGGGCTGCCAGTGCGCGTAACGGGTATCGAGAATCACCCGGCCATTGCCCGCCGTGCCATATAAGCGGCTGACAGGAGCGCCCAGGCTGCTGCATTCGGCAAACAGCCCGAGCTGCTGCAACACCGCCAGCCCCGAGGGTTGCAACAACACCCCGGCACCCACCGGCTGCAACTCCGCTACCCGTTCCAGCAGACGCACGCTAAAACCCTGGCGAGCGAGAAACAGCGCGGTGGCCAACCCCGCCGTACCAGCCCCGACAATGGCAATCGGAAATCCCTTCACGATCCGTCTCCGTTAATTAACCGAGCGGATTCTACCCTTGCCGCTTGCCTGAGCGCCCGCGCACATCAGCGCAGCGCTTCAGAACCTGCTTACGATCTCGCGAGCTAGAGCGAGACAAGGCAGAAATGGCCGAGGGCGCGGAGTTTACGGGTTGTAAATGAGCAGCCCGAGGCCATTTCTAACGCCGTATCGCCGACGCGCAGCAGATCGTAAGTAGGTTCTCAGAGGAACATGCCGCCCGAGGCTTCTATCCGCTGCCCGGTGATCCAGCGACCACCGTCGCTTAACAGCATGGCAATCGCCCCGCCGATATCGTCCGGCAGGCCGACCCGGCCCAGGGCCGTATTGGCCGCAATAAAGGCATTGACCTGGCTGTTGTCGCGCACCATACCGCCACCGAAGTCGGTCTCGATGGCACCCGGAGCCAGCACATTGACGCTGATGCCACGCGGGCCCAGCTCCTTGGCCAAGTAGCGCGTCCACACTTCGATGCCGCCCTTCATCGCCGCATAGGCGGCATAGCCCGGCAGGCTGAAACGCGCCAGGCCGGTGGAAATATTGACGATACGGCCCTGCTCGGCAATCAGCGGCAGCAGCTGCTGAGTGAGGAAGAATGGGCCCTTGAGCTGGATATTCACCAGCTGATCGAACTGCGCCTCGCTGGTTTCAGCAAAGCTGGCGTGAATGCCGATACCGGCGTTGTTGATTAGAAAGTCGAAATCGCTGCGGCCGAAAGTGCTCTGCAACCCCGCTGCCACGGTGCTGGAAAACGCGGAAAAACTGCTGCTCTGGCTGACATCCAGCTGCAGCATCAGCGCACGCGCGCCGAGCTGCTCGATCTCAGTCGCCAGGCTCTGCGCATCAACCGCCTGGCTGTGATAGGTGCCGATGATGTCGATGCCCTGCGCCGCCAGATGCAGCGCCGTGTTGCGCCCCAGGCCGCGGCTTGCGCCGGTGATCAATGCGATTTTACGGGTCATGTGCGTGCTCCCTTGAGTCAGTGACTAGTCGTGTCGTGGTTGAAATCAGTGAGCACAGGTTATTGATCGCATCTAACCGGATAAACTCAACAAAACTGAAAACACTGATCATCAATAACGAACAATCCAGCGGAGCCGCTGCCCATGAATACCCTGGAACTGCTGCGCACCTTTGTCCGTGTCAGCGAGCTGGCCAGTTTTACCCAGGCCGCCGACAGCCTCGGCCTGCCCAGGTCGAGCGTGTCGCAGCAGGTGCAGAGCCTGGAAACCCTGCTCGGCACCCGCCTGCTGCACCGCACCACGCGCAAGGTGCAGCCAACCCAGGACGGCCTGGTGCTGTATGAGCGCAGCAAGGACATGCTGGCCAATATGGATGAGCTGGAAAGCCTGTTCCGCCAGGACGGCGCGCAGCTTAGCGGCCGCCTGCGCATCGATATGCCCACCGGCCTGGCGCGGCGCTTGGTGGCACCGCGCCTGGGCGAATTTACCGCGCTGCATCCCGGCATCGAACTGGAGATCAGCAGCAGTGATCGACGTGTCGACCTGGTGCGTGAAGGCTTCGACTGCGTGCTGCGCATCGGCGTGGTCAACGAGCCCAACCTGATCGTGCGGCCGCTCGGCCAGTTGCCCATGGTCAACTGCGCCAGCAGCGCTTACCTGGCGCGTTATGGCACGCCGCAGAGCCTCAGCGACCTGGCTGAGCATCGGCTGATCCATTACGTGCCGGTGCTCGGCAGCCGCTCAGACGGTTTCGAATACCTGGCCGGCGACACGCTGCAACAGCTGCCGATGGCGGGGAATGTCACGGTGAATAACGTCGATGCCTATGAAGGCGCGTGCCTGGGTGGCCTGGGCATTATTCAGGCACCGCTGCTTGGCGTCAGCGAGCTACTGGCCAGCGGGCAGCTGCATAGCCTGTTGCCGGATTACCTGCCACCGCCCATGCCGCTCAGCCTGCTCTATGCCCAGCGCCGCCATCAGCCGCAGCGGGTGCGGGTATTTATGCACTGGCTGGAAGCCTTGCTGGCCGAGCACACCGGCACCTGACAGGCAGGCACCGGCGGCGCGACTTACTGCTTGGCCGGCAAGATATCGAAACCCTTGCGGTTCTCGCTGATGATGCGGAAATCCTGCTGCGAGCCGGCTTCCACTTTCACCGCTAGCTCACGGCGCAGGCGGCCCATGCCGCACAGTGTGTCGTCCATTTCATCGATGCCGATGCCCAGTACCCGTGTACCCACCGGGACTTGGAAGTTGGCTTCTTCGCCCACGCCGATCCGCGCGGCCACCTTGCGGTCTACCAGAATCGCCACATAGCAGCCTGCACCCATGCCGCCAAAATCCCGGTTGACGCGTAGCTGCCCGCCCTTGCTCAGCGGCTGCTGGTAACCGAGTAGACGGTCGCCCGGCACCTGTTTGATATGTTCCGGGGCAGCCTTCCAGGATGAGCAGCCAGCCAACAGCAACAGCGATAAAGCGGCACCAATCAATCGCATGGGAGCCCTCCATGGGCGCAAGGAATAGCAAAGGAAAACGCGCTTGAGTATTGCCCCAGCCGCAGCCGGCCTCAAGTACCGATACGCACGCCGCCGACTCAGCCGGCGATGCGTTGCAACAGGCGCGCCTGCAACGCGGCCAACTCTTCCGGCGAAGCCTTGCCGCCGGCATGCACGCTGAGCGTCTCACCCGCGAAGCGCGGCACGATATGCATATGAATGTGAAACACCGTCTGCCCAGCCGGCGCGCCATTGAACTGCGCCACCTGCACCCCGGCCGGCTCGAGCTCATCAATCAGCACGCGGGTCAGCTGCTGCACCACCACCATCACCTTGGCCAGGCTGTCGCTATCGATCTCCAGGATATTGCGCGCCGCCGCGCGCTTGGGGATCACCAGCGTATGGCCATAGGACTGCGGAAACACATCGAGGAAGGCCAGCACATCCTCATCCTCGTACAGCTTGTAGCAAGGCGCTTCGCCACGAATGATCTGGGCAAAGATGTTCTGCGGATCGTAGATACCGTGCAGGCTCATCAGGGTTCTCCGTTAACCAGCGGTTGAGATGGGCTCAACCATAGCGGTTTCTCGCCTGCGGGAAAAACCCATGACCTGACCAATTGGCCAATCGCCGCTATCCTGGCCCTTTCGTCACTCAGGCCGGAGCGCCCATGTCAGACCTTTCCGCTTACCCGATCATACGCAAATGGCCCGCCACCCAGCCCGAGCGCCTGCAGCTTTACTCGCTGCCCACGCCCAACGGGGTCAAGGTGTCGATCATGCTGGAGGAGACCGGCCTGGCCTACGAGCCGCACCTGGTCAGCTTCGACAGCAATGATCAGCTCAGCGCCGAATTCCTCTCGCTCAACCCTAACAACAAGATTCCGGCGATCCTCGACCCCAACGGCCCAGGCGGCAAACCGCTGGCACTGTTCGAGTCCGGGGCGATTCTGCTCTACCTGGCGGAGAAAACCGGCCAGTTATTAGCCGAGGACGCCGCAAGCCGCTACGAAACCCTGCAATGGCTGATGTGGCAGATGGGCGGTCTCGGCCCGATGTTCGGCCAGCTGGGTTTCTTCCATAAATTCGCCGGCCGCGAATATGAAGACAAACGCCCGCGTGACCGTTACGTCGCCGAAGCCCAGCGCCTGCTCGGCGTCCTCGACCAACGCCTGCAAGACCGCGCCTGGATCATGGGCGAGGCGTACGGCATTGCCGATATCGCCGTGTTCCCCTGGGTGCGCAACCTGGTGGGTTTCTACGAGGCCGGCGAGTTGGTGGAGTTCGAGCGTTTCAGCCATGTGCAACGTGTACTGCAGGCCTTTGTCGCCAGGCCCGCCGTGATTCGCGGCCTGGCCATCCCCTCGCGCGGCTGAGTCCGCACGGCGGTCGGCGGATATCCGTCGGGCCGCCAATTCAACGGGTGCGCAGGCCGGAGCCGAAAGGTAATCTGCGTACCGCGTTTATCCAGGATTCCGTTGCCACCATGCGCCCGTCCCTTTTTTCTGCCGCCCTTCTCTGCGCCGCCACGCTGTACGCCGCCACCACGCACGCCAAGGTCGAGGTTGAAGCCGCGCAGCACAAAACCCTGGGCCGCGTACTGGCCGCGAAGGTCTCCGAGGACATCGCCCCCGGCGACTATGAAGCGCTGCTCAAAGGTCTCAAGGCTCACCCCGGCCAGTTCAACCGCAAGATCGTCCTGCTCGACAACATCGGCGGCAGCGCACCCGAGGCCATCCGCATGGGTCGCCTGCTGCGCGAAACCGGCTTCGACGCCCTGGTGCCGAGCAACGGCGTATGCCAAGGCAGTTGCATCTACCTGCTGGCCGCCGGCCGTAAAAAGACCGTCAGCGGCTTCGTCGGCCTGCATCGCCCGCACTACCCCAGCGGCGAGTCCGCCCTGTCGAAAATAACCCAGCACAACGTGCGCTACAGCCCCGCCGCCTACTTCCGCGAAATGAACATCCCCGACCGCCTGGCGGATGAGATGCAGAGCATCGCGCCGCACAAGATGCGTGTGCTGTCAGCGCAGGAACTGGCCAGCTACAGGCTCAATTGATCGCAGCCACCTTGCCAAGGGCGTGGGCAGAACATCGGCTGCGTTAAGCCAGCCCTTCGCCAACCGCGCCTGAATATAAACAGCCACTCCTGGCCAGGCGCGGTTACGCCAACAGTTCGATAATCCACTGCGTCTGCCGGGCAACCGTCTGCACCTTCTCCTCGGGCACCGCCTGCCGCGCTTGAGCGAAGTCGGCCAGGGTCTGCTGCTTCAAACGCAACATGCGTTGCCACTTGGCCAGGAACGCCGGGCTGCGCGTCTGCATCTGTAGCGGGCCAAAGTACAGCTCCTCGGCGCTGTACAGCACAGGGCCAGAGCATTCGGCCACGATGATTTCGTAGGCAAAGCGATTCTCCCGCAGCACTTCCTCAAAGAGAATGCGGTAGCCATTTTCCATCAGCCATTGGCGCAGCGGCTGCTCGCCGCCGTTGGGCTGCAGGATCAAACGCTCCTGACCGCTCAGGCGCGCCTTACCGCTGTCGAGGATGTCGCGAATACTCTCGCCGCCCATGCCACAGATGCTGATTGCCGTAATTGCGTCGCCCGCCTCAATCGCCGCCAAACCATCTGCCAGACGCACGCTGATGCGTTGACTCAGGTCGCTCTCACACACGCTGCACTCAGCCGCGTGGAACGGCGTCAAAGCCACTTCCCCCGCCACCGCAGCCTCGATGGCACCACGGCGCATCAATGCCACCGGCAGATAGGCGTGATCCGAGCCAATATCAGCCAGCCGCGCCCCTGCCGGCACATGCGCCGCCACACGTTCCAGGCGCATAGACAATGTCTGCTCGTTCAACTCCAACCCCTTCTCAGCATCGGCGTCCGGCCGTTGGGCCAAATCGGAGCGCGATTCTGTCGAGCAACGCCGTGCATGGCAAATCCCGGCGACCAGCGCTATGGGACTTCCCCAAATCTTGGCCTAGGAGGCAACCGGCAGTTTGCCTAAGTGATGGGCTGCTTTCGGACGGCCGTGTAGAATCCCGCGCCCCAAAAATGCAGGAGACAACACGTTGGCTATTCACTACACCGCGTCCGCGGAACATGTCGCATGTGGACGCACCGGCTCGAACCTGAGCAGCACCCAGGATGTCACTCAGGTTTCATGCAAGCTGTGCCTGCGCAGCGTTGAAAAAGGCACTGCCGAACCTGTGCGTAAAACCCCAAGCCTTGCTGAACTCCGAGCCGCCGCTAAAGCTGCGAAGGCCGCTGCCGCAACGGCTGAAATGGTAAAGCCAAGCGCCACCCTGAAACCCCGAGCCGAATGGCAGCAACGCCTGGAGCAACTGCCGGGTAGAAACCGCATCCCGCGCGGGATGGCTCGCCAGGTATTTGTTTAAGCGCTGCCGGCCGATTTCTACCTATCGCCAACGGCCGCGTTGGCGATAGGTCAAGCAGTCCTACTAGCCGGGTCTGTTAAAACCCAGTTATGCGTCAAAGCCCTATGTCTCTCGTTCGAGTGACATAGGGCTATCTGGATGATGGATTCAATCGTGCTATTCATGGCAGCCCCGACAGGCTGAGTGCTTAGTTGTGGGGTAAGAGCTTAATCGGGGAAAGCCTGGTTACTACCGCATCGCGGCCATGTCCGCTTCTACAAAGGAGACGGCAGCGCCTTCGGCTTGATATAGCGCTGCACAATCCGCGCATAACTGCCATCAAGCACCAACTCACGTAGCGCATCGGCATAGGCCTGAACAAACTCGGGGGCGGTCGAGCGCTTGCTGAACGCCACCTCCGCAGCATCGCTGGACACCACCACAGCCGTGGGTTTGATCCGGTCGCTGAGGCCGAGCTGCTGGATTTCGTAGGCACCGGTGTTTTCGTCGGCAATCACACCATCGATACGGCCCTTGCCGACCATACGCCAGAGGTTGCTACGGTTGGCCACCAACGCCACCCGCGCGGCAAACGCCGGATCATTCATCAGTTGCTCGTAGTCCGCACCGTAGGCCACGTTAATCTGCGCGCCCAGGCGGAACTCGGTGTGCTGCAACTCCAGCAGCCGCGTGGCAGGCCAACGCTGCATGGCCTGCACATACATAAACAGGATATTGCGTGAGCGCGGCAGAGTCGGGCCGGAGAAATGCGCATAGACCTCACGTTCTGGCCGGCGGAAGGCACCAGGCAGAATATCCAGGCGGCCCATCTCCAGCTCCTTGAGCGCGCGCGCCCAAGGTAGCTTGCGCAATGTGGTCTGGCAGCCGAGGCGTTCGAGGGCCGCGCGATTGACATCGACATAAATGCCGACCACCGCGCCATCCGCCGTTTGCATGCTGAACGGCGGATCATCGTCCCAGCGCAGGGTCTTCTCGCAGGCGGCTACCGCCAGGCCAGGCAGCAGCGCCAGCAGCAGAGCAAGCAATAAGCGGTGGCGCGGCAAGGGTGAGCGGCGGACATCGGCTGCAATCAAGAGCATTACTCGCGCTGACTTCGGCAAGGTTTCAGCCGAGTCTAACAGGCATATCCCACGGTCAAGCAACTCACCTGAACGGGGGCATGCCGCGCCTGATTACTCAGCCCTCGACGCTGCTCCATTGTTTGCTCAGGCGTTTGTCCGACACCGCTAGCTTGGTGCCGAGCTGCTGGGCGAACAGCGAAACGCGGTACTCCTCAAGCATCCAGCGATACAGCGTGAGCTGCGGGTCGCGCTTGCCTTCCTGACCGTGTTTGCCCAGGCGCGCCTGGTACTGCTCCCAGTAACCGGCCAACTCGCCAGCCCAGACGCGGTCGCGTTGCACCTGGCCGACGATCTTGTCTAGGCGCTGTTCGATGGCTTTCAGATAACGCGGCACTTCCTTGAGCCACTCGCCCGGGGTTTCGCGGACGAAGCCGGGATAGACCAGATTGCTCAGCTGCAGCTTGATGTCATTCAGCGCCATCGCCTGGGCCAGATCGATCTTGCCTTTAAAGCGTTTCTGCAGACCGTGCCACAACTTGAGAATTTCCAAGGTCAGCTTGGCCAGGCGTTCGGCTTCGCCTGTCCAGTCACCACGCTTGCGCTCGGCTAGAGCAGCCAGGCCAGCGCCGTCACGCGGGAGCGGCTCACTGCCTTCGAGGATGCAGCTGTCGAGGCTGGCCAGCAGGATGTCTTCGACCAGCGCATCGACACGGCCCATGTCGCGGTACAGCAGCGCCAGCTCGGTCAGCCCCGGCAGCTTGCCGCGCAGAAACTTGGCCTGCTCAGCCAGTTGCTGCAGCAGCAAGCGCTGCAAGGCACGACGGTGCTGGAACTCGGCTTCGGCCAGAGTCGGGAAACGCCCTTCCTTGACCACGCCCGCCTCCTCCACCAGCGCCGGGTAAACGGTCATGGACAAGCCGGCGACCTGCTGTTGGGTCTTCGCCGCCACTTCGCTAAAGGCCTTGGCTTCCACCGGCTGCTGGCTCTTGGCGGTTTTCGGCAGGGCCAGGCCGGCTTGGGTCGCCTCGCTAAAGCGCGCGGTCAGCTCGGCCAGATCGCGACCTTCACCCAAGGGCTTGCCCTGGTTGTCGACCACTTCGATATTCATGCGCAGATGGCTTTCGATCTGGGACGCAGACTCAGCCCAGGCTTCCTCGCTGACCCGCGTACCGGTCATGCGCGTCAGCTCGCGGCCGAGTGCTTCCGGCAGGCTGCCGTCGGCAAAGCTGATCTTGCTCAGTGCTGCGCCGACAAAATCCGGCACCGGCACAAAGTTCTTCCGCAGCGCCTTGGGCAGGCCGCGTACCAAGGCCATGCACTTGGCCTCCAGCAGGCCCGGCACCAGCCATTCCAGACGCTCCGGCGGCAGTTGCGGCAATAGCGGTGCCGGCACGCGCAGGGTTACCCCGTCACGCGGGTGATTGGGTTCGAAGTGATAGGAAAGCGGCAGGGTCAGTTCGCCCAGGCGCAGGGTATCCGGGTACTGCGCGGCGGTGACCTCCTTGGCGTCGCGGGCCAGTACGTCCTCTTCGCGCATGATCAGCAGCTGCGGATTTTTCGCGCTTTCGGTTTTGTACCAGCTGTCGAACGTCGCGCTCTGGTAGATATCCGCCGGCAGGCGCGCCTCGTAGTAGGCGAACAGGGTTTCATCGTCGGCCAGAATGTCACGGCGGCGCGCCTTGGCTTCCAGTTCGTCGAGTTTCTCCAGCAGCAGGCGGTTGGCCGTCAGGCACTTGGCGCGCGAGTTGATTTCGCCACCGACCAGGCCCTCACGGATAAACAGCTCGCGGCAGACCACCGGTTCGATGGGGCCGAAATGCACCGGGCGACGACCGACCACGATCAGGCCGTAGAGGCTGATCTGTTCGAAGGCCACCACCTGGCCGCGTTTCTTCTCCCAGTGCGGTTCGAAGTGATTTTTCTTGATCAGATGGCCGGCTAGCGGCTCGATCCAGTCCGGCTCGATCTTCGCCACCATGCGCGCAAACAGCTTGGTGGTTTCCACCAGCTCGGCGGCCATCAGCCAGACCGGTTTCTTGCGCCCGATCACCGAGGACGGATGCACCCAGAAGCGCCGCTGACGCGCGCCCTGGTAGTCGCCGTCTTCAGTCTTCTGGCCGATCTGGCTAAGCAGACCGGCGAGAATCGCCTTATGCACGGCGGCGTAGCCTTTGGCGCGCAGGGCGGCCTGGTCTTTTTCGGCCAGCTCCCGTTCTTTGTAGGAGCCAGCTTGCTGGCGATCATTTGTTGGACTCGATGACTTAGTCGCCTGAGCAACCGGATCGCGAGCAAGCTCGCTCCTACCCTGTGCGCTGTGACCTGGCGATAGCTGCAAATCACGAGTAATCAGCACCAGTTGGCGGTGTGCGTCCCGCCACTCGCGAAGACGCAGGTAGTTAAGGAAGTTCTTCCGGCACCAGCTGCGCAGCGCGCTGGAACCCAGCTCCTGGCGCTGCTGCTCAAAGCCGCGCCACAGATTGATCAGCGCGGCGAAGTCGGAATCGACATCCTTCCACTGCGCATGGGCCTGGTCGGCGGCCTGCTGACGGTCGGACGGGCGCTCGCGCACATCCTGCACCGACAAGGCGCTGGCGATAATCAGGATTTCTTCCAGACTGCCCTGCTTGGCCCCTTCCAGCACCATACGGCCTAAACGGGGATCAACAGGCAGACGCGCCAACTGGCGACCCAGCGGCGTCAGCTGACCTTCGCGATTAACCGCCGACAGCTCCTGCAACAGGTTGAAGCCATCGCTGATGGCCTTGCCATCCGGCGGCTCGATAAAGGGGAAGGCCTCGATTTCGCCCAAACGCAGATGGAGCATCTGCAGGATTACCGCCGCGAGGTTAGTGCGCAGAATTTCCGGATCGGTAAAGGCCGGACGACCGTTGAAATCTTCCTCGCTGTACAGGCGAATGCAGATGCCCGGCTCGACCCGCCCACAGCGGCCCTTGCGCTGGTTGGCGCTGGCCTGGGACACGGCCTCAATGGGCAGGCGCTGCACCTTGGCGCGGTAGCTGTAACGACTGATGCGCGCCGTGCCGCTGTCGATCACATAGCGAATGCCCGGCACGGTGAGCGAGGTCTCGGCGACGTTGGTGGCGAGGACGATCTTGCGTGCGCCCATAGGCGCGAAAATCTTCTGCTGCTCGGCCGGGGTCAGCCGCGCATACAGCGGCAGCACTTCGGTCAGGCGCAGGTTGGCCTTGCGCAGCACCTCGGCGGCGTCGCGAATTTCGCGCTCGCCGGGCAGGAATACCAGCACATCGCCGGGTCGCTTGCCTTCGGCTTTCTCGAGGGCGCTGATTTCATCCAGGGTGGAGAGAATAGCCTGATCGGCGGACAGGTCTTCTTCGACCCGGTTGCCGTCTTCGTCCTGCTCGGCGGCCAGCGGCCGGTACCAGGTGTCCACCGGGAAGGTGCGGCCAGACACCTCGACAATCGGCGCACCGCCGAAGTGCTCGGAGAAGCGCTGCAAGTCGATGGTCGCCGAGGTGATGATCAGTTTCAGGTCAGGGCGACGCACCAGCAGGGTTTTCAGAAAGCCCAGCAGGAAGTCGATGTTCAGGCTGCGTTCGTGGGCTTCGTCGACGATGATGGTGTCGTACTTTTCCAGGTAACGGTCGTGCTGGGTTTCCGCCAGCAGGATGCCGTCGGTCATCAGCTTGATCAGGCTGCGCTCGTTGCTCTGGTCCTCGAAACGCACCTGATAACCGACCAGCTCGCCCAGCGGCGTGCCGATTTCCTCAGCAACCCGAGTCGCCACGCTGCGTGCCGCCAGACGGCGCGGCTGGGTATGGCCGATCAGGCCGTGTACGCCACGCCCCAGCTCCAGGCAGATCTTCGGCAGCTGGGTGGTCTTGCCCGAACCGGTTTCCCCGGCGATCACCACCACCTGGTGCTGGCTGATGGCGGCCTTGATCTCGTCGCGCTTGGCGGCAATCGGCAGCGCATCGTCGTAACGCATGGGCGGCACGCTGAGCCTGCGCGCCTCGACCTTGGCGCGGGACGCCTCGAAGCGCTCCAGCCATTGCGCCAGCTTGGCCTCGTCCACCGGGCTCTGCTTGCGCAACTCATGCAACTGTCGGCGCAGGCGATGACGGTCGCCCAGCAGGGTCTGGTCGAGGTTTTTCAGCAGTTGGTCAACGGCGGGCGTGGCGTCGGTCATCGGGTAATCGCGGGGTGGGGTCAAGGGGAAGAGCAGGAAGGCGGCGATTGTCGCATTTTTGCCTAGGGGAAAACGACCGAAGGGCAGAAAGCAAAAAGCCCATCGGCGATGGGCTTCTTACCTCAGGGCATAGTCTTAAACAGCATCGACATCATCGGCCTGCAGGCCCTTCTGCCCCTGGGTTACCGTGTACTCGACCTTCTGCCCTTCGAGCAGGGTGCGATGGCCTTCGCCACGGATGGCGCGGAAATGCACGAATACATCCGCGCCGCTCTCGCGCTGAATAAAACCATAGCCCTTGGAATCATTGAACCACTTGACGGTGCCTGTCTCGCGCTCAGCCATTATCGGTGTCTCCAGCATGCAGTTTTTATTGTGGCGACGACCTGAGACCGGAGGCTCCGGCAGCCGTCGAAGGCCGAGTATAAAACAGCGTTTATGACTGAAAAGGACTTTTTTCCGGCAGGCTACAGGCCATACAGGACAAGCTATGCAGCGATATTCACGGAGAAGAAAGCAGGCAACAGGATGGGCTCACCGTGCAACGGATAACCCACCCCAGGCTCAACGCTAGTCGCGCTCAGACCACATCACGCCGCCGGTGGCCCAGTCGCCCTTTTTCACTTCTTCGAAGATCACATCAACCGCGCTGGCATCGCAGCCAAGCACTTTGGTCGAGGCATCGGTCAAGGCTTTGGCGTACTCGCGCTTGATCTCATCGCTGCGGCCTTCGAATATTTTGACCAGAAGGGTAGGCATCTAATAATCCTCATAACAGGTGAAACAGGACTGGTTAGATCGGTCACGGCGATCCGCTTGGCGCATATGCGCGGGGGCATTATCTGACCGGGATGACAGAAAAACAAAGGGCCGCATTAAGCGGCCCTTTGCAGGTACAGACGGAATCAGCCGTGCTTGCGCCGACGCCACAGCCACAGCGCCAGCACGCCGAGGGTCAGCACCAGCGGCACCAGGGCGATATTGAGGAACTTGAGCTTGCTGCCCAGGGCCTCGATATCGGCATTCAGCTGATAGCGCACATCGCGCAGCTCCTTGCGAATTGCCAGTTTCTGTTGCACAAACTGCTGCACCGCCGCCTGCTGCTCAGGGGTCAGCTCCAGGGCTTTGCTCGGATCATCGCTCTGCTGCAAGGCTGCCAGCTTCTGCTCGGTGTCGGCCAGTTGCGTTTGCAGGGCTTGCTCCTTCTCGCGGAACTTGACCTCGGCTTCACGCTGAATGGCGTCCACCACCTCGAACGGCCGGGTGAAGCGACCGCGCGAACGCACGCTGATCAGTGCTTCGGAGCCGGCCAGGTTGTCCAGGGCGTTGATCGCAAAACCGGCGTTATCCGCCCACGGCTGCGGAATACGCTGACCGAAGAAGTCTTGCACCTGCACCCACATGCGGTCGGTGAGCATGTCGGTGTCGGCCACCACAATCACGTTGATCGTGTCCGCCTGCTTGAGGCCATCCTTCTGCCCCTCGATGCCCTCCGGGAAGGCCGTTTGCGCCGGACCGCTGATACGTGCGGCCAGGGTATAGCGCTCACCGGTGGGTTCCAGCTCGCGGATCAGCTCTTCCGGGTTGGCCAGCATGCCAAAGCGTTTGGCATCAAACGGCATGGCGTACTGCGAACTGCGGATCAGCGGGGTGAACTGGGTTTTCGCGCCTTCCAGGGGTTCCAGCATGCCGGCGGTGGCGACCGTAACGGTTTCCAGCGAGGCGGTGCTGATGTCCTCGGCATCCAGGGCGTTCTTCGGCAGGTTCAACCAGGCGGCGTGGCGCACCGGGCGCTGGCCTTCGCCCATGCTGACCGACATGGCGTAGGAACCGTCCCCGAGTACCTTGTCCGGCACCATGCGCAGGCCCCAGGCCTTGAACAGTTCCGGCAGGTCGGAGGCCTTGTCGACCACCATCTCGCCGGGCATTTCGGCCTGGGTATCGGCCTCGCTGAACGGGTCGACGAAGGTCAGCAGCTTGCCGCCACGCAGGACGAACTGGTCGATGGCGTAGAGGGTCTGCTGCGGCAGGTTTTTCGGGTGAATCAACAGCAACACCGAGACCTTCTCGGGAATCAGGTCAACATCACGCTTGAGGCTTTCGATCTGGAACAGCTGGCGGATTTCCTCGATCAGCATCCAGGCTGGCGTCGGCTGACGCGCGGCCATATCGAAACCGCCGTTGACCTGCAGGCCAGACAGCACGCCGACCACCGGCCGCTCGGGTTTGGCCAGGCTCTGCACCAGGCGGCTGAGTTCGTATTCAAGGAACTCTTCCTGATCCAGGGCGAAGAACGGGATCACCTGGGTCTGACCTTCGGCATTCTTGCCGGCCAGGCCGAAGTAGATCGAGTCGCCGCCCTGCTGCAGCGGAATACCCTGCAGGCCGGATTCGGTGGCTTTGTCTTCGTCTGCCGAGAACGGTGCCGGGTCGATGATCGTCAGCTTGAGCTTGTCGCCGGCCTCGCGCTGATAAGCCTTGAGCATTTCCTCGACGCGCTTGGCGTAGGTGCGCAGCGCCGGCAGGTCCTTGCTGGCGGTGTCGGAGTAGAAGAAGTTCAGCTCCACCGGTTTATCCAGCTCGGCAAGGATCTGCTCGGTTCCGCTTGAGAGGGTGTAGAGCTTCTGCTCGGTCAGATCCAGCCGTGCGCCACTGAGGCTCAGGCTGGAGAACAGGTTGAACGCGAGAAACGCCAGGGCAATGAGTGCGAGCCCGGCGCTGGAAACCATCAGCTTTTTCATGGGCGGCCTCAGTCAGCTTTCTTCAGGTCGATAACCACCGCCGTCGCAGCCAACCAGGCGGCAATCAGGGTGAGGAAATACAGCAGGTCGCGCAGGTCGATCACGCCCTTGCTGATCGCATCGAAACGGGTCAGGAAGCTCAGCGAAGCCACCGCATCCACCAGCCATTGCGGCGCCCAGCCACTGAAACCGTCGAGCACCATGGGAAAACCGCTGACGATAAACAGGAAGCACACGCTGACCGCCAGGATAAAGGCGATCACCTGGTTCTTCGCCAGGGCCGACATGCACGAGCCGATGGCCAGGTAAGCGCCCGCCAGCAGCCAGCTGCCGATATAACCGGTGATGATCGCGCCGTTGTCCGGCTCACCGAGGTAGTTGACGGTGATGATCATCGGGAAGGTCAGCAGCAGCGCCAAACCGGCAAACACCCAGGCGGCGAGGAACTTGCCGGTAACCGCATCGAAACGGGTGATCGGCAGGGTCATCAGCAGCTCGATGGTGCCGCTCTTGCGCTCCTCGGCCCACAGGCGCATGGCGATGGCCGGCACCAGGAACAGGTAGAGCCAGGGATGGAAATTGAAGAACGGTGACAGGTTTGCCTGGCCGCTCTCGAAGAAGCCGCCGAGGTAGAAGGTAAACACCCCGGACAGCACCAGAAAGATCAGGATAAATACGTAAGCCAGCGGCGTGGCGAAGTAGCTCGCCAGTTCGCGTTTGAAAATCACCGGTAACTGACTCATACCACCTCCCCACGGGTCAGGCTGCGGAACACTTCGTCCAGCCGACCGCGTTCGACATTCAACTCCTTGACCTGCCAACCGCGCGCAGCGATCAGCGCATTGACCTGCGGGAAGATCACCTCGCCCGGCTTGGCCAGGATGCTCAGGCTGTGTTCCAGGTGGTTTTCTTCCACCCCGGCAACCCCCGGCAGCGCAGCCAGTTCGGTCTGATCCAGCGGCTCTTCGGCCACCAGGGTCACGGCCTGGTGGTAACGCGAGCGGCTTTCCAGCTCCAGCGGCGTACCATCGGCCAGCAGCTTGCCGTGGGCGATCACCACGGCGCGGGTGCACACCGCGGAAACCTCTTCAAGGATGTGGGTGGAGATGATCACGATCTTGTCGTAGGCCAGGCTCTGGATCAGCTTGCGCACCTGGTGCTTCTGGTTCGGGTCGAGGCCATCGGTAGGCTCGTCGAGGATCAGCACCTTGGGGTCGTGCAGAATCGCCTGGGCCAGGCCGACGCGGCGCTTGAAGCCTTTCGACAGAGTCTCGATGGACTGTTCCAGAACGGCTTCCAGTTCGACCTGGGCCACCGCCTTGGCTACCCGCTCACGCTTCGCGGCACCCTTGAAGCCACGCACCTCGGCGATAAATTCGAGGAAGCCACGCACCGTCATATCGCCGTAGCACGGCGCGCCTTCGGGCAGATAGCCGATCAGGCGCTGGGCCTTGAGGGTATCTTTCTGGATATCGAAACCAAGGATGCTGGCTGAGCCTGCCGTCGGCGCAAGAAAGCCGGTGAGCATCTTCATGGTGGTGGATTTGCCGGCACCGTTGGGGCCGAGAAAGCCCAGCACTTCACCGGGCTGAACGCTGAAGGACAGGTCGTCGACGGCGGTGTGCTGCGCAAAACGCTTGGTTAGTTTTTTTATTTCGATCATGGCCTCTCACCATTGCGGTAACAGGCCCTGCTTGCAGCCGGTACTGACGCAAGCCGGGCGCTTAAGTGCCGGCGGACTATAAGGAGTCACACGCGGGCAGCGCAAGCCAAGAACCGGCGGGTCTGTATCTGTTCGCTACAGCGCTGCTCGCCTAAGTGAGCAACGCTGGCAAGTCAGGAGATTAGAGCGTGCCGCGCAGGGCTTTTTCGAAAAGCTGGCTGTACTGCTGCGCGGTAAAGGCAATCGGGTTGGTGCCGGCGGATGGGTCAACCTCGGCCATCTGCCCGACCTGCGCGATGCGCGTGTCATCAATGCCTATTTCGCCCAGGCTGTGCGGTATGCCGACCTGCTCACGCAGTGCCATCACCCAGTCCAGCACGCCGTTGAAGCCCGGCTTGGCCAGGTTCAGATAACGCGCCATTTTCTCCATCTGCGGCTCGATGCGCTCGCGGTTGGCCACCAGCACATAGGGCATCAGCACCGCATTGAGCAGGCCGTGATGGGCGTCGTACAGCGCGCCCAGCGGATGAGCCAGGGCATGCATGGCCCCCAGGCCGCGCTGGAATGCAGTCGCGCCCATGCTCGAGGCCACCAGCATCTGCAAGCGCGCCTCAACATCCGCGCCCTGCGCCACCGAACGCGGCAGGTATTGCTGCACCAGGCGCATGCCTTCCAGGGCGATGCCTTCTGCCATCGGGTGAAACAGCGGTGAGCAGAAGGCTTCCAAGCTGTGCGACAGCGCGTCCATACCGGTGGCGGCGGTGATCTTGGCCGGCAGGCCGAGGGTCAGCTCGGGATCAAGGATCACCAGCGCCGGCAGCATGCGCGCATGGAAAATGATGCGTTTGATATGCGCGGCGTCATCGGTGATCACCGAGGCGCGGCCGACTTCCGAGCCGGTGCCAGCGGTGGTCGGCACCGCGACTACCGGAGCCATGCCGGCGACATTGACGCGGTTGCAGTTGTCGCCGATGTCCTCGAAATCCCACAACGGGCGGTCCTGCCCGACCATCAGGGCGATGGCCTTGCCGGCATCCAGCGCCGAGCCGCCGCCAAAGGCGATCACCCCGTCATGCTTGCCGGCCTTGAACGCGGCCACTCCATCCATCACGTTGCCGCCGGTGGGGTTGCCCTTGATGCCATGGAACAACCCGGCCTTGAGGCCATCATCGCGGCAGTGCAGCAGCGTGCGGTCGATCATCGGCAAGGCTGCCAGGCCAGGGTCGGTGACCAGCAGCGGCGCGCTCATGCCCAGTTGCCGGCAGGCCGCCGGCAGTTCGCTGATGCGGCCCGCGCCGACACGCACCGAGGTCGGGTAATTCCAGTTCATGCGGTAGTGGTTCAGGTCCATGGCGCGCCTCACAACTGAGTCTTGAAATTGAAGGATTTCGGCCGAGTAACATGCTCGAAGCCGACGCTGGAAAGGGTGCAGCCGCGCCCGGAGTTCTTCACCCCGGTCCAGGCCAGGGCCGGATCGAGGTAATCACAGCGATTGAGAAACACCGTGCCGGCCTGTACCCGGTCGGCCAGGGCCATGGCCGCATCCACGTCACGGCTGAAGATCGCGGCGGTCAGGCCGAATTCGCTGTCGTTCATCAGCGCCAGGGCTTCTTCGTCATCCTTGACCTGCTGGATGCCCACCACCGGGCCGAAGGATTCCTCGGTCATCACCCGCATACCGTGGTGCACATTGGTCAGCACCTGCGGCGCGAGGTAGGGCGTACCGGGCTGGTCCAGGGGGAAGTCGGCCGGCACCAGATGGGCGATCGCCCCCTGCCTGACGGCGTCATGGATCTGCCCGCGGACGAAATCCGCCGCCTCCGCCCGCACCAGCGGGCCGAGGGTGGTATCCGGGTCATCGGAACGCTCGAGCTTGTACTGTTTGACCAGCGCCACCGCCTGCTCGACAAAGGCCGCAAAGAGCGACTCATGCACATAGATACGTTCGATGCCGCAGCAGGATTGCCCTGAGTTGAAGAAGGCTCCATCAATCGTGGTTTCCACCGCATGGGCCAGGTCGGCATCGGCCCGCACGTAGGCCGGATCCTTGCCGCCCAGTTCCAGGCCGACACTGAGAAAGCGCCCTGCCGCCACCCGCTCGACCATGGCACCACCCGGCACCGAGCCGGTGAACGCCACGTGGGCGATGGTCGGGGCCTGGATCAGCGCCTCGGTTTCGCCGTGGCTCAGGTGCAGGTACTGGAATACCCCGTCCGGCAAACCGGCTTCGCTAAAGGCCTCGACCATGCGTTCGGCGCACAGCGGGGTTTGCGCCGAGTGTTTCAGCAGCACCGCATTGCCGGCCAACAACGCCGGCATTACCGCATTCACGGCCGTCAGGTAGGGATAATTCCAGGGTGCGATCACCAGCGCCACGCCGAGCGGTTCACGGCGGATAAAGCGGATAAAACCGGGCTTGTCCGGCACCTGGATATCGGCCAAGGCCTGTTCGGCAATATCGGCCATATAACTGGCACGCTCGACAAAGCCGCGCACCTCGCCGGCGGCATAGCGGATCGGCCGGCCCATCATCCAGCACAGCTCTTCGGCCAGCTGGCTTTCCTTGGCGGCGAACGCGGCAATCGCCTTGCGGCCGATGGCAATACGCGCGGCCAGCGGGGTGTTTTTCCAGGCCTGCTGCGCCAGTTCGGCCTTGGCCAGCGCCGCCTGGATCTCCGGATTGGAGGCCAGATGGCGCTCGACATACACCGAGCCATCGATGGGGGATATGCATTGCAGTTTGCTCATGGGAAGGCTCCGGCAGCCCGAGTCAGCGGGCCGCGTGATCTAAATGATTTCGAAGTAGCGATCCAATTCCCAATCGCTGACATGCCGGCGGTATTCGCGCTCTTCCCACTCACGGCTGGCGGCGAAGTGCTCGACAAAGGCATCGCCGAACAGCTCACGGGCAGCCGGGGAGTTCTTCAGGCGCTGCGCGGCATCCCACAGGGTGCGTGGCAGGGCCAGCTCTTCCGGATGCTTTATCGCGTAGGCATTGCCCACCACTGGGTCAGTCGGTTGCCATTGCTGCATAACGCCATACAGGCCGGAGCCGATGGCCACCGACAACGCCAGGTACGGATTGCCATCCGCCGCGCCGAGGCGATATTCCTGGCGCTGGGACTTGTCGCCGCCGGGAATAACCCGCAACGCCGCAGTGCGGTTCTCCACACCCCAGGTGGCATCGGTGGGGGCCCAGAAGCCAGGAATCAGCCGGCGGTAGCTGTTCAGCGTCGGCGCGACCATGCACAGAAATTCCGGCATCAGGCGCTGCTGGCCGGCGAGAAAGTGCCGCTGAATCGTGCTCATGTTGTGCGCCTGGCTCGGGTCGTAGAACGCCGATTTACCGCTGGCCAGATCACGCAGCGACACGTGCATATGCCCGCTCTGCCCCGGGTACTTACCCGACCACTTGGCCATAAAGGTGGCCATCAGGCCGTTGCGCTGGGCCAGCACCTT
The DNA here is from genome assembly GCF_049653025.1 of Pseudomonas sp. GTDB lineage: Bacteria > Pseudomonadota > Gammaproteobacteria > Pseudomonadales > Pseudomonadaceae > Aquipseudomonas. Next base: position 66,365 of record NZ_JBASFM010000019.1, on the reverse strand, counting down.
CATAAAGGTTTTGAACAGCGCGCCCTTGTCGGCGGCGGCCTCGGCCTGATCGTAGGCAATCGCCGCTTCCAGCACGCCGGGGCCGGTTTCGGTGTGCAGGCCCTCGATGGGAAAGTCCATGCGCTCGGCCATGTCGAGAATCTCGTGATACAGCTCGGCGTGCACCGAGTTGCGGATCATCGAGTAGCCGAACCAGTCCGGAGTGAAGGGCTTGAGGTTGCGAAAGCCCTTCTCACGCGCCGATTCCGGGGTTTCCTCGAACATAAAGAATTCATATTCGAGCGCGGCAAAGACGTCGAAGCCCATGGCCTTGCCGCGCTCCAGCACGCGGCGCAGGGTGGCGCGTGGGCAGACCTGTTCGGCCGCCCCGGCAAACTCGCAGATAAACAGCAGCATGCCGTTTTCAAATGGCAGGTCGCGGCAGGTATGCGGCAGCACCCGCACGGGGGCATCCGGGTAGCCGGTGTGCCAGCCGGTGTACTGGGCGTTGTCGTAGAGCTGGTCCTTGACGTCCCAGCCGAGCACCACATCGCAGAAGGCAAAGCCGTGTTCCAGGGCAGAAAAGAACTTGCTGCGGCTGAGGTATTTGCCGCGCATCACCCCATCGTTGTCGAACACCCCGACCTTGATATGGCTGAGGCCCCGCTCCTCGACAATGCGCTTGGCATCCAGAACGGTTTTCACGTCTCGCGGATTGAGCATAAATGCACCTGTGTCTTGTTGTTATGACTGTCGTTATGGCCGACGTCCGGTGTCAGTCCTGCAGGCAACAACAGAGTCTCAAGCGCATCCCCACAACCACCGCACAACGCGCCCCGACTACTACCCAACGCCTGTTAGAACACCCGGCAAAAAGCCTGTTCAGTGTGGTACAGATTTGTCGGGCTGGCAGGCCGAATGGATAAAACAGCGCGTTGACACAATCGTTTGGCGGCACACTCAGGGGCGGATAGCGCTTTACACCTGAGGCGCACAGTCATTAGATGGCAACGCCGTGTCGCCCACGGTAAAGCGCCAGGCCCGCGCCTCGGCTAAAGTCTGGTTGCATGAGCGGATGAAACTGCTCAAGGGCTCATACCGGAGGTTGTTTGAAGTCGATTTTCAGCCGTACGCCAGGGCCCGGCCAGACGCGCCATAAAATCCCTGGTGCCGCAGGGCTGGCGCTGGGTCTGAGCCTGATGTCCTTGCTCGCCCCCACGGCCTGCCTGGCGCGTGACTGGCTGATCTACACCCACAGCCTGGACAGCCAGGCCGAACTTATCGAAGGGCAATTGCGCGGCCGCGAACATGCCGGCAAGCGCGCGTTTTATCTGGAGCTGGTGCATACGCTGCTAGCCGACATGGCCAAACCACTGCCGATCCAGGAGGTGCCCCTTGCGCGTGGCCTGGCGCAACTCCAGCAGCGCGACGATGTGGTGCTCTTCAACCTCAGCAAAACGCCGGAGCGCCTGCCCATGGCACACTGGGTCGGGCCTATCTGGGAGGAGACCGACTGGCTCTACGAAAACGCCCAACGCCCCACCGGCATCCAACGCCTGCAGGATGCCAAGGATCTGGCGGTGTGCGTGCTGAACGGCAGCTCCCATGACGAACGCCTGGCGGCCATGGGGTTCTCGCAGTTGAAGCGCAATAACGCCTACAGCACCTGTTTCAACATGCTCGCAGCCGGCCGGGTCGCACTGGTCGCCTCGGCCGATGCCGGCCTTGCCCAGAAGCTGCGCGAGGCCGGCATCGCCGCCGACACGGTACGCCCGACGGCCGTGCAACTCGGCCGCGACGAAGGCTATATAGCCCTGTCCCGCGGGATGCCGGAGCAGGATATCGTGCGCTGGCGCGAAGCCCTGCACAGGGTTAAACAGGATGGCCGCTTCCAGGCCCTGCACAATCGCTACGCAAACTAGTGACAACCTGACCAGCCTCATCAATGGCGCTGCCTGAACCCGGATAGCCGGTGGTCGTGCCTCGCCCCGGCGCAAACAATCACGCCCGCACCTTGCGGCGCGGGCGTGGGTTGTAGCGGAGCGTGCTTAGCCTACTAGCCGCGATACGGTGCGCCGGCCTTGGCCATCAGGGCGTTGTACTTCTTGAATATCTCCACCACACGGGCGCAGCGCGGGCTGGTCTTGGCGATTTCGTCCCAGAACTTCTGCGCCTCGGCTTCCACCGTGGCCCATTCTGCGGCCGGGATGGAGGTCAATTGCAGTTTGCCGCCCTCGACCCGCAGTTGCGCCTCGCCGCCCCAGTACCAGTGCTGGCGGTAGTAGTTGGAGCTGTCCATGCACAGCTTGAACAGGGTCTGCAGATGCGGCGGCACCTCGGCCCACTTGTCCGAGTTGGCGAAGTAGGAACCGCACCAAGCGCCAGAAATGTTGTTGGTCAGGAAGTATTTGGTCACGTTGGCCCAGCCAACGGTGTAGTCCTCGGTGATGCCGGACCAGGCAATGCCGTCCAGCTCACCGGTCTGGATTGCCACCTCGACATCCTCCCAGGGCAGGGTCACCGGAATCACGCCGAAACGGGTGAGGAACTTACCGGCAGTGGGAAAGGTGAAGATGCGCTTGCCCTTGAGGTCGGCGAGCGAAGTCACCGGTTTGACCGTGGCGAAGTGGCACGGGTCCCAGGCACCGGCACCGAGCCAGGTCACGCCTTTGACTTCGCCATAGGCCTCGGCCCAGATTTCATTGAGCCCGTACTGGTTGAATAGCACCGGGATATCCAGGCTGTAGCGGGTAGCAAACGGGAAGTAGCCACCGAACACCGAGATATCCACGGGCGCGGCGATGGAGTCGTCATCGCTCTGCACCGCATCGATGGTGCCCTTCTGCATGGCGCGGAACAGCTCGCCGGTGGGCACCAGCTGGTCGGCGTAATACAGCTGGATTTCCATCTCGCCGTTGGCGGCCTTGTTGAAGGCGTCGATGGACGGTTTGATCACATGCTCGCCCAGGGCCGGGCCGGCGTAGGTCTGCAGGCGCCAGGTGATCTTCTTCGGCTCGGCGGCGTAGATATGTGCCGAGCCCAGCGCCGTGGCCCCGGCTGCCCCGGTGGCCACCGCGGCGGTTTTCAGAAAACTGCGTCTCGTACTCATGCTGTTATCTCCAGACGTGTCGATTCAGATGGCATACAACCGCACTGCACGGCCCGGATGGGCGCGCAGGGTTTTCAGACGGGCAACCTGTACCTGGTATTGCCTGAGCCCCTTGTGAATCGGCGGCTGTGACCGGCACGACTGCGCTTACCTACTGCTGAAACGGGTTTTCAACTGCCGTAGTGCCACTGCGGCAACCACAGGGCGAGCTGCGGGAAGACCATGACCAGCACCAGCGCCAGGATCATGATCAGGACGAATGGGGTCACCGAGACATAGATATCGCGCAGTGACACCTCGGGCGGAGCCATGGCGCGCATCAGAAACAGGTTGTAGCCGAACGGCGGGGTCATATAGGCGATCTGGCAGGTGATGGTGTAGAGCACGCCATACCAGACCAGGTCGAAGCCCAGCGCACCGACCAAGGGGATATACAGCGGCGCGACGATCACCAGCATGGCCGTGTCATCGAGGAACATGCCCATAATGATGAACGACACCTGCATCAGGATCAGCACCTGCCAAGGCCCCAGCCCCAGGCTTTCGAGAAAGAACGCCTCAATCGCCTTGACCGCGCCGAGGCCGTCGAACACCGCGCCGAAACACAACGCCGCAAGGATGATCCACATAAACATGCAGCTGATCGCCAGCGTCTTGCGCAGGGTTTCTTCCATCACGCTGCGGTTCAAGCGGCCCTTGAGCCAGGCCATCAGGGTGGCTGCGGCCGCGCCCACCGCCGAGCTTTCCACCAGGCTGGTGATGCCCAGCAGAAACAGCCCGGTCATGCAGAAGAAGATAAACAGCGGGGCAATCCCGGCCTTGAGCAACAGCAGCTTCTCGCGCCGGCTGATCTGCCCGCGCTCCTCCTCGGACAAGGCCGGCCCCAGCCCGGGCTGCAAGCGGCAGCGAATGGCGATATACAGCACAAACAGGCCGGCCATCATCAACCCGGGAAACACCCCGGCCAGCCACAACTGGCCCACCGGCTGACGGGCGATCATGCCGTACAGCACCAGCACCACGCTCGGCGGAATCAGAATGCCCAGCGAGCTGCCGGCCTGGATCACCCCGGTGACCATGATCTTGTCGTAACCCCGACGCAACAGCTCGGGCAAAGCGATGCTCGCGCCAATAGCCATGCCGGCCACGCTCAGGCCGTTCATCGCCGAGATCGCCACCATCAGGCCGATGGTGCCAATCGCCAGGCCGCCATTGAGCGGCCCCATCCAGACGTGAAACATCTTGTAGAGGTCTTCGGCCAGGCCCGACTCGGAGAGCATGTAGCCCATAAACACGAACATCGGCAGGGTCAGCAACGGGTACCACTTCATCAATTTCATCGCCGCGCTGAAGGCCATCTCCGCCCCGCCATCGCCCCACAGCAGCAGGGCCGACGCCACGGCGACAAACCCAATGGCACCGAATACACGCTTGCCGGTGAGCAGCAGCAACATCATCGAGGAGAACATCAGTACGGCCAGCAGTTCGTATTCCATTACAGGCTTTCCCCGCGCATCACGGCGATATCACGAAACAGCGTGGCGATGGCCTGCAGCAGCATCAACGCGATGCCGACACACATGACGATCTTGATCGGAGCCATCGCCGGGGCCCAGGACGAGTAACTGGTTTCGTTGTACTCAAGGGCATACAGGGTCGAGGAAAGGCCGCCGTAGAGCAGCAACACCAGGTAAAAAAGCAGAAAGCCGATGGTCAGCACATCGATCGCCGCACGGGTTTTCGCTGACCAGCGGCAATAGAACAGGTCCATGCGCACATGGGCATCGAGCTGCATGGAATAGGCCCCGCCGAGCAGAAAATAGGCGACCATCAGGAACTGCGCCGACTCCAGCGTCCAGACCGCCGGCACGAAGAAGGTCTTGCTGATCGAGGAGTACAGCAGCACGCCGAGCATGGCGAAGATCAGGTACATGGCGAAGCGGCCGACCCGCCGATTCAGCGCTTCCACGGCGTGCACAAAAACCCGGATGGCCTTGGGCATAACGCTACCTGTCGAGTGATGGCTTTCGAACAGCCTAGACCAAGACCGCGCAATCCCCACTACGCGCCAATGGCACGGTCCATCGGGGCTGTAGCCGATGCGCCGCTATTCGCCAAGGAAGCGCTGCACCTGCGCCACCGTGCGCGCGGGGTCTTCTTCCTGGGGCACATGGCCGAGGTCGGGGAAGACCACCAGGCGGCTGCCGGCAATATCGAGATTAAAGCGCTCGGCGTTATCCGGCGGGATCAACCCGTCGCGGCCACCCCAGATAATCAGGGTCGGCAGCTTCAGCTCGGCAATACGCCGGGAGTCATCACCCGCGGATACCTGCAGGAAACGCTGGCGCAACGCCTCACGGTTGCCGGCGCGCAGGGTCAGCTCGTAATAGCGGTCGATCAGCTCAGGCGTGACCTTGCCCGGATCGCCGTAGACATTGCGAATACTCGATTCGATCATCTGCCGCGGCAGCACGTTGGCCATCAGCGGTGCCAAGGCGGGAATCTGCGCCAGGCGAAAGCCGATGGGCACCGAAGTGGCATTGCGCGGGTAGCCGGCCGCATCGACCAGCACCAGGCGCTCGACCCGCTGCGGATAATCCAGGGCGAACTGCCAGGCCAGTTGACCGCCGAAACTGTTGCCCGCGACCACGGCGCGCGGCACCCGCAGCTGATCGAGCACCTTGCCCAGAAAGGCGCTGTAGTGGCCGATGCGGTAATCGCCATCGGGGAACGGCCCGGTCAGGCCGAAGCCTGGCAGATCCAGACTGATAACCCGCCGCTGCGCCTGCAAGGCGGCGACCCAGCCTTCCCAGGTGTGCAAGCTGGCCGAAGTGCCATGCAGCAGCACGATAGGCGCGGGGTCGTCGCGCGGACCCTGATCGCGCAGGTGCACCAGCATGCCGTCGATGGCCACGAACTGCGACGGCGGCAAGGCCCAGCGCGGCTTCAGATCCGCCAGGGGCCGATCCGGTGCCCAGCTCCAGGCAACAGCCGCCGCCAGAGCCAGCAGCAGTAACAACACCAGGGTCAGGACAATCTGCAGCAATCGCTTCATCGACGAATCCTTGCCAGTACATAACGGGGAAATAACGCGTATAGCCAATAGTAGTAGAGGGGCTGGCACTTTCCCGTAGGCGAAAAAAAGCCCCGATGTGCCGGGGCTGAGGAGTGTTGCGCCGTTTTGCGGCGCACACGATAAAACGGGTATTTAGAACCTGTTTCGGATCTCGCGAGCTAGAGCGAGACAAGGCAAAAACAGGCGAGGAAGCGGAGTGTACGAGCTGTACATGAGCATTCCGAGCCTGTTTTTAACGCCGTATCGCCGACGCGCAGCAGATTCGAGATAGGTTCTTAGACCAGGCTAGTCAACGCATCACGACTAAACGGCAGAATGTCCTGCTCGCGGCCATCGCGTACTTTTACCGCCCAATCCGGGTCGACCAGCAGGGCGCGGCCTACGGCCACCAGGTCGAACTCCTGCTTGTTCAGGCGCTCCAGCAGGTTTTCCAGGCTGGCCGGCTGAGCCACCTTGTCGGTGTTGACCATAAACTGCAGGAACTCGCCGTCCAGGCCGACGCTGCCGACGGTGATGGTTGGCTTGCCAGTCAGCTTGCGGGTCCAGCCCGCCAGGTTCAGCTCGGAGCCGTCGAACTCCGGCTCCCAGAAGCGCCGAGTCGAGCAATGGAAGATATCCACGCCGGCGTCAGCCAATGGCTTGAGGAAGGCTTCCAGGGCTTCTGGAGTCTCCACCAGGCGGGCGCTGTAGTCCTGCTGCTTCCACTGCGAGAAGCGGAAGATAATCGGGAAGTCTGGGCCCACTGCGGCGCGTACGGCCTGGATCAGCTCGATGGCGAAGCGCGAGCGCTGCGCCAGATCACCACCGTATTCATCGGTACGTTGGTTGCTGCCGGCCCAGAAGAACTGGTCGACCAGGTAACCGTGGGCACCGTGGATTTCCACGCCATCCATGCCGATAGCCTTGGCATCCTTGGCGGCTTGGGCGAAGGCGGCGATCACCTCGCTGATGTCGTCCTGGGTCATGCCGTGCACAAGCACATTGCCTTCTTTGATTTTTTCGCTCGGGCCGTAGCCTGGCACGCCGGCGTCCGGCTCGGTGCCCAGCTTGCGCACATTGCCCACGTGCCACAGCTGCGGAACGATCTTGCCGCCTTCGGCGTGCACCGCCTCGACCACTTTCTGCCAGCCGGCCAGGGCGTCTTCGCCGTAGAAACGTGGCACGTTCGGGTAACCGTTGGATGCCTTGTGACCGACGGTGGTGCCTTCGGTAACGATCAGGCCGACACCGGCAGCAGCGCGGCGGCGGTAGTACTCGATGACTTTGCTGTTGGGTACGCCGCCCGGGGAGAAGGAACGGGTCATCGGCGCCATGACCACACGGGTCGGCAGCTCCAGGTTGCCCAGGGTAAAGGGTTGGAACAGCGCTTTAACGGGATCGGTCATCATCATTCCTCGGGGCGGCCAGAGCGCCGCAACTGGTTAAAGGGGGTTGCGATCAGGCCTGCAACAGCAGCTGCAGGCGTTGGATAAAGTCGGCCAGGGCGCGGGTGTTGTTCGCCACCTTGAGGCGGGTCAGTGCGCCTTGCCAGGCGTTGGCGATAAAGCTCGCCAGGTTGCGGCAATCCTCATCGGCGGGCAGTTCGCCAGCGGCCTGCGCCTGTTCCAGGCAGCCCTGCAGGATGTCCGCCGAGGCCTGCAGAATCGCATCGACCTGCGCCCCCAGCGTCGGCGACAGCTCAGCCATCTCGAAGCTCAGGCTGCCAATAAAGCAGTGGTATTCCAGACGTTCCTGGCGGGCGAAGTGTTCCACCAGTTCGGCGTAATAGCCGAGGATGCGTTCGCGCGGGCTGAGCGCCGGATTGGCCAGGGCTTCGGCATAACGCGCCAGGCGCGGCTGGTAGACCTGCTGCAGGGCCTGCAGGGCAAAGTCTTCTTTGCTCGCAAAGTAGTGGTAGAAGGAGCCTTTCGGCACCCCCGCCGCCTGCACGATTTCCTGCACGCCGGCACCGTGATAACCACGTCGGGTCATCACCTCGGCACCTTTGGCGAGGATCAGGTCACGCTTGTCGAGTCGGATACTGGAGTTCATGCCGGCAAGAATATGACCGGTCGTCTCGCCCCGCCCAGCACTATTGATTTGCGTGATTATCAGCAAGAAGCAGAACGGGTTTTAGAAACGACAAAGCCGCGAGCAAGTCGCGGCTTTGTGGGCAGGCGTGAGCCTTAATCAGCGCGGCATGCGCTGACTCGAAGTTAGCTGCGAGCGGCTTTTATCACGTCGATATAGGGTTCGGCAAAGCGTTGATCCTGGATCAGCGCGATAAAGTCATTACCCTCGGCGTCCTTGGCATTCAGGTCGTAGCCGGCGGCAACGAAGAAGCCGACAAAGCGCTCGAAGTCGTCGATACGCAGGCCGCGGTAGGCCTTGACCAGTTTGTGCAGCGACGGCGGCGTGGCATCGGCCGGCTCCACACCGAGGAACAGCTTGATCGGCTCGTCACCAATCTCTTCGCCAATCACCTGTTTCTTGTCTTTACGCATCGTTCACTCCAGCTAACCAGGCCACACGGGGCCGGCAGTGTACCGCCGGGGCGGGCACGGCTCAACGGATGCAGCTCAGCCGAGCGTTCTAACACGCACCGAGTGTGGGCAACAGCCGACTTAGGTCAACACAGGCCGCCGCGCCCTAGCCCTATACTGCGCCCATCGAGTTGGGAGTCCTTATGTCGCGGCCCTTACCACCGCTGTTCTCCGCCTGGCGACAGACCTTACGCGCCGGCTACGGCTGGAAAAACCTGCGCAGCGACCTGAGCGCCGGGGTCACGGTGGGGATTATCGCCATTCCGCTGGCCATGGCGCTGGCGATTGCCGTCGGCGTCGCGCCACAGCACGGCCTGTATACGGTGCTGGTGGCCGGCACGCTGATCGGCCTGTTTGGCGGCTCGCGCTTTAACGTCTCCGGGCCGACCGCCGCCTTTGTGGTGATTCTGTTGCCGATCACCCAGCAATTCGGCCTCGGTGGCCTGCTGCTGTGCACCCTGATGGCGGGATTGATCCTGATTGCCCTGGGGCTGATGCGCGCCGGGCGGCTGATCGAATTTATCCCCTACCCGGTGACGCTGGGTTTTACCGCTGGTATCGGCATCGTCATCGCCACCCTGCAGATCAAGGACCTGTTCGGCCTGCAGCTCAGCAGCCAGCCGAACAACTACATCGAACAGCTCAATGGCCTGCTGCATGCCCTGCCCGGCCTGCAACTGGGCGACAGCCTGGTGGCGCTGGTGTGTCTGGCGACGCTGCTGATCTGGCCGCGCTGGGTGCCGAAAATACCGGGGCATCTGGTGGCACTGACCATTGGCGCACTGCTCGGGCTGCTGCTGGAAAGTCTGCAGATTCCCGTGGCGACCATTGGCGAGCGCTTCAGCTACAGCCTGAATGGCGTTGAGCACCCGGGTATTCCGCCGTTTCTGCCGAGTTTTATCTGGCCCTGGCAGCTACCCGGAGCCGATGGCCAACCGCTGGTGGTGAGCTTCGAGCTGTTCCGCCAACTGCTCGCCCCGGCTTTTGCCATCGCCATGCTCGGCGCGATCGAATCGCTGCTGTGCGCGGTGGTTGCCGATGGCATGACCGGCAGCAAGCACGACCCCAATGGCGAGTTGATCGGCCAGGGCATCGGTAATCTGATTGCGCCGCTGTTCGGCGGCATCACCGCCACTGCCGCGATTGCCCGCAGCGCCGCCAACGTGCGCGCCGGGGCTTACTCGCCGCTGGCTGCGATTGCTCATGCCGGCGTAGTGCTGATCGCCATCCTGTTTCTCGCGCCGTTGTTCAGTTACCTGCCAATGGCCGCGCTGGCCGCCCTGCTGCTGGTGGTAGCGTGGAACATGAGCGAGCCGCGGCATGTGCGCCATACCCTGCGCATTGCCCCACGCAGTGACGTGCTGGTGCTGCTGACCTGCCTGATCCTCACCGTGCTGTTCGACATGGTGCTGGCGGTGGGCGTCGGTCTGCTGCTGGCTGCCGGGCTGTTTATCAAGCGCATGAGCGATTTGACCGATACCGAAGCGCTGCCCAAGCACTTTCACCAGGCGCTTAATGATCTACCCGAACATGTGTTGGCCTACGCCATTCGCGGCCCGCTGTTCTTCGGCGCAGCAGAAAAGGCCCTGAGCGTGCTCAGGCGCTTTACTCCTGGGGTGAAGGTGGTGATCGTCGATATCAGCGCCGTACCGCTGTTGGACATGACCGCCATCGCCGCACTGGACAATGTGCTGCGCGACTACCGTGAGCAGCACGTCGCCCTGATACTCAGCGGGCCAACCGCGCAGGTGCGCCTGCAATTACGCCGCGCCGGGATCGTACGGGTTGAAGGGCAACTGGCCTATGTACGCGACCTGGTCCAGGCCAGAGAAAAGGCGCTACGTTGGCTACAGGGGAGCTGAAAACTACTATCGCAGCCAAGGCCACGCCTAAAGAAACACCGCGATTTTGTAGCAAACGTAGGGTGGATAGCGCGCAGCTTATCCATCTTGGCGCTTGATGGTGGGAAACGCTTCGCGGTTTTCCACCCTACCTTACAAAGGCAGCCTTACAGCCCTTTGACCGCGTAGATCCCCGGCGCATTACGCCAGTAGCCCTTGTAGTCCATGCCATAGCCAAACACATAGCGATCAACGCAGGGCATGCCGACGTAATCGGCCTTGAGGTCGGGGCGCGCCTTGCGGTCGTGGGTCTTGTCTACCAGCACGGCAATGCGCACGTTCTTGGCACCGGCATGGCGACAGAAATCTATGATTGCACCGAGGGTGTGCCCTTCATCGAGGATGTCGTCGATGATCAGCACGTCGCGGTCGATAAAGGAGATTTCCGGCTTGGCCTTCCAGAACAGCTCGCCGCCGCTGGTTTCATTGCGGTAGCGGGTGGCGTGCAGGTAGGACAATTCCAACGGGAAGTTGAGCTTGGGCAACAGCTTGCCTGAGAAGATCAGCCCGCCGTTCATCACGCAGAACACCACGGGGTTGCTGTCGGCCATTTCGCTGTTGATGGCGGCCGCCATGGCGTCGATGGCCACTTCGACCTCGGCATTGCTGTGCAGGCAATCGGCTTCGGCCATGACTTGGCGGATATGCGCGAGATCGACGGACATGCTGTTTCCTCTTGAATGAGCGAACGCTGCAAAAACCAGAAATCCTGATCAATGCGTCAAAATAAAAGCCGGCAAAGGTACGCATCCGTCCCTGACAGAGCAAGCCCCGGCAGACCAACTGCGACAATTGCACGCAATCGGCGACATTTCCCGGAAAATTGCCGCCATAACGCGCGCGGGGCGCAGCTATTGGCATAGCCAATGCTTTAATCTAAGGCAATTTTTCGCCGTCCTGCCGGAGACCCTGCCATGCCCATCCTCGAGATCCGCCACCCGCTGATCCGCCACAAACTCGGCCTGATGCGCCGCGCCGATATCAGCACGAAGAACTTTCGCGAGCTGGCCCAGGAAGTCGGCGCGCTGCTGACCTATGAGGCGACCAAGGACCTGCCGCTGGAAAACTACGAGATCGAAGGTTGGTGCGGCACCGTACAGGTGGAAAAAATTTCCGGCAAGAAGATCACCGTGGTGCCGATCCTGCGCGCCGGCATCGGCATGCTCGAAGGCGTGCTCAGCCTGATCCCGGGGGCCAAGGTCAGCGCCGTGGGCGTGGCGCGCAACGAGGAAACGCTGGAGGCGCACACCTACCTGGAGAAACTGGTGCCGGAAATCGACGAGCGCCTGGCGATGATCATCGACCCGATGCTCGCCACCGGTGGTTCGATGGTCGCCACCATCGATTTGCTGAAGAAGGCTGGCTGCAAGGAAATCCGCGCCATGGTGCTGGTCGCCGCCCCGGAAGGGATCAAGGTGGTCAACGATGCGCACCCGGATGTGATCATTTACACCGCCTCCATCGATCAACGTTTGAACGAGCACGGCTACATCATTCCCGGCCTCGGTGATGCCGGCGACAAGATTTTCGGCACCAAACAGAAGGATGCCTAGCATGCAGGATGAATTCAACGACCCACTCTGGCGTCAGGGCATTTCCGGCGCGCAGATGCTGTTCGTCGCCTTCGGTGCCCTGGTGTTGATGCCGCTGATCACTGGCATGGACCCCAACGTCGCGCTGTTTACCGCTGGTATCGGCACCCTGCTGTTCCAGCTGGTGACTGGCCGCCAGGTGCCGGTTTTCCTGGCGTCCAGCTTTGCCTTTATCGCGCCGATTCTCGCTGCCAAGGGTGAATTCGGCCTGCCGGCCGTGCTCGGTGGCATCGTCGCCTCGGGCCTGGTGTATATCCTGCTCAGCGCCGTGGTGCGGATCAAAGGGGCCGGCTTTATTGACCGCCTGCTGCCGCCGGTGGTGATTGCCCCGGTGATCATTTCCATCGGCCTGGCGCTGTCGCCCGTGGCGGTGAACATGGCCATGGGCAAGGCTGGCGACGGCAGTGCGCAACTGGTGCCATACACAACCGCCATGCTGATTTCCATGTCGGCGCTGGTCACCACCGTGCTGGTTGCGGCCATGGGCCGCGGCCTGCTGCGCCTGGTACCGATCCTCGCGGGGATTATCGTCGGTTGCATCGTCGCGGCATTCTGCGGGGTGATCGACACCAGCAATGTCGCCGCCGCCCCCTGGCTGGCGATTCCAGCATTCGTGACGCCCGAGCTGCATTGGGGTGCGATCCTCTACATCGTCCCAGTGGCCTTGGCTCCGGCCATCGAACACATCGGCGGCGTGGTGGCGATCGGCAGCGTAACCGGCAAGAACTTTATCAAGAAGCCTGGCCTGCACCGCACCCTGCTCGGCGACGGCCTGGCCACCTCGGCCGCCGGCCTGTTCGGCGGCCCGCCCAATACCACCTACGCGGAAGTCACCGGTGCGGTGATGCTGACCAAGAACTACAACCCGAAAGTCATGACCTGGGCAGCCTGCTTCGCTATCGGCCTGGCCTTTGTCGGCAAGTTCGGCACCGCACTGCAGAGCATCCCGGTGCCGGTGATGGGCGGTATTCTCTGCCTGCTGTTCGGTTCCATCGCAGTGGTCGGTTTAAACACCCTGATCCGCCACCAGGTCGACCTGTCCGAGGCGCGTAACCTGATCATCGTCTCGGTGACCCTGGTGTTCGGCATCGGCGGCATGGTGATCGGCAACACGGACTTCGCCCTCTCCGGCATCTCTCTGTGCGCCATCTGCGCCCTGCTGCTCAACCTGCTGCTGCCAGGTGGGCATGGCTGGCGCGACAAGACCGTGCTGGAAGAGCCGGACCTGTAAACCGCGCCCACAAAAAAGCCCCGCACTGCGGGGCTTTTTTATGCCACATGGCAACACTTAAGCCGGGTTGGCCGACCATCCCTGCAACCGCACCACACTCTCGCGATACGGCCTGAGGCCCATGCTCAACAGCACGATGGAACTGAACACCGCCACTGCGGTGACGATCAGCAGCGAATAACGCAGCGCCTGGTCGTCGCCGAACACGTAGTCGGTCACCAACGCCACCGCAGTCGGGCCGATGCCCAGGCCGATCAGGGTGATCACAAACAGGTAGATCGCCGAGGCCTGGCCGCGCATCGAGTTGGGCATGATTTCCTGGATCGCCGCCGGGGCCACGCCGAACGGCATGCTCAGACAGAACACCGTCGGGGCCATCAGCACTGCCGCCCACAGCGCGCTGTCCATCAACGGGAACGCCAGCACGCAAGGCACCGCGCCAATGGCGGCATACAGGCCGACGCGCAGATTGGCGTCGCTGCTGCCGCGTTTGGCCATCCAGTCCGCCAGACGGCCGCCGAAGACGATGCCCAGGCAACCGAACACCGCGACGATGCTGCCGTAGACGATACCGACCTGACCGGCGTCCCAACCATAGGTGCGAATAAAGAAGGTCGGCACCCAGGCCGCGCTGCCGTAACCGGCGAAGGCCAGTCCGGCAAAACCGAAGTTATGGCACAGCACGGTGCGCCGGTTGGCGCGGATATAACGGCCGACGTCGACCAGTGGCACCGCGACCCCGGCACCCACACCGCGCCGCGCCGGTTCCTTGACCGCCAGCATCAGCAGGGTGAACAACACCCCGGCCGCGCCGAGGATCAGGAAGATCAACTGCCAGGGCCGCACTTCGCCGAGCACCGGCAGCACCACATCGCCCTGGGCCGAGGCAAATTGAATCACCAGCCCGCCGAGCAAAAACGCGATACCGGAGCCGAGGTAAACCCCCATTGAATACACGCTGATCGCAGTGGCGCGGCGCTCGGCCGGGAAACTGTCGGCAATCAGCGAGTAGGCCGCCGGCGACAAGGCCGCCTCGCCCACACCCACACCGATGCGGCAGATCAGGAACTGCCAGTACAACTTGGCCATGCCGCACGCCGCAGTGGCCGCACTCCAGAACAGCACGCCAATGGCGATCAGCCCGCGCCGACTCTTGGTATCGGCCAGACGCCCCAGCGGGATTCCGCACACGGTGTAGAACAGCGCGAAGGACAGGCCCATCAGCAGGCTCATCTGCGTATCGCTGATCATCAGGTCACGGCGGATGGGTCCCACCAGCAGGTTGAGAATCTGCCGGTCGATAAACGACAGGACATACGCCACCATCAGGATGGCGACAGTGGCCCAGGCTCGAGCACTGGAGGGATAGCCGTTATTGTTGTTAGGCACTGGCAGTCTCCTCGGCACCGCTGGCGCGGTGCGCGACGGTTAAAAGAGCTGCCAGCTTAGGCCGAGTTGCAGGGCGCTGAGTATCGCCCGGAGGTGTTATCAGTCAGGCGAATGCGCGGCATCCTTTCGGGCGAATGACAACCACAGCGTATTTCGTTAGAGCATCAGTGGTGCGCGCTCACTGAGCGTCTTCAAGGCCGCGACCCAGCTTGGGTGATCATTCAGGCACGGCACCAGCTGCAGGCTCTCGCCGCCGGCCGCGACAAACTGCTCGCGGCCACGGTCGCCGATCTCTTCCAGGGTTTCGATGCAGTCGGCGACAAACGCCGGGCACATCACCAACAGCTTCTTCACGCCCTGCCTGCCCAGCTCGTCCAGACGCGTTTCGGTATAGGGCTCAATCCACTTGGCCCGACCCAGGCGCGACTGGAACGACAGCGACCACTGCTCGGGTTTGAGCCCCATGCGCTGGGAAAACAGCTCGGCGCTGCGCAGGCACTGGGCGCGGTAACAGCTGGCCAGTACTTCAGGCGATGCCGTGCGGCAGCAATCCGCGCCTTTCAGGCAATGGCCACTGGGGTCGAGCTTGTGCAAATGCCGCTCGGGCAGGCCGTGAAAGCTCAACAACAGGTGATCGAACCCTTGCTCAAGGTGTGGCCTGGCGCTGTCGACCAGGGCGTCGAGGTATTCCGCCTGATCGTAGAACGGCGGCAGCACCGAGAAACGCATCGGCAACTGCTGCTCACGCACCACCCGCTTGGCTTCTTCGATCACCGTGGTGGTGGTGCTGTCGGCAAATTGCGGGTACAGCGGTGCCAGGGTCACCTGCTTGATGCCCTGGGCGGCCAGGCGGGTCAACACAGTCTGCAGCGATGGCTCGCCATAGCGCATGGCCAACTCCACAGGGCCATGCTTCCAGGCGGCTTTCATCGCCTGTTGCAGACGCTTGCTCAGCACCACCAGCGGCGAACCTTCGTCCCACCAGATCGAGGCATAGGCATGCGCCGAGGCTGCCGGACGCTTGATCAGAATCAGCGAGACCAGCAGCCGGCGCAGCGGCCAGGGCAGGTCGACGACATGCGGGTCCATCAGAAACTGGTTGAGATAGCGGCGTACGTCGGCAACTTCCGTAGAAGCCGGCGAGCCCAGGTTAACCAGCAGCAACGCGTGATCGGTCATGCAAAATCCTAATCAGTGATGGCTCAGCAAGTCTGCCAGGGCCACGTCGAGTTGGGTGAAACGAAAACTGAAACCCGCCGCGCTCAAGCGCAGCGGCAGCGCGCGCTGGCCACCGAGCAGCAGCCCGGACAGCTCGCCCAAGCCCAGGCGCAGGGCAAACGCCGGGGCCGGCAGAAACGCCGGGCGGTGCAGCGCGCGGCCCAGCGCCTGGCTGAATTCGCGGTTACGCACAGGCGTCGGCGCGCAGGCATTATAAGGACCGCTGGCCCCCTCCTGCTGCAGGAGAAAATCAATCAGGGCAATTTGATCGGCAAGATGAATCCACGGCATCCATTGCCGACCGCTGCCCAGCGGCCCACCCAGGCCCAGTTTGAACGGCAACAACAGGCGCTTGAGCAAACCGCCGTCGGCGCTCAGCACCAGCCCGGTGCGCAGCAGCACCACGCGCATCCCCAGCTCTTCGGCGCGCTGCGCGGTTTCTTCCCAGGCCCCGCAGAGTTGCGCGGCAAAGTCCTCGCTGACCGGCGGCGTGTCCTCGTGCAACTCGCGCTCGCCGCCATCGCCATACCAGCCCACCGCCGAACCGGACAACAGCACCCGCGGTTTCTGCTCACGCGTCTCCAGCCAGGCCAGTAGCTGCTCGGTGAGGCTGACCCGGCTGGCCCACAACAGCGCCTTGCGCTTGCGCGTCCAGGGCCGGTCGGCAATCGGCGCGCCAGCCAGATTGACCACGGCATCCAGCGACTCCTCAGCCAGCTCATCGAGCCGGCCAATGCCGCACACGGCCCCGCCACAGAGCGCCTTCACCTGCTCGGGGCGGCGACTCCAGACCGTCAGCTGATGGCCCTGCTGCAGCCAGTGCCGACACAGCGCTCGCCCGATCAAGCCAGTACCGCCGGTCAAAAGAATGTGCATGACAGCTTCCTCGCGTGGCCCTGCCGTTGATTTAATTTCACGGCTAGCTGATTTATCCCGCTCTGTGGCTTCAAACCGGCCACAGGTTGTCTTAACTATAGGAAGGCATCATCGAAACCGGCACATCCTATACATAAAAACCAGTTTGTATAGCTTTTGCCCACAGCGTAGCCTAGCGCTTGCACACACGAGGTCAGCCATGAGCGCACTCCACCCTATCGCCATTATCGGCACCGGCATCGCCGGCCTGTCGGCCGCGCAAGCCCTGCATGCCGCGGGTCACCCCGTGCAGCTGTTCGATAAAAGCCGCGGCAGCGGCGGCCGCATGGCCAGCAAGCGCAGTGACGCCGGCGCGCTGGACCTTGGCGCGCAGTACTTCACGGCGCGTGATCGGCGCTTCGTCGAGGTGGTGCAGCAATGGCAGGCGCGTGGCTGGGTCGCCGAGTGGAGCCCGAGCCTGTACCACGCCAACAATGGCCAGCTCAGCGCCTCGCCGGACGAACAAGTGCGCTGGGTCGGCAGCCCGCGTATGAGTGCGATCACCCGCGCGATGCTCGGTGCTCTGCCGGTGAACTTCTCCTGCCGCATCACCGAAGTGTTTCGCGGTGAGCAGCACTGGCACCTGCAGGATGCCGAAGGCAACAACCACGGCCCGTTCAGCCACGTGATCGTCGCCACCCCAGCGCCGCAAGCTACGGCGCTATTGTCCAGCGCGCCGAAACTTGCCGGTGCCGCCGCCAGTGTCGCCATGGAACCCACCTGGGCAGTCGCCCTGGCCTTCGCTGCGCCGCTGGCCACTCAGGTTGAAGGCTGCTTTGTGCAGGACAGCCCACTTGACTGGCTGGCGCGCAATCGCAGCAAACCCGGCCGGGAAACCGCCCTGGACACCTGGGTACTGCACGCCAGCAGCGCCTGGAGCAAACAGCATCTGGACCTGCCCAAGGAAGCGGTGATCGAGCACCTGCACGGGGCCTTTGCCGAGCTGATCGGCTGCGCCGTGCCGGCCCCAGCCCTGAGCCTGGCGCACCGCTGGCTGTATGCACGGCCCGCCAGCGCACATGAGTGGGGCGTGCTGGCCGATGCCGACCTGGGCCTGTATGCCTGCGGCGACTGGTGCCTGTCCGGCCGCGTTGAAGGTGCCTGGCTCAGCGGCCAGGAAGCCGCGCGGCGTTTGCTGGAACACTTGCAGTGAACGCCCACGCCAGCCAGATCAAGAGCAAGCACCGCCTTAACCCGCGCAAGCTGCTGCTGTCGAAATGGACAGCAGCGCAGCCACAGAACCGCGAAAAGCATTTCCTGGTTACCGAACTGCTCTGTGACGAAGACGGCGCTGTGCTGCAGATCGAACTGCAGGCCATCCTCAGCAAGCGCAACCAGTGCCTGGACTGGCGCGTGCTGGAAGACGGCGAACGCTGGCTTATGGGCTGGAAATAACCGACCTCCCCGCGCATAGACCCATACACAAACTGTACAAACAAATTGACTTGTACAACTACAGTCCTATGATGCATACACATTGTACAGATCACGAAATCTGTACAAGTAATCATCAGAGGTCGCCCCATGCATCCAAGCGAAACCCTCGGCGGCAAACCCAAACTGGGCATCAGCGCCTGCCTGCTGGGGGCAGAGGTGCGCTACAACGGCGGCCACAAGGAGTCGCGGCTGTGCAGCCGGACCCTGAATGAGTATTTCGATTTCGTGCCGCTGTGCCCCGAAGTGGCCATTGGCATGGGTATCCCGCGCGAGCCGATCCGCCTGGTGGGCGACCCGCTCGCGCCGCGCGCCGTCGGTACGGTCAGCCGCGAAGTGGATGTCAGCGCGCCTCTGACCGCCTACGGCGAGCGCATGGCCGGCGAGCTGACGGATATCTGCGGCTACATCTTTATGCAGCAGTCGCCGTCCTGCGGGCTGCACCGGGTCAAGGTCTACCAGGACAATGGCCGCCCCAGCGAACCGGGTCGCGGCCTGTTTGCCCAGGCGTTCTGCGCCAGGCAGCCGAACCTGCCGGTGGAAGAAGATGGTCGCCTCAACGACCCGATCCTGCGCGAGAACTTTATCACCCGCGTGTTCGCCTACGCCGAGTGGCAACAGCTGCTGCGTGACGGCCTAACGCGCAAGCGCCTGATCGACTTCCACTCGCGCTACAAATACCTGCTGATGGCCACCCACCCCGCGCAGTACAAGCTGCTCGGGCGCATGCTCGGCAACCTCAACCAGCACGACATCAAAGAGCTGGCCCCGCACTATTTCAGTGAGCTGATGAGTGCGCTGAAAAGCTGCGCCACCCGCCGCACCCACAGCAACGTGCTGCAGCACCTCAGCGGCTACCTCAAGCAATCGCTAAGCAGTGAAGAGAAGCAGGAAATGCAGCAGCTGATCGGCCAGTACCGCCATGGCGTGGTGCCGTTGGTGGTGCCCATGACCCTGCTCAAGCATCACTTCCGCCGCCATCCGGACCACTACATCGCGCAGCAGGTTTACCTGCAACCGCACCCGGAAAACCTCAGCCTGCGTAATGCCCTATGAGTCTTGAGCCAATCAGCGCAGGCGCGGCCACCGACGACTACCAGGCGGCGATTGCCCAAGGATTTATGCCGATCCGCGATGTGGCGCGCATCACCGGGGTCAACGCCGTGACCCTGCGCGCCTGGGAGCGGCGTTACGGACTGATCCTGCCGCATCGCACGCCCAAGGGTCATCGCCTGTATGCGGATGAACATGTCGCGCGTATTCAGGCGATTCTCACCTGGCTTAATCGCGGCGTTGCGGTCAGCCAAGTCAAGGGCCTGCTGCGCGCTGACCAACCGGCGCTGACCGAAACCAGCTCGCAGTGGGAGGAGACGCGCCAGCACTTGCTGGAAGCCATCTGCAACCTCAACGAGCGCCGTCTGGACGACTGTTTCAACACTGCACTGGCGCTCTACCCGCCGCCTACCCTGTGCCAACAGTTGCTGCTGCCGCTGCTCGAAGAACTGGAGCTACGCTGGCGCAACCAGTTCGGTGCCCAGGCCGAGCGGGTGTTCTTCTATTCCTGGCTGCGCAGCAAGCTCGGCGCGCGGCTGTACCACAACAACCGCCAATGCAGCGGCGCACCACTGCTGCTGATCAACGTCTCCGAGCTGCCGATGGCCGCCGGCCTGTGGCTGACCGCCTGGCTGGCGAGCAGCGCCGGCTGCGCGGTGGAGGTGTTCGATTGGCCACTACCACCCACCGAGCTGGCCCTGGCGGTCGAGCATATCCAGCCGCGTGCAGTGCTGCTGTATTCCAGCCAGGCGCTGAACAGCACACAGCTGCAACGCCTGCTCGCCGGTTACGACTGCCCCTGCCTGCTGGTCGGTCAGGTGGTGCAGATCCACGCCGAAGAATTAGTCGCCATCACCGCGCAGAACGCCGAACTGAGCCTGGCCGCCGACCCACTGGCCGCGCTGCACAACCTTACCGACCTCAACCTGCTGCACAGCTGACGGAATTGAACATGCTGCAATTGATCTGGTTTCGTACCGACCTGCGCGTGCAGGACAACAACGCCCTGGCCGCCGCCATGAGCAGCGGCCCGACCGTGGCGCTGTACCTGCTCAGCCCCGGCCAGTGGCTGATGCACGATGACGCGCCGAGCAAGGTCGACTTCTGGCTGCGCAACCTCAAGGAGCTGGCCACTGAGCTGGGCAAACTCAATGTGCCGCTGCTGGTGCGCGAAGCCGATGATTGGAGCGCCGCGCCACAGGTGATTGGCGAGCTGTGCCAGCAGCTGCAGGTGCGCTGCGTGCAGGTCAACGAAGAATACGGCGTGCACGAAAGCCGTCGCGATCAGGCGGTGGCACAGGCACTCGACGGCCTTGGCGTGAACTTCCACAGCCACCTCGATCAGCTGTTCTTCAAACCTGGCAGCGTGCTGACCCAGGCCGGCAACTACTTCCAGGTCTATAGCCAGTTCCGCAAGGTCTGCTACCAGCGCCTGCACACCGCCTTACCGGCGCGGATCGCCACGCCCAAGGCGCAGGCGCCGCTGGCCATCCAAAGCGATGCCATTCCTGAGCAGGTCGCAGGCTTTGCTCTGCCCAGCGCCGAGCTGCGTGAGCTGTGGCCGGCCGGGGAAGCCGAGGCGGCGCGGCGTTTGGATGATTTTGCCGCGCAGCAAATCGAATTCTACCAAAGCGCCCGCGACTTCCCCGCCCAGCCCGGCACCAGCCAGCTGTCCGCCTACCTGGCCGCCGGGGTAATTTCGCCGCGCCAGTGCCTGCATGCGGCCTTGCAGGCCAACCAGGGCGAGTTCGACAGCGGCAATATCGGGGCCATCACCTGGATCAACGAGCTGCTCTGGCGCGAGTTCTACAAACATATTCTGGTCGGCTACCCGCGCGTTTCGATGCACCGCGCCTTCCGCGCGGAAACCGAGGCTGTGGCCTGGCGTGATGCCCCGCAGGAGCTGAAAGCCTGGCAGCAAGGCCGCACCGGCTTCCCGATCATCGATGCGGCCATGCGCCAGTTGCTGGCCACCGGCTGGATGCACAACCGCCTGCGCATGATCGTGGCGATGTTCCTGACCAAGAACCTGCTGATCGACTGGCGCGAAGGCGAGCGCTTCTTTATGCGCCACCTAATCGATGGCGACCTGGCGGCGAACAACGGCGGCTGGCAGTGGAGCTCCTCCACCGGCACCGATTCGGCCCCCTACTTCCGTATTTTCAACCCGCTGAGTCAGTCGCAGAAATTCGACCCGGACGGCCGCTTTATCCGCCAGTGGCTGCCCGAGCTGGTCGGCCTGAATAAAACCAATATCCATAACCCGGCGGCCATCGGCGGGTTGTTTGGCATCGCCGATTACCCCGCGCCGATCGTCGACCTGAGCAAGAGCCGCACCCGCGCCCTAGCGGCATTCAAGAGCCTGCCGCACTTTGCCGGCGAGGAGGTGCTGTGAGCGACTTTCTGCGCCAGTTCGCCCAGGACTTTACCGGGCTGAACACGCACAACCTCGACCGCCTGAGCCTGCTGTACAGCGACGACGCGCTGTTCCGCGACCCGCTGCATGAGGTGCGCGGCCTGGCCAATATGCAGCGCTACTTCGCCGAGCTGTACGCCAACGTCAGTGAGCTGCGCTTCGACTTCCATGGCTTTGACCAGGTGCGCGACGGTGAAGGCTACCTGCGCTGGACCATGAGCTACCGCCACCCGCGCCTGGCGGCAGGCCAGCTGATTCGCGTGGAAGGCTGCTCGCACCTGCTCTGGCACGGCAAGGTTTACCAACACCGCGACTATTTCGACGCCGGCAGCCTGCTCTATGAGCATCTGCCCTTGCTCGGCCAGGCGATTCGCTGGCTGAAACGGAGGCTCGCATGAACGCAAGCGCACGGCGGATCTGGCTCACCGGCGCCAGCAGCGGGATCGGCGCGGCACTGGCCGAGCAGTTGTTGCAGCAGGGCCATCGCCTGGCCTTGAGCGCGCGCACGGTGGCACCACTGGAGGCGCTGGCCAAGCGCTTTCCCACTCAGGTGCTGGTGCTACCCGGCGACCTCAGCGACGCGACTCAAGTGCGCGCCATCGGCAGCCATATCGCCGAGGTCTGGGGCGCGCTGGATTGCGCCATCCTCAATGCCGGCACCTGCGAATACGTTGAAGTCAGCGCCTTCGAGGCGGCCATGGTCGAACGGGTGATGCGCGCCAATCTGTTCTCCGCCAGCTACTGCATCGAAGCCGCCCTGCCCTTGCTGCTTCTAGGCAAACAGGCGCAATTGGTCGGCGTAGGCAGTTCGGTGACCTACCTGCCGCTGCCGCGCGCCGAAGCCTATGGCGCGTCCAAGGCAGCCATGCGCTACCTGCTGGAAACCCTGCGCATCGACCTGCACGCCGAAGGGATTGCCGTGACCCTGGTCAGCCCGGGCTTTGTCGACACCCCACTGACACAGAAAAACGACTTCCCCATGCCCATGCGCTGGCCGGTGGACAAAGCCGCCCGTTATATCGCCGAGCGCCTGCACCAGCAGCCGTTTGAAATAAGCTTCCCCGGCGCTTTTATCGCCATTCTGAAACTGCTCGGCCACCTGCCCAAGCGCCTGCAAGTGGCGCTGGGCGCACGCATGGCCCGCAGCGAAGCCAAGACCAAGGACGCGCCATGAAGACTGCCATTATCGGCAGCGGTATCGCCGGTTTGACCAGCGCCTACCTGCTCAACCGCCGCCACGACATCACCGTCTTCGAGGCCAGTGACTGGATCGGCGGCCACACCCACACCGTGGATGTCGAGGTGGGCGGCCAGCACTATGCCGTGGACACCGGGTTTATCGTGTTCAACGACTGGACCTACCCGAACTTTATCCGCCTGCTGAAACAGCTTGGCGTGGGTTTCAAGGACACCGAGATGAGCTTCTCGGTCAGCGACCCGCGCAGTGGCGTGGAGTACAACGGGCACAACCTCAACAGCCTGTTCGCCCAGCGCCGCAACCTGATTTCACCGAAGTTCTGGGGCATGCTGCGCGACATCCTGCGCTTCAACCGTGAAGCCCTGGACGACCTCAATAACCAGCGCATCGCCGCCAACGTCACCCTCGGCGACTACCTGCGCAGCAACGGCTACAGCGAGCGCTTCACCCAGCATTACATCGTGCCCATGGGCGCGGCGATCTGGTCGATGTCGCTGCAGGACATGATCGGTTTCCCGCTGCAATTCTTCGTACGCTTCTTCAAGAACCACGGCCTGCTCTCGGTCAGTGATCGCCCGCAGTGGTGCGTGATTGAGGGTGGTTCCAGCAGCTACGTTGCGCCGCTGATCGAATCCTTCAAGCAACACATCCGCCTCAACTGCGCGGTTAGCCGGGTCGAACGTGATGCCGACGGTGTGACCCTGCACAGCGCCGCCGGAGCCGAGCGCTTCGACAAGGTGATCTTCGCCTGTCACAGCGACCAGGCCCTGGCGCTGCTGGCCGAACCCACGCGCATCGAGAAGGAAATCCTCGGCGCGCTGCCCTATGCCGACAACGATGTGGTGCTGCACACCGACACCCGCCTGCTGCCGCAACGGCCACTGGCCTGGGCCAGCTGGAACTACCGCCTGGGCGGGCCAGGCATGCCGCTGCAGGGCGTAGCGAGCGAAGGACTGGCAAGGCGAAATCAGGCGAGGAAGCGCAGTTTACTGGGTGTAAATGAGCATTCAGAGCCTGATTTCAACTCCGCCAGGCCGAGCGCAGTAGCGCTGCAGCAGCATGCCGACCAGTCGGCAGCGGTGACTTACAACATGAATATCCTGCAGGGCATTCAGAGCGACACCACCTTCTGCGTCAGCCTGAACCAGACCGCCGCCATCGACCCGAGCAAGATTCTCGCCCGCTATACCTACGCCCACCCGCAATACAGCCTGGCCGGCATGGCCGCGCAGACGCGCTGGGAAGAGTTGCTGGGGCTCAATCACAGCTACTTCTGCGGCGCGTACTGGGCCAATGGCTTCCACGAAGACGGCGTGGTCAGCGCGCTGCGCGTGGCCCGTGAATTCGGTGAGGCGCTGTAGTGAACAGCCCAACGGTAATGAACAGCGCCCTGTACAGCGGCTGGGTGCAGCACCGGCGTTTTGCGCCGCGTCTGCACAACTTCCGCTACCGCATGGGCCTGCTCTACCTCGACCTGAGCGAGCAGGAGGCCGTGCTCGCACTGTCGCCGCTGGCTGGCAGTGGCCGTTTCGCGCCCTTTGCCTTTCGCGAGAGCGATTACCTGCCGCAGTTCACCCACACGGGCATGCGTTTGATCGACGCGGTACGCCAGCGCGTCGGCGAGGCACTGGGGCGCACGCCGCTGGGGCCTATCTGTTTGCTGACCCAGCCGCGCAGCTGGGGCCTGGCGTTCAACCCGGCGAGTTTCTTCTACTGCCATAAGGCCGACGGCAGCCTGGCGGCGATTCTCTGCGAAGTCAGCAACACGCCGTTCCGTGAGCGTTACCACTACGTGCTGCCAGCCGAAGGCACGGGCCATCAGCATGTGGCTATGGCCAAGGCGTTTCACGTCTCGCCGTTTCTGCCGCGCGACCTGGAATACCGCATGAGTTTCAGCCCGGCCGGCGAGCGCCTGGGCATTCATATGGCCGACTGGCAGGCGGACGAAAAGGTCTTCGACGCCAGCCTCAGCCTGCAGCGCACCCCGCTTACCCGCGCCAGTCTGCACCGCTACCTGATCGATTTCCCCTGGATGACCGGCAAAACCGTTGTCGCCATCTACTGGCAGGCGCTGCGCCTGCTGCTCAAACGTATCCCCCTGTTCACCCACCGGGCCGCTGAAGGTGATTTCCGCGTCGCCCGCACCGCAGCAAAGGAAGTCCCCCATGAAGAGTCCTAACCTTGTTTCAGCCAAGGAAAGCGTGCGCGCCGGCAGCGGCATCGGTGCCAGCCTGTTGCGCCGCGCGGTGCTGCGTCAGCTCAAACAGCTGCGCCACGGCCAACTGGTGATCGTTGAAGGTGACGAACGCCTGGAGTTCGGCGA
Source organism: Pseudomonas sp. (assembly GCF_049653025.1). Taxonomy (GTDB): domain Bacteria; phylum Pseudomonadota; class Gammaproteobacteria; order Pseudomonadales; family Pseudomonadaceae; genus Aquipseudomonas. Next base: position 41,009 of record NZ_JBASFM010000019.1, on the reverse strand, counting down.
TGCCCACTCCAGCCTGTGCGCCGAGATCCAGGTGCAGGATTGCGCAGTCTGGGGCCTGGTGGCGGGCAATGGCTCGATCGGCTCGGGCGAGGCCTATATCCATGGTTACTGGACGACCCCGGACCTGACCGCGGTGATCCGCGTGTTTGTCAGCAACCTCGACGTGCTGGACGCCATGGAGCGCGGCCTGGCCCAGCTTGGGCGGCCGCTGATCCAGGGCCTGCACTGGCTCAACCGCAACACCCGCAAGGGCTCACGCAAGAACATCTCGGCACATTACGACCTGGGCAACGACCTGTTCGAGCAGTTCCTCGACCCGACCATGATGTACTCGGCGGCGATGTTCCAAAGCGCCGACGACAGCCTGGAGCAGGCGCAGCTGCACAAGCTCGAACGCATCTGCCAGAAGCTCGCCCTCAAGCCCAGCGACCACCTGCTGGAAATCGGCACCGGCTGGGGCAGCATGGCGATCTACGCCGCTACTCATTACGGCTGCAAGGTCACCACCACCACGTTGTCCAAGGAGCAGTTCGTCTACACCCAGCAGCGCATTGCCGAGCAGGGTCTGCAAGGGCAGATCACCCTGCTGCTGGAGGATTACCGCGACCTCGCCGGTCAGTTCGACAAGCTGGTGTCGATCGAGATGATCGAGGCAGTCGGCCATCGATTCCTGCCCACCTATTTCGAGCAATGCGCCAGCCTGCTCAAACCCGACGGGCTGATGCTGCTGCAGGCCATCACCATCCGCGACCAGCGCTATGAGCAGGCGAAATCGGCTGTGGACTTTATCCAGCGCTATATCTTCCCCGGCGGTGCGCTGCCCTCGGTGAACAAGATGCTGGGAATCGTCACCGCCAAGACCGACATGACCCTGCACCATATGGAGGATTTCGGCCTGCACTACGCGCGCACCCTGCGCCTGTGGCACAACAACCTGCGCCAGGCGCGGCACAACCTCGAACAACGCGGCTACGACGACTACTTCTACCGGCTGTGGGAGTTCTACCTGTGCTACTGCGAGGGCGGTTTTATCGAGCGCACCATCGGCACCGCGCAACTGCTGCTGGCCAAACCTGCGGCGCGCCCCGCCCCGTTACTGGCCCGGTTCGATGGCTAAGCTGATCGCCAACACCCTGCTGTTCCAGCTCGGCTGGTTCTCCTGCATCTTCGCCGGCGAGCGCCTGTGGCTGCTGCTGATCGTGGTTGCCGCAATACTCGCGGTGCATCTGCTGTGGGTCAGTAGCTGGGTGGCGGAAGGCAGGCTGCTGGTCAGCGTGCTGATCGTTGGCAGCACCCTGGACAGCCTTCTGCTCAACCTCGGCGTGTTCGACTTTGGCCAACCGCGCAGCCTGATCCCGCTGTGGCTGGCCTGCCTGTGGCTGCTGCTGGCCACCACGCTCAACCACTGCCTGGCCTGGACCGCGCAGCCCTGGTGGCGCGCCAGCCTGCTGGGCTTGATCGGCGCGCCGCTGTCCTACTACGCCGGCGCGCAACTGGCCGGCGTCAGCCTGCCCTACGGCACCTGGCCCAGCCTGCTGCTACTCGGTGCACTCTGGGCGCTGGTAATGCCGGTGCTGCACGGCTTTGCCAAGCTCTATCGTGCGCAATACGAGCAGAACCTGCGCACACCCGAATCGACCTAAGCAGAACGCCCTACGTCGGCAGCAGGCCTCGCCAAAGCAGTGATGGCGTACACTGCGCGGCATGAGCGAAAGCATTCCCCATATCCAGTTACCCAGCGAAGAAGCCGTCAGTTGCTCCAACTGCGCGGCCTGCTGCTGCCAGCTGGAAGTCATGCTGATCACCGACACCGGCGTGCCGCCACGCTATATCGACACCGACGACTGGGGCGGCGAAGTCATGCTGCGCCTGGACGACGGTTGGTGCGCGGCGCTGGACCGCAACAGCATGCGCTGCACCATCTACGAGGTGCGCCCACTGATCTGCCGCGAATTCGAAACCGCCTCGCCCGAATGCCTGGAAGAACGCAAAGGCATGAGCAGCATCTACCGCTAAGCGCGCCTTACTGCCGATACAAAAAATCGTCGGGAACGGCTTTTAACATCGCACGGCAACGGCCCGGAGGGTGGAGGCAAGGAGTGGCGGGCCATCAAAAATCGTCAGGAACGATTTTTAACGTCGCGTAGCGACGGCCCCAAAGGGGTGGCCGCCATGGATGGCAGGCCATAAAAAAACCGGATCGCAATCCGGTTTCTTGTTAACGCCACAAACCGCTAGAAGCTTATGCGGTAATGCAGGCTGTAACTCTCAACCCCATCATTGGGCTGCTTAATCCCGGCGTTTGAATAGTGCAGTGCGCGCACGCCCACTTCCTGGCCAGAGAAACGCACGCCGAACCCGATGCGGTCTTCAAACTGGAAGGACGAAGCCAGGTCGTTGTCTTCCAGCTCGGTGCTGGAAAATGCGGCCACACCGATGCCCGCCTCGATATAGGGCTTAAAGCGCTCACCGGCAAATTCGTAGACGAACACCGGGGTCAGTGACAGGCTGTGATTGCTGGCGGTTTCGTCACCGTCCCAGTAGGTATACGCAGCATCCCAGTAACCGGTCAGGCGACCGACATCACTGGCAAACCAGCTGCGGTTGAAATCGAACTGCGTGCCCAGGCGATAGGTCATGGTCGAGTCGCCTGTCTGGCCAACCGCGACACTCAGATCTGCTGCCTGCAATGCACTCACTTGCCCCAACGCTAAGGCCGCAAACGCAGCCAAGGTAACGATTTTGCTCATGGTAATAATCCTTATCCACCCATTTAAAGCGACATGACGCTAAGGCAGAGTATAGAAATATTTAGCCGTTACGAAAGCCGACTTACTGCTAAGTCGTGTCGGGCAGGCCACTGACCGTGGCCGCCTCACCCCAGAGCAACGGCAGCACCTGCTGCATCGCCAATGGCGCAGCACTTGACCAGAATTGCGTCGGTTGCGCTGGCCCAGCGGCGCGCAGATCACGCGCCTCCAGCAGCCGCTGCAACTGCCGGGCAACCGCAGCGCCGGTATCGATCAGGCTGACCGACTCGGGCACCAGGGTGCGCAGCAGCGGCTTGATAAAGGGGTAATGGGTGCAACCGAGAATCAGCGTGTCGCAGCCTTCGGCCAACAGCGGTGCGACCAAGCCCTGCAGCAATTCGCGGGTAGCAGCGCTGTCCAGCTCACCGGCCTCGATACGCTCGACCAGCCCCGGACAGGGCTGAGTAATCACCCGCACATCGCTGGCGAACCGGTCCAGCAGTGCGGCGAACTTGGCGCTTTTCAGTGTGCCGGTGGTGGCCAGCACGCCAACCACGCCGCTCTGGGTCGCTGCCGCCGCAGGCTTGACCGCCGGCTCCATGCCCACCAATGGCAGCTGCGGATACAGCTCACGCAACTCGGCCACTCCCGCCACCGTGGCGGTATTGCAGGCCAGCACCAGCGCCTTGGTGCCCTGGGCCAAAAGAAACTCAGCCAATACCCGGCAGCGCTCGCGGATAAATTCCGGGCTCTTCTCGCCGTAGGGCACATGGCCGCTGTCGGCCACATACAGCAGCGACTCATTCGGTAGCAGCGTGCGAATCTCGCGTAGCACCGACAGGCCGCCGACGCCGGAATCGAATACGCCAATCGGCGCATTACTCACCGCTGGCCACTCCACACACGCTGCAGCCCGGATCGCGCTTGACCCGCAGCTCACGGAAACGACTGCCCAAGGCATCGATCAATAGCAAGCGACCGACCAGCGGTTCGCCGAACTGCGCCAGCAGCTTCAAAGCTTCCAGTGCCTGCAGACTACCGACCAGTCCTACCAGCGGACCAACCACCCCGGCTTCGCTGCAGGTCAGCTCGGCCTCACTGCCGTGGCCGTAGATGCAGTGGTAGCAGGGGCTGTCGTCACGGCGCGGGTCGAACACCGAGAGCTGGCCTTCCAGGCGAATCGCCGCGCCGCTGACCAGCGGCACCTTGGCCGCTACACAGGCGGCATTGACCGCCTCGCGGGTGCCGAAGTTGTCCGAGCAGTCCAGCACCAGGTCCACCGCTGCCACGGCGGCGGCCAAAGAATCGCTGTCCAGGCCCTGGCGGTGAGTTTGCAGGCGCAGCTGCGGGTTGATCGCCAGCAGGCGTTTGCTTGCAGAGTCGACCTTACTCAGGCCGATGCTCGCCGTGTCGTGAGCGATCTGCCGCTGCAGATTGGTCAAATCGACCGTATCGAAGTCCGCTAGGTGCAACTCGCCAACCCCCGCGGCCGCCAGATAGAGCGCCACCGGCGAGCCCAAGCCGCCGAGGCCGATGATCAACGCGCGGCTGTTTTTCAGGCGCAGCTGGCCGTCGATGTCGATCTGTTGCAGGAGGATCTGCCGGCTATAGCGCAGCAGCTCCTCGTCATTCAGCATGTCCTGCGCACTCATGGCGTCACTCATTATCGAAGCGTCCCAGACTGATGCGCTCATGGCCGCCCAGGTCACGGCGGCTTTCCACCGCGCTAAAGCCACGCGTGCTAAGCAGCTCGCGCACCGCCGCCGCCTGATCGAAGCCATGCTCCAGCAGCAGCCAGCCGCCCGCTTCAAGATAGTCCGGTGCCTGGACAATGATCAGGCGAATATCATCCAACCCGTCCGCGCCTGCGACTAGGGCACTGCTCGGCTCGAAGCGCACATCGCCCTCAGCCAGATGGCGATCATCGGCGGCGATATAAGGCGGGTTGCTGACGATCAGCTGATAACGCTGGCCGGCCAGGGCACTAAACCAGTGGCTTTCGACGAAAGCCGAGTTATCCAACTTGAGCCGTATGCGATTGCGCTCGGCCAGGACCACCGCATCGGGTACACGATCCACACCGGTTAGTCGCCAGGCTGGGCGCTCGCTGGCCAGGGCCAGGGCAATCGCACCGGTGCCGGTACCGAGATCCAGCAGCGCAGCAGGCGTAGCTGGCAGCAGCGCGAGAACAGTTTCCACCAGCAGCTCGGTATCCGGGCGCGGAATCAGGGTATGCGCCGCGACCTCCAGATCCAGGCTCCAGAAACCTTGCTGACCGAGGATATAGGCCACCGGCTCGCCGGCCTGACGCCGAACGATTGCGGTCTGATAACGCTCAAGCTGCTCGGTCTCAAGTTCGCGCTCCGGCCAGGTGTGCAGATAGCTGCGCGACTTGCCCAGGACGTGGGCGAGCAACAACTCAGCGTCCAGCCGTGGGGTCGGCGAGTCGGGCAGTTCGGCGGTGTTAAGCAGGGTTTCGATGGTGACCATATTTTTCTCGTAGGGTGGATCGCGCTTTATCGATCCACCGCAGACTTCTGGTGGATGAAAAAAGCGTCATCCACCCTACGTGGCGCACCGCAGGACTCAATCGCCCAGCGCGGCCAACTGATCGGCCTGGTACTCGACCAGCAGCGGTTCGATGATCGCCTCAACGCCGCCTGCAATCACTTCGTTGAGCGAATACAGGGTCAGGTTGATGCGGTGATCGGTGACCCGCCCTTGCGGGAAGTTGTAGGTGCGGATGCGCTCGGAACGGTCGCCAGAGCCCACCAGCAGCTTGCGCGAGTCGGAAATTTCCTTGTGCGCGGCGGCTTCCTGTTGGTCTTTCAATTTCGCCGCCAGCCAGGCCATGGCCTTGGCGCGGTTCTTGTGCTGTGAACGCTCTTCCTGACATTCCACCACGGTACCGGTGGGAATGTGGGTGATGCGGATCGCCGAGTCGGTGGTGTTGACGTGCTGGCCGCCGGCACCGGAGCTGCGGTAGGTGTCCACGCGCAAATCGGCCGGGTTGATGTCGATGGCCATCTGCTCATCCGGCTCAGGCAGCACGGCGACGGTGCAGGCCGAGGTGTGGATGCGGCCCTGGGATTCGGTCTCCGGCACGCGCTGCACGCGGTGCGCGCCTGACTCGAACTTGAGCTTGCCGTAGACATTATCGCCCTCGACCCGGGCAATCACTTCTTTATAACCGCCGTGCTCGCCTTCGCTGGCCGACAACACTTCAACGCGCCAGCCCTGCTTCTCGGCATAACGCGAATACATACGGAACAGGTCGCCGGAGAAGATCGCCGCCTCGTCGCCACCGGTACCGGCGCGCACTTCGAGGAACACGTTGCGGCCGTCATTCGGGTCCTTGGGCAGCAGCATGCGCTGCAGCCTGGCTTCCAGCTCGATCAGCTGTTCCTTGGCCTCGGCGACTTCTTCTTCGGCCATCTCGCGCATATCCGGGTCGCTGTCTTTCAGCAGCGCCTGCGCGCCTTCAAGGTCGGCCTGGACTTTGCGGAACGCACTGAACGCCTGGTACACCGGCTCGATCTCGGCGTACTCCTTGGAATAGGCGCGGAACTGCGGCTGGTTGCTGATCACTTCGGCATCGCCGAGCAGCGCGGTCAGCTCTTCGAAACGATCCTGCAACAGGTCGAGTTTATTGATCAGTGACGCTTTCATTGCAGACCTTTATTTATTGGCCGAGCCGCTATGGGTCGAAGCCGGCGGCGCGCCCTCGTCGAGGGCAAACAGTTCTTGGGCCACGCCCAGCGCATCGACGCGGCCGTCAGCAGAGAATTTTTTCAGCTGCACGCTGGGCGCATGCAACAGTTTGTTGGTCAGGCCACGGGCCATCTGCGCCAGCACATCCTCGGCCGAACTGCCGTTACTGAGCAGACGCAGGGCCTTGTTTAGCTCCTCGTCGCGCAAGCGCTCGGCCTGCTGTCGATAGGCCTTGAGCACGTCCACCGCCGCCAGCTCACGCAGGCGCTGCATAAACTCCTGCGCGCCGACGCTGACCAGCTCTTCGGCGGCCTGGGCCGCGCCCTGGCGACTCTTGAGGTTTTCCGCGATCACCTCATGCAGGTCATCGACGGTATACAGGTAGACGTCATCCAGCTCACCGACTTGCGGCTCGATATCCCGCGGCACGGCGATATCGACCATAAAGATCGGCTTGTGCTTGCGCTGCTTCAGCGCACGCTCCACCGCGCCCTTGCCGAGAATCGGCAGCTGGCTGGCCGTGGAGCTGATGACGATATCGCTGTTGATCAGCTCGTCGGGAATCTCCGACAGCAGCACCGCGTGCGCGCCGAATTGTTCAGCCAGGCTGCTGGCGCGTTCCAGAGTGCGGTTGGCCACCACGATGCGCTTGATGCCCTGGTCGTGCAGATGGCGGGCGACCAGGCTGATGGTCTCGCCGGCACCGATCAGCAGCGCCTGACTGCGGTGCAGATCGGCGAAGATCTGCTTGGCCAGGCTGACCGCGGCAAAGGCCACGGACACCGGATTCTCGCCAATTGCGGTATCGGTGCGCACCGTCTTGGCGGTGCTGAAGGTGGCCTGAAACAAGCGCCCGAGCAGTGGACCAAGGGTGCCGGCCTCGCGGGCCACGGCAAAGGCCGACTTCATCTGGCCGAGAATCTGCGGCTCGCCGAGGACCATGGAGTCCAGCCCGGATGCCACGCGCATCATGTGCCGCACCGCCTCGTCGTCGGCATGAACATAGGCACAGGCGCGCAGCTCTTCTAGGCTTAGCCGGTGATAATTGGCCAGCCAGGCCAACACCTCATCGGCGCTCAGGCTGTCCTGCTCAAGGTACAACTCGCTGCGATTGCAGGTCGAGAGAATCGCCGCTTCGCGGCTACTGGTGCGTTCGCACAGCTGCTGCAATGCCTCAACCAACTGCTCTGGAGTGAAAGCCACGCGTTCGCGGACGTCCACCGAGGCGGTCTTATGGTTGATACCGAGGGCAATAAAGGCCATGCACGATCGCTGACAGGGAGTGGAAGCCGGCAATTGTCCTACTTCGGCAAAGCGAGAACAACCACTGCGGCCGATTGTCCCAATAGCCAGATTTATCTCTCAATCCGCATCATTGCAGCCCATGGGCTTGCCCCAGCGCTTGTGTCATGATGCCCTGACCGCAGGTTGGCCACATACTCCCCCTATGAATAGATCCTTCGCGTTGCTGACTGCCGCTGCCTTGTTGAGCGGTTGCCAGACATTTGCTCCGACTGCCCCGGATGGCACGCCACCGGTGGAAGACCCTGCCGTTCTCGCGCAAAAGGAACAGCCCAAGGTTTATCGCACCTTCAGCGAGGAAACCCTGCTGTCGCTGCTGATCGCCGAACTGGCCGGGCAACGCAACCGCTTCGACATTGCCCTGGGCAACTACGTGCAACAGGCCAATGCCACCCAGGATGCTGGCGTCGCCGAGCGCGGCTTTCGCATCGCCGAATACCTGGGGGCCGAGCAGCCGGCGCTGGAAACCAGCCTGCTGTGGGCAAAGAACGCGCCGGAGAACATCGATGCCCAGCGCGCCGCCGCCGTGCAACTGGCCCGCGCCGGGCGCTATGACGAATCCATGACCTTTATGGAGAGCGTGCTGCAGCGTCAGGGCGACACCCATTTCGACTTCCTCGCCCTGTCTGCCGCCGAGACCGACCCGGACACCCGCGCCGGCCTGCTGCAAAGCTTCGATCGCCTGCAAGCCAAGTACCCGGACAACAGCCAGCTGCTGTTCGGCAAAGCCCTGCTGCTGCAACAGGATGGTCGCTCGCAAGAAGCGCTTGAGCTGCTGGAGCAACAACCCCGCAAAGACCGCCCTATCGCCTCGATTCTGCTGCACGCGCGCCTGCTGCAAAGCCTTGAGCGCAACGACGACGCCCTGTCCCTGCTGGAAAAGGGCATCGAGCAACACCCCGACGACAAGCGCCTGCGCCTGAGTTACGCGCGCCTGCTGGTGGCAGAAGAGCGCCTGAATGACGCCAAGGGCGAGTTTGCCTCATTGCTGCAGCAATACCCCACTGACGACGACCTGCGCTTCTCCCTGGCCCTGGTCTGCCTGGAAGCCGAAGCCTGGGAAGAGGCAATTGTCTACCTGGAAGAACTGGTCGAGCGCGGCAGCCATGTCGAGGCGGCGCACTACAACCTGGCGCGCGCCTATGAAGAGCTCGGCGACCAACCCAGCGCATTGATCGAATACGCCATGGTCGGCCCCGGCAACGACTACCTACCGGCCCAGGCGCGGCAAACCGAGCTGCTGTTCAAACAGCAACGCGGTGCCGAAGCGGCCAAACGCCTGAGCCAGGCGCGCGAAGTCCAGCCCGACTACGCCATCCAGCTGTACCTGATCGAGGCGGAAGCCTGGTCAACCCAGAATGACGTCGAACACGCCTGGCAACTGATCAAGCAGGCACTGGAGCAGTTCCCAGAAGACCTCAACCTGCTCTACACCCGCGCCATGCTGGCGGAGAAGCGTGGCGACCTGGCCCTACTGGAACAGGATCTGCGTTTTATCCTGGAGCGCGAGCCGGACAACGCCATGGCCCTCAATGCCTTGGGCTACACCCTGGCCGACCGCACCACCCGCTATAGCGAAGCCAAGCAGCTGATCGAGCAGGCCCACCAGCTCAACCCGGAAGACCCGGCGATTCTCGACAGCCTCGGCTGGGTGAATTTCCGCCTGGGCAACCTGGATGAAGCCGAGCGCCTGCTGCGCCGGGCCATGCAGGAATTCCCCGATCATGAAGTCGCCGCCCACTTGGGCGAAGTGCTGTGGGCCCAGGGCAAGCAGAAGGAAGCACGCAAACTCTGGCGCGAAGCCCTGAAACAGCAACCCGACAGTGCCATTCTGCGCAGCACCTTGCTGCGCCTGACCGGAGCAGAGACGCTTTGATGCTTGCGCGCCACCTGATCGTTTTCAGCCTGATTACTCTGCTGGCCGGTTGCGCCGGCCTGACCTCTCGCGAATCACTCGAGGGCAAAGGCGACCCGCAACGCTGGCAGGCTCACAAACAGCAGATCAGCAGCCTCGACGCCTGGCAGATCAACGGCAAGGTCGGTATCCGTGCCCCTAAGGATTCCGGCAGCGGCACCCTGTTCTGGCTGCAACGCCAGGACTACTACGACATCCGTTTGTCTGGCCCACTGGGTCGCGGCGCAGCGCGCCTGACCGGCCGACCGGGGGAAATCCTCCTGGAAGTAGCCAACCAGGGCCGCTACCAAGCCGCCTCGCCGGAACAGCTACTACAAGAGCAGCTAGGCCTGAATCTACCGGTTTCACACCTGCTCTGGTGGATTCGCGGCCTGCCTTCACCGGACAGCAAAAGCCGCCTGAATCTGGATGCCGAAAGCCACCTGGCGCAACTGAGCCAGGACGGCTGGTACGTCGAGTACCTGAGCTACGCCGAGCAGAATGGTTTCTGGCTGCCTGAGCGCATCAAGCTGACCGGCTTCGACCTGCAAGTCACCCTGGTGATCAAGGACTGGCAACCGCGCCAGCTCGGCCAATGACCGCACCAGCAATCCCCGCCGCTGCCGAACTGATTCTGCCGGCACCGGCCAAGCTCAACCTGATGCTGCATATCCTCGGCCGCCGCGCCGATGGTTATCACGAACTGCAAACCCTGTTTCAGTTTCTCGATTTCGCCGACGAACTGGGCTTTGCCCTGCGCCAGGACGGCGAAATACGCCTGCACAGCCCCATCGATGGCGTACCCCACGACAGCAACCTGATCGTGCGCGCCGCCCGTCTGCTGCAACAGCACGCAAACTGCGCGCTAGGTGCCGATATCTGGTTGGATAAACGCCTACCCATGGGCGGCGGCATTGGCGGCGGCAGCTCGGATGCCGCGACCACCCTGCTCGGCCTCGCCCACTTGTGGCAACTCGATTGCGATGAAGACCAGCTGGCCAGCCTTGGTTTGAGCCTGGGCGCCGACGTGCCCGTGTTCGTGCGCGGCCGCGCGGCCTTTGCCGAAGGTGTCGGCGAAAAGCTGCAACCGGTGCAACTGGCAGAACCCTGGTTTCTCGTCGCCATTCCGCAAGTGCTTGTCAGTACAGCGGAAATTTTCTCCGACCCTGAGTTGACACGGGATACGCCGCCCATTAAAGTTCGCAGCCTTCTTGAGGGGGGTGGTCGTAACGACTGCCAGCCGGTGGTCCAGAAGCGTTACCCAGAAGTTCGTAACGCTTTGATCTTGTTGAACAAATTTGTTCCCGCAAGATTAACCGGCACTGGAGCTTGTGTGTTTGGGAGCTTCCCAAACCAGGACGATGCTGATAAAGTCGCCCGCCAACTTCCAGCCACTTTGCCAAGTTTTATCGCCCAAGGCCGTAACATTTCGATGTTGCACCGCAAGCTCGAAACATTGGTCAGGAAGTGAATGCAAGCGCTTAGTTATTAAGCGCACAGAGTTGTACGGTAGTAGGGGCGTCGCCAAGCGGTAAGGCAGCAGGTTTTGATCCTGCCATGCGTTGGTTCGAATCCAGCCGCCCCTGCCATTTCCGTCCTGGAGCGGATACACAACTCAAAGCATTCGGTTACACAGGATACAGGGGCGTCGCCAAGCGGTAAGGCAGCAGGTTTTGATCCTGCCATGCGTTGGTTCGAATCCAGCCGCCCCTGCCATTTTCTGTACCCATCCAGGTATACCCTCAGCCGGCAGGTACTGCGCGTGTCCAAGATGATGGTCTTTACGGGGAACGCTAACCCCGATCTGGCGCGACGTATCGTACGTCAGCTGCATATTCCCCTCGGTGATGCTTCTGTCGGTAAATTCTCCGACGGCGAGATCATGATTGAAATCAACGAAAACGTCCGCGGTAAAGACGTCTTCCTGATTCAACCGACGTGCGCGCCAACCAACGACAACCTGATGGAACTGGTAGTGATGGCCGACGCCTTCCGCCGCTCCTCAGCGACCCGAATTACTGCAGTCATCCCCTACTTCGGCTATGCCCGCCAGGATCGCCGTCCGCGCTCCGCTCGCGTGGCCATTAGCGCCAAAGTCGTGGCTGACATGCTCACCGTAGTAGGTATCGACCGGGTTTTGACCGTCGACCTGCACGCGGATCAGATCCAAGGCTTCTTCGATATCCCGGTAGACAACATCTACGGCTCCCCAGTACTGGTGGACGATATCGAAGACCAGCGCTTTGAAAACCTGATGATCGTCTCCCCAGACATCGGCGGCGTGGTGCGTGCTCGCGCCGTGGCCAAGTCCTTGGGTGTTGACCTGGCGATCATCGACAAGCGCCGCGAGAAAGCCAACCACTCCGAAGTGATGCACATCATCGGTGACGTGGAAGGCCGCACCTGCATCCTGGTCGACGACATGGTCGATACTGCCGGCACCTTGTGCCACGCGGCCAAAGCGCTGAAAGAACACGGCGCGTCCAAAGTCTTCGCCTATGCCACGCACGCTGTACTGTCTGGCCGCGCGATCGAAAACATCGAGAAATCCGTACTCGACGAGCTGGTGGTGACCAACACCATCCCGCTGTCCGCCGCCGCGCAATCCTGTTCGCGTATTCGCCAACTGGATATCGCCCCGGTAGTCGCTGAAGCGGTACGCCGCATCAGCAATGAAGAATCGATCAGCGCGATGTTCCGTTAATTCGGAATACGCCCTGAGCGCAAACGCCCTGCCCTGACGGCAAGGCTTTTCAACCAACCGTCCCGTCGCTGGTCGCAAGCGTAACGGACGGTTTGGTTATTTTGGAGAAGTGAAATGACTGAATTTGCCCTGAATGCCGAAGTGCGTTCCGACCTGGGGAAAGGTGCGAGCCGCCGCCTGCGTCGTAACGTTGCCATGGTTCCTGCCGTAATCTACGGTGGCGAAAAAGCTCCACAATCGATCAGCCTGCTGGCCAAAGAACTGGCCAAACTGCTGGAAAACGACGCAGCTTACAGCCACGTGCTGAGCCTGAACGTCGCCGGCAGCAACGAAAGCGTGATCATCAAAGCCCTGCAGCGTCACCCGGCCAAAGGCTATGTGCTGCATGCTGACTTCGTTCGCGTTGTCGCTGGCCAGAAACTGACCGCTCACGTACCTCTGCACTTCATCAACCAGGAAACCTCGGTTGGCGTGAAGCAGCAAGGTGGCGAAGTTTCCCACGTACTGGCTGAAGTAGAAGTTTCCTGCCTGCCGAAAGACCTGCCGGAATTCATCGAAGTCGACATGGCTGCCGTTGAAGTCGGTCAGATCGTTCACCTGGCCGACCTGAAACTGCCGAAAGGCGTTGAGCTGGTTGCACTGGCTCACGGTAACGACCTGGCAGTGGCTAACATCCACGCCTCCCGCGTTGCTAAAGACGAAGGCGCTGCCGAGTAATCCTCGCAGCGTCGGAAACCAGCCCGGCATGCGATTCTGCCGGGCTATTTCCAGCAAAGGGCTCCTGACATGACTGCCGTACAACTGATCGTTGGCCTGGGTAACCCCGGCCCTGAATACGACCAGACCCGGCATAATGCAGGGGCCCTTTTCGTTGAGCGCCTGGCCGACAGCCAGCGTATCAACCTGAGCCTCGACAAAAAGTATTTTGGCCTGGTTGGCAAATTCAGCCATCAGGGCCGCGATGTTCGCTTGCTGATCCCCACCACCTTTATGAATCGCAGCGGCCAGGCCGTAGCGACATTGGCGAATTTCTTCCGCATTCCCGCAGAAGCCATTCTGGTGGCCCACGACGAACTCGACATGCCCCCCGGCGTCGCCAAACTCAAACAGGGTGGCGGGCACGGCGGACATAACGGACTGCGCGACATCATCGCCCAGCTCGGCAATCAGAATAATTTTTACCGCCTGCGGCTTGGCATCGGCCATCCCGGGCACAGCAGCATGGTCTCCAACTTTGTCCTCGGCCGCGCCCCGCGCAGCGAACAGGAGCTGCTGGATACCAGCATCGACTTCGCCCTCAGCGTACTGCCGGAAATGCTCGCAGGCGACTGGAGCAAGGCGATGCACAAGCTGCACAGCCAGAAAGCCACCTCTTAACTCTTTACCGCCATTCGCGCGAGGGACACATCATGGGATTCAACTGCGGCATCGTCGGCCTACCCAACGTCGGCAAGTCCACCCTGTTCAACGCCCTCACCAAATCCGGTATTGCGGCAGAGAACTTCCCGTTCTGCACCATCGAGCCGAACAGCGGCATCGTGCCGATGCCCGACCCGCGCCTCGCGGCGCTGGCGGCCATCGTCAATCCCAAGCGCATCCTACCGACCACCATGGAATTCGTCGATATCGCCGGCCTGGTTGCTGGCGCATCGAAAGGTGAAGGCCTGGGCAACAAGTTCCTCGCCAATATCCGCGAGACCGACGCCATCGCCCACGTGGTGCGCTGCTTCGAAGACGAAAACGTGATTCACGTGTCCAACAGCGTCGATCCCAAGCGCGATATCGAGATCATCGACCTGGAACTGATCTTCGCCGACCTCGACAGCTGCGAGAAGCAGCTGCAGAAAGTCAGCCGCAACGCCAAGGGCGGTGACAAGGACGCAGTCGTACAGAAAGGTCTGCTGGAGCAGTTGATCGCTCACTTCACCGAAGGCAAGCCCGCGCGCAGCCTGATGAAGAACATGAGCAGCGACGAGAAAGCGGTGATCCGCGGCTTCCACCTGCTCACCACCAAGCCGGTGATGTACATCGCCAACGTCGCCGAAGACGGCTTCGACAACAACCCGCTGCTCGACGTCGTACGCGCCATTGCCGACGAAGAAGGTGCCGTCGTGGTGCCGGTGTGCAACAAGATCGAAGCGGAAATCGCCGAGCTCGATGATGGTGAAGAGAAGGACATGTTCCTCGAAGCCCTGGGCCTCGAAGAGCCCGGCCTCAATCGCGTAATCCGCGCCGGCTACGAAATGCTTCACCTGCAGACCTACTTCACCGCCGGTGTCGAAGAAGTCCGCGCCTGGACCGTCCGCGTCGGTGCCACCGCCCCGCAGGCTGCTGGCGTGATCCACACCGACTTCGAAAAAGGCTTTATCCGCGCCGAAGTCATCGCCTACAACGATTTCATCCAGTACAAGGGCGAAGCCGGCACCAAGGAAGCCGGCAAATGGCGCCTGGAAGGCAAGGACTACATCGTTAAAGACGGCGACGTCATGCATTTCCGCTTTAACGTCTAAGCGCTTGATCGCGCGCAGAAATTTTCACTCAACAGGGTTGACAGCCAACCCCAAGACGCGAATAATGCGCGCCACTCGGCTACGTAGCTCAGCTGGTTAGAGCATAGCATTCATAATGCTGGGGTCCGGGGTTCAAGTCCCTGCGTAGCCACCAAACAAAACAAGGGTTTACCGAAAGCTAAGCCCTTTTTTGTTGCCTGCTGTTTTTACAGCCACTGACCTCGGCCCAGTTAATCGCGCCAGCGTGCCGCCGACGGGTGATAATGCGCCGCAGATTTTTACCCGTTTCGCAGAGGAGTCCCGTGGCCGTGATGTTCGAGATCACGCAGTTGAACCCGCAAGAGTACCGACGGCAAACGCGCCGCAGCAGCGTGATCATTGTGTTGCTCTTTCTGCTGCTGGCCATGCTGCTGTCGACTGGCAGCGTGATGCTGTTCGGCGAGCCGGGGGGCGATAACTTTCGCTGGAACCTCGGCGGCGTTCTTAGCGCGCTGTTGCTGACCATCGCTCTGGTGCGCGGGCAGTTCTGGCGGCGTCCCTGGATGGCGGCGGCCGTCTATGGCTGGCAACTGAAGCGCCGGCTGATGAGCATCACCAACGTCATGCACCACGTCAAAACCGCTATAGCGGCGCAGGATCAGGCGGCGATGAAGCTGCTGCGTTTCTATCACCTGGGCCTCACGCAGATGCACCAGCTGGACGGTAATTCCGGTGAGCTTATCCAGCTAGTCGCGGAGATCAACCAGCACCAGGAAGCCATGCTGGCCCTCGGCATGGACACCGACGTTCAGCAACTGGATCCCGTCTGGTTTGATTCGCTCAAGCCTTACAAGACTGCGCAGTAAGCCCACCAACAGCGGAGAGAACAGGTGAAAAACGCTTTCGAAGAAATCCGCGCTGAACGCGAACGGCCGCTGCAGAGCGGCAATCCGCGGGCGCAATACGCTGGGCTGTGGAAGCAGATCGCCCTGGGCATCGTGATCGGCTATACCGCGCTCGGCGTACTGGGCTTTATTGCCTGGACTGTCGCCACGAAGTTTATGCTGAGCAATCTGCAACTTATCGCGCCGTAACGCCGTCCTGCGCCGCTGCTAGGCAGCCTTGAGCGCCTTGCGGCTAGCTAATAGCAAGCCGGCGAAGATCAGCAACGCGCCCAGCCAGTGATAGCCCTGCAAACCCTCCCCCAGCAACAGCCATCCCAATACCGCAGTAAATACCGGCATCAGGTAGTTGGACAGCGCCGCCTTGGCAGCACCCAGCACACGGATGGCGTGGTTCCAGGCCAGATAAGCGACCAGCGAGGCAAACACCGCCGTGTAACCAATGGCGGCGAGGTTGCGCGGCGTCAGGCTGAAGTGCGC
The DNA here is from genome assembly GCF_049653025.1 of Pseudomonas sp. Lineage (GTDB taxonomy): Bacteria > Pseudomonadota > Gammaproteobacteria > Pseudomonadales > Pseudomonadaceae > Aquipseudomonas. Next base: position 24,777 of record NZ_JBASFM010000019.1, on the reverse strand, counting down.
GCCCTGGGCCAGCTCATACAGATAAAACGGCAGAATCAGCGGCACGCCGAGCAGCATCAGCATGCCGAGCAAGGCCAGCGGCGGGATCGGCAGCAGATGTGTCGCCCAGCGCCTGAGCAGCAGCGAATACAGCGCCCAATCCGCCACCGCCAGCAGCATGATCAGATCACCCTTATTAAAGGCCAGGGCGCTGACGCTAGCCCAGCTGCCCTTGCTGATCAGCACCAGCAGCCCCACCGCCGCCAGGCCCATACCCCACCAGGCGCTTCGCTGCGGCCACTCACCGAGCAGCAGGCCAGCGCCGATAAACGTCATCAGCGGCAGGCAGGTATTGACCAGGGTGAGATTGATCGCCGCGGTGCTTTGCGCCGCGCTGTAGAGCAGGCTGTTATAGCCAGCGATGCCGACCCCGGCGAGCACCAGCAGCCGCCAGCCGGCCGTGCGAACCTGCGCGCGATGCCGCCACAGCGGCCTGGCCACGAAAGGCAGCAACAGCACCAAAGCCAGGCTCCAACGCCAGAACGACAGGGCAAACGGCGGTATCTCTCCGGCGAAGGCCCGCGCCACCAGGGCATTGCCAGACCAGCAGAGGGTCGCCAGCAGCAGGCCGATAATCGCGAAACGGGCAGAGTCGCGCATGCCTCAACTCTGGTCGAGTGGCCGCAGGCGGTATTGCGGCGGCAGTTGTTCCATACCGCTGACGGTGACGTTGAGGCTCTTCCAGCGGCCGTCCTTGATCCCGTAGATGCAGCCATGCACCGCCAACGGCTGACCGCGATGCCAGGCGTTCTGGATGATGGTGGTGTGGCTGACGTTGGCCACCTGCTGGATCACGTTGAGTTCGCAGAGCCGATCAACCTGCTCTTCTTCAGTGGGCAATAGCGCCAGGTGCTCGCGGTGCTCGTAGTACAAGTCACGAATGCTGCGCAGCCAGCCGTCGATCAAACCGAGCTGGCCGTCCTGCATCGAGGCGCGCACGCCGCCGCAGCCATAGTGGCCAGTGACCAGGATGTGTTTGACCTTGAGCACATCGACCGCGTACTGGATCACCGACAGGCAGTTGAGGTCGGTGTGCAGCACCACGTTGGCGACATTGCGATGGACGAACAGATCGCCCGGCAGCAGGCCAACAATCTCGTTGGCCGGCACCCGCGCATCGGAGCAGCCGATCCACAAGTATTCCGGCACCTGTTGCTTGGCCAGTTTGGCGAAGAACTCCGGATCTTCCTCTTTAATCGCCTCGGCCCAACGTGCGTTGTTGTCGAAGAGGTGTTGTAGATCGCTCATGGCTAGTGGCCTGTACGGTTAGTTGGGTAGCCCAAGTTCGGATGACTGAGGCGCTCAGACAAGGCGACGCGACGAGTCATAGCGGGCTATGGCGAGGAGCGGCAACGCAGTATCAGCGCCGCAGACACCGAAATGGGCTAGCTGAACTAGCCACACAGGCCACCCGGCTCCTGATTCGTCGATGCGCACCATAGGAGCGCTGCGGGCTTTTGACAAGCACGCGCGGCTCTCAATCACAGTAGCCCGCTCAGGCACGGCGGCGGCGCAGCAGCCAGAGCATCAGCAGCACACCTGCCAGCAGCACCAGGCTGACGCCCCACTGCAACGGCCCGGCATAGCGATACAAGGCCCGCGGGTGCAGGCTGGGCTCGCGCAACATGCGCTGCTCGGCGGCCGCGCCCGTGGTGGGGATATCGGCCAGGCCATCGCCATCGGTGTCCGGCAGGCTGCGGATATGCGCGAGCAGGCCTTGCCACTCCTTGTACTCCTGTACACCGGCTTGCGCGGAGTCGGCGTCAATGATCGCGTCCTTGATCGCCGCCAGCGGCCGGCCCTGGGCATCCTTGGGCTGCACACTGAGCACGCCCTTGGTCAGGTCGCTGACCAGCCAGGTAAAGCTGCCGACATAACTGGTCGCGCCGATGCTGTAGAGCCGCTCGTCCTGCAGGTCCAGTGCCTGATAGCCCTTGCTGGGGTCGCCGAGTTCGATGCGGCTGACCCGGTCAAACGGCACGCGCCAGGGGTTATAGGCAAAGCGCAGGCCCGACACGCGCGGGTAATAGCTTTTGCTTTCACGCAGCTGATACGCCAGCAACAGCACTTCAAGCAGGTTCTTCAGCTCCTGGCCGGTAACGTACACCTTGATCAGTGGGTAGCCCGGCGCGTTGTCCAGCTCGCCCACACCCAGCGGCGCAATGCGAAACAGGTCGGACACCGCCTGCACACCATTGCGGCCCTTGATCATGTTGTCGCGGATGGTGCCATTGCCGGTAAACGACACATCGCTGCCGGTAGCCTGGCGCAGGGCGTCGGTGACCAGGTTGGCGAGAATCGGATCGTCATACGCACGGGTCAGGGTCTTGTCGACCTTGGCCAGCGGCTGATCGAAGGCATAGCCCTTGGGCGCCAGCATCTGTTCGCTGACCACCTGCTTGAAGTCCTCGACCTGAGCAGTGATGGCGGCCTTGCCGGCAATCTGGTCGTTGATCGGGTGCAGTTGGTAGTCGATCACCTGTGGCTTGCCGTCGTCACTCAGGCGCATGCGCAACTCGCCCAGGTGCTGGATTTCCGAACCGGCCTGCATCACCGGCGTGCGCCCGTTGACCAGCACCGGCTGGGCCAGCGCGGTGTGCGAATGGCCGCCAACAACGATATCGATACCCGGCACCTGTTCGACCAGCTCGACCTCCTCGCCGCGCCAGCTGCCGTCCTCCTGCTGCACCACACCCATGTGCGAAAGCAGGATGACCACCTCGGCACCCTCCGCGCGCAACTTGGCGACCATGGCCTTGGCGGTTGCCTGCGGATCGGCAAAGGTCGCCGGTTTGATCATCGGGCTGACCGCTACCGCATTGTTGCCGAGCAAACCGAACAGGCCGAAGCGGATGCCGCCCTTGTCGATCAACTTGTACGGCGCAATGCGCCCGGCTTCGTAGTGGGCCTGCAGGCTGTCGTCTTCCTTGCGCGTCGGATCGAAGCCCAGGTTGCTCGACAGCAATGGCAGCAGCGCCTCGCCCTTGACCTGGTGCGCCGAGCTGATCATCGCGGCCAGGCCGGCTGGGCGAAAATCGAATTCGTGGTTGCCCAGGGTCGCGGCGTCATAACCCAGCTCGCTCATCAGGCGCAGCTCGCCGCCGGTTTCGCGGGTCACGGTATGAAACAGTGTGCCCATGCTGAAATCACCGCCATCGAGCAGCAATACCGCTTGCTCGCCGGCGGCGGCGCGGCGCTGCTCAAGCAAGGTGGCCAGACGCGCCACGCCGCCGACCGTGTCGTCATCGCCGACAGTGGCCGGGGTGTATTCGTTATTCGGGCCAAAGCCGAGCAGCCGCGACTGCCAGTCATTGGTGTGCAGAATGGTAAAGCTGCGCTCGGCGGCCAGGGTCAGGCTGGAGCTGCACAGGCAGAGGGCAAACAGGCTACAGAGCACACGCATCACAACATCCTTGGGCAAACGATGCGGCAGTATGGCCGCGCAGATCAGCCAGTGCAGCGACCGATAAGGCCGCCGCCACTCGCCAATCGGGTCAACAGTCCAACACCTCACGGGCGGCGCGCTCGCCCGCCTGCACCGCGCCATCGAAGTAGCCCATCCAGCGCGTGGCGGTTTCCGTGCCGGCAAAATGCAGACGCCCCAACGGCTCACGCAAACGCGCCGCGCCATTGCCCCACAAACCCGGTGGAAACAGCGCCGCGTAACAGCCACGGGCAAACGGCTCGTCCATCCAGCTTTTGTCGACATAGTCGATGGGCTGCAACGCGCGGCTGCCGAAATAACGGGCGAAACATTCCAGCACCACCGCCTGGCGTTGCGCGGCCGGTTGCGCACTCCAGTGGCGCGCCTCATCGCCTTCGATAAAGCCCATCAGCACGCCGCGCGGTGAGCCCGGCAGGCTGTTGTCAAAGGTCAGGCGCACCGGCCCGCTTTCGCTGGTGGCTTGGCCGGACAAGCCGCGCTCACGCCAGAACGGCGTGGCGTAGTGCGCCATGCATTTGATCACCGCGCCCTGCGGTTGGCGTTGCAGCAACTGGTCGCGCCAACCCGGCAACAGCGGCTCCTGGGTGATGCGTAGCAGCAGGGTCGGCGGTACGGCAAAGATCACCCGCCGCGCCGAATGGCTGCCGCTGTCAGTGAGCAAATCGACATGCTCGGCATGCTGACGCAGGGCGCGCACCGGTTGCGCCAGTTGCACGGCATCGCCCAGGCGCGCGGCCAGTTCCTCACAGATGCGCTGGCTACCGCCGACAATGCGATCCTGCTGCGCGCCTTTATCAACACCGAGCAGGGTGTCCAGGTCGGTGCCGCTCTTGATGTAAAACAGCACATGCAGAAACGACAGCTCCTGCGCGCTGGCGGCAAACACCGCGCCGCTGAGCAACTCGAACACCTTGCGGCCATGGGCGGTGTGCAGGTTGCGGTCGATCCACTGGGCAAAGCTGATGCGGTCCCACTGCGCAGCCTTGGCATGCTGGGCGGGATCATCGAGGGGGATATGTTGCGCTAAGCGGTCCAGCCGCCACTGCGCCTGGGCGACATCCAACAGTACATGCGGGGCGAAGCGCGGGATGGTGCCGCGGTAGGGTTTCAGCACGCCGCCGAACAGGGTCAGGTTGTCGCCCTGGTTCCACAGCGGGAAGGTTTGCAGGTTCAGCTCAGCGAGCAACCCGAGAATACGATCCTGAGTCGGGCCAACCCACTGCCCGCCCACCTCGACCACATCACCTGAGGCGAACCGATGATTAAGGGTGCGCCCACCCACTCGCGCGTTGGCCTCCAGTACTTTGACCTGCTTGCCGGCCTGCGCCAGCCGCCAGGCCGCGGTCAACCCGGAGATCCCCGCCCCCACCACTATCACATCGTGCATGGTCGCCCCTCTTGTTGTTATGCCACAGAGGGTACGTGATCACAGCGGGGATACTCAAAGCCAAACGCGCCAGAATCACCGACACTCCGGCCGCTGGTTGGCGGGCGTAGGGTTAGCCTGAGGCGCGGGCCGGGTTCAATCGAACAACGGGCAGACCATCACCAGCGCATCCTCGCGCCCACCGACAGCCGGGTAGTAATCGCGGCGGCGGCCGACTTCGTTGAAGCCGTAGCGCTCGTACAGACGGTAAGCCACCTGGTTGCTCGCGCGCACTTCCAGAAAGCAGTCATTGGCCCCCTGCTGCTGAGCCTGCTGCATCAGGTGCTCGAGCAGTTTCAAGCCCAAACCTCGGCCCTGGCTTTCGGCCTTGACGGTGATATTGAGCAGATGGGCCTCGTCCATGATCACCTGGATCACGCCATGACCGACCTGCTGCTGGCCTTCGAACATCACCCAGCATTTGTAGGACTTCAGGCTGTCGGTAAAGATGCCACGGGTCCAGGGGTGGCTGAAGGCGGCGTATTCGATCTTCAGCACGGTATCGATATCCGCCTCGGTCATCGGGCGAAAACTGATCGCATCACTCATTCAGGTTGACTCAGCAGGCTGTTGAAAACGTAGGCGAGGTAGCCGAGACAAGGCGCAAGGCACTAACAGCCTAAGGCTGGTCAAAGTGGCCGAGAAGGCGGAGTTTACTGCAGTAAATGAGCACTTCGAGGTCACTTTTAACGCAGTGTCGACAACGCAGGTAGTTTTCAAGAGCCTGCTAGCCAGCGTTGCCGCACGCGGCGCATGGCCTGCCACAGCTCGCGCTTGCGCTGCGGCTCGTCCATCAGTAATTCCAGGCCAGGCAGCGCCCAGGCGGCCCCCAGGCCTTCCACCTGCAATTCGCGGTTGTAGGCATCGGCATCGGCGTCACCGGCAAAGCGAATCGCCGGCAAGCCGACCAGCCACAAACAACTGCACGGCGGCTGGTCTTCCAGGCGCGCGCTGACAAAGCTCTGCACGAACTCCAGCGCCGCCTGTGGCCCCTGATCCATCTGCCCACGCACCAGCAGCGGCCAACGCACGGGTTCGCCGACCAGTTGCGGGCTATCGGGCAGGCCGGCGGCGCGCAGCAAATCCTTGAGTAGCAGATAAGCCGGGTCGCGCCCTTGCAACGCCTCGCCGGTGGGCAACTCGACCAGCACCGCGCAGGCACCGGCGCGCAGCAGTTGCAGGGCAAAGCGTGGCGGTGCCACGGCGGCGACCTTGGTCACTACGCGTTCATCGGCAGCCTCGGTCGGCGCAGGGCTGGCGTTGCGTTGCACGGCAGCGGGTCGTGGCACTTCGATTTTCGGCCGTGCTTCCAGTGGCACGGGAGCCGGCACAGGGTTCGGTGCCGCATAGGCCGGCGCGACTTCAGCGACCTGCACAGGTGCAAGCGCAGGCGGCGGAGCTGGCGGTTCTGACGCGCTAAGTGGCTGTAACAACTGCGGCCGCGACGGTGCGGCGAAAGGCAGCTCCACTCGCGGCAACCAGCTGGTGACCTGCATGGCGCTCAGGTAGGCGCGCCGTAGCTGCTCGTTGATCAAACGTCAGCCACCTGTGGATGCGCCTTCTGCCCGGCCTGCATCAGGTTCAAGGCATTGATATAGGCCTTGGCGGACGCCACCAGGATATCGGTGTCGGCCCCATTGCCATTGACGATGCGCCCGGCCTTCTCCAGGCGCACGGTCACCTCGCCCTGGGAGTCGGTGCCCTGGGTGATGGCATTCACCGAGTACAGCTGCAGGCTAGAATCCGAGCTGGCAATCGACTCGATGGCCTTGAAGGTCGCATCCACCGGGCCGGAACCCTGGGCCTCGGCATGCTGCTCGACGCCGTCGACACTGACCACCAGTTTGGCCTGCGGCACTTCACCGGTCTTGCTCGCCACTTCCAGGGTGACCAGCTTGAAGTGCTCCGGCGCATCCGTGGCCAGGGTGTCGGAGACCAGCGCCTGCAGGTCTTCGTCGAAGATTTCGTGCTTCTTGTCGGCCAGGTCCTTGAAGCGGGCGAACGCGGCGTTCAGTTCAGCCTCGCCGGCCAGGGTGATGCCCAGCTCGTCCAGGCGCGAACGGAAGGCGTTACGCCCGCTCAATTTGCCCAGCGACAGCTTGTTGGTGTGCCAGCCGACCGACTGCGCCGACATGATCTCGTAGGTTTCGCGGTGCTTGAGCACGCCGTCCTGGTGAATGCCCGACTCGTGGGCAAAGGCGTTGGCGCCGACGATGGCCTTGTTCGGTTGCACCGGAAAACCGGTGATGCCGGAGACCATGCGCGAGGTACTGAGGATATGCGGGGTGTCGATGCGGGTGTGCACGCCGAGCAGATCTTCGCGGGTCTTGATCGCCATGACGATCTCTTCCAGCGCGGCGTTACCGGCGCGCTCACCGAGGCCGTTGATGGTGCACTCGACCTGACGGGCACCAGCGACCACCGCCGCCAGGGAGTTGGCCACGGCCAGGCCCAGGTCGTTGTGGCAATGCACGGAGAACACCGCCTTGTCGGCGTTGGGTACGCGGTTGAGCAGCTGACGAATGGTCTCGGCGTACTGGTGCGGAATCGCGTAGCCGACGGTATCGGGGATATTGATGGTGCGCGCGCCAGCATCGATGGCCGCTTCGATGATGCGGCAGAGGAAATCGATTTCCGAACGGCCGGCGTCCTCGCAGGAGAACTCGACATCGCTGCACAGATTGCGCGCGCGCTTGACCGCGTGCACGGCCTGCTCGACCACCTGATCCGGCTGCATGCGCAGCTTGTACTGCATATGAATCGGGCTGGTGGCGATAAAAGTGTGGATACGCCCGGAGTTGGCGCCCTTGAGCGCTTCGGCGGCGCGGTCGATATCGGCATCCAGCGCTCGCGACAGGCTGCACACGGTGCTGTCCTTGATGCTGTCGGCAATCGCCTTGACCGCGGCAAAGTCGCCCGGGCTGGCGATGGCAAAACCAGCCTCGATCACATCGACCTTGAGGCGCTCCAGAGCCTTGGCGATGCGCAGCTTTTCTTCACCGGTCATGGACGCGCCGGGGCTCTGCTCGCCGTCACGCAGGGTGGTATCGAAAATAATGACGCGATCGTTGCTGCTCATGCTGGTTTCCTCACGGAGTCGCCGTAGCACGCACCCGACGTTGGGGGGCGTGTCGATAGGGGTTGATTGTCGCGTGAAAAGCCACGGGCGGGAAGCGCGGCGCACATCGATGCCACGTCGCGGCTAAAGCCCCTCCCACGGGCCAGAAAGCAAAACGCCCACCAAAATGGCGGGCGTTAGGCTGATTGAGCGAGCTAGAGTCCTGCAAGGCAAAAACAGGCGAAGAAGCGGAGTGTACTTTTGTACATGAGCATTCTGAGCCTGTTTTTAACGCAGCAGGGCCGACGCGCAGCCAATCAGAGGGCTTGATCCCAGGGACGGTCGCCATTGGCGTCCTTGATGCGGGTCGGCAGGCCCATTACATCGAGCAGTTTGAGGAACGGCTCGGCCGGCAGCTCTTCAACGTTGGCCATGCGCGCCACATCCCAATCACCACGGGCGACCAGCAGTGCAGCAGCGACCGGCGGCACACCAGCAGTGTAGGAAATGCCCTGGCTGTCGGTCTCGACAAAGGCGTCCTTGTGGTCGGCAACGTTGTAGATAAACAGCTCGGCCGGCTTGCCGTCCTTGGTGCCTTTGACCAGATCACCAATGCAGGTTTTGCCGCTGTAGCCTGGGGCCAGTGAACTCGGATCAGGCAGCACGGCCTTGACCACTTTCAGCGGCACGACGTCGAGGCCTTCGGCGGTTTTCACCGGTTGCTCGGAGAGCAGGCCGAGGCTGTTCAGCACGGTAAACACGTTGATGTAGTGCTCGCCGAAGCTCATCCAGAAACGCACGTTGGGCACGTTCAGGTGCTGGGACAGGGAATGCACTTCGTCATGCCCGGTCAGGTAGAGGTTCTGCTCGCCGACCACTGGCAGGTCGTCGGTGCGCTTGACCTCGAACATGCTGTTGCTGGTCCACTGACTGTTCTGCCAGCTCCAGACTTGGCCGGTGAATTCACGGAAATTGATTTCCGGATCGAAATTGGTGGCGAAGTACTTGCCGTGGGAACCGGCGTTGACGTCGAGGATATCGATCGACTCGATCGTGTCGAAGTACTGCTGTTGCGCCAGCGCAGCGTAGGCATTGACCACACCTGGGTCGAAACCGACGCCGAGGATCGCGGTGATGCCTTTATCCTGGCATTCGGCCAGGTGCTGCCACTCGTAGTTACCGTACCAAGGCGGCGTTTCGCAGACCTTGCCCGGTTCTTCGTGGATGGCGGTGTCGAGGTAGGCCACGCCGGTCTCGATGCAGGCGCGTAGCACCGACATATTGAGGAAGGACGAACCCACGTTGATGACGATCTGCGATTCGGTTTCGCGAATCAGCGCCTTGGTTGCTTCAATATCCAGCGCATTCAGGGCATAGGCCTTGATTTCAGCCGGCTGCTTGAGGCTGCCTTTGGCTTGAACGCTGTCGATGATGGCCTGGCATTTGGAGATGTTGCGCGACGCGATAGCAATACGACCGAGTTCGTCGTTGTGCTGCGCGCACTTGTGGGCCACCACCTTGGCGACACCTCCTGCACCAATGATCAGAACATTCTTCTTCAATTTCTTTATCTCTCCTTTCTGCCGCCTACGAGAGGCTGGACAGGTAGTCGTCAAAGCCAAATTCGCGAACCACCTCGACGCTGCCGTCGAGCTGTTTCACCACGATGGACGGCATTTTCAGGCCGTTAAACCAGTTCTTCTTGACCATGGTGTAACCCGCTGCGTCGATAAACGACAGACGATCGCCGATGGTCAGCGGACGGTCGAATTGGTACTCACCGAAGATGTCGCCGGCCAGGCACGATTTACCGCACACCATGTAGGTGTGTTCGCCGCCTGAGGGTTCCATCTTGGCGTTGAGCCGGTAGATCAGCAGATCGAGCATGTGCGCTTCGATGGAGCTGTCGACCACGGCCAGATTCTTGCCATTGAACAGGGTGTCGAGCACCGTGACTTCCAGCGAGGAGCTCAGGGTGATCGCGGCTTCGCCCGGCTCCAGATACACCTGCACGCCAAAGCGTTCGGAGAACGCCTTGAGCCGCGCGCAGAACTGATCCAGCGGGTAGCCTTCGCCGGTGAAATGAATGCCGCCACCCAGGCTGACCCACTCGACCTGCTCCAGCAGGTGGCCGAAGCGCTCCTCGATGGTGGTCAGCATCTGGTCGAACAGCTCGAAGCTGCCGTTCTCGCAGTTGTTGTGGAACATAAAGCCGGAAATCTTATCCATCACCCCGGCGATCTTGACCGGGTCCCACTCGCCCAGGCGGCTGAACGGCCGGGCCGGGTCGGCCAACAGGTAGTCGGAGCTGCTCACCTGCGGGTTGACGCGCAGGCCGCGAATGGTGCCTTCGGTACCGGCGGCAAAGCGCTCAAGCTGGCCGATGGAGTTGAAGATGATCTTGTCGCAGTTGGCGACCATTTCTTCGATTTCGTCATCGGCCCAGGCCACGCTGTAGGCGTGAGTCTCGCCAGCGAACTTCTGCCGGCCGAGCTTCAGCTCGTAGAGCGACGATGAGGTGGTGCCGTCCATGTACTGCTGCATCAGGTCGAATACCGACCAGGTGGCGAAGCACTTGAGCGCCAGCAGCGCCTTGGCACCGGAATGTTCACGCACGTAGGCGATCTTCTCGAGATTACCCAGCAGCTTCTGTTTGTCGATCAGGTAGTACGGCGTTTTGATCATTTCGGTGCCCCATGCAAGGTCGGCCAACGGAGAGCAAAGGCTGCTCCCCCCAAAAAGTGGAGGCGAATTGTGCCGACAACCGGTGCATATCGAAAGAGCTACGGGGATATTTCGTCGGCCGAGCGACCGCTGGCGACGCCTTGCTGCAACCCGCGCAGCAGCAACCCAGCCGCCGGCAGGATGGCGGACCGGGGTTACAGCGGCATGACGGCTAGTTGATGGGCGTCGCGGTGAGGTTGGCGCGGATATCGGCGTTCTGCAGCTTGACCCCGTACATCGAGGTCACCGCACCGCCGGTGGGGTGCACGTGCTGAATCCGGTCGATATTCACTTCCTTGAAATGCACCCGACCGTTGACCGCAAATCCCAGCGGGTCGGGACTCACCGGCGTGCAGCCGGAGGCGGTTTTGGTGCAGACCTTGGTCGGGGCTACATCGAGGTTGAGGTCGACGTTGAAGCCATAGCTGTTGGCATTCGGGTTGGCCGCATTACCGTCCGAGGTGTGGAAGTTATCCACCACCAGCTGGCTGCCGGTGCCGTTCACACCATTGACCCGGTCCGTTTCGATAATGATCTGGTTACGCTTCTCGTTGCTCGACACCGCATTGGCCGGGTTGCCCGAGGTGTCACGCACGAAGACGTTCTTCAGCTTGACCGAGATGCCTTCGTCGCCCCGGTTTTCCCAGCGCCCGCCGCTGGCCGTACAGGCTCCCGCCGAAGCACCGCTGCCACCGACACAGAGCGCGCCGGCCCCACCCGAACTGATTGCCATGGTCGAGCCTTGCTCATAGCGCTTGAGCACCAGGCGGCCGATGCTGCTGCCGGTGTGCCGATCGCCCCAGCGCACATTGCCGACATCCAGTTTCGACCAGTAGGTGCCCTTGCGCAGCTCAACGCCGTTGTTGCTGATATCCAGCGAACCTTCACGAAAGTGCATGTCGTAGCTGCTGCCGGACAGCCACAGGCCCCGGCCGTTCTCATCCACGGTCACCGCCGCATTGGCTTCGGTGACATAGAAGTCGGCGTTGTAGCGCAGGCCATCGCCCACCGCACCACCGGCCTTGAGGGTGATCTGGCCATTGAGGGTGAAATCGTAGGCCGGGAAAATTTCCATCAGCACCAGCAACTCGGTGCCGCCCTGCAGCGGCGAGTTGGCATTGCCCACGCGCAGGCCGTCGAAGCTGTAACTGCCGACGACATTCTTCAGCCCCAGGCGGATGCCATCGAAGTGGCCGTTGTAGCCACCGCTGTTCATGTCGCTGTTAGTACCGGCATAGCAACTGGCACTGGCTCCAGCCGCGCAGCTCTTGGTCAGATCGAAACTGAACTGCCCTGTACCGTGGGTGCGCAAACCGCTGAACCACATGCTGTTGCCGTTATCGGTGAGCGACAGCGAGCTGTCGAGCATATTCCAGCTGAGGTCCGCACTGATGCCCTTCAGGCCCGAATTGGGATCGCCGCCCGGACGCAGCTTCAACCAGTTCTGCCGCGCGCCCTGGTCGAGAAAGTTCAGCTCCACGGCCAGGCTGCCGAGCTTCTGGTTAGTCGGGTTGCCCATGATCAGGCCGCCCAGGGTGGCGCTGAGCTTGAGGTCCTGAAACGCCACCTTGGCATAGCTGCCACCGCCGTCCTGTTCCAGGTCCAACGTCAGGCCGGCGTTGCTGATCAGGCTGCCGGCAAAGTTCTCGGCACGCAGCACGCCTTCGTCCCGATACTGGAACAGGCTGTTGGCGATGCTGATATTGGGCTTGATGCGCAGCCCTTCGCCGCTCGCGCCACCGCTGCCGATACTGATACTGCCGCCCAGGCGCAGGTCCATATTGAGCTTGCCAAAACTGCGCGCGGCATCGGCGTCACGCAGGTCCGGGGTGCCTGGGGTAACCGCCACGCCTGGCGTGGGGTCGCCATGTGCGAGGTCGAGGCCGATGCCGGCAATCGCACCGACAAAGCGCGAAGTACCCAGATCCAGTTTTATTTCCTGGCCACTGCCACCGCTGACGATATCGACGTAAGCGTTGTTCAGGTAGGTGTCGAAGGACAGGCCGTTAACGATCAAATCGAAGCCATTGTCGCGGTAATAGAAGGTGGCGGCGCTCAGCGACAGCTGACTGTCATCCACGGAGAAACCACTGACGCCACTGGCCCCGCCGCCACTCAGCTTGAGGCTGCCACCCAGGGTGTAGAAGGCGCGAAAAGCACCGAAGCTCTTGCTGCTGCCGGCCAACTCGATATTGTCGATGGACAGCATCTGCGCTGCACCGCTGTGTTGCACCTGTAGCTGATCGCCCACTACATCGATAGTGGTGGTCGAACTACTACCAGCGGTTTGCGGGGTATTTTTGACGCCCTTGAGGCTGAGGGTCTGACCGTCCTGGCCGTAATCGATGCTGCTGGCCGACCAACCGCCGCCACTGGTTTGCAGGCTGATGCCATCCCGCCCACTGACCGACGACAGGGTCTGGTCATCCAGGGCTTGCATGGCCTGCGCCAATGGACTCAGGAGTGCGAGCAACAACAGCGACGGACGGTGCATGGCCCTGCTCCTCAATTCTGCGGAAAGATCAGTACGTTGCCTTGCATGCGGATGCTGCCGTCGATCTTCGCCGAGAAGATATTGGTCTGCTGGTAGGTCGGATCACCGCCATTGGCCACGCTCAGCGCCTTGTTCTGCCAGCCGCCCTGGTTCGCCACGCCGAAGGCAAAACTGCCTTCCTTGAACTTCACTTCCTTGGGCAGGCCGAACTCGAGCACGTCCTGATTGAAGGTCGCACCGTCACCATTGAAGCCGCTGTTGATGGTGCGAGTACGTAGGGTCAGCCCTTCAAAGCTGAACACGCCCTTGAGGTTATCCAGCACATACCAACCGCCCGCCGCTTCAGAGCGAATCGCCATGCGCATGCCGCAGTTTTCCGCGGTACTGGCACCGGCCGTGGCGCAGCTGCGTTGCCCGGCGGTCCAGGTACTCGGCACATTGCTGGCGGGTTTGCTCCACAGAACCCCGCCATCCTTGTTGATACTGAGCTCGCCGGACAGGTACACCCCGCCCTGCCCGTTCATGCTGCTCAGGGTGGCATCATCCAGCGCCTGCATCTCGGCATGCGCCGGCAGAGCAAGCGCGACTGCGACTATCAACCCGAGTTTAGAGATCACGGCTGGTCACCTTCAGGTAGTTGATGCTGAGACCCTGGATAGCGTTGTAGCCAAAGTTGTAGCCACCGGTAGCGAAACTGCCGCTGCCGGCCTTGAGGTTATCGATGACGATATTGGTGCGCGGCGCATTGGTGTAGAAATCCGCTGCAATTGCATTGCGCTCGGCAGCCGGGCGCGCGCTGCCATTGGCTGCACGGGTGATCGGATTGGGCAACTCCAGCACGAACTGACCGTTGCTGCTGACATCGAACAACAGTGGTTGGCTTTTGCCATAACCCAGGGAAATATTGGCGTAGGCATTGCTCAGCGTCAGGGTGCGCGCCACCTGCTCTTGCTCGCTGGTGCAGTTGGCCGTACCGGCGGCACAGGACATCAGTTGCAGGCTCTTGGCGAAGATATTCACCCGCGCCTCACCGACCAACTGGCCGCGCGGGTCATCGCCCCACAGACGCAGGTAGGTTCCGTCCATGACCAGCTCGCTGATATCGAGATTGATGATGTCGGTGCGCCCGGCGGCCACCTGGAAGTCGAAGCGAATACCCAGATCGACCCGTTCAGACACCCGACTGGAACAGTTGCTTCCCGCGCCGGCATAACCATTGATGCAGGCCTGTCCACCCGCGCCAGTCAAACGTTCAGGAAACTTCAGCTCCAGCACGGTGACATTGTTCGGCGTGGTCTGCACCCACTGGCCGTCATCACGCAGGGTGCGCAGGGTCTCGCCGGTAGCCAGGGTCACCTCGAATGGATGATCCAGACGACCGATATTCACTGGATTGAGGTTCGCGCCTTTATTACTGCCGGTCGCCCCCAGGTAGAACTCCTTCACCGAGATCGGCACGTTCTGCCCGGAACCGTTATTGATGTCATTGACCGTGATGGTGGAACCCGAGGCATCCAACAGAATGCCGTCCAGTACAAAGCCAAAACCGGCCCCCTGAACAGCTGACAGCTCCTGATCATCCAACGCTTGCAGCTCTGCCTGGACAGCACCCGAAAGCAGCAGCAACGAGATAACAGCACTCAGCGTACGCATGTTCAGCACCCCGCCGTGGCGGTGCCCAGGCAGGTGTCCTGCCGGGGAATACCATTGAATGCCTGATCGAAGTCGATATTGATCGGTGCCACCATATTGCCGTTGGCATCGCGGTACTTGGGCAGGTTCATAAAGGCCCCTTTCAAGGTATTGATCAGCGTGGCGTTATCCATGTCACGCCAGGCAACATCCTGGGTCTGCATGGAAATAAAGAAGCCCTTAGCCGCGCCCTCGATGGCAGCTGTAGCGGCAGAGTCATTAACCGCCATATTGCCCACAGGCAGGGACTGGAAGTTGCTCAGTGGAAAACAGGTTGCCAGCGACAGAACCTGGCAACCATTGGAAGCGAACAGGCTAAGTAATGCATCAGACAGGCCGCCAAGATTGCAGCCACTGACACACCCCAGCGTCTGCCCATTGACCATACCTGCGGACGTGGCGCGCACCGGATCGGCCGTGCCATTGCCCTGCACCAGCGTGGCATCAGCCTCTAGGCGTGTGTTGCGCGTGACACCGGCGATCCCTAGCAGAAACTGCTCCCAGCCACTGGCCTGATCGAATACCGGCGCAGCTGTACCTTGGATTTTGATGGGAATATTCCCGGTCAGACTCTGGATATCCCCGGACAGGATCCCCTTGGCCTCACCAAAACCTATACGCACCCCCACCACCTTGTTGCCCGAATAAGCCAGTTCCAAAAAAGGATTGGCGATCTTGAACGGGTTGATGGTGTCGTCGGCGTTAACCGTGCCCAAGGCGAAGTTGTTGATCAGCAGGTCTGAGGTACCCAGTGCCTCGCCCGGGCGGGTAGCCGAGTCGTTGTACTGCCCCAGCTGCAGCTTCTTCATATTCAGCTGGGTATCGACATTCATGCCGAAATTAACTCGGGTGTAGTTGATCCCGGCATTGCTGTCGGTGGTCAGGTTGATAAAGGCCTGACCGGTCACCTCCGACAGTTCGCGATCCTCCAGTTCGACCATCCTGGCGTGAGCAGTGCTGCTGAGTAACCCAGCACAGATCAATGCAAGCGCAGTTTTGGCAAAACCAAGGGTCGAACGCATGGCTGATTCCCCGTCTTTCTTATTGGAATGGCGGAGCCCTGCGGACTCCACGCCTTGATTAGCACTATAAAAAGCCCAGCGCTTGAGCGGGCCGACCCATAGTCGAGAAAAACCCTGGAAACAGCCCCACTCGCGGCCCCGAACCGCCCGGCGCTGTTACCCATCACCACACCAGGGGTTACACCGCCGAGCGGGCCTGGGCAGACGATGACTGACACTCAAGCCTTGGCCGTGTCATGCAGTACAATCGGCGTTTTTTGCGAAAAGCTCGCGGAGCGGATGCCCCGATGATTGACCCCAAGCGCGTACTGCGCGCCCTTGCCGAACACTGGACGTTGCTCGAGCCGCTGTGCGAGCGCTTCGATGCCGGCACCCTGAGCCTGGTCGAGCTGCGCAACCAGCTCGTCGCGCAGCTGCCGGACAGTACCCCGGTGGACATCACCGCCCTGCTCGACCAGTGGATTCGCCTGGATATCCTGGTGCCGGTGGCCAAGAGCCCGAATCGATTCGAGCTGAATGCGCAGATCCACGATTTTCTCGCCTACCTGCGCCGTGAACACCGCCTGGGCCTGTGCCTGGAGATCGAGGCCTACCTGCGCCATCTGGAGCGCCTGGCCGGCTATATCAAGGACGCCTTCGAGGTGCGCGACGCCGCCGACTTGGCGCGCCAGCTGCGGTTGCTGGATATGCGCGTGCGCGACGTGCTGAAGAAGCTGGCCAACGACGAACAGGCACTGGTCGCCGTGGCAGAGCGGGCCAAGACCAGCGACCGGCAGATTCCGCTGCGCCAGCGCTACGCCGAAGTGCTGGCGACCTGGGACGAATACGTCGAGCCGATGATCCAGCTGGTGGCCGCCGACGGTGCCTTCGAACAGGGCGTGTACCGCGTCGAACACGTGCTGCTGCGCCTGCTCGGTGAACAGCAGCGCCTCGGCCAACTGGTCGACGACGACCTGTTACTACGTACCCACGCACGCATCCTGGAAATGCAGACCACCGCCCAGCTGACCCTGCGCAAGGCCCGCGAGCTGCTGCTGCCACTGCGCGAAGAAGCGCGCCGACACAACGCCGTGACCCGTGGCGCGGCGCTGGCCCTGGCGGCGATCCGCCGTAAAGGCCTGGACGCGGTGCCACAAGCCTCGCTACCGCTGTTCAGCCGCCCGCAAAGCACCTTTCTCGGTAGCGCCTCCCAGGTCGAGGCCTATGTCTATGCCCTGGCACGCTTCCAGCCCAAGCCAGCGCAATTTCCCAAGGCCCACGCCACACGCAAGGGCGAAGCACCGCGCGCACCACGCACCGCGCGGGAGATGCTCGAGCGCTGCGAACAGGCGCTGCCACTGCCGGACCTGATGGCCTGGCTGCTGGAACAGGAACCCGAGGGTGCCACCGACGAATTGCTCTACTGGTTCTCGCGCCTGTCGCGCGACGCCCGCTTCCAGCGCGAGCGCTTGCAGCGCCGTGATTATTTGACCGCCGAACACCAGCTCAGCCTGAGTTCCTTCACCCTGCTGAAGACCCAATCCCATGCATCTTGATCTTTCCGAACTGAGCCTCCTGGCCCCGATCTTCCGCGAGCTGTTCAAGGGCTACCACGTCAGCCGCCGCGACCCGGAGCTGTACGCGCAACTGTCCAATCTGCAGGATCCGTATCGCGCGCTGTTCAAGGCGCTCGGCTATGAGTTGGTGTGCGACAGCCGTGGTTTCTACTACTTCGTCCCCGAGCAGATGGGCGCGCAGGTCAACAAGACCGCCCAGCGCCTGGCGTTGTTCACCTTTATCCTGGTCGAACACCTCGCCGACCAGGGTCGTGACCCGCTGGCCGTGCTGGATGGCGGCAGCCTCGGCCGCGATGAGCTGCCGGCGCTACTGGACAAGTACCGCGACCTGTTCCTCCAGGCCGAAGTCACCACCCAGGATGAGCTGGAAGAAAAGGTTATGCGCCGCCTGACCCAGCTGGGTTTTGCCAGCGAGGACAACGGCATCTACCGCTTCCTCGCGCCGATGCACCGCTTCCTCGATGTGTGCCTCTCCGTGCAACAGGACCGCGATCTGGCCGCCACGCTGCACAGCGCCCTGCCGCTGCCGACACCGGTACTGCTCAACGATGAGGCCGAAGACGAAATCATCAGCCTCGCCGAAACGGACACCGACGAATCCGAAGAAGACGCCCTGGCCCGCGCCATGGCCGAAGAACGCGACGCCCAGGAGATGGACGTATGAGCCAGGAACGCTACGGCATCCGCCGCTTCGCCCTATTGAATACCGCCGGCTACAGCCTCGGCCTGTTCCCGTTGGAGAACCCGCTGTCGGTCTACGGGGCCAACAACCTCGGTAAATCCGCCTCGATCAACGCCCTGCAGTTCCCGATCCTGGCGCGCATGTCGGATATGAGCTTCGGCAAGTACAGCCTGGAGCAGTCGCGCAAGTTCTACTTCGCCAGCGACACCAGCTATATCCTCGTCGAAGTCGCCCTGCCCCACGGCCCGCATGTAATTGGCGTAGCCGGGCGCGGCCCGGGCGGCGGCTTCGGCCACCAGTTCTTCGCCTACCAGGGCACCCTGGATCTTGAGCACTACCAGAAGAACGGCACCTGCCTGCGTCAGCGCGAGCTGTTCAACAACCTGGAGCGCGAGGGCATCAAGGCCTACGAGCTGAAACCCGAAGAGCTGCGCCGCCTGCTGGTCGGCGGGCATACCAGCATTCCGCTGGACCTGACCCTGATTCCGTTGCGCTCCACCAGCGAGCAGAGCCTGAAGACCTTCCGCGCGCTGTTTATCAACCTGCTGCATATGCGCGAGATCACCGCGGCCAAGCTTAAGCAGCTGTTCCTCGATGCCTTCGAGCACAGCCTGCGCTCCGGCAGCGTCGACTATATCGCCGCCACCGAAGAAGCCTTCCGCGATGTGCGGCGCATGGAGCAGGACTACCAGGCGCTGGTTACCGCCGGCCCGCTGATCGAGGCACTGGCCGCCGGCGTGGCCCAGCGCGAACAACTGCGCGGCAAGCTGCATCGCCTCTCGCCGCTGCTCGACTCGCTGCTCGGCACCTGGCAGGACTACGCCGGCGCGCGCCGCGAGGAACTGGTGATCCAGGCCGAGCATTACCAGGGCGAGCAGGATGGCCTGCAACAGGAACAACGCGGCGGCACCGCCGAACTGATGCGTATGGAGCGCCAGATCAGCGAGATTCAGCGCTGGCTCGGCGAGCTGTCCGTATTGAAGAATCGCTTTGCCCTGGTCGATGACGTACGCGTGCTGGAAGCGCAACTGCTCGCGGCCAAGGACGCCCACGATGAATTGGCCGGTGCCCTGGCGCAGTCGCGGCAGTTCTCCGCCGAAGACCTCGATGAGCGCCTGCGCGATCTGGAAAAACGCCTGAAATCGGTCAAGCAACAGCTCGAACACGCCGACAACAACAGCTACTCGCGCCTGCGCGAGGAGTTTTCCCAGGCCGATGTCGACCGCCTGATGCGCCTGTTTAACGGCCAGCTGTTCAGCCTACCATTGGGTGAAAAAGGCATTCAGGTCGCCGAGGGCGATGCCTGGGTCAAATCCCTGGAGGCCATTCTCGATGGATTCAAGGGCGAACACTTCGAGGTGCCGGGGCTGACCATCGACCTCAGCCATATCGAGCCGCCGGCCCTGCAGGCCCTGGCCGACCGCGCCGCGCTGCGTGACCAGAAGGACCGCCTCGACCGCGAATACAAACAGCTGAAAACCCAGCAGAGCGTGGCTTCCGACCGCGCCGCGAGCAAAGCCCAGGCAGAGCAGTTGTACCAGGCCGTACTGGATGCGCAGAAGGCCCTGGAAGATTTCCGCCGCAGCCAGACCCTGGCCGTGGAAGAGAGCGACAAACTGGAGCAGCTGGCACAGCTGGAAGCCGCCCAGGATGAACTCAAGCGTGCCTCCGATGCCTTTACCGAGCGCGTGCAGCAACTCTCCGCCAAGCTGCAACTGGTCGGCCGGCAACTGGCCGATCTGGAAGCCAAACAGCGCACCCTGGAAGACGCCCTGCGTCGCCGGCAACTGCTGCCGGCCGACCTGCCGTTTGGCACGCCGTTTACCGACCCAGTCGACGACTCGCTGGACAACCTGTTGCCGCTGCTCAATGACTATCAGGATGCCTGGCAAGGCCTGCAACGCATCGACGGGCAGATCGAGGCGCTGTACGCCCAGGTGCGCCTGAAAGGCGTGGCCAAGTTCGACAGCGAAGATGATGTCGAGCGCCGCCTGCACCTGCTGGTCAACGCCTACGCGCACCGCCAGGACGAAGCCATCACCCTGGCCAAGGCGCGCCGTGCGGCGGTCACCGACATCGCTCGCACCCTGCGCAATATCCGCAGCGACTACGACAACCTGGAACACCAGTTGGCGCTGTTCAACCGCGAGATCAACAAGCGCCAGGTGTCCAACCTGGAGAGCTTCCGCATCGTTCTCGCGCCGAACAAGGACGCGCTCAAGCATATTGATCAGATCATCCACAGCGCCGGCCAGTACGAGGAAGGCGAAACCCTGTCGGTGTTCGACCTGCAGCAGAGCGGTGAGCAGGACAGCAAGAACGAGGAAGCCAAGGAGTACCTGGCACGCCTGGTGGCGGCCAACCACAACCAGCTGGGATTGAAGGACTTGTTCGAACTGGCCTTCGAGATCACCAAGGTGCACGGCCAACCGGTGATCCACACCGACATCGATGGCGCGGCCTCCAACGGCACCACCATGACCATCAAGGCGCTGACCAATATGTACCTGTTGCTGCACCTGATGGACCGCGACCAGGCCGGCAAGGTGCGCCTGCCCTACTACCTGGACGAGGCGGCGGATATCGACGAGAAGAACCAGCAGGCGCTGATCGAAACCAGCCTGCAGCTGGGCTTCGTGCCGATCCTGGCCTCGGTGAAGCCGCAGGTCTCGGCCCATGTAGCCATCGACCTGGAAGGTGGCAGCGGGCCGAATGGCATCTATATCGATGAAGCGGATTGGAAATATATCCAGCGCCGCGACAGTGCCAAGAGCAGGACTGAAACCACAACCGCAGCGGCAGAGCCCGCCTAAGGCTGGCATCACCCCAGCCACAAAGCACAAGGGCCGCAATTGCGGCCCTTGTTGGTTATTTCTCCAGCGCGATCTTCGGCGCCCAGTGCAACCACTCTTCCTTCACCTCGTCATACAAGGCGAAGGTCTGCCCCGGCTGCGCCGGCCCGCCCATCTGCGGGTTGTCCGGTGAAGCGAAGGCGATGCCGCCTTCCAGCAAGGCCTCCAGCGACTCGGTACGCACCTTCACCCCGCTGAACAGCCCGGCATCCACACCGATGCCACTGGCATTCCAGAAGCGGCTGCCCGTACGTATCAGCGGGGCATACCGAGGCTCGATCAGGATATGGATCAATACGCGATCAGAGGTAGGCCCGAGCTCGAAATCGGTGACCTTGCCCACCGGTACTTCTCGGTAACTGACCACTACGCCGGGCTTGATCGAGCCACGCCGCGCTGCACTCAACACCAGGCGCAAACCTTGCTCGCTGACATTGACCTTGGGCGGCGACTCGCTGGCGGTAAAGCTGAGTTGTACGGCCCCCGGCTTACTCGAAGGCCGCACATCCAGATACTGGCCACTGACCAGGGTCTCCAGGTTGGCCGCACGGGTCAGGCTGACCTCCGGCTTGACCACCCAGAACTGCGTGCCAACCCGGGCGATCTGCTGAGTAGCCTGGGTCACCCGGGCATGCAGGATCACGGCTTGCAGATCATCCGTCAGCTCGATGTTTTCGATCTTGCCAACATCCAGGCCCTTGTAGCGAATCGCCGTGCCCGGACTCAAACCATCGCCGCTGGGCACGCGAATGGTCAGCTCCACACCTTTCTGCAGGGCCACTTCCTGGCTGCCATAGAGGGTAAAGCGCTCGACCCGCTTACTGCCTTTGGGCGCATTGGGATTTGGTGTTTCAAAGGCGATACCACCCGACAGCAAGGTCTGCAGCGACTCGCTCTTCACCTCGACACCCGACAAGCCACCCTTGAAGGTAACGCCACTGGCATTCCAGAAGCGCGTGCTGCTGTTCACCAGATGGACGTACTCAGGATCGATATGCACACCAAAAGCCACCTGCTTATCATCGCGCGACAGCTGGAAGCTCTGCACCGAACCCACTTTGACCTGACGGAACAGCACCGGGCTACCCACCTCAAGCGAGCCGCGCGCATCGCTGAACAACACCAGATGCAAACCCGGAGCGCCGAGGTCAAGCGGAGGTGCCTTGGCCCTGGCAACAAAGTCACGCAGTGGGGCATTACCCTTATCGCCAGGCCGAAGCGCAATGTAATTGCCTTTGACCAATGCCTCCAAACCGGTAATTCCGGCCAGGGAGATCGATGGTTTGACCATCCAGAAATCAGTACCCTCGACCAGATAATCCTCGGTACGCGGATCCAGCATCAGCTCGATACGGGCACTGCTCAAATCCTCGCTGACCTTGAAGGTTTTCATCTGTCCGACCTGAATCCCCTTGTACATCACCGGGGTACGGCCAGGCTCAAGCCCCTCGAAGTCCTGCAACTGCAGCGTTATCCGGATACCGGCTTGCGCCGCATCAAAATCTTCATATAAACGGAACGGCAAGCTCGGGTCAGTCGGAGGGCTGTCTTGGCGGTGCTCCGGGGTGGCAAACGCAATGCCCCCCGCAACAATGCTGGCCAGCGACTCGGTACGCACCTTGACCCCCGACAGGCCGGCATCAATCGACACGCCGCTGGCATTCCAGAAACGCGTGTGCTTGCGCACCAGAGAGGCAAACTCAGGCTGAATGAACACCTTGACCTCAATCTGGTTCTGCCCCTCCATCAGGGCATAACTTTTTACCCGGCCAACCTGAATCTGCTTGTAGAACACCGGACTGTCACGGTTCAACGAGCCCAGACGCTCGGCCTTGAGCGTCAGGTGCAGGCCCGGAGTGTCATCAGCCATCGGCGGTGGCTCGGTCAGTGCCGTGAACTTCAGCGTCGGCTCACCATCGCCTGGGCTGGCACTGATGTAGTTGCCAGAAACCAATGTCTCCAGCCCGGTAATACCAGCCAGTGACACGCTGGGCTTGACCAGCCAGAAACGGGTATTACTGAGCAGGTGCGGCGCGACCCGCTTATCCATCTCGATGGTAGCGCGCACACCACGCTTCGAGCCCGTCTCATCCAGCTCCAGAGCAGTGACCTTGCCGATCGGCATGCCCTTGAAGATCACCTCCGTCTTCCCCGCCTGGAGCCCTTCACCACTGGCGAAGTTCACTTCAATAACAATCCCGGCATCGTTGTAGGCACGCCAGCCCAACCAGCCGCCGATCAACAAGGCAATCAGCGGCAGCACCCAGATAGCAGACCAGTTTGAAGCTGGACGCGTTTTGGCCATCGGCAAATCATTCATGGTCGTTATCCGGTTCCGTGTTATCCCAAATCAAGCGCGGGTCGAAGGTCAAAGCCGCCAACATCGTCAGCACCACCACACTGGCAAATGCCGTCGCTCCATAGCCTGGCTCAATACTCGCCAAGCTACCGAAGTTGACCACAGCCACCAGAATCGCAATGACGAAGATATCGAGCATCGACCAACGCCCAATCCATTCAATAAAGCGGTACATCAGAATGCGCTGGCGCGCCGACATCGGTTGATGCCGCTGCACCGAATACAACAGCAAGGTAATACCGATCAGCTTGAAGGTCGGCACCAGGATACTGGCGACGAATACCACAATGGCAATCGGCAGCATTCCGTAGTTCACCAACTCGATAACGCCCGACATGATGGTGTCGGACTGCCCCTTGCCCAGGGAGTTGACCGTCATGATCGGCAGCATATTCGCCGGGATGTACAGAATTGCCGCCGTCAGCAACAGCGCCCAAGTGCGCACCAAGCTGTTCGGTCGACGGTCATGCAGATGACCACCACAACGCGTGCAGAACTGCTTCCCGGCATCCATTTGCTGCGCATTGAGTTGGTGGCACTCATGGCAAATCAGCAATCCCGCATCAATCGCCCGCATGCACGCCCTCCCCTGACAGTGCTTCCCATATTTGATGAGGCGACATCGTCACCTCCAACCAAACCTGCACCAAAAGCAACGCAATAAAACACAACAAACCAATACCCAGACTGAGATCCGCCAGCTCGATCAACTTAACGATCGCCACCAGGATGCCCATCAAGTACACCTCAAGCATTCCCCACTCGCGCAGATGCTGATAAATCCGATAGAGCAGCAGGCCATAGCTACGGCCAATGTCAAAGCGGATCGTCAGCAGCACCGCCAGCTGACAAAGCAGCTTGAGTAACGGCACGGCCATGCTGCAGAGAAACACCACCACGGCGATGCCTTGCATACCGCTGTCGTAGAGCCCTAGCACGCCGCTCCAGACCGTATCCTTGCTGCCCTGACCGAGCAGATTGAGCTGCATGATCGGCAAGAAATTCGCGGGGACATAAAGCAGTAAGGCGGCTATGACCAACGCCAGGCTACGGCGCACCACCTGATGCCGATGGGTATAGAGCTCATAACCGCAGCGCGGGCATTCCACTCGCTCGCCAGCCCCGGCCGATGGCTTGCGCATCAGCAAATCACATTCGTGACAGGCGATCAGCTGCTCAATCTCAAGTGAGGATAATGACTCTGAGGATGTTCGTGGTGGACCGGCCATTTCGAAGGACTCTGCTATAAGCGCACCTATGCATGATAGCCACGCGTTCTTTAGTTGCCTATCAAAGGCTCATCTGTGCGGGGTTTGTTTTTCGCGGCACAAAGTAAAACCCCCGACCAGTTTCCTGATCGGGGGTTTTGGTATAGGTGCTTGACGATGACCTACTCTCACATGGGGAAACCCCACACTACCATCGGCG
>NZ_JBASFM010000018.1:0-132946 GCF_049653025.1 Pseudomonas sp. | reverse complement strand
CTCGACGTTGTTGGACATTTGGCTTGAAGCATACGCGTGCGGACTGTCAGGAAAAAGAGCTTGAAGATGCGACAGCCGCGTGCCGCTTTGGCAGGTGGTGATGTGAATAATGTGGTTAACGAATGCGTGTATTTCGGTACGGATTTGTACGGCCGCCGCGAAGTACCAGGTTGAATGCGCCATATGTTATTTGGTTGCAGAACTTCCATATTCCACCTGCTTTGCTTTGCCGCCTAACGTTTGGTTAAGGGGCGGGCTTTAGCCCGTCCCAGTGAGCGAAGCGAATGGTTTGAACCAGTTGTTAGGCTTTCACTGATTAACTAATCACTGTTGTCGTGCCAAAAAACATCGCCCTCATCCATGTCGTCGGTGTCTGGACTTACTTTATTTTGGTTTGGATTAAGTTGTTTCCCACGATTCCCTTGCGCTTGGTCATATTGCAGGTTTGTGCCAGTCGAGCCCTTATTAGCATTAGTTTGATTTCCTTCATTATCTTTCGGGTGAATTTTATTTAAGAGTTCACTTATGTCCATTAGATATTCCTTGTGAGATAGGGGCTGTGTGGATGACCCACGGTTTCTATTTGTGGCCTAACGATTAAGCTAAGGGGCCGGCTTTAGCCGGTCCCAGCGAACGAAGTGAGCGATTTGAGCGCCTTGTTAGGCGACTTAAGCTCATACGCTGGCAGCCCCTGCGCCGAAAAGATAACCAACAACCACGGTCATTAGTGTGCTGAGATCCTCTGGAAGCACATATTCAGGGTTGCTGGCATTTGAGAACCGTAAAAATATATATAGCCCAACTAGGCCGAGCGCGACAATTCCCGGGACTATGTAGACGAGAAAGTTTTTTGTAATGCTTCCGCTTTGTTTATTGTGCAGGTTGATTTTGTTTTCACTTGTTTCTATTTCACTTAAGGTGGAAATTATCTTGTTGAACTCTTCTTCGGATAACGCCTCTTTAAGCTGGACTTCGTTTTTCTCTAGCTCAGATATTAAGTGTTTGTAGCTATTTGACTCTGTTTCGGATTTTGTCTTTTTGATTCCGATAATCAAGCTGGTTATCCCGGATAGGGCTGCGAGTATTGATATTATTATTTCGTAATCCATGGGCACCTCCGGTTTATTTTTTGTTTGCCTAACGATTAAGCTAAGGGGCTGGCTTTAGCCAGTCCCAGTGAGCGAAGCGAACGATTTGAGCGCCTTGTTAGGCTTTCGGAACCGCGTGCATTTTTGTGTGTTTGCATAATTTTGTACCTGAAGTGAACGCGAAACGAAAGCCACCACTTTTGAAGCCAATGCGAAACAAAAGCCGAGCCTCCGGCATTTTGTAAGCCAGCGCTGAACGTGATTCGAGCGCTGGCGATAAATTGTTGATTTGTGCCAGCAAAGCAATTGAATTTTAAAAAGATACAACAGCACAAATTTACAAAGCTTGTAGCGACACCTTGAGCTTGTAGCAACAATTGAGTGCTGGATAAATGGCGATTCCAGGCAACTCGGTGGAGCAGTGCAGCATAAAATTTGAAATTACGAGCAATAGTGAAATTATTACAAAGCAAAAAAAGAAACGTTTTACGGAGTGGCCTAACGTTTGGTTAAGGGGCCGGCTTTAGCCGGTCCCAGTGAGCGCAGCGAGCGATTTGAACCACTAGTTAGAGGAATAAGCTACCACCTAACGTCAACGACCAAACTTCCTGAGACATCTCGCTGCTCTACCGATTGAGAGCGGTTAAAGCCTTTAATGGAGGTGTGATCAACATGCTCAACCGAGCCGACCTTTTCTCCTTGAGCGTTAACGATGGAGTATGTGTAGATATCTGTCTCTGCCAAAGGCCCTTTAGACCGATGGCTCTCTTGAATAAGCGTGTCGCCTTCATTTAGCTTCAATTTGTCGCGCATAGAACTTTCTCTTATTTCTCTAACGTTTGGTTAAGGGGCGGGCTTTAGCCCGTCCAAGTGAGCGCAGCGAACGATTTGAACCAGTTGTTAGGCCTTGCCACGGTGCAACGCCGGAAACAGAACATGATTGTTCGGTGCTGCTGGATTTGTGGCTTGGAGCATACGCGTGCAGACCTTCAGGTAGAAGAGCTTGAAGATGGAGGCGGGCGCGTGCTGATTGGCCTGTTGCTGATGTGAGTATTTGGGTTATCGGATGCGAGTGTTTCGGGCCGGATTTGTATGGCCGCTGCGAGCTTGCAGGTGGAGTCCGTACATTGTTATTTGAATGCATAACTTCCGTGTTTCCCGATCTTTGCTTTGCCGCCTAACTATTAATTGTGCGACATGCGATGTCGCTTTTTCGTGTCGCATAACGCGCCTTGTTGCTCTTCAGTTCCTTGCCTACTCTGAAATTTTCAGGAAGAAACGCGACAGTAATCAGGGAGCAACACGACATGGATGACGGCAAGCCCAAGCTGCTGGATCAGGTGCGGCAGCAGATTCGCGTCAGAAACTATTCCATTCGCACAGAGACTGTCTATACCGAGTGGGTAAAGCGTTATATCCGCTTTCATCAGTACCGTCATCCGCTTGAAATGGGTGCGGCCGAGATCGAGGCGTTTCTTACTCATTTGGCAGTCAAGCGCAATGTGGCAGGGGCGACGCAGAATCAGGCGTTGGCGGCGCTGTTGTTTCTTTATAAGGAGGTGTTGAAGGTCGAGTTGCCCTGGTTGGACGGGATTGTCAGGGCCAAAAAGCCCAAGCATCTGCCTGTGGTGCTGACGCGGGATGAGGTGACCAGAGTTCTGGCGCAGTTATCCGGGGTTAAGTGGATGGTGGCGACCCTGCTGTATGGTTCCGGCCTACGCCTGCTGGAAGCATTGCGCTTGCGGGTCAAGGATGTTGAGTTTGCCCGCGGTGAGATTCTGGTGCGTGACGGCAAGGGGCAGAAGGATCGGGTAACCATGTTGCCCCGTACGCTGGTTGCGCCCTTGCATGAGCATCTACAGAAGGTGGCAGCCTTGCACCAGCAGGATCTGGCTGAGGGCTTTGGGTTGGCCAATCTGCCGTTTGCGCTGGCGCGCAAGTATCCCAATGCGGCGGCTGACTGGGCTTGGCAGTTTGTGTTTCCGTCGGGTAACCGATCTGTTGACCCGCGCTCAAGGGGGATTTTTCGTCATCACGTGCATGAAAAAACTATTCAGCGGGCGATGCGTGAGGCGGTTCGTGGTGCGGGTGTGATCAAGCCCGCAACGCCGCATACTTTGCGTCATTCCTTCGCCACTCACCTGCTGGAGGGCGGTCAGGATATTCGCACCGTGCAGGAGTTGCTGGGCCATGCGGATGTGAAGACGACCATGATTTACACCCACGTGCTCAATCGCGGTGGCTTTGGTGTACTGAGCCCATTGGATCGTGCATAAAGAAGCCCTGCATCTGCAGGGCTTCTTATTGGGCGGCAATCTACGTCGAGGGCTTTAGATCAGCTCGGCCCACAGGTCGTATTCATCCGCGTCGACGATGCGCACGCGCACCTTGTCGCCTGGATTGACGTTGGTGTTGGCGATAAACACGCTGCCGTCGATTTCCGGGGCGTCGGCGTAGCAGCGGGCGACTGCGCCCTGGTCGTCGACTTCATCGATCAGCACGTCCATTTCTTTGCCAATCTTCAGTTGCAGGCGGGCGGTGCTGATGGCCTGTTGGTGGGCCATAAAGCGGTCCCAGCGGTCCTGCTTGATGTCATCGGGGACTATTTCTGCGTCCAGCAGGTTGGCCGGCGCGCCTTCAACCGGGGAGTACTGGAAGCAGCCAACGCGGTCGAGTTGGGCTTCGGTCAGCCAGTTGAGCAGGTACTGGAAGTCTTCTTCGGTCTCGCCGGGGAAGCCGACGATAAAGGTCGAGCGGATGGTCAGTTCCGGGCAGATCTCGCGCCAGTTCTTGATGCGCGCCAGGGTCTTGTCTTCGAAGGCTGGGCGCTTCATGGCTTTCAGCACTTTCGGGCTGGCGTGCTGGAAGGGGATGTCGAGGTACGGCAGGATCTTGCCGGAGGCCATCAGCGGGATCAGCTCGTCGACGTGCGGGTAAGGGTAGACGTAGTGCAGACGCACCCATACGCCAAGGCTGGAAAGCGCCTCGCACAGCTCGGTCATGCGGGTTTTCACCGGCTGGCCGTTCCAGAAGTCGGTCTTGTACTTCATGTCGACACCGTAGGCGCTGGTGTCCTGGGAGATCACCAGCAGCTCTTTCACGCCAGCTTTGACCAGGCGTTCGGCTTCGCTGAGCACTTCACCGACTGGGCGGCTGACCAGCTTGCCGCGCATCGAGGGGATGATGCAGAAGCTGCAGCTGTGGTTGCAGCCTTCGGAAATCTTCAGGTAGGCGTAGTGGCGCGGCGTCAGCTTGATGCCTTGTGGCGGTACCAGGTCGATCAGTGGGTTATGGTCCTGGCGTGGCGGAACTACTTCGTGAACGGCGTTGAGCACTTGCTCGTACTGTTGCGGGCCGGTTACCGAAAGCACGCTGGGGTGCACGTTGCGGATTGCGCCTTCTTCCACGCCCATACAGCCGGTGACGATCACCTTGCCGTTTTCTGCCAGAGCTTCCCCTATCACTTCCAGCGACTCGGCCTTGGCACTGTCGATAAAGCCACAGGTGTTGACCACTACCACGTCAGCGTCCTGGTAGGTGGACACCACTTCATAACCTTCCATGCGCAGTTGGGTCAGGATGCGTTCGGAGTCCACCAGTGCTTTGGGGCAACCCAGTGAAACGAAGCCGACTTTTGGCGTGGCGGTGGACATGGCGTTAACCTCAGGCGTGTACGGATGGATGCTGGGCGCTTGGCGCGCCTCTGATCAAAAAGTGCGCAATTCTAGCGGCGACGCTGGCAATTGACCAGCGCTGAGCGTCGCCTTGATGGACTGACGCTGTTTACCTGTCGGGCTCAGGGCTGCTTGCCTGGCAGGATGCGCGTCAGGGTGTTGTCGCGTACGACAAAATGGTGGAGCAGCCCGGCGACGGCGTGCAGGCCGATCAGCCAATATCCGGCGCTGCCGGCCAGTTCATGCCATTCCTTTATAGTGCCGGCCAGATCCGGGTTCTTGCCGACCAGTGGTGGCAGCTCCAGGCCGAAGAAGGGGATGGGTTTGCCGGCGGCGCTGAGAATCAGCCAGCCGGCCAGGGGCGCACCGATCATCAAGGCGTATAGCGCCAGGTGCATCAATTTGGCGGGTAGGGCTTGCCAGGCGGGCAGGCTGGGTTGGATGGCGGGTGTCGGCGCAACCACGCGAGCCAGCAGGCGCAGCCAGACCAGGGCGAATACCGCGAGGCCGAGCATAAAGTGCCACTGCTTGAGCAGCTCGCGCGTGTCGCTGCCCTTGGGGAAGTTGCCTTTAAGTTCGATGCAGGCATACACCCCGGCGATCAGGACCAGCATCAGCCAGTGCAGGGCGATCGACAGGCTGCCGTAGCGCGATTCGGTATTTTTCCAGGACATGGCGGGTTCAGACTCCAGGGCTGTAGTGGTCAACTGCTGCAGTTTAGGCGGGGGAAACTTAAGCCTTGCTGAGCCGGATCACTTAAATGGCGCACAAACAAAAAGGCCACTCGACTGAGTGGCCTTTTTGAGTATCTGGTTGCGGGAGCAGGATTTGAACCTACGACCTTCGGGTTATGAGCCCGACGAGCTACCAGACTGCTCCATCCCGCGCCGCAAATTCTACTCGGATATTGCTCGCTGTCAACCTAATAGTGCTTTTTAATCAATTGCTTAGGTGGGGGTGGATGGTAGAAACAAAAAAGGCCACTCGATTGAGTGGCCTTTTCTGAGTATCTGGTTGCGGGAGCAGGATTTGAACCTACGACCTTCGGGTTATGAGCCCGACGAGCTACCAGACTGCTCCATCCCGCGCCGGCCATTCTATACAGAAATGGTCTTTTGTCAATTGATTGTTGCTGCTTAATCAATAACTTAAATGATGAGGTGGGGAGAAACAAAAAATCGCTGGGGCGATTTTTGACCTCGCGCAACGACGGCCCCGAGGGGTGGCCATCGATGGATGGTAGAAACAAAAAAGGCCACTCGATTGAGTGGCCTTTTTTGAGTATCTGGTTGCGGGAGCAGGATTTGAACCTACGACCTTCGGGTTATGAGCCCGACGAGCTACCAGACTGCTCCATCCCGCGGCCGCAATTCTAGCGTTTAAATGCTGCTTGTCAACCTAAAGATAGGGGAAGTTGTTTTTATTCAGCTGCTTAGCATCGCTTGATGGCTGCGTCAGAGCGTTTGGCGTGCCTGTGCAGCGGCATTTGGCATAGCCTGTGCCCTGCTGTTGGGCTAGAGTCCGGGCCCGTCGAACGCCAGGCTGCGGCTTTTTACCGGTTAATCCGCCAACTAAGGTGCAGGTGCACGTTGCAAGCATGACCCAGCGAAAAATCATTCACGTGGATTGCGACTGTTTTTACGCCGCTATCGAGATGCGTGACGATCCGAGCCTGGCCAGTAAGCCGCTGGCGGTTGGCGGCGCGGCGGACCGGCGTGGGGTGATTGCCACCTGCAACTACGAGGCGCGCAGTTATGGGGTGCGCTCGGCGATGGCCTCGGGGCAGGCGCTGAAGTTGTGCCCGGACCTGGTGATCGTCAAGCCGCGGATGGAGGCCTACAAGGCGGTGTCGCGGGAGATTCAGGCGATCTTTCGTGATTACACCGAACTGATCGAGCCCTTGTCGCTGGACGAGGCCTATCTGGATGTAACGGACAGCCCGCACTTTGCCGGCAGCGCCACGCGCATCGCCCAGGATATTCGCCGGCGGGTGTCGCAGGAGCTGCATATCACCGTGTCGGCGGGCGTGGCACCGAACAAGTTTCTGGCCAAGATCGCCAGTGACTGGAAGAAGCCCAATGGCCTGTTTGTGATTACCCCAGATCAGGTCGAGGATTTTGTCGCGGCCCTGCCGGTCGGCAAGCTGCACGGCGTGGGCAAGGTCACGGCCGACAAGCTGGGGCGCTTGGGCATTCGCACCTGCAGCGACCTGCGTGAGTGGAACAAGCTGGCGCTGGCGCGGGAGTTTGGCAGTTTTGGCGAGCGCTTATGGGGGCTGGCGCGCGGCATTGACGAGCGAGCGGTGCATAACGACAGCCGAAGGCAGTCGGTCAGCGTGGAAAACACCTTCGACAAGGATCTGCCGGACCTGGCCGCGTGCCTGGAACAGTTGCCCGTGCTGCTGGAGCAACTGACCATCCGCATGGCGCGGCTGGACTCCAGTTATCGGCCGGACAAGCCCTTCGTCAAGATCAAATTCCACGACTTCAGCCAGACCACCTTGGAGCAAGCCGGCGCGCGGCGTGATCTGGACAGCTATACGCGGCTGCTGAGCGCCGCCTTTGCCCGTGGCAACAAGGCGGTGCGTCTGCTCGGTGTTGGTGTGCGCTTGCATGACTTGCGCGGTAAACATGAGCAGCTGGAGTTATTTGCGCCCTGATTGCTGCTGTATAGGGCGCTGAAAACAGAAAAGGCGAAGCCGCAGGGCTTCGCCTTTTTTAGTTGCACATGGATCAGTGCTTGCGCGGTACCGGTTTGAGCAGCTCGTCTGGTGGCATTTCGCAGGCGATCTTGCGGCCCAGCAGTGCTTCGATGGCCGGCAGGGCGTAGGCGTCGTCTTCGCCGGCAAAGCTGATCGACGTACCGCTGCTGCCGGCACGGCCGGTGCGTCCGATGCGGTGCACGTAGTCGTCCGGGGTTTCCGGCAGGGTAAAGTTGATCACGTGGCTGATCGCATCGACATGGATACCGCGGCCGGCCACATCGGTGGCGACCATTACGCGGATCTTGCCTTCGCGGAAGCCTTCCAGGGCGCGGATGCGCTTGTGCTGCGGCACGTCGCCGGACATCTGCACGGCGCTGATGCCGTCGCGGGTCAGGCGTTCCTCGATGCGCCGCACTTCATCCTTGCGGTTGGCGAAGACCATCACGCGGATCCAGTCGTTCTGGGTGATCAGGTTGTACAGCAGCTTGTACTTGTCGCTGCCGGCCACGGCATAGACGTGCTGTTCGACCGTATCGCTGGCGACGTTTTCCGGCTCGATCTCGACGATCGCCGGCTCCGTGGTCCATTGCTTGGCCAGGTTCATCACGTCTTCGGTGAAAGTGGCGGAGAACAGCAGGGTCTGGCGTTCGCCCTTCATCGGGGTCTGCCGGATGATCTGCCGCACCTGGGGGATAAAGCCCATGTCGAGCATGCGGTCGGCTTCGTCCAGCACCATCACCTCGACCATGTCCAGGTGCACTTCGCCGCGCTGGTTGAAGTCCAGCAGGCGGCCCGGGGTGGCCACCAGGATGTCGCAGAAGCGCGATTCGAGCTGCTTGAGCTGCTTGTCGAAGTCCATGCCGCCGACAAATTGCATGACGTTGAGGCCGGTGTACTTGGTCAGGTCGGCGGCGTCCTTGGCGATCTGCACCACCAGCTCGCGGGTCGGCGCGATGATCAGCGCCCGCGGCTCGCCCATATAGCGCTCTTTAGGCGGTGGGGTTTGCAGCAGCTGGGTGATGATCGAGATCAGAAACGCCGCAGTCTTGCCCGTGCCGGTCTGCGCCCGGCCGATGGCGTCGCGGCCGCTGAGGGTAAAGCCCAGCACCTGCGCCTGGATCGGCGTGCAATAAGGGAACCCCAGGTCATGGATGGCGTGCATCAGCTCAGGGGCGAGTTTGAAGTCGTGAAAACGGGTCTTGCCCTCGGCCGGTGCTACGGCAAAGTCTTCCAGTTTCCAGGTGTCGATGGGTTTGACGGGGCGTTCGCGGCGTGGCTTCGCCGGTTTTTCAGGATTCTGCGCCGGCTTCTCCGCCGCTTCGGCAACGGGCGGCTTCGGCTTGGCGTTGTGGCTGCGTTGTGCAGTGCGCTCGTCCTGCTGGGGGCGAGGTGTGTTGAGCGCTGTAGACGGGCTTGCTGGGCTGGGCTGTTCGCCCTCGGCTTTGCCGAACATTTTCTTGAGTGCTTTGAGCACGGTCATCTCATCAATTGGTTAAGGAGTGAACGGCCGCCAGTGTAAAGCAAGAAGCCGGCGCGGCGAAGTGCCACGCCGGATCGCGGCGATTGGGCGGTTTTACTCAATTTTCGGGGAGGCTGGCAAGCAGCAGACGCTGCACATTGCCACCCATGATGGCGGCAATTTCGTCGCGGCTGAAGCCGGCTTTGAGCAGGCCTTCGGTCAATTGTGGCAGGCCGGTGACGTCAAATGGCGCGTGGATGGTGCCGTTGAAATCCGAGCCTAGCGCCACATGCTGCACGCCAACCTTGTCGGCGGTGTAGCGGATTGCTTTGACTATGGCCTCCACCGAGGTGGCGCATACCGCCGTCTCCCAGTAGCCGATGCCGATCACCCCGCCAGTGGCCGCGATGCCTTGCAGGTGCTTGTCGCTGAGGTTGCGCGTGCCGCGGCAGGTGCCTTCGACGCCGGTATGCGAGACCAGCACCGGGCGCGTGGCAATGGCCAGCACGTCGTCGAGCAGCGGGCGCGAGGCGTGGGCCAGATCGATCAACATGGCCTTCTCCTGCAGGCGTTCGACCACCTGCCGCCCCAGTGGGGTCAGGCCGCCTTTTTCCAGGCCGTGAGCTGAACCGCCGACTTCGTTATCGAAGAAGTGGGTCAGGCCGGTGATGCGAAAGCCGGCGTCGTACAGGCGGTCGACGTTGGCTAGCTGGCCTTCGAGGGGGTGCAAGCCTTCGGTGGCGAGGATCGCCGCGACGCGCTGCGGGTCTTGCTGCCAGGCGCTGACAAAGCTGGCCAGGTCGCCACGGGTCTTGATCATTACCAGGCGGCCGTCGCTGTTGGCGCTGGCCTCATTGAGCTTCTGCGCCTGGTAGAGCGCGCGCTGCAACAGGCTGTTCCAGGTGGGGCGTGGCCAGCGCTGGGCCATGGCCAGCAGGGTGATGTTGTCGGTTTCGCCGCTGTTGCGCTCATAGTTGATGCCGCGCGGCGTCTTGGTCACGGTGGAGAACACCTGCAGGCCGACGCGGCCTTCGAGCATGCGCGGCAGGTCGGAGTGGCCGAAATCGTAGCGCTTGAGCAGATCGCGCTCCCACAGCAGCACGTCATCATGCAGGTCGGCGATAAACAGCTGTTGATGCAGCTGTGTGGCCGATTCGCTGGCGGGGTAGGGGGCGGGGGATTCGACGCTGTTCATCTTGCGGTCAAGCAAGGAGGGCAGGGCAAACACGCTGCCAGCAGCGATCAACAGGATTATCAGCAGGGTGATCAGAATTTTGCGCATATAAAGGTGCCATCCGGGCGTTGTTGTTATGCGCAGCACTCTAGCAAGTGCGAAGGAAAAATGTGATGGCTGGGTGCGGCACTGCGGGTTAACCGCAGAGGCAGTCGCGGCCTTGCTGTTTGGCCTGGTAGAGCGCGCTGTCGGCGCGGGCGATCAGGCCTTGCAGGCTGTCCTTGGGTTGCATCTGTGCCAGGCCGATGGATACGGTCACCCCAGGCAATACGCCAATCGGCGAGTGGAACGAACTGACGTGGTGCAGTGCCAGGCGCAGCCGTTCGCCAATGTTGCGGGCTTCCTCGGTGCCGATTTCCGGCAGCAGGATAACGAACTCTTCGCCGCCGAAACGGGTCAGGCTGTCCTTGGGCCGCAGCTGGTTGCGCAGGGTGTTGGCCACCAGGCACAGGGCATAGTCGCCGGCCAGGTGGCCGTGTTTGTCGTTGTAGGCTTTGAAGTGGTCGACATCGAGCATGAGCATGCACAGTGGTTTGCCATTGAAGGCGCTGCGGGTGCTTTCGCGCTCGAAGATATGTTCTAGCCAACGGCGGTTGTAAGAGCCGGTGAGGGCGTCGATATTAGCCGTCTGCTCGCTGTCGAGAATGATCCGGTTGCCTTTGCGCACACGGTCGCAGAGCAGCTCGAGCATGTTCTGCATCAGTTCGGGGGATTGCTGGAACAGCTTGAACAGCGATTCTCGGTGCAGGCGCAGCACATGGCTGGGCTCGCTCGCCACTACATAGGCGGAGGGGTGTTCGTTGTCGATAAAACTGATTTCGCCGGCGCACTCGCCGACCTTCAAGGTGCTGACCGCCTGGCTGTCGAGCGAGCCGAGGTGGACCTTGAGTTGGCCCTTGAGCAGCAGGTAGAGGTACTGGTTGCGGTTGAAGGGCGACAGCAGGACCTCGCCGGCCTCCAGGTCACAGGCGCGAAATTCCTTGAGCAGTTGGCTGATGCTACTGGCGGCGACGTTATTGAACAGTCGCAGATGGCGCAGTTGCTGCAGGTCGGCCTGCCACTTGGCGTTTTTCATTGCGCCGGCCGCTGTAGCTGTGTACTCGAAATGTCGGGCATCGCTAACGCTCCCTGCATTTAAAGGCGAACACCAGGCCTGACCATATTCCGCTGGCTGGGGGCTGACAATCCTTGAGCATGGATCGACCGACCGGCGGTCTTGAATCTGAACACCTGGTCACATTTCTGGCGCGATCCTTGCGCCAGACAGCGGTCTGACTTTAAAGCGGGTGATGCAGCTGAAAACGCACGGCAAAGCCGGCCAGGCGCTGGGCAATGGCGTCGGCCAGCGCGCTGTCGGGCTCGGGCAGGTGGATGTGCGCCACCTGGCCGAGCCGGTCATCGCTGAGCACTTCAACGCGCAGGCGCTGATCGAGCTCATTCAGCGCGGCCTGATAGACCCGGCCAATAGCATCGAAGCGCAGCGCCGGCTTGAAGGTCTTGCCCACGGCAGTCAGCGGAATGGCGTCGATGATCCAGGCATCCTTGGGGATCGCCGCGCGCTCCGGGATGTGCTCGGCGGCATGCGCCAGCAGCTCGGCTTCGCTGACCTGGGCACCGGGCTTGAGTTGCACATACACCACTGGCAGCTCGCCGGCTTTCTC
Source organism: Pseudomonas sp. (assembly GCF_049653025.1). Lineage (GTDB taxonomy): Bacteria > Pseudomonadota > Gammaproteobacteria > Pseudomonadales > Pseudomonadaceae > Aquipseudomonas. Next base: position 121,126 of record NZ_JBASFM010000018.1, on the reverse strand, counting down.
GTCGGGCTTGCCGACAGCCGCAGCCATGGCCACTGCGGGGTGTTTGTGCAGCGCCTCTTCGATCATCTGCGGGTCGATATTGTGGCCACCGCGGATGATCAGGTCCTTGCTGCGCCCGGTCAGCCAGATATAGCCGTCGGCGTCGACGCGGCCCAGGTCGCCGGTGTTGAACCAGTTGCCGTCGGTCCAGATGCCCGCATTCTTGCTGCTCTGCAGGTAGCCCTTGAACACCGTGGCACCACGGATGCACAGGTTGCCGATTTCATTGCGCGCGGCTTCCCTTAGATAGTTGCCTTGCTCGTCGAGCACCTTGATTGCCACTTCGCAATAGGGCATCGGCAGGCCGATCGAGCCGGGGCGGCGTTCGCCTTCCGGTGGGTTGGCGCAGCTGCCGCAGGTGCCTTCGGTGAGGCCGTAGCCTTCGATCAGGGTCAGCCCGGTTTTGCTTTCGAACTGGCGGATCAGCTCCACCGGCATTGGTGCGGCACCGCACAGGGCGTATTTCAGCGAGCTGAGGTCATGGCCTTCGCTCGGCACCTGCAGCAGGCCGGCATAGATGGTCGGTACGCCGCTGAAGAAGCTGACCTTGTGCCGTTCGATGATCTTCCAGAAATTGCCGATCAGCGCGCTGTTGCGATACCCCTGCGGCGTGGCCAGCAGCACTTCGGCACCGCCGATAAAGGCGGTGAGGCCGGTAACGATCACGCCGTTGACGTGGAACAGCGGCAGGCCGCAGAGGGTGACATCGCCCGGGACGAAGCCGGTGACCAGGTTCATGCTGTAGGCCATCGCCACTTCATTGGCGTGGCTGTGCGGCGCGAGTTTCGGCGTGCCGGTGGTGCCGCCGGTGTGAAAGTAGCTGGCGATATCGTCGGGCGCGATCACCCGGCCGCTTTCCAGATGATCATCCGGGCAGCTGGCGATCAGCTCGTCGAAGTCCAGCGCGCCATCCGGCAAGGGCCCGCGTTGCGCCTTGATGGCCGCGCGCTGCGGTTCCGGCAGCAGGTTGGCCATGTCCACGCAGATGATCGCCTTGAGGTTTGGCAGTTGCTCGCGCAGGCCTTCGACTTTGGCCCACAGGTCGGTGCCGGGGAAGGGCGCCAGGGTCACCAGCAGCTCGGAGTCCGAGGCGTGGATCAGCTCGGCGATATGTTCCGGATCGAGCAGCGGGTTGATCGCATTGACGATCCCGGCCGCTTCGCCACCCCAGATGGTGAAGTGGGTGTGCGGCAGGTTCGGCAGCAGGAACGACACCGCCTTGCCCGGGCGCAGGCCCAGGCGGTGGAAGGCGTTGGCGGTCTGGGTGATCTTGCCCAGCAATTGGCGGTAGCTGAGGCGGTAGGCCGTCTCGTCCGCCGTGCCCTGGAGGATAAACGACAGCGCCGGTGCATCGGGTTGCCGGGCTGCGGTGCGGCTGATCAGCTCGAAGGTGCTGGCCGGCAGGTCGCGTTCGGCCAGGGGCGTTTGTTCGATCAGCTGGATATCGCGCAGGTTTTTGATTGCTGGAGTGGCAGGCATGCGTGTTCTCGCTCGCAGACAGTTAACGGTTGAACCGTTGCTCCAGCCAGTCGGCGATGTCGCGGATTTCCTCATTCACCACTTCGTGGCCCATCGAGTAATCACGCCATTGCACGCTGACGCCGGAGGCAATCAGGTAGTCATGGGCTGCGCGGCCCATGGCCGGCAGAACGATGTCGTCGAATGTGCCATGCAAACACAGGACCGGCAGTTGTTTTTTTGTATCTGCCAGAGTGATTTCATCACTGAAAGTCGGCGCATAGGTCGACAGGGCGATTACCCCGCCCAAGGCGAACTGCCAGCGCAGGAAGGCGGTGTGCAGCACCACCGCGCCGCCCTGGGAAAAGCCGGCGAGAACGATGCGCGCAGGATCAATGCCGCTGTCGCGCTGCGCCTCGATCAATTCGATGACCTGCTGCGCCGAGGCTTCCAGCTGCTCACGGTTTATGGCGCGCGCCGGGCTCATGGCCAGAATGTCGTACCAGCTCGGCATGGCGTAGCCGCCATTGATGGTCACCGCCTGGGTCGGCGCTTGCGGCAGCACGAAGCGGGTGCTGTGCAGGCGTTTCTGCAGCATCTCGGCAACCGGCATAAAGTCGTAACGGTCGGCACCCAGGCCGTGCAACCAAATGACGCACGCGTCAGCGGCAAGTGTGGGCTGAAGGATCAAGGGTTCACTCATCTGAGGCTCCGCGGTGGTGCGTGCGCGCTGATTTAGTGCGCGTGAAATTTTAGGGGGTGGCGAATCTGGAAAGAACATGTCGCCAGGTTGCAAGTTTTACTCTTGACCTCTCCGTATGGTGCTAAAAGCGCGGCGCTGGTACGGGCCTTGCTATACACCTTAGGGACTGATGACGTGGCCTGGTAGTGGTAACACTGCTACATAACCGGGCACGGTGCAGACTGAAATGCCTTTGCCGGCGTTTCACAGGTTCGCCAGGCGCTGCATGCTGCGCGACAAGTCACTTGCTATCCGTCTCTAGCCCATTCAAATAATGGGCGGGTGAGAGTTTATGGCCGCTGGAGCAATCGGCAACTAGACTCGCACTAAGGTCTGATCCCCGGTTGACTGTGTTGCTGCCAACACAGTCAACGAGCCCCATAAGGGTACGGTGGTAGGGCCGAGACTCCAAACACAACAAAAGCAACTGGAGGTTTTAATGAAGATGGTGAAATCCACATTGGCAGTACTGACCACCGCGGCTGTTCTCGGTGTCAGCAGCTTCGCGCAAGCAGGCGCTACTCTGGACGCAATCCAGAAGAAAGGTTTTGTACAGTGCGGTATCAGTGATGGTCTGCCTGGCTTCTCCTACGCCGATGAGAAGGGTAACTACCTGGGCCTCGACGTTGACGTATGCCGCGCTGTTGCTGCCGCGGTATTTGGCGATGCGACCAAGGTCAAGTACAGCCCACTGACCGCCAAGGAGCGCTTCACCGCGCTGCAGTCCGGCGAAGTCGACATCCTCTCGCGTAACACCACCTGGACCAGCTCGCGTGATGCCGGCCTGGGCCTGAACTTTGCCGGCGTTAACTACTACGACGGTCAAGGCTTCCTGGTGAACAAGAAACTCGGTGTTTCCAGTGCCAAGGAACTCGACGGCGCAACCGTCTGCATCCAGGCCGGTACCACCACCGAGCTGAACCTCTCCGACTACTTCCGCGCCAACGGCCTGAAGTACACCCCGATCACCTACGACACCTCCGACGAGAGCGCCAAGTCGGTTGAAGCCGGCCGTTGCGACGTGCTGACTTCCGACCAGTCGCAGCTCTACGCACAGCGTATCAAGCTGGCCAATCCGGATTCCTACGTGGTATTGCCGGAAGTGATCTCGAAAGAGCCACTGGGCCCGGTCGTACGCCAGGGTGACGAGGAGTGGTTCGACATCGTGCGTTGGTCGCAATACGCAATGGTCAATGCTGAAGAGCTGGGCGTGACTTCGGCTAACGTTGTTGAACAAGCCAAATCCACCAAAAACCCCGACGTAGCACGTCTGCTCGGTGCTGAAGGTGAATTCGGCAAAGACCTGAAACTGCCGAAAGACTGGGCAGTGCAGATCGTCAAGCAAGTGGGTAACTACGGTGAGAGCTTTGAGCGCAACGTCGGTGCCGGCAGCGAGCTGAAGATCGAACGTGGCCTCAACGCCCTGTGGAACAAAGGTGGTCTGCAGTACGCACCGCCGGTGCGCTGACCGTCCGCTGCCAGTCACTCGTCCTGAGTGGCTGGCATTGTTCTGATTGATGTGAACCCCATGCCCGCTAATGCGGGCATGGGGCTTCCAAGAGGGCTCTTATGCAAACCACTGCAAATGTCCCGCGCCCTGGTGGATCGGTTTGGACCGACCCCAAGGTGCGTGCCTGGCTATTTCAAATTCTTGCCGTCATCGCCGTCGTGGCGCTCGGCTGGTTCCTGTTCGACAACACCCAGACCAACCTTGAGAAACGCGGGATCACCTCCGGGTTTTCCTTTCTTAATAACAGTGCCGGTTTTGGCATTGCCCAGCATCTGATCGATTACAACGAAAGCCATAGCTACGGCCGGGTCTTCTTCGTCGGCCTGCTCAACACCTTGCTGGTCTCGGTGATTGGTATCGTCTGTGCGACCTTGCTGGGCTTCGTACTGGGTGTGGCGCGTCTGTCGCCCAACTGGCTGGTCAGCAAGCTGGCCACCGTGTACATCGAGACCTTCCGCAACATCCCGCCGCTGCTGCAGATCTTCTTCTGGTACTTCGCGGTGATGCTTGCATTACCAGGGCCACGGCAGAGCCTGGGTCTGGGTGAAACGTTCTTCCTCAATAGCCGCGGCTTGTACATGCCGGCGCCGAGTGCCACCGACAGCTTCAGTCTGTTTGCTGGCGCGGTGATCGTGGCGATCATTGGCGTGGTGCTGTTGTCGCGCTGGTCGAAGGCGCGCTTCGAGGCCACCGGCCAGCTGTTCCCGGTATCGCTGGGGGCGATTCCGTTGCTGATCGGCCTGCCTGGTTTGGCGATTCTGCTGGGCGGCAACCCGTTGCAATGGAGTGTGCCGGAGTTGACCGGTTTCAACTTCAAGGGCGGCTGGGTGCTGATTCCCGAGCTGATGGCGCTGACCCTGGCGTTGACCATCTACACCGCGGCCTTTATCGCCGAGAACGTACGCTCCGGGATCATGGCGGTCAGCCACGGACAGACCGAAGCGGCGCGCTCTCTGGGCCTACCAGCTGGTAAGACGTTGCGTCTGGTGATTATCCCGCAAGCCCTGCGCGTGATCATTCCGCCGCTGACCAGCCAATACCTCAACCTGGCGAAGAACTCCTCGCTGGCGGCCGGTATCGGTTATCCGGATATGGTCTCGCTGTTTGCCGGCACGGTGCTCAACCAGACCGGCCAGGCGATCGAGGTGATTGCCATCACCATGAGCGTGTACCTGGCGATCAGTATCAGCATCTCCATGCTGATGAACTGGTACAACAAGCGCATTGCGCTGATCGAGCGGTAAGGAGCAGCCATGCAAACTCATACTTTCAAACCTGATCTACCGCCACCGGCGCTCAGCGTCGGCGTGGTTGGTTGGCTGCGCGCCAACCTGTTTTCCAGCTGGTTCAACACCCTGTTGACGCTGTTCGCCGCCTACCTGATCTGGCTGCTGCTGCCGCCGCTGATCCAGTGGGCGTTTATCGATGCCGACTGGACCGGTACCACCCGTGCCGACTGCACCAGTGGCGGGGCCTGCTGGGTGTTTGTGCAGCAGCGCATTGGCCAATTCATGTACGGGTTCTACCCGACCGAACTGCGCTGGCGTGTTGACCTGACCCTGTGGCTGGCGATCATCGGTGCTGCACCGCTGTTCGTGCCGATGATGACACGCAAGGCCATGTACGGCCTGGGCTTCCTGCTGGTTTACCCGCTGCTGGCCTATTGGCTGCTGCACGGTGGCTTCTTTGGCTTGTCGACCGTAGCCACCAGCCAATGGGGCGGCCTGATGCTGACCCTGGTGATTGCCGCTGTCGGCATCGCCGGTGCCTTGCCGCTGGGCATTCTGCTGGCGCTCGGACGACGTTCGGACATGCCGGCGATCCGCGTGATCTGCGTGACCTTTATCGAGTTCTGGCGCGGGGTGCCGTTGATCACCGTGCTGTTTATGTCCTCGGTGATGCTGCCGCTGTTCCTGCCCGAAGGGCTGAGCTTCGACAAGCTGATGCGCGCGTTGATCGGGGTGATCCTGTTCCAGTCGGCCTATATCGCCGAAGTGGTGCGTGGTGGCTTGCAGGCGATTCCCAAGGGCCAGTACGAAGCCGCTGCGGCCATGGGCCTGGGCTACTGGCGGATGATGGGCCTGGTGATTCTGCCGCAAGCCCTGAAGCTGGTGATCCCCGGCATCGTCAACACCTTTATTGCGCTGTTCAAGGACACCAGCCTGGTGATCATCATCGGCCTGTTCGACCTGCTCAACAGCATCAAGCAAGCCACTTCCGATCCGGCTTGGCTGGGCATGGCCACTGAAGGCTATGTGTTCGCCGCGCTGATTTTCTGGATTTTCTGTTTTGGTATGTCCCGCTACTCCCAACATCTGGAGCGCAAGCTGGACACCGGCCACAAGCGTTAGGAGCCACGCCATGAATGAAGCAAGCATGAGTGAAGCAAACAAACAGCCGGCAGCGGCTGACGGCATGATCCAGATGCAGGGCGTGCACAAATGGTACGGTCAGTTCCATGTGCTCAAGGACATCAACCTGAACGTGCAGGCCGGTGAGCGTATCGTCTTGTGCGGGCCGTCCGGCTCGGGCAAGTCGACCACCATTCGCTGCCTCAACCGCCTGGAAGAACACCAGCAGGGCCGCATCGTGGTCGATGGCACTGAGCTGACCCACGACCTCAAGCACATCGAAGCGGTGCGTCGCGAAGTCGGCATGGTGTTCCAGCACTTCAACCTGTTCCCGCACCTGACCGTGCTGCAGAACTGCACCCTGGCGCCGATGTGGGTGCGCAAGATGCCCAAGCGTCAGGCGGAAGAGATTGCCATGCACTTTCTTGAGCGCGTGCGCATTCCGGAGCAGGCCAACAAGTTCCCGGGGCAGCTTTCCGGTGGTCAGCAACAGCGCGTGGCGATTGCCCGGGCGCTGTGCATGAAGCCAAAGATCATGCTGTTCGACGAGCCAACCTCGGCCCTCGATCCGGAAATGGTCAAGGAAGTGCTGGATACCATGATCGGCCTGGCTGAAGACGGCATGACCATGCTCTGCGTAACCCACGAGATGGGCTTTGCCCGCACCGTGGCGAACCGGGTGATCTTTATGGACAAGGGCGAGATCGTGGAACAGAACGAGCCCAACGCCTTCTTCACCAACCCGCAGAACGAACGCACCAAGCTGTTCCTCAGCCAGATCATTCACTGAGTTTCAGCGGCAAATAAAAAGGGAGCCTTCTGGCTCCCTTTTTATTTGCGCATGGTTTGTGCGCTTAGGTGTTCTCTTATTTGCTTTCAGGCCACAGGCGCAGCGGCTTGCCTTCGGCAGGCCACAGGCGCAGTTGCTCGATGGGCGAGAAGTCCCAGCGCTGCACTGTGCTCAGGCTGTCGAGAAAGCGCGCTTCCTGCTCCATCAGCGCTGGCGCACACATCTTGCGGGTGCTGCCGGCGGCGCTGAAGCTGAGCTTGTTGCCCTCCAGGGTGTAACTGGCGAACCAGTGGTTGCAGCCGGCGTTGCCATAGGCGCGGTGGTCGTCACCGAGGGTGATGGTCAGGTGGCTTCGGTCGATCAGCGGGCGTTCGCCGATCCATTCCACCTGGTAGGTGTGTTCGGTTTCCAGCTGCGGCGCAGGTGTAGCGCAGCCCATGAGGCTGGCAGCCAGCAGGCTGATAGTCAGTACGCGTTGCATATAGCCTCCGTTCAATTGCTGCACTTGGGGCACAGGTGCTTGGCGTTTTTCGACTGCCAACCCAGTTCCTTGATGCGCGCTTCGGCGGCCGGGGCTTGGGCTTTCTTGCCGAGGGCGGCGTCGACGGCGAACTCGAAGTCGAGCTGGGCGTTGCAGCTGTCGCAATTGACCTGCCAGTTGAAGATCGCCAGCTCGCCGAACGCCGGGCCGCTGGCCACGGCAACCCACTGGCCGCGCGGGTTGATCAGGTGGCGCACCTTGTCGGCCTGCAAACGCATGGACAGTTCGCGGCTGCCCTTGAGGGTCACCAGCAGCACGTCACCGCTTTGCACCGAGCCGCCGTTGCCGGTTACCTGGTAACGGCCGGGTGCCAGTGCGCGGCATTCGATCAGGGTGTGCTCGGGGTTGAGCAGGTTGTAGCGAAAATCGTGGGTAGACATCTGAAGCCCTTGAAGCCCTTGACCTGCAAGGGGTTTGGTGTGAGTTTGTGTAGAAACAGTGTGTAGAAATTGGAGTCGTGTGTGTGGCTGAGCTAATCGTGAAAAGGGGAACCACCTACCACGCCCGTCTTGATGTGCCAGCGGACGTACAGCCCATTATCGGCAAGAAGGTGCTGGGGAAGTCCCTCAAGACCTCAAACCTTGCAGAAGCCAAAGCAGCTGGTGCCTATGTGATTGCTCAGTGGCGCAAAGAGATTCTAGACGCTAGGGGGAGGCTGAACAACGACACATGGAAGCTCGAAGCATTCGAGGAGATGAGCAGACACCGCGCCCACTATGTCCAAAGAGGTGATCTAGGCGGGGGAGATGACCTGTACAACATGATTGCAGGGCAGGGGGAGATTCTGAGCAGGGTGCTAGAGAAGTATTTCCCCAACGGCGTACCCGCTGAGATTAGAAGCAAGGCATACGACGAAACACTAGATACCAAGTTTTTTGGTAGCCCTCCCAAGGTCAATTTCTTCAATCACCTCATGCTTGAGAGGTTCAAGGAATACCGCCTACAGGAAGTGGAGATAACCACAGCCGAACGTGATTACTCAGATATGAAAGCCCTTGGTCAGTTTCTAGACGATAGAGGGTATGGGTTTGATGTGGTCAGTATTTCAATGTGGATTGAATCGCTTGACGTAAAGCGGGTGGTGAAGAAAAGGAAGCTACAGGCGGGGAAGGCGTTCATTAAGTGGCTACAAAAGAACAGCTACTACTCAAATGCTCTAGATAACCCTTTCGCAAAGGTGGAACTACCCAAAGAGAAAAGGAAGCAGGAAGACGATTCTCGCCAGCCTTTCACCATAAAGGAAGTGGAAGCCCTGTATACAAAGATCAAAGGAACAGATGACCTGCTAGCCAATACCGTGGCAATCGCTGCCTACACAGGTATGCGAGCTGAGGAGATAGCACAGATAAAAGTCACTGACCTTTTCAAGGAGGAGGGGAGTTGTTTTATCCGTGTTAGCAGGCAGTCTACTAAGACAGACGCAGGCGTCAGGGTTGTGCCAGTACACAATGATTTAGAGCCTTTGGTGTTGAGATTGAAAGAGGCCACCACCACTGAATACCTATTGGACTATGAAACACACAGCAGGATAGGGAAGCGCTCTGTGCTGTTGGTGACGCGGTTTAGTAAGGTGAAGAGGGCTATGGGCTTCCCATCTACAAAAACCTTCCACAGCTTTAGACATACGCTCACTACACAGCTAGAGCGGGCTTCAATCCCTGAGAACGTAGCAGCGGATATTGTCGGTCATGCCAAAACCACTATGACTTATGGCCTCTACAGCGGGGGAACCTCTCTTAAACTCAGGAAAGAGGCAATAAACCAGATTGAAGGATTCTCTTTCCTTTTGTAGGTTCAAAACTGAATTTCAGACAAGGAGTGTTGAATGGGGTATGTATCCAAATCACTGGGTATTGGGCAGCAGATAGTTGTCATGCTGGATAGCACTGCTAACCGAGAGGAAGTGGCGGCTAGGCTAACTTTGGACGGGATACGTCTTAGGGTGATAGAAGTGAAGGCCCGTTCTGTGAAAGTGGGAGTGCGTGGGCCTTCAGGGCTAACGCCTGCGCGCGGGCCTGATGTAGAGGCTACTGAAGGTGGTTTGTCACTTACCCGCACAATAGAGCAAGAAATAGTGATTACGTTAAGGGAAGGGGGGAGTGCTGGTGCTGCATTAGACTGGCTCGCCTCTGAGGGCGTTAGCTTTCGCCTATTAGTTATCGAAGGGAGGAAAAGTGTTTTTAGAGTTAAGGCTTGTGATGACCTTTTGATTTTGCGTGATGAGCTTGTTTCACCTGTCTGATTTGGAGCTGAAAGCTTGCTTTAGAGTGGTTAGAGCATTTGAGGCTCTTCACCTATGCATTGTTGCGTGAGATGCGCACAGCTTTGATCAGCCGTGGGTGCACTGTGTTGCAGGCGTAATCATCCGCGCCCATTTCTAAACCCTGCACCTGATCCATGTCGTCGGTACTCGCGGGTCAACTCGGCCGGGCGCTGATCGTCTTCGACAATAAGAATGTGCCACGGCCAATGCAGCACAGCGGACTGCTCACCGACTGGGATCGGCTGACTATATAAATGTCGTAGGCACAGCATCGAGCGTGCCGTGTTTCTGTAAAAACACTAGATGTAGTATCTAGCTGTTAGATAGGCCGCACCCGCGCAATCGCTTAAAAAAGCCTTTTCAGAACCGAAGAACGGCACACCCCAGCAAGCACGCGGTATTGCTGCCCGCCAGCCTATTTAACCCACAATTCACCCACATGTTATCCACAGGTTGTTCTTGCTCGGTCGCCTTGCAATACCCCAGGCAGCGCATTATCGTGGGTCATGTTTGCGGGAGGCCACTAAACCACTAAACATGGGGGGTTAGCTTGCTACTACAGCTTGTCGGGAGTGTTTGCAGGCTGAGCCTTGCTGGCTCTTTTTGGGCTGGACTTTGCTGTTACTATGCGCGAACCGCCGTATGTCACCAAGCCTGAAAGGGTGAGACTTATTTGATGATAGCGGCGGTTTCCCAGCGTCAAAGAATACTGGTTAGCTGTACAGTAAAAAGAGCTTGAATCTTGCAAGGAATGCAGGGAGGATTTCTACTGGCAGCATTTTTCGTGCCAATAGAGAAACACTGGCCCTTACGGGCCAGAGCTGTACTCAACGTCGAATTAGGGCCGAAATCTTCTCACGGACTAGCTCTGAAACGACATGTTAACCACCGCCAGAGGCATGAGGTTAAGCGAACTGAAGTATAGGTTCACACCATGGCGTAATACAACATCGTGTTTTAACTCGGTGATGATCGGTGTGTACCGGCCTTGTGCCATGGCAATTTTCCGTAAGGAAAACACCATGCATAAACCACACAGCAGCACCCGCCGTACCCGTCGTAGCAGCCCGCACAGCCTTAGAATTGTGCACGTTGATCCCTACACCCGTTTCCGTTTTGGGCGGTGGGAAAGCGTCTGCGAGCACTACCGTAGTATGCCAAGGCAGCTTGCCTTCGACTTCTACGTCTGACGTAACAACGGGGCATGGATGCCCCATCTTTTCCGTCTGGAAGGCTGCCTAAATGGTGGCCTTTCTTGTTTTCTGGATATGGAAATATGGTAAGCATTCTGGTGTTGTCACTGGCGATATGGCCATAGCGCTTGGCACACCCCGGCTCAGCTAACCCACCCCGTCTAGGCTATGGGAAATATCGTGGCCCTAGTGCTGGTGCTACCCCGTAGACACACCCTCAGACCATGCTTTGAGTGGGCCTGTGCTGCTCTATTTGAGGCGTTGTGCCTTGCTTGGTACAGTGGCACTCTGCCTTCTCAATAAAAACCGATGGAATGGATATGACTTCTAATACTTCGTCCGTGATTCTAGGGCTTTCAATTATTACGGCCTCTGCAATATATGCTGCACCATCCTTGATAACAGAGGTTACGAATCAAAACGTGATTGGCACCACCAACGGAGGTGTGAGGCTAGGGCAGATATATAACGAATCGCTAAAGGTGAAAGTAGAAATTAAGAACACAGAAAGCGGTGAAGTGTTCTTAGCTGTAGATGAAAATGCGGATAGGGCCTACGTTGCTGCGGTGGCTGAGTTTGAGAAGCTAATTCAGGCAAGCAACGAAAATGCAAGGAGTGAAGATGAAAAAATTACTCCTTCGACAGCAACGTTAAAGCTGCATATGACAATGACTCTCACTTCCTATGTAAACTATAGAAGTCAGCATCAACCAGTTTATATTCTTACATTAGACGAACAAGAAACAACGGTTGGTGTTGGTGCCAACATCAGTCGCACCTTGACTCAAGTTAAGGAATACAGCGATAAAATGGGTAAAGAATTCTTAGAGAAGAACCAGCTTCTTAAGATATAAATTCGCGCTAGATGCCCCTGAAAATCAGGGGCATTGCACCTTTCTATCAATCTGCCAAGAACACAAATCGGCCTCGATACGAAGAAGCCTTACACCTAGCTCTGTGTCTCTCTGTTCCAGAGTGAACAGCTGTTGCTGCTGCCTTGAGAGAGTTAGCATTTAGTTTCTGAATGCTGAGCAACTTCTGCTCGATCTTGTTTAGCTGTTCCTCAAAAGCATTGATCTTTCTTTGATCTACTCTAATACTGAATTGAGCAAAGAAGTCTGCTACTTTTTGTGTGGCCATTGTTGGCTCCATGTAATTATTGGATGTATTGAAAATACTATTTTCTGTATTTTTCTAAAAATGAAAACGGAGAATGAATAAAAACCTATATTCTTATTCCTGAAAAATATCCGTATGAGGCAATGAGGACTTAGCCATAAAGGAGGTCACATACCTGAAACCCACGCTTTATTAAAATATCGTGGAGAGTATTTAGAAGAGGTTGTCAAGAGACACGGACTAACTGTGTAGGGAGAGGGGAATAGACAAGCTATGTCAAGAATAAACTAAAGAATTATTCTGATTGAAAATGCTGTAAGCCTTATGAGACTAGGTATAGAGGTCGATGGTGCGTACAGATTGCATACTACCTCTTCTACATATTCCTTCAGATGTACAGCAGACAAAAAAGAAAGCCCCAATGAAGGGGCTATATTCTCTAATGCTGTGTCTCTATTAAGCCTTCATAGCCCGTTGTACTGTAGAGAGCGATACACCTAGATTTTCTGCTGTCTTGCGGTAGGAAACACCACTGTTCACCATATCTCTAATAGTGCTGTCATCAATCGTCTTGATACGCCCCTTGTACACCCCTTTAGCCTTGGCTGATTGCACACCTTCCCTTTGACGTTCCTTAATCATTGAACGCTCAAACTGATAGACGGCACCAAGCATTGAAAGCATCAGGTTTTGCATTGGGGAGTCTTCCCCATTAAAAACAAGGTTCTCAGTAGCAAAGTGAACACTGATACCCCTTGCTGTAAGGTCTTTGACCAAGCCTAGGAGGTCTGAGAGGTTACGGGCTAAGCGGCTAATGTCATGCACATAGATGGCGTCACCCTCTCGCACATACTCAAGCATTGCCTGAAGCTGGGGGCGGTCTGTGTTAGCACCTGACACCTTGTCTTCAAACACCTTGTCTAGCTGTACACCGTCCAATTGACGAATGGTGTTCTGCTCTACTGTACTAACCCTTACATACCCGACCTTTGCCATACACACCTCCAGCTGTATTCATTTGCATCTAAGATGTGAGCATAGTAGGTGTATTCATAGCTGAATGCAATGCTAAAGAATACATATTAGGGAAGGGAATGTATTCAGAGGGGTGTGTGCTTGACGGTGTAGCCTAATGAGTACAAGCCAAGGACTATTTAGAAAGGAAGACAGCGAGAGAGAACAACAGCGCCACTACAAAGAAAGGGATAGGGTCAAGGATCAAACCTTCCCGCCGAACAGTTTCTTGAGAATCTGAGCAGTGGGGTCTGCTTTAGGGGCTGCTTCCTCAGCCTTAGGGGCTACAGCTTTAGGGGCTTCCTTTGCTGGGGCTTTGGCTGGGGCTTTCGTAGGTGCTTTAGTGGGCTTAACTTCTGCTAGCTTCTGCTTCTGATCCTTCACCAGGGCTTCAAGCACTTTGATTTGGCTTTGCTGCTTCTGAATCAGTTCCTTTTGAGTCGCCAACACTTCCTTCTGCTTCACCAACAAGGCAGCTTGTGCTTTCACAATGGCTGCTAGCTCTGTCTGTGATTTATCGGCTGTACTGTCTGCCATCAGAATGCTTTCGTCTACATTCCCTTCTGCCTGTCTACGTTTGAATACTGCTAAGAAACTCATTTTTATACTTCCTCTTCTAGTTGGATGGATTCGACCAAATAACGATTATTTACGACTCTCGACACCGTATACGCCGAAAGCCCAAAGTGGGCTGCAATGTCTTTCTGCTTCTTACCTGCTTCCTTCATAGCCAAGATTTCAGCGATGGTTTCAGACGTAACAGAGCGGGGACGGCCACGTACACCACGGCCTTCGATCTTGTCACTACGTGCCTTTAACAGGGTGTGTAGGTCTTCAACGTTCACTTCAAAGCTGATGGTGACGACGCTTTTATTCTTAAATTTCACTTGAGCTTGCATTAGGTGTTCATCTCCTTTTGGATTTTGGAACGAATGGCGTCTTTGCGTTTCTGAGCTTCACGTTCGGCCTTGGATTGGGCTTTGGCTTCTTCTTCCTGATACTCAGCTTCTACAAGGGCTTCAAAGAGTTGTTCTTTAGCTTCCTCTACAGACTTCTCATAAGAGGCTCTAGCACGTTGAATCACTTCGTATAGTTCGGCCTGCTGTGTGGCTTCTGGCTTGTAGCACCAGACTTGGTAGTACATAGGAGGAAGCAGATTGCTCATCAGCTCATTGCATGGGGTGTAGCCCTTCGTATAGAGGCTATGCAGGCCGGTGAACATCTCACTAGGGCTACTGAATACGAAGGATTGATATGGCTCATAAGCTGCTTTCATACGTTCGACGTAGGCGTCTAGTACGTCTTGATTGAATGTTGCTCTTTCTTTCAATTGTTCAATATTTACATTGTTCATTTGTTGTTCTCCTTATTGAGAATTTATTTATAAAACCACTATATGTTGTGTTTTATTAAGTTATAGGCACTACATGTTGTATAACAGAATGTTATATGTAGTGTTTGTGTTGGGGGTTTTGTTACTAGGATGTAGCTGTAGGCATTGCGCCTAGTGGCTTTGGTACAAACTGGAATGATTTTCCTGTTGGAACAGAAGGAACAGAGAAAACGGCTTAACCATTCAAGCTTGTATTGAATATCTGCAATTTAGAGGGTTATCGCTTCCCCTCTTTTGAAGTTCTCTATTAACACCGTCATAGCGACAACGCCAAAGGAAAATGGAACACTAAAGATAAGGGCTATGACAGCAAGGAAGACTAGAATTGTTAGGATGGTGTAGAACATTATTTTCTCCATAAAGTAGGAAACATTTATAATTTTGTAATGGTGTATGGCTGAAGCCTTAGTGCCACTAGGGATAGAGGGCGATGTTGTACCAGAATAGTATCTACCTCTTCTCCTTTTCTTTTAGAAGGGAAGGGCTTGTAAGTAGTGGTCGCTGGGTTCTACCTGAATAAACCTTTCGTCCCACTTCCAGTATTCACGGCAAGCAAGGTCTTCATTGAAGGATTGAAGCGGGGAGACTTTCTCTAGTGGCAAACCAACAGCACTAATACTAGCCACTACCAAAGGAATGTTAGCTAGGAACTGGGCTTGCTCTTCTAGTATCCAGCTAAAATCAAAAGCGGCTGGCTTCTCATGTTCAACAGGGGAGAGGGTGACTACTTTTAGATAGCTTCTCAGAGTGCCTGTAATCAGTTCTCTACCTACACTGGCACCCTGAAGAGTCTGGAATGCTGTAAAGGCTATAAAATCTCTTAGAGAGCCTAAGTCTTTGTTCTCTCTTAGGGCTAGTGGGCTAAACTCTGAAAACATTCTATGGCGTGGGGCGCAGATAGCTTCTAAGCCTGTACTACCGTGGAAGTCTTCACTTTCATACTGTGCCACCATCTGAGCAACAACACGCACAGCATCAGCTACAAACAGATAATCATCTTTATTAGATGGGCCATAGGAGGCGAAGCGCTCAAGCTCAGAGTGATACACCACCAGGCTACGCTTTGTGAGCAGCGAGAGGCTGTATTGTTCTTTGCCAGATAAGGAGGAGTCTAGTTCTCTAAGCTCGCTAGAAGACATTGTATTCAGCGTGTCTCTAGTGGCTGTGTTGTCCGGGTGTTTCAGGATTCTACGAATCAGGGGATAGCGGCTTGCTTCTTTAACAGCGTTTGTCCTGAGGAAAGCTGTTAGCTTCTTGCCTAGATACTGCTGTATTTTCTTGTATAGCTGAGGGCTTGTCGTGGTGTTATCTACATACCACTTGCTTTGCAAAGAAGAGGTTTTGATACACAGCCCTTTTCCCTTGTACTCTTTGTTTCCGTGTTTCTGATTCTGAAGGCTTCCACCAATAAACAGATTGGCATGGTGTAGAAGGCCGATAGTCCCAAAACCTGCTACGGGGCTTATGTGGCACAGATGATATTTAGATTTCTTCGCCTCTGCGTCATACCCGTAAGTTTTCTCTTTGCTTGTATGTAGAGCTTGCAGGGCTTCTAGATCAACATCTTTAAGGATTTCTATTGTTCCTGCTCTTCTGCATTCTGAAGCTATCCATTTGAAGAACAGCGAGCGGGGGAGCTTCTCTAGGCGGGATTGTACTTTCTTGCTTGATCTGCTGTCGGTGCGGCATGTAGTGGAGCAATATTTAGCTGCGTACTGGCTAGTTGTAAACTCTTTAGAGCAGTGCTTACAGACTCTTTTCCTTTCGATCATGTTTGGTATCCTCGGTATTGGGAAGTGGGATTTGCTGGATTAATAGGTTTAGGAAGTGGGTTAGCTTGCAATCCATGCCGCTTGCTTCATACAAAGCAAGAACACGCTCTGCTGCTCTATCACTAAGATTTACTTTCATGTTTTGAATCTCCTATTGGCTTGTATGCCTTATGGCACTAGCCTTTGAAGGCTAAGTAGTGTCTGATTTAGTAACTAGCTATCTACTCATTCTTTCTTTTGTAGTCGTGATCTTTCACCCACTGCTTTATCTCTACAGTCTTTTCGGGGTGTCTGTCGATGTACTCAAGAAGGCAGTGAATCAAGTGGGTGATACTGTTACATTCTGTTTGTTCTTTCAGGCGGTCAATTATTGGCTGCATCTTGTTTTTATGAAGCATCACCCGGATACGATCACTCATTTTTAGAATCCTTATGTAGCCATTGTTTTAGCTGTTGATCTAAGTGATGACTGTTTATCTCTCCGAGAATCCGCTTTGCAAGCTCTTCGTCTGTCTGCATAAGATCAAGGAAGGTGCAAACAATGCGAGTGAGGGAAGGGTTGTCTGTTAGAGATTTAATCTTAGTGATGATGGGGTCATAAGAATCATCAAAGTAGAGTCTGAGCTTCTGCATTAGGTTTTCTCCTTTATCAGGGTGTAGTGGGCCTATGCTCTATAATTAGGCTAGGCTTTGTTAAAGTCCGATATTTAGGCCGCGTGGCACTAAGGCTCTAGAGGAGCAAAACAGCTACCCTGTACCCTACATAGGGGTAGCGATAAACTGCCTCTAGAAGCCAGTAAATACGTTATCGAAGGTATGGGTGACGATCCATTAGATAACCAATATCAGGCAGGGTGTCATTCTTGCCTAGATACCTATAATAGGTATCAAGAGCTTTATCTGAGGCAAGATAAAACGCCAATTCATCAGTAGATGTTGGTTTATCTGATGTGGTGATGATATTAACAATCAGGTTTGATTGCCGATGTACTGCGAAGTAATTCAATTTTATCTCCTTTAAGGAGACTTTATTCTTATGCTCTATCTGTACGCTGTTAGATGATCCTTAGAATTAAGTCTGTGATTTTATTTTCAGAAAGCACAATACCCACAAGGAGTGGGGGCTTTAAATTTTATGTGGTATATAGTATTTAGATGAACAGGCTTATACTGTAAGCCACATCTACTGGATTATATTTGTATTGAGGCGGGTATATATCAAGTTAGTAAAACTTTTCCTATCCCTCGCACGCAATTTTACCATTATATTGCTGTTTTGTCAACTATCAATGCAATAATCTATATATAAAACACCTATAAACACTGCACTTCTAAGACTGCTTTAATTTTAACTAATGAATTAAAGCTAAGAATAAATTAACACGACTTTAGCGGGCGTCAAGAGGGTTTGACCATGTTTATAATATTTATTTTTATATGCGTCTTTAAACCTTTGTTTTGATGTTTTATATGTACCCCTGTGGGTATGTATGGCTAAAAAGAGAAAACGATTTTAAGCCTCAAAAACATAAGGAAAAGGGGTGTTTCGTTTGATGTTTAGAAAGGCGGGAGGGGAGGCAGGGAGAGGGGATTACAGGAGGGCTATGGAGGGATTATTTTGTGTGGATTTTGTGTGTAGAAAAATAGACTTTAAATCGCGTAAGTTATTGATTTTAAAGGGCTATCATGGCTGCTGACGGTTTAGCGAAAGTCGTGTTCAGCCATGAATCCTCCAAATGTGCGCAAATGCTAACACGCACCCGCCGTTTACCGCGTAGGCCTACCGCCTCAGGCACTGACTTCAGCCTCGCGGGCCAGCTGCTCGATGGCGGCGTCCAGCTCGTCCAGGGCCTGGCTGGCCGCTGGATCATTCTGTTTCAACAGGGTTTCGCAGCGCTGGCAGGCGGCGCGCAATTGCGGCACGCCGCAGTAGCGGGTGGCCCCGTGCAGGCGGTGTACGCGTTCGATCAGGCTGTTGCGCTCACCGCTGTCGCGGGCCTGACGAATGGCCTGACGGTCAGCGGGCAAGCCGGCCAGCAGCATGCTCAGCATGTCGGCGGCCAGGTCGGCCTTGCCGGCGGCCAGACGCAGGCCTTCGTCGGCGTCCAGCACGCTGAGGGTGTCATGCGCGGAGCTGATGCCCGTGTGCTCACTGCTCTGGCTGCGCAATGCCAGGCCGGTCCACTTGAGCACCACCTGGGCCAGCTGGCGTTCGCTGATCGGCTTGGTCAGGTAATCGTCGAGGCCGCTTTGCAGCAAGGCGCGTTTCTCGTTGGCGAGGGCGTGGGCGGTCAGCGCGACAATCGGTACCGGGCCTTGGCCACGCTCGTTTTCCAGTTGGCGAATCGCCTCGGTGGCCTGGCGGCCGTCCATGCCGGGCATTTGCACGTCCATAAAGATCAGGTCGAAGACCTGCTGGCCGGCTTTTTCCACGGCCTCGTAGCCGCTGTGGGCGATGCTCACGGCGGCTCCCATGTCTTCCAATAGCGTTTGCACCAGCAGCAAGTTGGCCGGGTTGTCGTCCACGCAGAGAATCAACGGCGGGCGGCTGGGCGCCGCTTGGCTACTTTCCACCCGCGTGTGACGCGGGCTGACCAGTTCGGCCAGCGCGCGTTGCAGTTTGCGCGTGCAGGCCGGCTTGGCTTGCAACTGGCTGTACGCGTCTGGCAGCAGGCTGTGGTACAGCGTTTGTTCGGTGGTGGGGCACAGTACCAAGGCCTTGCAGGCCAGCCGCTCGAGCTCCCAGATGCGCTGGCCGAGGCGTTCCGGCGGCAGGTTTTGGGTGCTCACGCCGAGCACCGCGAGTTCGATCGGCTGCGTGCTGTGTTGGGCTTCGGCCACGGCGGCGCACAGGCTGTCGAGGTTGTCGAAACCGCTGACGTGTAGGCCGCAGTCTTCCAATTGGTGCTGCAGGGCCTGACGCGCCAGGTCGTGGTGTTCCAGGGTTGCCACCCGGCGGCCGAGTAGCGGTGGACGCGGCTGGTCTTCGGCGTCGTCGCGGGCCTTGGGCAGACTCAGGGTGATCCAGAATTCCGAGCCTTCCTCGGGCGTGCTGTCGACGCCGATCTCGCCGCCCATTTGCTCGATCAGGCGCTTGGAAATCACCAGGCCCAGGCCGGTTCCGCCGGCCTGGCGGCTGAGCGAGTTGTCGGCCTGGCTGAAGGCCTGGAATAGCTCGCGCAGGTCCTCGTCGGAGAGGCCGATGCCGGTGTCCTGCACGCTGATGCGCAGCTGCGCACGGTCGGCGCTTTCGTCTTCGAGCATGGCGCGGATCACAATGCTGCCGGCGCGGGTGAACTTGATCGCGTTGCTTACCAGGTTGGTCAGCACCTGCTTGAGGCGCAGTGGGTCGCCGATCAGCGACAGTGGCGTGTCGCGGTAGACCAGGCTGAGGAGCTCAAGTTGTTTGGCATGGGCGGCGGGAGCGAGGATGGTCAGGGTGTCCTGCAGCAGGTCACGCAGGTTGAACGGGATATTCTCCAGGACCAGCTTGCCGGCCTCGATTTTCGAGAAGTCGAGAATTTCATTGATGATCGCCAGCAGGCTGTCGGCGGATTTCTCGATGGTGCCCAGGTAATCCTGCTGGCGCGGGGTCAGCTCGCTTTTCTGCAGCAGGTTGGTAAAGCCGAGGATGCCGTTGAGCGGGGTGCGGATCTCGTGACTCATGTTGGCGAGGAATTCGGACTTGATCCGGCTGGCTTCCAGAGCCTCCTTACGGGCGAAATCCAGCTCTATGTTCTGGATCTCGATGGTTTCCAGGTTCTGCCGCACGTCTTCGGTGGCCTGGTCGACGCTGTGTTGCAGCTCTTCCTGGGCGTTCTGCAGCGATTCGGCCATGCGGTTGATGCCCGAGGCCAGTTCGTCCAGCTCATGGCTGCCGAGTGGCGGCAGGCGGGTTTCCAGGTGGCCGTCCTTGAGCTGGGCGACGCTCTGTTTGATCTGCCGCAGCGGGTCGTTGATGGTGCGACTCATGCGCACGGCGAGCAGGGCCGTGACCATCAGCCCGGTGGCGATCAGCAGCAGGCTGGCGAGCAGGCTGCGGTAGCCGCTGAGCAGGGTGCTGTGGTGCGACAGCTCCAGCTCGACCCAGCCGAGTAGGTTCTTGCCAGGTTGATTGAGCGGCTTGCCGGTGAAACTCAGGTGGTGTTCGTAAACCGGCATGAGAAAGCGCGTGGCGTTCGGGTTGCTGCTTTGCGCCGCTTGCAGTTTGCCGCCCAGCGGTGGGGCGTTGAGCATGCTCGGGCCCGCGTGGGCGAGGGGGTGGCGTTCGGCGGCAAGAAAACTCACCGCGCGTACGTCAGGCTGCTCCAGGGCCTGGGTGGCAATGCGCTGCAGCAGGTCGGCGTCGGCGGCCTGCAGGGCCGGCGCGGCCAGCGGCGCGAGTTGCTCAATGATCATCTGCCCGCGTTGCAGCAATTGCGCTTGCAGGCCGGACAGCTGAACCCAGGTGAAATAACCGCCGAGAACCAGCGCCAACAGGCTGGTGGGCAGTAGCGTGAGCATGAGCACGCGGCCTTTGATGCCTAGATCCTTTAACACGCGCTGCCTCCTGTATTGACGTAGGGGCAGTTTAGCGGTTGCGCCCGCATTCATGGCAAATGCTGTTGCTCACCCAGGGTCTGTTATATGGCCGAGCGGGGTTTGCCGTTATCATGGGCATCTTCTTCGCGTCTGGATCATCACGTTCGCCATGAGCCTGCATTACCCAACCATTGCCGATTGCATCGGCAACACCCCGCTGGTGCGTTTGCAGCGCCTGCCGGGTAACACCAGCAACACCTTGCTGTTGAAGCTGGAAGGCAACAACCCGGCCGGTTCGGTAAAGGATCGCCCGGCGTTGTCGATGATTACCCGCGCCGAGCAGCGTGGCGATATCCACCCCGGCGACGTGCTGATCGAGGCCACCAGCGGCAACACCGGTATTGCCCTGGCCATGGCGGCGGCGATCAAGGGCTACCGGATGATCCTGATCATGCCGGACAACTCCACGGCTGAGCGCAAAGCGGCGATGACCGCCTACGGCGCGCAGCTGATTCTGGTCGGCGGTATGGAAGAGGCGCGCGACCTGGCCTTGCAGATGCAGGCGGACGGCAAGGGCAAGGTGCTCGACCAGTTTGCCAACGGTGACAATCCGATCGCCCATTACACCAGCACCGGTCCGGAGATCTGGCAGCAGACGGGCGGGCAGATCACCCATTTCATCAGTTCCATGGGCACCACCGGCACCATCATGGGCGTCTCGCGCTTCCTGAAAGAGCAGAACCCCGAGGTGCAGATCGTCGGTCTGCAGCCGATGGAAGGCTCGGCGATTCCGGGTATCCGCCGCTGGCCGCAGGAATACCTGCCGAAGATTTATCAGGCCGAACGGGTCGATCGCATCATCGACATGGCTCAGCAGGAAGCCGAAGAGGTGATGCGCCGCCTGGCGCGCGAGGAGGGCATCTTCTGTGGCGTGTCGTCCGGTGGCGCGGTGGCGGCCATGCTGCGCCTGTCTCAGGAAGTCGAGAACGCGGTGATGGTGGCGATCATCTGCGACCGTGGCGACCGTTACCTGTCCAGTGGCGTTTACGACGCACCGAGCACTGATGGCAAGAGCCGCTGATGGCCAAGAAAGACGGCGGTCTGCGCTTTCAACCCAGCGGTGGCGCGCGTGCACCGCAGGTGCCGGTGGGCAAGAAACACAAACTGACGATCGAACGTCTGGCCAACGATGGCCGTGGCATCGGTTTCAGCGAAGGCCGCACCTGGTTTGTCAGCGGCGCGTTGGCCGGCGAGCAGATCGAGGCACGGGTGCTGGGTGCCCATGGCAAGGTGGTCGAAGCGCGGGTTGAGCGGATTCTGACCGCCAGCCCCGAGCGGCGTGACGAGGCCTGCGTGCATGCCAAGGTCTGTGGCGGTTGCAGCCTGCAGCACATGCCCCATGCCGATCAGCTTGCCCTGAAACAGCGCATGCTCGCCGAGCAGTTGAGCCGCCTGGCCAATCTTGAGCCGCAGGAGTGGGCCGCGCCGCTGGTCGGCCCCGAGCTGGGCTATCGCCGCCGTGCGCGGATTGCCGTGCGCTGGGACAACAAGGCCAAGCGCCTGGATGTCGGCTTCCGCGCGGCGGCCAGCCAGGAGATCATCGCCATCGATGATTGCCCGGTTCTGGTACAGCCCTTGCAGCCGATCCTGCGTGCGTTACCGCAGGCCTTGCGCGAGCTGGGCAAGCCCCAGGCGATTGGCCATGTCGAGCTGTTCAGTGGCAATGCCTGTGCGGTGCTGGTGCGTCATACCGCGCCGTTGAGTGAGGCCGACCTGGCGCGCTTGCAGGCGTTCTGCGCGGCCCATGCAGCGCAGCTATGGTTACAGGGTGAGGGCGCGCCACAGCCGTTCGACCCGGCGCAGCAGCTGAGCTATGGCCTGGATAGTTGGGGCCTCAGCCTGGCTTATCGGCCGGGTGACTTTGTTCAGGTCAACCAGCCGGTCAATGAGGCGATGGTGGCCCAGGCCCTGGATTGGCTCGCGCCGCAGGCCGATGAGCGGGTGCTGGACCTGTTCTGTGGGCTGGGTAACTTTGCCCTGCCGCTGGCGCAGCGGGTGCGTGAGCTGGTGGCGGTGGAAGGGGTGGCGAGCATGGTCGAACGCGCCGCTGAGAATGCCGCGCGCAATGGCCTGGGCAATGCGCACTTTTTCCAGGCCGACCTGTCCAACCCGCTGGCCGAGGCTGGCTGGGCGCAGGGTGGTTTCTCTGCCGTGCTGCTCGACCCGCCGCGTGACGGCGCGTTGCAGGTGGTCAGGCAGATGGCCGCACTGGGTGCCGCGCGCGTGCTGTATGTCTCGTGCAATCCGGCAACCTTGGCACGTGACAGTGCCGAATTGCAGGCGCAGGGTTATCGGCTGGAACGCGCCGGTATCCTCGATATGTTTCCGCAAACCGCGCACGTCGAAGCGATGGCGCTGTTTGTCAGGCAGTAGCTTGAACGTGCCTGGATAGGGCAACTGGAGCACAGGTTCAGCCCAGTCCTTATCCCGGTGCAGCAGGGGTGCACAGGAATTGCGCCTTAAGTGGTTAAACCGACCGGTTCATAGAAGACTGGCGACTGTTCGGTGTGCATGGCGTGCACCGTAGGGAAGGTAAGCAAGATGGTTCAGGTCAGAGCGCATCAGCCGATCAACGATGACGGCAGCATCAACCTTGAAGCTTGGCTCGAGCATGTGGTCAAGGTCGACCCCGCGCTGGATGCCGCGGCCATGAAAGAGGCCTGCGAGTTTGCCCGTGAGGCCGAACAGCAAGCCAATGCCGCGCAGAACCTGTGGAGCGAAGGCGCATCGAGTTTCCGCTCGGGGCTGGAGATCGCCGAGATCCTCGCCGACCTCAAGCTCGATCAGGATTCCCTGGTGGCGGCGGTTATCTACCGCTGCGTGCGCGAGGGCAAGGTGCCGCTGGCGCTGGTCCATCAGCGCTTTGGTCCGGTGGTGGCCAAGCTGGTGGAAGGCGTGCTGCGCATGGCGGCGATCAGCGCGTCGATGAACCCGCGCGATTCCCTGGTGCTCGGTTCCCAGGCGCAGGTGGAGAACCTGCGCAAGATGCTGATCGCCATGGTCGACGACGTGCGCGTGGCCCTGATCAAACTGGCCGAACGCACTTGCGCGATCCGCGCGGTCAAGCATGCCGACGACGAGAAGCGCCAGCGCGTGGCCCGCGAAGTCTTCGATATCTATGCGCCGCTGGCCCATCGCCTGGGCATCGGCCATATCAAGTGGGAGCTGGAAGACCTGTCCTTCCGCTACCTGGAACCCGAGCAGTACAAGCAGATCGCCAAGCTGCTGCATGAGCGGCGGATGGACCGCGAGCAGTACATCAACGAGGTGATGGGCCAGCTGCGCGTGGAGCTGGAAGCCACCGGGGTCAAGGCCGACATCAGCGGCCGGGCCAAACACATCTATTCGATCTGGCGCAAGATGCAACGCAAGGGCCTGCAGTTCAGCCAGATCTACGACGTGCGCGCGGTGCGCGTGCTGGTGCCGGAGGTGCGTGACTGCTACACCGCCCTCGGCATCGTGCACACCCTGTGGCGGCACATTCCCAAGGAGTTCGACGACTACATCGCCAACCCCAAGGAGAACGGCTACCGCTCGCTGCACACCGCCGTGCTCGGCCCGGAAGGCAAGGTGCTGGAGGTGCAGATCCGCACCCAGACCATGCACGAGGAAGCCGAACTGGGCGTCTGCGCGCACTGGCGCTACAAGGGCACCGACGTCAAAGCCAGCTCCAACCATTATGAGGAGAAGATTTCCTGGCTGCGTCAGGTACTCGAATGGCATGAGGAGCTCGGCGATATCGGCGGCCTGGCCGAACAGCTGCGCGTGGATATCGAGCCGGACCGGGTCTATGTGTTCACCCCGGACGGCCACGCCATCGACCTGCCCAAGGGGGCGACGCCGCTGGATTTCGCCTACCGCGTACACACCGAGATCGGCCACAACTGCCGTGGCTCGAAGATCAACGGGCGCATCGTGCCGCTCAACTACAGCCTGCAGACCGGCGAGCAGGTGGAGATCATCACCAGCAAGCACGGCACGCCAAGCCGTGACTGGCTGAACTCCAACCTCGGCTACGTCACCACCTCGCGGGCGCGGGCAAAGATCGTCCACTGGTTCAAACTGCAGGATCGCGACCAGAACGTCGCGGCCGGCAAGGTTCAGCTGGAGCGCGAGCTGCAGCGCCTGGCGCTGCCGCATGTGGACTTCGACAAGCTGGCCGAGAAGGCCAATATGAAGACCAGCGAGGACCTGTTCGCCTCCCTGGGTGCCGGCGACCTGCGCCTGGCGCAACTGGTCAACCTGGCGCAGCAACTGGTCGAGCCGGACCGGGTCAACGAACAGCTCGAGCTGATCCCGCGCAAGGCCCTGGGCTTCAAACCGGGCAAGCGCGGCGATATCCAGATTCAGGGTGTCGGCAACCTGCTGACGCAGATGGCCGGCTGCTGCCAGCCGCTGCCGGGCGATCCGATTGTTGGTTACATCACCCAGGGCCGTGGCGTCAGCATCCATCGTCAGGACTGCGCCTCGGTGCTGCAGCTCAGCGGCCGTGAGCCCGAGCGGATTATTCAGGTCAGCTGGGGCCCGGTGCCGGTGCAGACCTATCCGGTGGACATCATCATCAAGGCTTACGACCGTTCCGGCCTGCTGCGTGACGTGACCCAGGTGCTGCTCAACGAGAAGCTCAATGTGCTGGCGGTCAACACCCGTTCGAATAAAGAGGACAACACCGCCTCGATGTCGATCACCGTGGAGATTCCCGGGCTGGATGCCCTGGGTCGACTGCTGGGGCGCATTTCACAACTGCCGAATATCATCGAAGCGCGCCGCCACCGAGTTTCCTGACGCGATGACGACCTGACTGGATTTGCCATGTACCAACTCGACGACCTGCTGCACCTGATGGCCCGCCTGCGTGACCCGCAATACGGCTGCCCGTGGGACCTCAAGCAGAGCTACGCGACTATCGTGCCGCACACCATCGAGGAAGCCTACGAGGTGGCCGATGCCATCGAGCGCGGCGATTTCGAGCACCTGCCGGGTGAGCTGGGCGACCTGCTGTTTCAGGTGGTGTATTACAGCCAGTTGGCCCGCGAGGAAGGGCGCTTCGAGTTCGCCCAGGTGGTCGATGGCATCACCCGCAAACTGCTGCGTCGTCATCCCCATGTGTTTGTCGATGGCGATCTGTATGGCGCTCCCGATGCGTCCAAGCTGGAGGAGGCCGCCGTCAAGCAGCGTTGGGAAGAGATCAAGGCCGAGGAGCGCGCCGAGAAGGCCGCCGCCCCCGAGCAACTCTCACTGCTCGACGATGTGCCCACGGCCCTGCCGTCGCTGAGCCGGGCGATCAAGTTGCAGAAGCGTGCGGCCCAGGTCGGTTTCGACTGGCCCGAGGCGCTGCCGGTGGTCGACAAGGTGCGCGAAGAGCTCGATGAAGTGCTGGAAGCCATGAGCGAGAACGACCCTGAGGCGATTAGCGAAGAAATCGGCGACCTGCTGTTTGTGGTCAGCAACCTGGCCCGGCACCTGAAAGTCGACCCGGAAACCGCCCTGCGCGCGGCCAATGGCAAGTTCGAGCGGCGCTTTCGTTTTATCGAGCAGGCATTGCGCGAAGCGGGGCGCAACATGGAAGATTGCGCCCTGGATGAATTGGACGCGCTCTGGGGCGAAGCCAAAAAGCTGGAAAAGTTGACCCCGAGTTGTTGAGTTTTGCGGGTGTGGTTTGCTCGCTGATGGTGGGTACGCCCGCTTTAAATTGATGGTTGGAAAGGTAGGTTATGGCTCTCTCACTACGCGATCAGCTGCTAAAAGCCGGGCTGGTCAACGAAAAGCAGGCCAAGCAGGCCGGCAAGCAGCAGCAGAAACAGCAGCGCCTGGTGCATAAGGGGCAGGTCGAGAAGGATGAGTCGCAGAAGCTCGCCGCTCAGCAGACCATGGCCGAGAAGGCCGCGCGTGATCAGGAGCTGAACCGTCAGCAACAGGAAAAGATTGAGCAGAAGGCCCGTGCCGCCCAGGTCAAGCAACTGATCGAAGTGTCGCGCCTACCCAAGCTGACCGGCGAGGACTACTACAATTTCGTCGACGACAAGAAGGTCAAGCGCCTGTCGGTCAATACCTTGATGCGCAACAAGCTCAGCAGCGGCTCGCTGGCCATCGTGCGCCACGGCGGCGGTTACGAAGTGATCCCGCGCGAGGCCGCGCTGAAGATCCAGGAGCGTGACCCGCAACGCGTGGTGCTGCTCAATACCCCGACCGAAGCCCCGGATGCCGATGATCCGTATGCGGCCTATCAGGTGCCGGATGACCTGATGTGGTGATTGCTGGGGCGGCTGTCTAGCCAGCACCCAGGCATAAAAAATGGCCGGGAGCCATTTTTAACGTCGCGTAGCGACGGCCCGAAGGGTGGCCGCCATGGATGGCAGGCCATAAAAAAGCCGAGCACTTAGCTCGGCTTTTTATTGCGATCATCTCAGTCCTGGCGGCCTGCGACGGTCTTGCCGTCGACTGTGCCTTCCTTGAGCATGATCTGGTATTCCTTGCCGTCTTTCTCGACCTGATGCAGGCGTACCAGCAGGTAGCTCCAGTCCTTGGCGAACCAAAGGATGGTCTTGCGGCTGCTTTGGGTCGGATCGCGCACGCGCTCGACCTTGATCGCGTCGATCAGCCCAGCCTTGGTACGCACCACTTCCTCGCCGAGCACGCGGAAGTCATAGGTTTCCACTTCATCGCCGTCGACCACCTGGTAGCTCATGCTCTTGGTGCCAGCGGCCACGTCGTATTGCAGGGCCAGTTGGTAGGTCGATTTGTCCAGCAGGCCGCGGTTCAGCGGCAGGCGTACCGGGGTACCGCGGTCGCTGCCGATGACCTGCTTGGCCGTCCAGTCGAAGTCCTGCTCGATCTTCTTGCCTTTGCCCAGGCCATTGCGCTCATACAGGTAGGTCTGCGGTAGAAACACCGAGTTTTCCAGGCGCAGGGTGCTTTGTTCGGTCAGGCTGGCGACCAGCATGGAGGCTTCGAAGTTGAGCTGCCACAGGCCATTGTCCAGCGCTTCCAGGCTGCGTTCGGCGCTGCCACTGACCGGCAGTTGCTTCCAGTCGGCGGTGTAGCTGGCAGAGAAGGGTTTCAGCTCGACGGCCAATGCCGGCAGGCTGAACAGTGCAAGTGCGAACAGTAAGGCGCGACCCATGGTGTCTCCTAAGTTCGAATAAGGTGTCCGGTGCTCGGTAACAGTTGCTCGTCCAACATTGCCCCGTGCGCCGCCAGTTGCAAGCGGCCTTCGGCAAACCAACGTACGGCCAGCGGGTAAATCACGTGTTCCTGCTGGTGTACGCGCTGCGCCAGGCTGGTCGGCGAATCATCCGACTGTACCGGTACCACTGCCTGTACGACCAGCGGTCCGCCATCGAGTTCCTCGCTGACGAAGTGCACGCTGCAGCCATGCTCGCTGTCACCGGCGTCCAGCGCCCGTTGATGGGTGTGCAAACCCTTGTACTTGGGCAGCAGCGAAGGATGGATATTCAGCAGGCGGCCGGCGTAATGACGGACGAAACCAGGCGTGAGGATACGCATAAAACCAGCCAGGACCACCAGCTGCGGGTCGAAGGCATCGATAGCCTCGACCAGCGCAGCATCGAAGGCTTCGCGGCCGTCGAACTGCTTGTGGTCGAGCACCTGGGTGGCGATGCCGGCTTGTTTGGCGCGCTCCAGGCCGTAGGCGTCGGCGCGGTTGGAAATCACCGCGCCGATGCGGGCCGGGCTGTCACCCGTGGCGATGCTGTCGATCAGCGCCTGCAGGTTGCTGCCGGAGCCGGAGATCAGCACCACCACATTGCAGTCTGTTGGCATCGGCGCCGACATTAGTGCTGTTTCAGGTTGTTCAGCACGACTTGGGCGGCACCTTCGGCAGCTTCACCGATCTGGCCGATCACCCATGGCTGCTCGCCAGCGGCGGTCAGGGTTTGCAGGGTAATTTCAACCTGATCCTGCGCTACGCAGATGACCATGCCGACGCCGCAGTTGAGTACGCGGTGCATCTCGTGCTCATCGACGTTGCCTTTTTCCTGCAGCCAGTCGAAGACCGCTGGGCGAGTCCAGCTGGCCACGTCGACCACGGCCTGTGCGCCTTTTGGCAGGACGCGCGGGATGTTGTCGAGCAGGCCGCCACCGGTGATGTGGGCCATGGCTTTGACTGCGCCAGTGTCCTTGATCAGCTTGAGCAGCGGTTTGACGTAGATACGGGTCGGTGCCATCAGCAGGTCGGTCAGCGGCTTGCCAGCGACCTGGGTGGTTTCGATTTCAGTGCCCGATACTTCGATGATTTTGCGGATCAGCGAGTAGCCGTTGGAGTGCGGGCCGGAGGACGGCAGGGCGATAAGCGCGTCGCCAGTAGCGACTTTCGAGCCGTCGATGATTTCGGCTTTTTCCACCACGCCGACGCAGAAACCGGCCAGGTCGTAGTCTTCGCCTTCGTACATGCCGGGCATTTCAGCGGTTTCACCGCCGACCAGGGAGCAGCCAGCCAGTTCGCAACCGGCGCCGATGCCGGTCACCACGGTGGCGGCGACGTCAACGTTGAGCTTGCCGGTGGCGTAGTAGTCGAGGAAGAACAGCGGCTCGGCACCACACACCACCAGATCGTTGACGCACATGGCGACCAGGTCCTGGCCGATGCTGTCGTGTTTGTTCAGGTTCAGCGCCAGGCGCAGCTTGGTGCCCACGCCGTCAGTGCCAGAGACCAGCACCGGTTGCTTGTAACCAGCCGGGATC
The DNA here is from genome assembly GCF_049653025.1 of Pseudomonas sp. Lineage (GTDB taxonomy): Bacteria > Pseudomonadota > Gammaproteobacteria > Pseudomonadales > Pseudomonadaceae > Aquipseudomonas. The sequence goes on along the minus strand of NZ_JBASFM010000018.1, from coordinate 91,657 downwards.
TCGCACAGCGCGCCGAAGCCGCCCAGCCCACCCATGACTTCCGGACGCGCGGTGCGCTTGGCCACGCCTTTGATGCGTTCGACCAGGGCCTCGCCCGCGTCGATATCTACACCTGCGTCCTTGTAGCTGATGGAGGGTTGCTTGCTCATAGATCCAGGCCTTTAGGGGAAATTCGGATTGGCACCGGCGCTTGTGGCGGCGGTCTGCGAAGGCGCGCGATTTTATCAGGCTTGCCGGGCAGCGGCCACCCGGGCGGCGCGATGGTTGCGGGTAACAGGGCGGCTGTTTAAGGTATGTCCCCTACGCCATGGCCTGCGCGCCACTTTCCGTCTGTCGAGAATCCTTCCATGCGTTTGACCGCTCGCCTGCTTCTTGCCTGTTTGCCGCTATTTAGCCTGCCGAGTCTGGCGGCCCCTGTGAGTGGTCTGTACCAAGTCCGCGAACCGGTCGCCAGTCAGCAGCCGGACGAGCGCGCGGCCGCTCTAAGCCGGGCGCTGGACACCCTGGTGCTGCGGTTGACCGGCAAGGCCGATGCGGCGCAGAACCCGGCGCTGGCGGCGTTGCGCAAGGACCCGCAGCAGATCGTCAGCCAATATGGCTATGAAGGCGACAAGCTGCTGGTCGACTTTGACCCGCTGAGCACCGATCGCAGCTTGCGTCAGGCCGGCTTGTCGCTGTGGGGGGCGAACCGTCCGGCGATTCTGGTCTGGTGGCTGAATGACGCCAGTGAGGGCAGCAGCCTGGTGGGTGATGGTCAGCCCAGTGCTGCGATCTTGACTCAGGCGGCGCAGCACCGTGGTTTGCCGCTGCGCCTGCCGCTGGCCGATCTGAGTGAGCAATTGCTGGCAACCCCGGAAAATCTCAGTGCAAACGATGCCGGCGGGCTGCGTGCTGCATCGGAACGTTACGCCGCCGATGCGCTGCTGGCTGTGCAGGCCCGTGAGGAAAACGGCCAATGGCAGGCGCAGTGGAGCCTCTGGCTGGGTGAGGAGCGTGAGCAGGGCACGGTGCAAGGGGCCGATCAGGCAGCCTTGGCCGATGCCATCATGTTGGCACTTAGTCAGCGTCTGGCTCCGCGCTTTGTGGTGGCCGCCGGCGCTGCCAGTAACCTGACCGTTGAGGTGCAGGGCGTGAATCTGGCGCGCTATGCCGAGTTGCAGCGCATTCTCGAGCCGTTTGCCGCGCAGTTGCGCAAGGTTCAGGGCGATACCCTGACCTTTCAGGTGAATGCCAGCGTCGAGCAGTTGCGGGCCCAACTGGGCCTGGCGCACTTGCAAGAAGTCAGCGCAGCCACCCCCGCGGTTGACGCCAGTCAGCCGGCAACGGCCCCAGCCACTGCGGCAGAACCCGCGCCGCAGATAGTGCCGCGCGAAAATCTGCTGAGGTTTCGCTGGTAGACTGCCGCCTCATTATTAGTAGCCGATAGCCCTTAAACTGACCGCAGCCCGTTGAGCTGCGGTTTTGTTTTCGGCTGCGGTTGGCAGGATTGGTTATTTCATCGGATGGCGATTTAGCAAATGGAGCGCGAACTATGAACAGTGCATATCGTTGGGTGTGGGGCGCGGCAGCCGTGCTGTTCTGCGTGTTGCTGTACCTGTTGCAACCGATTCTGTCGCCTTTTCTGATCGGCATCCTGTTGGCATATATGGGCGACCCCGTGGTTGATCGCCTGGAGCGCTGGAAGCTCTCGCGCACCTGGGGCGTGGTGGTGGTCTTTGCGTTGATCACCCTGGTCATGACCGTCCTGCTGCTGGTACTGGTGCCCATGCTCGGTAAGCAACTGGTGCGCCTATACGAACTGGTCCCGCAAATGCTCGACTGGGTGCAGCATCAGGCGCTGCCGTGGATTCAGCTCAAGCTGGGTTTGAGTGAAGGTTTCTGGCGGTTTGACCGACTGAAAGCCGCCTTGGCCGGGCAGCTGGATAAAACCACCGATATTGTCAGCCTGTTGTTATCCACGGTCACCGCATCGGGTTTGGCGCTGCTGGCCTGGCTGGCCAACCTGCTGTTGATCCCGGTGGTGAGTTTCTACCTGATGCGCGACTGGGACCTGATGGTGGCCAAGTTGCGCAACCTGCTGCCGCGCGGCCGCGAAGGATTGGTGGTGCAGCTGATCAGTGAGTGCCATGAAGTGCTCGGTGCCTTCCTGCGTGGCCAATTGCTGGTGATGCTGGCGCTCGGCGTGCTGTATGCCACGGGCTTGATGGTGGTTGGCCTGGAGCTGGGTTTGTTGATCGGTGTATTGGCCGGATTGGCCAGCATCGTGCCGTACCTGGGCGTGGTGGTCGGCATTGGCGCAGCCCTGACCGCCGGCCTGTTCCAGTTCGGCGTGGATTTCTATCCGCTGCTGGGTATTGCCGTGGTGTTTATGGTCGGGCAACTGCTCGAAGGCATGCTGCTGACGCCGATGCTGGTGGGCGACCGCATTGGCCTGCACCCGGTGGCGGTGATCTTTGCGATCATGGCCGGCGGCCAGCTGTTTGGCTTTACCGGCATCCTGCTGGCCCTGCCGGTGGCGGCGGTGATCATGGTGTTAGTGCGTCATCTGCATGATTTCTATAAACTTTCCGATCTTTACGGAGAGTCCGCAAGCGGTTCCGATGAGCCGCCCAGCCCAGCATGACACCTATTCAACTGCCTCTTGGGGTGCGTCTGCGTGATGACGCCACCTTTGCCAACTACTATCCCGGTGCCAACGCAGCGGCGCTGGGCTATGTCGAGCGGCTGTGCGAGGCCGATGCCGGCTGGACGGAAAGCCTGATCTACCTGTGGGGTGGCGAGGGCGTCGGTCGTAGCCACTTGCTGCAGGCGGCCTGCCTGCGCTTCGAACAGCGCGGCGAGCCAGCGGTGTACCTGCCGCTGGCCGAGGTGGTCGAGTACGGCCCGGCGCTGCTGGATAACCTGGAGCAGTGTGAGCTGGTCTGCCTGGATGACCTGGACGCAGTGGCCGGACGCAGTGACTGGGAAGAGGCGCTGTTCCATCTATTTAACCGTCTGCGTGACAGCGGTCGACGCCTGCTGCTGGCCGCCAGTACCTCGCCACGCGAGTTGCCGGTGCAACTGGCAGATCTGCAATCGCGCCTGACCCTGGCGCTGGTGTTCCAGCTGCAGTCGCTGTCCGATGAGGACAAACTGCGTGCCCTGCAGCTACGCGCCTCGCGCCGTGGCTTGCACCTGAGCGATGAAGTCGGGCGGTTTATCCTCACTCGCGGCGAGCGCAGCATGAGCGCGCTGTTTGAACTGCTCGAACGTCTGGATCAGGCGTCATTGCAGGCCCAGCGCAAGCTGACCATCCCCTTCCTAAAAGAAACTCTGGGCTGGTAGCAGTCTCGCTTAATCGGCGGATAGCCCGGCAATAAAGTGCTGTATGGCGTCTGCGCAAGCCTGTGGCTGGGCCTGCAAGATAAAGTGCGGGCCATCCAATGCAATTTGGGTTAGCTGTGTACAGCAGTCTTGCAGGCTGGTCTGAGCCTGTCGCGTGACCAGGCGATCCTGATTCGCCCGTAAGTGCAGCGTTGGTAATTCAAGCTGCAATCCTGGCTGATGTAATTGACTGAGGCTATTCAGGCGCGCGCGAAGCAAGCTCTGTGGCAGCTTGTGGATTTCATCACGCAGTGCCCGGACTCGTTCAGCGTTGGCTTGGCCATTTAAGCAAAACAGGCGTAGCAAGATTTTTTGCTTGAGTAGCCAGCGCGGTAGAGGTAGGTGTTTGGCCAGTGGCAGCAATGGGTGCGGTCGGCTTAAAAAAGAGGCAGCGAAGATTACGCCTCGCAGGCCTGCTGGCTGACGTAGGGCCAGCTGATAGGCCAGAGGTCCGGAAAACGATTCGCCAAGCAGCACGTAAGGTGTCTTGCCAAGTTTTCCCAGCAGCCAATCAGCTAATTGTTCGGGATTTTGGCTGCCTTGAATCGGCAGCTCGAGTACCTGCACTTCCAGTGCTGGATGCAGGTGGGCCAGTAAAGGCCCAAACAGGGTGCTGCTGCCATTCAGGCCTGGTAGCAACACCAAGCGCATCAGGCTTCCCCAGCCAATTTACGCTCGTACTGAAAACGCCAGCGGGTAAACATCAGGGCGGCGCAGAACAGGCTGAAGCTCAGTCCCGTCAGTAGCCAGCCGTATACCGCCTTGCTTGGGTCGAAGGCGGCCAGCACGCCCTGGATAAAGTACAGGTTGACCACAAAGCAGGCCCAGGCGTGGGCGCGGGCGTTGCCCATAATCAGTCCGGGTGCCAGCAGTAGCAGGGGCGCGAGCTGTACGCCGAGGATCACCCAGAGCAGTTTGCCGGGGACATTGGCGAACCATAGGTTCCAGACCAGCAGCGCGGCAGCCAGGCCGAAAAAGCTCAGTAAGCTGGCAATACGGCTGAGTTTCAGGCGCGGTTGCAGCCATTCCAGGGCTGGCAAGGGTTTGGCGGTTTTAGCCACGGGCGCTCTCCAGTTTGACGGCGGTTTGCGCCAGGCGTTGGCCGAGTGCGCGGCACAGGGCGATTTCATGTTCATCGAGGGCGCGTTTGCCATCGGCACCGGCATGGTGGCTGGCACCGTAGGGTGTGCCGCCGCCACGGGTTTCCAGCAGGGCGGCTTCGCTGTAGGGCAGGCCGGTGATCAGCATGCCGTGGTGCAGCAGCGGCAGCAGCATCGACAGCAGGGTGGTTTCCTGGCCGCCATGCAGGCTGGCGGTGGAGGTGAACACGCCGGCTGGTTTGCCGACCAGGCCGCCGGTCAGCCACAGGCCGCTGGTGCCATCGAGGAAGTACTTGAGCGGCGCGGCCATATTGCCGAAGCGGGTCGGGCTGCCGAGCGCCAGGCCGGCGCAGTTCTTCAGGTCATCGAGGCTGGCGTACAGCGCGCCTTCGGCCGGTATGTCCGCGGCGACGGCTTCGCACTCGGTCGATACCGCCGGCACGGTGCGCAGGCGCGCTTCCAGGCCGCCCATTTCGACGCCGCGGGCAATCTGCCGGGCCATCTCGGCGGTTGCGCCGTGGCGGCTGTAATACAGCACCAGAATGTAGGGTGCGCTCACGGCAGAATCTCCAGGATTTTCTCAGGCGGACGACCGACTACGGCTTTATCGCCGACGACCAGGATCGGCCGCTCGATCAGTTTCGGTTGGCTGGCCATGGCCGCGATCAGCTGCGCATCGCTCAGTTGCGGGTCACCCAGGCCTAGGGTCTTGTACTCGTCTTCACCGGTGCGCAGCAGTTGCCGTGGGCTGATCGCGAGTTTGCCCAGCAGCGCTTGTAGTTGGGCAGCGCTCAAGGGCGTATCCAGGTAGCGCACGATGCTGGGCGTCAGTCCGCGTTCTTCCAACAGCTGCAGGGCACTGCGTGATTTTGAGCAGCGCGGGTTATGGTAAAGCGTCAGATCGGTCATATTCGGGTCGCCTGTTACCTTCGATGGCGGCTATTCTAACCGCTAACGGTATCCACGCCTGCCTCTCAGAACCTGTTTACGATCTGCTGCCGCGTCGGCCATACAGCGTTAAAAACAGCCTCGGAATGCTCATTTACAGCTTGTAAACTGCGCTTCATCGGCTGTTTTTGCCTTGTCTGGCTCTAGCTCGCGAGCTCGTAAATAGGTTCTCAGGCGGGTTGCTGGTGGGTAAATGGCTAAGGAGAGGGCATGCGTCAGCGCGTTCACAATCTGTTGGAGTTCTGGCGTTTTCTGTTGCAGCGTTTCTTTGCCGACCAAGGCACCAGCAATGCCGCGGCGTTGACCTACACCACCCTGTTCGCGGTGGTGCCGATGATGACTGTGACCTTCTCCATGCTCTCGGCCATTCCGGCGTTTCAGGACACCGGCGAGCAGATCCAGAGTTTTATCTTCCGTAACTTCGTGCCGTCTGCCGGTGAAACGCTGCAGCAGTACCTGCGCGACTTCACCACCCAGGCCCGCCAGCTGACTTGGATCGGCGTGGTGGTGCTGGCGGCCACGGCGTTCTGGATGCTGGTGACTATCGAGAAAACCTTCAACACCATCTGGCGCGTGCGCCAGCCGCGCCGTGGCGTCTCGAGCTTTCTGCTGTACTGGGCGATTCTCAGCCTTGGGCCGCTGCTGCTCGGCGGTGGCTTTGCCATCAGCACTTACTTCACCTCACTGTCGCTGATTTCTGGGCCGGATGCCTTGCTGGGTGTACAGGCCCTGCTGAAATTTATGCCGCTGTTGTTCAGCGTGGCGGCGTTTACCTTGCTCTATGCCACGGTGCCCAATGCTCAGGTGCCGCTTCGCCATGCTCTGCTGGGCGGTCTGTTCGCCGCAGTGCTGTTTGAGGTGGCGAAGATGCTGTTCGGCCTGTATGTGCAGCTGTTTCCGGGCTATCAGCTGATCTACGGCGCGTTTGCCACGGTGCCGCTGTTTCTGCTGTGGATCTATCTGTCCTGGCTGATCGTGCTGTTCGGTGCCGAACTGGTCTGCAATCTGGGTTTTTCCCAGCAATGGCGCAGGCGTGCCTTGCCGCGCCTGCTGATAGCGCTTGGCGTCTTGCGGGTGTTCTATGAGCGTCAGCAATCGGGTTTGAAAGTGCGCTTGCTGGATGTGCAGCGCCAGGGCTGGTTGCTGGCTGAGCATGAGTGGGAAGAGATTCTGGTTTTTCTCGAGCAGCAGAAGCTGATTGCTCCGACCGGTTCCGGCACTTGGGTGTTGAGCCGCGACCTTGGCCATTATTCGTTGCAGCAACTGCTCAGCCACAGTCCCTGGCCGCTACCGCGGGTGGAGAACCTGCCCGAACAGCTCGATGAGGCCTGGTATCCGGCGCTGCGCAGTGGCTTGGCGAAGTTGCAGGAAGAGCAGGCGGCGCTATTCGGTGAAGACCTGGCGCAGTGGTTGCAACCTGAGGCTCAGCCGTCAGAGTGACGTAAAACGTCAGTTTGCGGCGCTGCACTGATGGCGCATGATGGCACTTGCGACCATGGAGGTCGCCAAACGCGGTTAAAAGGAAGCTGGCACGCTTCTGGCTATCTCTCTTGCAGATAGCGATCAGGTTGCCAGCAGGGCAGGGATTGGCGGAGTGTGAAGGCGTTATGACGGGCACTAAAGGCAAGGTGATTCATCTGCATCAGCGCGATCCTAAAGAGGCGCTTGAGCGTCTCAATCGAATCACCGGCCTGCGTTTCAGCAGTTGGCCGCAGTCTTTGGTGCATGGCGACACTGCAGTGGACAAACAACCCGAAATTTCCGTAAGCACGCAGCCTGAGCGAGAAGCCACCGTCGGGCCGGCGGGAATGGTTTCAGGTTGAATGCAAAACCCCGCGTCAGGCGCGGGGTTTTTGTATGCGGCCAGGCCGTGTCAGGCGAGTGCTTGGCGGCTGTCGGCTTGTGCCAGTTCGATGGCCTGTACGAACAGCTCTTCGACCACCAGGCTGGTTGCCGGCACGGCTGAGCGCAGGCGCACCTGCATCTCTTCGATCTTCTGTTTGACCGGCAGGCGCGCGACACCAGAGAGCAGGATTTTGCTGTGTTGATTGACCTTGCCATGATCGATCATCACTTCGCGGCGCGTGGTGCCATCGCGGTAGCTGATCAGTAGCGATACCGGCAGGTTGGCCAGCCCTGGCAGTTGCAGCCAGGCGGCTATGTTGAACTCGGCGACGCGCCCTTCATAAGGGGTGACCTGTAAGCGGGCGAGATTGACGATGGCAGATGGCACTGGGCCGACCAACTTGTCGAGGGCTTGGGTCATGGTTGTGTTCCCGGCTAATAACAGATCGCATCACGCGTGAGTGCGAAGCAGTATAAGCGCGGCCGGGTCGACGAAACTGTGCGCTTGGCCGACGTTCGGCGTGACCTTTCTCGCAGTTTTAGCGTATTGGCAACCAGGCTTAGGCCAACTGCATCGGATAGCGGGTGACTGAGGCGGTCACCAGATTGGCGGTCGGCAGCGGCAGGATGGCCTGGTTGTGTGCACTGGCCAATTGCAGCCAGACATTTTCCCCTTCCACGAACTGCCCGTTGGGCAGCCAGAGGCCATGGTGCCAACCATTGCCGGGTGCCGGCGTACTCTGCAAAACCCCCGGGTGGGTCTGCGCGCTGGGGGCGCGGCGCAGCCATACCGGACGCGGCAGACCTTTCAGGTAGCGCAGGCCGAGGTGCAGGCCTTCGCTGTTGAGGTGGCGCCAGCGCACCAGCGCGAGGGTCGGGGTGTCGCTGCCGGTGAGCAGCAACACCAACTGGCCAACCGAGAGCTGCGCGGTTTGATCGGCATTACACAGCAGGCGTGCTCCGCCAGGGCTGGCGTCGAGCATTTGCGCCGCGGTGCGAGGCGGACGCTGCTCCAGCAGCTGGGCATGAATAGTGGGCAGGCCGACCACCAGATTGCACTCGGAGCTGTGGTCGGCGCGGGCATGGCGTCGTTGCTGGCGGCCCAGCCAGTGCTGTTGCACGCGCTCCAGTACCTTGCGTTCTGCCGTGCTTTGCAGGGGGGCGGGGTCATGCAGGGCCACCAGCAGAGCGCCTAACTCGAAGCGACGCAGATAGTCCGCGCTGCCTTCCGGGGCCTGGGCATAGCTCAGGCACGGTTGCGCCTCAGTGAGGTCGATGGTCGGGCCTTCGACGTCATCCTCCTCATCCCAGGGCAGCAGGCGCGCCAGGCCGGCCAGTGGGGAGAGTGCACTGAACAGCAGTGCGCATTCGCCGTCGGCCAGGTGGAACGGGTTGCTCAAAGCCAGCAATAGCATCTGCTGATAGATGCCGCGCAAGGTGCTGGCGGGCTGCGGTAGAAAGGCCGCCGCCACCGGGTCGTCGAGACAATCCTGGTGTTCACCGATCCAGTACAACAGATGGCTGTCGCGCCACAGGCTCGGGGGCGGCTCCTGATACAGCTGATAGTGGCGCAGCAGACTCTGGGCGAGAAAGTGCTGAGCCATATACAGGCACCAGGCCAGGTGTGGTCGCGAGGGTTGGCGACCCTGGAGAATTTGCAGCAGCAGGCGTTTGAAGCCGATGGCCAGTTCGCCGCACAGGTGTACAAACAGTGCGGGTGGTGGGCGCGTGCCTTGGTAAGACTGGCTGTAATGACGGTACTGATCGCTGAAGCTTTGCAGTGCGCGCTGCCTTTCGAGTAAGGTCATGGCGCTGCGGTTCAGCCGGAAGAGCAGGCTGAGCACCTGTTGCAGCGCCTGCTCTTGCGGCTGCAAACGCGCCTGGGCCAGTTGCTCGTTGAGGTCGGCCAGTGGCGCGACGTCTGCTTCGAGGATGTCCGGCACTTCAAGGCGCAAGGCATCTAATGTCATATCAACCTTTGGGAATCAGGGAGCGAATGCATGGAAATGCGTTTCCGGGCGGTCATTCGTGCGCTTGCAGGCATAGGCATAGGTCTGATTCTGGCCGGTTGTACGGAAGACATGGGCGTCGATCAATATGGACGAAAGGTAGCGGTTGAGCGCCTGGAAGGCCAGTGGTTAGTGATTAATTACTGGGCACAGTGGTGTGCGCCTTGCCGTACCGAGATTCCTGAGCTGAATGCGCTGGACAAGCAGCTCAAGCAGCAATCGGCGCAGGTCCTGGGGGTCAATTTCGATGCCTTGCAGGGCGACAAGCTTAGCAAGGCTGCGCAGGACATGGGCATCGCCTTCACCGTCCTGGCGCAGGACCCGGCCGAGCGTTACCAACTGCCGCGCAGCGAAGTGTTGCCGGTGACTTATATCGTCGATGATCGGGGCCGTTTGCGTGAGCGGTTGCTCGGCGAGCAGACGGCGGCCGGTCTGAGCGCGCGGCTGCTGGCGCTCAAGGCAGAGGAGTAGGGTCATGGCGCGTTTGTGTATGCATGGGTATGTCAGCGGTCGGGTGCAGGGCGTGAGTTTTCGCCAAGGCACGGCCGAGCAGGCCGAGCGCCTTGAGCTGGATGGCTGGGTGCGCAATCTGGCCGATGGCCGGGTTGAGGTGCTGTTCGAGGGCGAGGAGGCGGCGGTAACCGAGCTGAGCACCTGGCTTGAGCGGGGCCCGCGGCATGCCGAGGTCACGGCACTTGAGCTACAGCCGCAGACGTTGCAGGGTGTCGCTGGCTTTATCGTACGGCGCTAAGCGCAGTCGCAGTCAGGTGTATGTCAGGGTTTGACGTACCAGAAGTCATGCCAGAAGCCGACCACTTTGGCTGGGTAGGCGTATTTGCCCAGGCTGCCGTTATAGCGCGCCAGCGCCCGATTGAGATCACCGTTTTCCTTGCGCAGATAGAAGCTGAGGATGGTGCAACCGTAGCGCAGGTTGGTGGCGTTATCGGTGAGGTTGTCCTGGGGGCGGCCCAGTTCGGCCTTCCAGAAAGGCATGACCTGCATCATGCCTTGCGCGCCGACCGAGGAAATGGCGAAACGGTCGAAATGGCTTTCCGCGTGGATCAGTGCCAGTACCAGGTCAGGGCGCAAGTCGGCCTTGCTGGCTTCACGGTGCACCAGCCTAAGCAGGCTCAGGCGCTCTTCGGCATCGGGTATATAGCGGCGCATGCGCGTGGACATATCCAGCAGCCAGACTTCGGCATCGAAACGGTCCTGAAAACTATCGGCCTGCGCCACGGTGCGTTGCAGCAGCTGGCGCAGTTCCGGCTCGGGTGCCTGGCGCAACTCGGTTTGGATCTGGGCCTGGGCCGAGAAGCACAGCAGCAGGCCCAGTAACGCGCAGGGCAGGCGGCGCAGCACGGGTTGCCTAGTCGCTGCCCGGGTCGGCAACCAGGCGGCCGGCATCGTTGGTCAGGGCTTGCAGGAAGATTTTCTGCAGTTCCGGATCATTGCGCGTCAGCTCGATCAGGCTTTGCTCCAGCTCGCTGGCTTCTTCTTCAAGACCCAGTTCCGACAGGCGCTTGACCCGATGCACCCACTGCGCAACGTCGTCACCTTCGAGGTCGTTATAAATCAGGTCGTGGGCTTCTTGCAGCTTGCCGCGCAAGGTGCGGCTGACCAGCAGCGAGGCATCGGCGCGGGCGGCGCTCTGCGGGTCTTCCACGCTCAGCAGCAGGGTGGTAATGCGTGTCACGTCCTGTTCGGCAAAGGGGCTGTCGAGCAGGTTGAGGCGCAGGATGCCGTTGCGGTCGGTCAGCAGTTCGTGGCTCTGTTTGCCGGCTTTGACCAGCACCGGGCGTTCGGCCCAGGGCAGGCTGGAGTATTCCATGCGTGCGTCCTGGCGGCGCTCCTCGAGGCTGGCGAGGTTCTGCTGCGAGCGGCCGTTGGATTCGACGTTGATAAAGGGGTTGAGCCCTGCAAAGCCATAGCTGATCCAGTCCTTGGTCGCGCTGTCCGGCAGGCTGCCGAGCAGCACTACGTTCAGCACATTGGCACCGATACCGCCCACCACCGCCACGGCCCCGAGCGGCACTTCATAGAGTTCACGCCAGGGCTGATAGGGGGTGTAACGGTCATAACGACGGGTAACGTCGAATGCTGTGACCTCGAAGGTCTTTTGCTCATGCACGCGCACGCGGCGTTGCGGCAACTCCAGCACGCGCGGCTCGCCCACTTCGATCTGCAGGCTGTGGTCGAGCAATTTACGCTCAATCCGCTCCTCGTGTTCACTGCGCTGCGGCAGCTGGTTAGCGCAGCCGCTAAGCAGCAAGGCTGCGCCTAACAGGCTGGCGATGAGGTTGCAGGTGTTTCGCTTGAACATGATGACTCTTGCTAAAAAGGCTGAAATCAGCGGCTGATACGGGCCTGGATAAACGCCAGGATGTCCGCCACGGGTACGGCTTGGGCGTCGGTCTCCTGGCGGCTCTTGTACTCCAGATTGCCTTCGGCCAGGCCGCGATCGCTGACGACGATACGATGCGGGATGCCGATCAGCTCCATATCCGCGAATTTGATGCCGGGGCTGGTCTTTTTGTCACGGTCATCAAGCAGCACTTCATAGCCAGCCGCGGTCAGCTGTGCATACAGCGTGTCGGTGGCTTCGCGTACGGCGTCGGTCTCATAACGCAGCGGCACCAGGGCGATCTGGAACGGCGCGAGGGTGTCATTCCAGAGAATGCCGCGCTCATCAAAGTTCTGCTCGATCGCGGCAGCCACCACGCGCGAAACGCCAATGCCGTAGCAACCCATGGTGAGGATGACTGGCTTGCCGTTTTCACCCAGCACCTGGCAGTTCAGCGCCTGGCTGTACTTGGTGCCCAGCTGGAAGATATGCCCGACTTCGATGCCGCGCTTGATCTCCAGGGAGCCCTTGCCGTCCGGGCTCGGGTCGCCGGCTACGACATTGCGCAGGTCGGCAACCTCTGGCAGCGGCAGGTCGCGCTCCCAGTTGACGCCAAAGTAGTGCTGGTCGTCGATATTGGCACCGGAGGCGAAATCGCTCATCAGGGCAACCGAGCGGTCGATGACGCAAGGGATCGGCAGATTGACCGGGCCCAGAGAGCCTGGACCGGCACCGACGGCGGCGCGGATTTCCGCTTCCGAAGCAAATACCAGCGGGCTGGCGACCAGTTCCAGATTGGCGGCCTTGATCTCGTTGAGCTCATGGTCGCCGCGAACGATCAGGGCTACCAGGGTGCCTTCTTTGGCACCGTGCACGATCAGGGTCTTGATGGTTTTCTCGATGGCCAGGGAGAAACCCTGCACCAGCGCGTCGATGGTCTTGGTGTCTGGCGTGGCGACCAGGCGCATGGCTTCGCTGGCTGCCGCACGAGCGGTTTCACGCGGAATGGCTTCGGCTTTCTCGATGTTGGCGGCGTACTCGGAGCTGTCGCTGAAGGCGATGTCGTCTTCACCTGAGTCGGCCAGCACATGGAACTCATGCGAGCCGGTGCCACCGATGGAGCCGGTATCGGCCTGCACTGGGCGGAATTTCAAGCCCAGGCGGCTGAAGATATTGCAGTACGCCAGGTGCATGCGGTCGTAGGTTTCTTGCAGCGAAGCCTGGTCGACGTGGAAGGAGTAGGCATCCTTCATGATGAATTCGCGGCCGCGCATCAAGCCGAAGCGTGGGCGGATCTCGTCGCGGAACTTGGTCTGGATCTGGAACAGGTTGATCGGCAGCTGCTTGTAGCTGTTGAGCTCGTTGCGCGCCAGATCGGTGATCACTTCCTCGTGGGTCGGGCCCGCACAGAAGTCGCGGCCATGGCGATCCTTCATGCGCAGCAATTCCGGGCCGTACTGCTCCCAGCGGCCGGATTCCTGCCACAGCTCAGCCGGTTGAATGCCTGGCATCAGTACTTCCAGCGCGCCGGCGGCGGTCATTTCCTCGCGAACGATCTTCTCAACCTTGCGCAGTACACGCAGGCCCATGGGCAGCCAGGTGTACAGGCCGGAAGCCAGCTTGCGGATCATGCCGGCACGCAGCATCAGCTGGTGGCTGATCACCACGGCGTCGGAAGGGTTTTCTTTGAGGGTCGAGAGCAGGAACTGGCTGGTACGCATATTTGGCTGTTCTGTCGGTTGCAAGAGATTTTGAATGGCCGGCATTGTACGGTGCCTGTACAGATGCGTACAGGATGCCGGTGTTGGCTAAGGAGGAGTGGGGCGTGTCGATATTGACGGCGGAACAGGTTCAGGCGCTGATTCGGGCGGGGTTGCCGATGGCGGAAGACATCAACTTGTGCATCGATCGGCTGGATGCCGATGGCGCGCTGGCGCGGGTGCCGTTCCACAGCAAGTTGGTACGTCCGGGCGGCACCTTGTCCGGGCCGACCATCATGGCCCTGGCGGATGCGGCGATGTATGCCGTGGTGCTGGGCAAGCTGGGCCGAGTGGAAATGGCCGTGACGTCCAATTTGAATATCAACTTTCTGGTCAAGCCCAAGCCAGTTGACCTGTTGGCGGCGGCGCGGATATTGAGATTGAGTCGCAGGCAGGCTGTTTGCGAAGTATCAGTTTATTCGCAGGGTAATGAGGATGAGTTGGTGGCGCATGTAACGGGGACGTACGCGTTGCCCTTGTAGGTTTGTATTGATAGATAAAAAAGAACCCAGCCTAGGCTGGGTTCTTTTTGCTTACTTCAGTACTGCTTGGGCGTTTAGAGAACGTCCAGCGGGTACTCGACGATCAGACGGGTGTCGTTGAGGTCGGTGTAGTTCGCGCTGTTCTCAACGGTGTTAGCGCGGTGAACAGCGTGACGTACGCGGAAGGACAGGTCTTTAGCTGCACCTTCCTGAATCACGTACTTGGCCTCGGCGTTCCACTCGTGTTCTCTACCTTCTTCAAGTTCGACGCCAGTATCAGCATCATAGAGGCTAATGTTGTCACCGGTGATGTAACGGGTCATGAAGCTCAGGCCCGGCACGCCATAGGAGGTCATGTCGAGGTCGTAGCGAGCCTGCCAGGACTTCTCGTCTTCACCGACGAAGTCGGAGATCTGCACGGAGTTGGCCAGCCATATGGTGCCGTTGCCGTCTACGCCATAGGTGTAGCCGCTATCACCGGAAGACTGCTGGTAAGCTACGGTGAACTTGTGTGCGCCGATGCTGTAGGACGGTGCCAGGCTCCATACTTTGTTGTCTACCTCGCCGGCGAATTCTTGGCCATCGTCGGTGGTGCGATAGAAGTTGAAGTCGACACTCAGCGACTGATCGTCGGCCAGCGGCTGGTTGAAGTTCAGATTGACGTAAGTCTTCTTGTAGAAGTCTTCCACGTCGGATGCATGGATGGCACCGCTGAAATTCTCGGTAAAGGCATAGCTGGCACCAACGATGTTGGCCGAGCGCAGGGTTTCATCGGATTGAGAGTTGCTGTCGCGGCCAGTGTTGGTCTGCGAGTTGATCGCGGTGAAGCGACCAGCGCTCAGTTCCAGGCCTTCGATTTCGTTGCTGACCAAGTAGGTACCGGTAGCGACTTCTGGCAGGGTGCGGCTGTCGTCGGTGGAGAATACCGGGCTGGCAACGAACTGGTTGCCGTATTTCAGTACGGTGTCGGAGATGCGGAACTTGATGGCACCACCGACTTCAGTGGTGGTGTCATCGGCGCGGCCTTCGTCGGTAGTGGCGAAGATGCCATTGCCGTGACGGCCGCGGCCGCTGTCAATCTTGATGTTGGACAGCGAGTGAGCATCGAAGCCGACGCCTACGGTGCCTTGAGTGAAGCCGGATTCGAACAGCAGGCGGATGCCCAGGCCGGTTTCTTCGCGATAGCCGGTGCGATCACCTTTGAGTTCGTTTGCCGGGCTTACGTTGGAGTAGCCATGCTTGTAATCACGGTTCATGTACAGCGCGCGGTTGAAGATATCAAAGCTGCTGTCTTCAACGATGCCCTTAGAATCGGACTGTGCGCTGGCGAAAGCCAGTTGGGTGGTACCGGCGGTTACGGCCAGGGCCAGTGCGCTCCACTTCATCACTTGCATTGTGATTGCTCCTTTGGTTTAGAAGAGTTGTGCTGTCCATTGTCTTATTTTATGGGCAGCTCTTTCTTTTTGTGTCGGCGCTAAACTTATAGCACGACGACTTTGTTGGCGACAGTTGGGGCTTACTCCCTACATTTTATTTACAGATACGTCGCAAAAAAGCATCTGTTATGTCGCAATTCTGTAGATTTTTGCTGCTTGGCCAGCATTCTTCCGTGCCCCTTAAAGGTCTGGAAATCCAATCGCTTAGACTCCTTTTATGACCGCTCGTGATGTGTGTCACAAGCTTGGCGGGATGAAGCATTTCCGGCTGTGCGAGTCATAAAGCAACATCCGTGCACAAAGTTCCAGTAGCCCTGAAAAAAATCTCCGGAAAATCTGCTGGGAACTCTAAGAGTGCCGGTATTGGCTGGTTTATACCGATAAATGCGTGCGTTGGGAGGCGTATGTCGGTTGAGGGCTTTACGGTCTGATTGCGTATTCCGCGTTACCGAATCAGCTTGAGTGATTGCGTATGGCTCGGTCGGTAACGCTTGGAGGGGTTAAACCAGCCGAGTGCTGCCCATTTTTGGTGCGTTGTGGCGGTCGTGCTGCAGTATTGTGCTTCTGATTCGCTCGCGCTCCTTTGAAGCGACCGCTGTCCCATATCGATTAGTGTCGTAAATGCAGCTGTTAGGCGCTCTCCTGTGCTGCTGGTGCGCGGCAGTGGTGAGGTTGGCTTGCCTTGAATTGGCGCGTTCTACTCTTGTGTGAGGGGCAGTTGGGCGTCACGGGCTTACGCCTGAGTGTGCAGGATTGAATCTGCCGTTATCCTTTACCACTTAGGTCCGGATGGACGCTCGCTGAGGAGACGCATGGTGTTTACCCTGGATTCACGCTTGCAGCAGGACACACTCTGGTTGGGCGACTACCCGTTGTGTCGCTTGCTGTTGATGAACGATGCGCAGTATCCCTGGTTTATCTTGGTGCCGCGGCGCGAGGATGTCAGTGAGCTGTTTCAACTGGATATTGCGGAGCAGGCGCAGCTCTGGCAGGAAACCACGGCGTTGGCTGAGGTGCTCAAGGATTGCTTTGCTGCGGACAAGATGAATGTGGCGACACTGGGTAATGTGGTCAGCCAGCTGCATATGCATGTCATCGTGCGTCGGCGTGATGATGTTGCCTGGCCTGCGCCTGTGTGGGGCAGGCATCCTGCGCAGGCTTATACGTCTGAGCAGCTGGTGGCGATAAAAGCCCGTTTGCGCACAGTGCTGACTGGGGAATTCTGTTTTAACGAGAGCTGAATACGTGGACATCGACGAACGAATCAACGACCTGCAGAGCCGCTTGGCTTTTCAGGATGACACCATCCAGGCGCTGAATGATGCCTTGGTTGCGCAACAGCGCGTGCTGGAGCGCTTGCAGCTGCAGGTTGCGCTGCTGGCCAAGCGCCAGGATGAGGTTAATGCGCAGTTTGGCCTGGCTGAAGATGAGGCACCGCCGCCTCATTATTAAGGTGCTGATCGAGCAATAAAAAAGGCCCGCATTGTGCGGGCCTTTTTATTCTGTGCGTTTAGCGGTTAACGGCGTACCGGCAGCGCCGCAATCACGTCTTCGGCCTGGAGACCTTTATCGCGCTGCATCACGGCGAATTCGACGCGCTGGCCTTCGACCAAAACGCGGTGGCCTTCGCCGCGAATGGCGCGAAAGTGCACAAAAATATCGTCACCCGAGTCGCGGGAGATAAAGCCGAAGCCTTTCGAGGTGTTGAACCATTTGACGGTACCTGTCTCGCGGTCGCCCAGATCTTGCGCTGGCGAGTTGCTGCGCGATTGCAGGCGCAGATTGGTGGCCAGGTGCAGGGCTACTGCGGCGGTAATGATGATCAGGCTGAAAAGACTGGCTGGCTGGTTGGCAATGATTGGCAGCGGGGCAAGCAGAATCAGGGCTTGCAGCAGGGTGCCCAGTACCAGAAGGGCGGAAACCAGGTTCTGCAGCTGGTGGCGCAAGCCGGCGTGCCAGATCGGCAGTTGTGGGGCCAGTAGCAGGTTGAGCAGGCCGAACAGGGCCAGGCACAGGGCGCTAGGTTGCTGCAGAAGGGTTTCTGGGGTGTCGCCAAAGGATGGAACAAAAGAGAGCAGCAGGGCGATGACGCCCGTTAGAAGGTGGACAATTTTCAACATGTTCGATGAGCTCGCTTAATTTAAAAGAATCATCAGGAAGAGCTGGCTGCGCGTATTTGCCGTTGCAAGGAGGAGTATGAGGCGCGTGATGCCAGCCTATGCGCTGTGCCCAAGGTTTGGGCCAGCGACACGGGGCGTATTTAACAGCAAAGAGGTGGGGTTCTCAATCAAGCGCTGAGTGCGGTTTCACTTGGGCCGGGGTTTACCTGGTTGCGGCCACTGCGTTTGGCTTGATAGAGCGCGTCGTCGGCGCGGGTGAGCAGGGTTTCCAGGGTGTCGCCGCCTTCGGCAAGGGCGAAGCCGAAGGAGGCGGTGATGCTGTCGAGCACTTCGTCGGTGCGACGTACCTTGATGCGCAGGGCTTGGATTTTCAGGCGCAGTTGTTCGGCAAAGCTGTGGGCGGTGGCTGCGTCGAAGCAGTCACGCAGGATGACGCAGAACTCTTCGCCGCCGTAGCGCGCGGCAATGGCGCGGGCGGGTAGCAGGTCGCGGAGCAATTGTCCGACATGTTGCAGTACGCGATCGCCCAGTGGGTGACCGTATTGGTCGTTGAATAGCTTGAAATGGTCGATATCCAGCATGACCAGGGCGACACCGAGGTGGTCGCCGTTCAAGGTTTGCTCCAGTAACCGACTAAAGGCATTGCGATTGAACACCTGGGTCAGGCTGTCGAGTGTTGCCGCTACGTGTGCGCGCTCGAGCTGGCCGCGCAGGTTCTTGATTTCCTGCTGGGCGGCGTTCAGGTGGTAGAGGAACTTGTCTTGCTGGTCCTGCATCAGCTGCGTGCTTTGTTGCAGCTCGGTCAGGACATTGGGCAGGTCTTCGATGATCGGTTCTTGCAGCGCTGTCAGGCCATGTTCCAGGCTGGCTTGGTAGTTACGACTGCCAATAATGCTGCGCGATACACTGCCTTCGATGCCATCGACCAGCTCAATCACCTGCTGTTGCCCGGCGCGGGCTTCTTCGAGCTCACCATGGATGATGTAGTCGCGAAACAGCTTGGCGGCGGTTTCTGGTGGGAAGCTGTCGAAGTCGGCAACGGTTTTGTCCAGGCGCCGGTTGAGTTCGGGTTCCAGGCCTTTGCTGTAGGTGTACCAGAGTGCGTAATGCACCGGGTTGGGTGGAATATCGTGACGCATCATCAACGGTACCGCCTTCTTCAGGAGCGCCGCGGCTTCGCGGGTTTCCTCGGGGTACAGTTCCAGGATGCTTGGGGGTTTGGCGGGATTGTTCATGCACGTCACTGTGGCAGGTTGCAATTGGCCAAAGCATAGAACACGTACAGGTTGAGCGCCTAGCAAAAGGCCTGCGGATGCGGGCCTTTTGCTAGGTTTACTTAGGCAGCCAGCAGGCTGCGCAGCATCCAGGCAGTCTTTTCATGCACTTGCATGCGCTGGGTCAGCAAGTCGGCAGTCGGTTCGTCGCTGACTTTGTCCAGCAGCGGGAAAATGCCGCGGGCGGTACGCACGACGGCTTCCTGGCCTTGAACCAGTTGCTTGATCATGTCGGGTGCGCTTGGTACGCCTTCTTCTTCCTTTATCGAGGACAGGCGCGAGTAAGCGGCGTACGTGCCTGGTGCCGGGAAGCCAAGGGCGCGGATGCGCTCGGCGATCTGGTCGACAGCCAGCGAGAGTTCGGTGTACTGCCCTTCAAACATCAGGTGCAGGGTGTTGAACATCGGGCCGGTGACGTTCCAGTGAAAGTTGTGGGTTTTCAGGTACAGCGTGTAGGTGTCTGCCAGCAGTCGCGACAGGCCTTCGGCGATGGCTGCGCGATCCTGCTCGGCGATTCCGATATTGATTTCCATACCATTTCTCCTTTCAGGTGGCTCGGGGCTTGGCTGCCCGCGGTAATGCGCAGAGCCTAGCATGGGCGTTACCGAGCGTTAGCCTGGTTTATGTCAATGAAAGCCATGGTTGGAGACTATTGATCTGGTGGGGTTCAGTTTTTCTGTAAAACGCTGGCCGGTGCCCGCCCTGGTAAGGCGGGTTTCAGGCATTTATCAGGCTCAGCGATGCGCCAGTTGTGGGTATTGCTGCAGGGTCTGGTTGAACACGTCGACCCAGTGTGCGCTGAACTGACGGCCGGCGAGGTTGTTGATTTCCAGAATGGCGCGCAGCAGCGGGCGTTTGTTCAGGGTTTGATGGGCGCGTTCGTGGGTGCGGGCATCGAAGGTGTCGACGATATTGATGATTAGGGCTCCAGGGCTGGTTTCGGCTTCCTTGAGGCCTTTCGGATAGCCGCTGCCGTCGGCATGCTCCTGGTGCTGCAGGGTGATTTCCGCGGCCGCATCCCACCTGGGCATGCGCTTGAGCAGGTCGTAGGCCAGGCGCGGGTGGGATTGCATCTGCCGGCGTTCTTCGCGGGTGAAGTGTTCTTCCTTGTGCAGCATTTCCAGTGGCAGGAAGGCCATGCCCAGGTCGTGCAGGCAGATGGCTGCGGCCAGTTGTTCGGGCTGTTCCGGGCTGCCGCCGAGCTGATTGATCGCCAGGGCCAGGTCCAGCTGGCGCAAGCCGCGGTCCTGCCAGTAGTGCGAGCGGCGTTCACTGGCCTGCATCAGCTCGATAAAAAACAGCAGGTCGGCGTCGGGCTGAATGCCGTAATGCCTGAGTAGGTCGGCAGCGGCGGGTTCGTCGGTCGCAATGGCTTTGGGTGGCCGCGAGCTGGGGTCGAGTTGTTGCAACAGGGCGCTGCGGATCTCGGTCTGTTGTGCGTTTGGAGCCAGCGCCAGTGCGCTGAGGGCCTGGCTCAGGGCTTTGCTCTGGGCCGGACTGAGCTGTGCTTTGGGGCCGCCCAGGGCGTGGTTGATCAGCTCTTTGAGGTGGTCAAGGCTCAGCAGCAGGATGTCGCCGAGCAGGCTGTCAAAGCGCAGCTGGGCTTCACGCAGGCACGACAATACATCTTCCATGGCTTGCGGGACGCTCATCAGGTTGTCCAGGCCGATATAGCCCAGGTTGCCTTTGAGTGTGTGCACCAGGCGGAACAGCTCGCGCAGGCGTTCGCCGTCGTCGGGGGCGTGTTCCAGTTCGATCAGCAATTGCTCGCAGCGTTGGAACTGTTCGCTGGATTCCAGGCGAAAGTCCGCCAGCAAATCGCTGGGGATCTCGGCCAGGTTCGGCATGCCCATAATCCTCTCCATTTCGCGGTGCTCAGACAGATGCACGCCTGAGTATAGAAAGGCCTGGCAAAAGCGCGTGGGACGGCGGCTGCAAGTGGCGGCTTAACCATATATAATCCCGCGCTTTGCCGCGTTTTGTCGGGGCGAACAGTTGGCCGCGTATGCGCCGCTGGTCGTTTCGCGCCCCTGAAATGCAGCGCAATTGCGGAAAATGGCGCATGCGCCAGCCGGCCAACGAGCGTCGCAATCACTGCGGCCCAACGAATTCAAGACTCAAGAGAAGCGACTACCACCATGATGCGCAGCCATTATTGCGGCCAACTGAACGAGAGCCTGGACGGCCAGGAAGTCACCCTTTGCGGTTGGGTACATCGCCGTCGTGACCATGGCGGGGTGATTTTCCTCGACATTCGTGACCGTGAAGGTCTGGCTCAGGTGGTATTCGACCCGGATCGCGCGGCGACCTTCGCCACTGCCGACAAGGTGCGCAGTGAATACGTAGTCAAAATCACCGGTAAGGTGCGTCTGCGTCCGGCCGGTGCCGGCAACGCCAACATGGCGTCCGGTGCCATCGAAGTGCTCGGCTATGAGCTGGAAGTGTTGAACGAAGCGGAAACCCCGCCGTTCCCGCTCAATGAATACACCGACGTCGGCGAAGAAACCCGTCTGCGCTATCGCTTTATCGACCTGCGTCGCCCGGAAATGGCGGCCAAGCTGAAGCTGCGTTCGAGCATCACCAGCAGCATCCGTCGTTACCTGGATGAAAACGGCTTCCTCGATGTGGAAACGCCGATCCTCACCCGTGCCACCCCAGAAGGTGCGCGCGACTACCTGGTGCCGAGCCGCACCCACGCCGGCAGCTTCTTCGCTTTGCCGCAATCGCCGCAGCTGTTCAAGCAATTGCTGATGGTGGCCGGCTTCGACCGTTACTACCAGATTGCCAAGTGCTTCCGTGACGAAGACCTGCGTGCCGACCGCCAGCCGGAATTCACCCAGATCGACATCGAAACCAGTTTCCTCGATGAAGCCGACATCATGGCCATCACCGAGAAGATGATTCGCCAGCTGTTCAAGGAAGTGCTGGACGTCGAGTTCGGCGAGCTGCCGCACATGACCCTGGCCGAAGCCATGCGTCGCTTTGGTTCCGATAAGCCGGACCTGCGCAACCCGCTGGAACTGGTGGACGTGGCCGACCAGCTGCAAGCGGTCGACTTCAAGGTGTTCAGTGGCCCGGCCAACGATCCGAAGTGCCGCGTGACCGCGCTGCGCGTACCGGGCGGGGCGAGCATGCCGCGCAAGCAGATCGATGATTACACCAAGTTTGTCGGCATCTACGGTGCCAAGGGCCTGGCCTATATCAAGGTCAACGAGCGCGCCAATGGCGTCGAAGGCCTGCAGTCGCCGATCGTCAAGAACATCCCGCTGGACAATATCAACGTGATCCTCGATCGCGTCGGTGCAGTCGACGGCGACCTGGTGTTCTTCGGTGCCGACAAGGCCAAGATCGTCAGCGAGGCCCTGGGCGCGCTGCGCATCAAACTGGGCCATGACCTCAACCTGCTGACCTGCGAGTGGGCACCGTTGTGGGTCGTCGACTTCCCGATGTTCGAAGAGAACGACGACGGCAGTCTGACCGCCATGCACCACCCGTTCACCGCGCCAAGCTGCAGCCCGGCCGAGCTGGAGGCCAATCCGGCCGCCGCACTGTCGCGCGCCTACGACATGGTGCTCAACGGCACCGAGCTGGGTGGCGGTTCGATCCGTATCCACGACAAGTCGATGCAACAGACCGTGTTCCGCGTACTGGGTATCAGCGAAGACGAGCAGCAAGAGAAGTTTGGCTTCCTCCTCGATGCCCTGAAGTTCGGTGCGCCACCCCATGGCGGCCTGGCCTTCGGCCTGGATCGTCTGGTGATGCTGATGACCGGCGCGCAGTCGATTCGTGAAGTGATCGCCTTCCCGAAAACCCAGAGCGCGGCCTGCGTCATGACCCAGGCACCTGGCCTGGTGGATAACAAGGCGCTGCGTGAGCTGCACATTCGCCTGCGCGAGCAGCCGAAAGCGGAATAAAGCGTCAAATGAAGCCTGGTTTTCCAGGCTTCTTCTTTATTGCCGCATAAAAATCGATATTGAATCTGCAACAACCGGAGTGAGTTATGGCTGGTCATTCCAAGTGGGCCAACATCAAGCACCGCAAAGGGCGTCAGGACGCCAAGCGCGGCAAGATTTTCACCAAGATCATTCGTGAGCTGACGGTGGCGGCCAAGCACGGCGGCCCTATTCCGGCCGATAACCCGCGTCTGCGTCTGGCGGTGGACAAGGCGCTGACCGCCAATATGTCGCGCGATGTAATCGACCGCGCTGTGGCTCGTGGTGCCGGTAACAACGAGGCCGACAACGTCGTTGAGCTGAGTTACGAGGGCTACGCGCTGGGCGGTGTGGCGATTATCGTCGAGGCCATGACCGACAACCGTAATCGCACCGCGGCCGAAGTGCGCCATGCCTTTACCAAGTGCGGCGGCAACCTGGGCACCGATGGCTCGGTGGCCTATATGTTCGATCGCAAGGGCCAACTCAGCTTCGCCCCGGGCGTCAACGAAGATGCCCTGATGGAAGCGGCGCTGGAAGCCGGTGCCGACGACGTGGAAATGGCCGAGGACGGTTCGGCGTTGGTGTCGACCAGCTTTGCCGACTTCCATGGCGTCAACGAGGCGCTCAGTGCTGCCGGTTTCAAGGCGGATGAGGCGGAAATCGCCATGATCCCGTCGATCAGCGCACCGGTTACTGATCTGGAAACCGCGCAGAAGGTCATCAAGCTGATCGACATGCTGGAAGACCTCGACGATGTGCAGGAGGTCTACCACAACGCCGAGATCTCCGATGAGCTGATGGAGCAGCTTGGCTGAGTGTGGGTTATCAATGAAAAGCCGGAGGTCTTCAGGTATGTGCCTGAGCGCTTCCGGCTTTTTTGTGTCCTGCCATCCATGGCGGCCATCCCTTCGGGGCCGTCGCGGTGCGACGTCAAAAATCGTTCCCGACGATTTTTTATAGCCGTTGCCTGGGTGACGCCGGCGTGGGCGGGCCCTATACTCGCCAACTGGATAAATAGACAGTGTACTGGCTGAGTTGGCTGGTGCCTTGAGTGGGCGGTAGGGCATGACCTTGATTCTCGGTATCGACCCCGGTTCGCGGATTACCGGTTACGGTGTGGTGCGTGATACCGGGCGCAGCTGCGAATATGTCGCGTCCGGGTGCATTCGTACGGGCAATGGCACGATGCCCGAGCGGCTGCAGGTGGTGTTTCGTGGCGTGCGTGAAGTCATCGAAACCTACGGACCAGTGACCATGGGCATCGAGCAGGTGTTTATGGCGCGTAACCCGGATTCGGCGCTCAAGCTCGGCCAGGCGCGTGGCGCGGCCATCGTTGCGGGGATGGAAGGCGGGCTGGAAATCGCCGAATACACCGCGACCCAGGTCAAGCAGGCAATTGCCGGCAGTGGCGGGGCGGACAAGGAGCAGGTGCAGATGATGGTGATGCGCTTGCTCAAGTTGGTGCAAAAGCCGCAGATCGATGCGTCGGACGCCCTGGCGATTGCCCTGTGTCACGCCCACCACCGGCAGAGCCTGATGCCCCATGGTCTGGTCGGGGCCAAAAGGCGCTCTGGCCGCCTTCGTTTGTAACCTTGATTTAGGAAAGTAGCGGTGATCGGACGTTTGCGCGGTACCTTGGCGGAAAAGCAGCCGCCCCATGTGATTGTCGATATCAATGGCCTGGGTTATGAGCTGGAAGTGCCCATGACCACCCTGTATCGGCTGCCGTCAGTGGGCGAGCCGCTGACCCTGCACACCCATCTGGTGGTGCGTGAAGATGCGCAGCTGCTCTACGGTTTTTTCGAAAAGCGCGAGCGCGAGCTGTTTCGTGAGCTGATCCGCCTCAATGGCGTTGGTCCGAAACTGGCGCTAGCGCTGATGTCAGGGCTTGAGGTCGATGAGTTGGTGCGCTGCGTGCAAGCGCAAGACACCTCGGTGCTGGTGAAGATTCCCGGTGTCGGCAAGAAAACCGCCGAACGCCTGCTGGTTGAATTGAAAGATCGCTTCAAGGCCTGGGAAACCGTGCCGGGTATGTCGCACCTGATGGTGGAACCTCGCGCGGGTGGTGCAGTCTCAAGCGCGGAGAATGATGCGGTCAGCGCACTTATTTCGCTCGGCTACAAACCCCAGGAAGCCAGTCGCGCCGTCTCAGCTATTAAGGAAGAGGGTTTGAGCAGCGAAGATATGATCCGTCGTGCCCTTAAGGGAATGGTCTAGTGCTAGAAGCCGATCGCCTGATTACCGCTACCACCCGCGACCGTGACGAACAGGTCGACCGCGCCATTCGCCCGCTGAAACTGGCCGAGTACATCGGTCAGCCGAGCGTGCGCGAGCAGATGGAGCTGTTTATTCAGGCCGCCCGTGGCCGTAGCGAAGCGCTCGATCACACCCTGATCTTCGGCCCGCCGGGCCTGGGCAAGACCACTCTGGCCAATATCATCGCCCAGGAAATGAACGTCTCGATCAAGAGCACCTCGGGCCCCGTTTTGGAGCGGCCGGGCGACTTGGCGGCGTTGCTGACCAATCTTGAGCCGGGTGATGTGCTGTTTATCGATGAAATCCATCGCTTGTCGCCGATAGTCGAGGAAGTGCTGTACCCGGCCATGGAGGACTTCCAGCTCGACATCATGATCGGCGAAGGCCCGGCCGCGCGCTCGATCAAACTTGATCTGCCGCCGTTTACCCTGGTTGGCGCCACTACCCGCGCCGGCATGTTGACCAATCCGCTGCGTGACCGTTTCGGCATCGTCCAGCGTCTTGAGTTCTACAACACCGAGGACTTGGCGACCATCGTCATGCGCTCGGCGGGGATTCTCAACTTGCCGATCGAGCCCCATGGCGCTTTCGAGATCGCCCGGCGCGCCCGCGGTACGCCGCGCATTGCCAACCGCCTGCTGCGTCGGGTGCGGGATTTTGCCGAAGTGCGCGCACAGGGTGAGATCACTCGGCAAATCGCCGACCTGGCGCTGAACTTGCTGGATGTCGACGAGCGCGGCTTCGATCATCAGGATCGTCGCCTGCTGCTGACCATGATCGAGAAGTTCGACGGCGGGCCGGTGGGTATCGATAACCTAGCGGCGGCCATCAGCGAAGAGCGTCATACGATTGAAGATGTGCTGGAGCCCTATCTGATCCAGCAGGGCTATATCATGCGCACCCCGCGTGGGCGGGTCGTCACCCGGCATGCCTATTTGCACTTTGGCCTGAATGTGCCCAAGCGCATGGGCGAATTACCCACCGCCGACCTGTTCGGGCGTGATGATGACTAAGAAAAAATACTTGCCGAAGGCGATTGGCAAGATCAGGAGCTGGCACTAGAGTATGCGCGCGCAAAACGGAGTTACGCCGTTCACCCATCGTTGTCGGGTTTATTTCGAAGACACCGATGCCGGCGGCATCGTCTACTACGTCAATTACCTCAAATTTATGGAACGGGCTCGCACCGAGTGCCTGCGTGATCTGGGTTTTCTCCAGTCGACGCTCGCCGAGGAGGGCCTGTTGTTCGTTGTGCATTCGGCCGAAGCGCGTTACCACGCGCCGGCCAAGCTCGACGACGAGTTGCTGGTAAGCGCCGAAGTGATCGAATTAAACCGTGCCAGCCTGCGTTTTCGTCAACAGGTCAGGCGGGCAACGGATAACGCGCTGCTTTGTGAAGGGCAGTTTATGGTGGCCTGTGTGCGCGCCGACAATTTGAAACCCCGGGCCATTCCCCAAGCTCTGCACACGGCCTTTGCCGAGCAGGGCGGCGCGGGTACATCTAGAGCAGGAGAGTAAGCGTGGAAGCCAACGCCGTTGACCACATGTCGATGTGGAGTCTGATCAGCAACGCCAGCCTGGTGGTGCAACTGGTAATGCTGACGCTGGTGGCCGCCTCGGTCACTTCGTGGGTCATGATTTTCCAGCGCACAGCCCTGCTGCGCGCGGCCAAGCGTGCTCTGGATAACTTCGAGGAGCGCTTCTGGTCGGGCATCGACCTGTCCAAGCTGTACCGTCAGGCGGGCAGCAACCCGGATCCGGATTCCGGTCTGGAACAGATCTTCCGCGCTGGTTTCAAAGAATTCTCGCGTCTGCGTCAGCAGTCCGGTGTAGATCCGGATGCGGTGATGGACGCCGTGGCCCGCGCCATGCGCGTGGCCATCTCGCGTGAAGAAGAGAAACTCGAGCAGAGCCTGCCGTTCCTCGCCACCGTTGGCTCCACCAGCCCGTATATCGGCCTGTTCGGTACCGTATGGGGGATCATGAACTCCTTCCGCGGCTTGGCTCAGGTACAGCAAGCAACCCTGGCCACTGTCGCCCCGGGTATCGCCGAGGCGCTGATCGCTACTGCTATCGGCCTGTTCGCCGCTATTCCTGCGGTAATCGCCTACAACCGCTTTGCCGCTCGCGGTGAAATGCTGATCGGCCGTTACTACACCTTCGCCGACGAATTCCAGGCGATCCTGCACCGCAAAGTCCACACCAGCGACGACTAAGCCTTAGGCACTCTTTACGAAAGGTTTTAAGCCATGGCCAGAATTCGCAACAGACGCAAGCCCGTCGCCGAGATGAACGTGGTGCCCTACATCGACGTGATGTTGGTACTGCTGGTGATCTTTATGGTGACCGCACCCATGCTCAATCAAGGGGTCAAGGTCGATCTGCCGAAAGTCAGCAGTGAAGCCTTGCCGCAGGACAATAACGCTCAGGTGTTGACCATTTCGATCAAGGCCGACAAAACCTACTACTGGAATATGGGCACCGAGGTCGATGTCGACACCGTGCAGGACAAGGCGCTAACCCTGGAAGAAATGACCCGTGCGGTCACCGCGATCATCAGCCAGAGCCGTGCGACCGGTAAGCAGGTGCAGGTGTTTGTGCGCGGCGATAAGACCGTCGAC
The DNA here is from genome assembly GCF_049653025.1 of Pseudomonas sp. GTDB lineage: Bacteria > Pseudomonadota > Gammaproteobacteria > Pseudomonadales > Pseudomonadaceae > Aquipseudomonas. The sequence continues at coordinate 64,167 of NZ_JBASFM010000018.1, read as the reverse complement.
TACGGCACCATCATGGCAGCCATGGGTGGCTTGCAGCAGGCTGACGTCGGTAACGTCGGGCTGATTACCGAGGCCCCCTGATGCAATACCAGCGCGAGCGTTCGCCCTCGGAAAGTCTGTTCTGGCCCCTAGTCTGGGCCGTGGGGCTGCACGTCATCATGTTCGCCATGTTGTTCGTCAGCTTCGCTTTCGCCCCCGACCTGCCGCCGGCCAAGCCGGTGGTGCAGGCCACATTGTACAAGCTGCAGTCGCAGAGCCAGGCCACCACTCAGACCAATCAGAAAATCGCTGGCGAAACCAAGAAAACTACTGCCCCGGTTTATGAAACTGAACAGCTCGAGCAGAAAAAGGCCGAGCAGGAAAAAGTAGCGGCCAAGGCGGCGGAACAAAAGAAAGCCGAAGAGGCTCAGAAAGCGGAAGCGGCGAAAAAAGCCGATGCGGAAAAGAAAACCGCCGAGCAGAAGAAGCTCGCCGATGTAGCCAAGAAGAAGGCTGCTGACGAAGCCGCGAAAAAGAAAGCCGCCGCTGAGGCCGCGAAAAAGAAAAAAGCCGATGACGCCAAGAAGAAGGCGGCAGAAGCGTCGCAACGTAAAGCTGTTGAAGATAAGAAGGCTGCTGCCCTGGCCGAGTTGCTTTCAGAGGATGTCGGTCGCCAGCAGGCCATCGCCGATACCGTTGGCGATGAAGTGGCCGGTAGCCTCGACGATTTGATTGTTATGCTGGTCAGCCAGCAATGGCGGCGGCCGCCATCTGCGCGCAATGGTATGAGCGTAGAAGTACTGATCGAAATGCTGCCTGATGGCACCATTACCAATGCCAGCGTGACGCGTTCGAGCGGCGACTCACCATTTGATAATTCAGCGGTGCAAGCGGTGCGCAACGTCGGCCGTATCGCCGAAATGCAACAGCTGGATCGCGCCACTTTTGATCGTCTTTACCGGCAGCGTCGCGCTGTCTTCAAACCGGAGGATTTAGGTCTGTGAATACCCTGATGCGTATTGCTCTGCTCGGTCTGACCCTACTGGTCGGCACCGTTCAGGCCGCTGATCCACTGGTGATCAGCAGTGGTACTGACCGTGCCACGCCGATTGCCGTGGTGCCTTTTGGCTGGCAGGGCGGCAATGTGTTGCCCGAGGATATGTCTGACATCATCGGCAAGGACCTGCGTAACTCGGGCGTGTTCGAGCCGATTCCTCGGCAGAACATGATCAGCCTGCCGACTCAGGCGACTGAGGTGATCTACCGCGACTGGCAAGCCCTGGGCGCTCAGTACGTACTGGTGGGCAGCATTGTGCCGAACGCCGGTCGCCTGCAGGTGCAGTTTGCCCTGTTCAACGTCACGACTCAGCAGCAGGTCATGACCGGCAGCGTGGGTGGCGGTACCGACCAGTTGCGCGACATGGCGCATCATATCGCCGATCAGGCGTTCGAGAAGCTCACCGGCGTCAAGGGCGCGTTCTCCACCCGCATGCTGTATGTGACGGCCGAGCGCTTTGCGGTCAACAACACCCGTTACACCCTGCAGCGTTCGGACTATGACGGTGCCCGTGCGGTGACCTTGCTGCAATCGCGCGAGCCGATCCTATCGCCGTCGTTTGCGCCGGATGGCAAGCGTATCGCCTATGTGTCGTTCGAGCAGAAGCGCCCGCGCATTTTCGTTCAACACATCGATACTGGTCGCCGCGAGCAGATCACCAATTTCGAGGGTCTGAACGGTGCGCCGGCCTGGTCGCCGGATGGCAATCGCCTGGCCTTCGTGTTGTCGCGTGACGGCAACCCGGAAATCTACGTGATGGACATGGGCAGCCGTCAGCTGCGCCGCGTCACCAACCAGCCGTCGATCGATACTGAACCCTTCTGGGGCAAGGACGGTCAGACCCTGTACTTCACCTCGGATCGTTCCGGCAAGCCACAGATCTACAAGACCAATATCAATGGCGGTTCAGCAGAGCGCGTGACCTTTATCGGTAATTACAACGCCAACCCGAAACTGTCTGCCGATGAGAAAACCCTGGTGATGATCCACCGCCAGGACGGTTACACCGTGTTCAAAGTGGCGGCACAAGACCTGCAACGTGGCAATTTGCGGATACTTTCAGACACCAGTCTGGATGAGTCGCCCACTGTCGCGCCCAACGGCACCATGGTAATCTACGCCACCCGCCAGCAGGGCCGGGGAGTCTTGGTATTAGCGTCCACCAATGGTCGCGTGAGGCTCCCTCTTCCTACCGCTCAAGGCGAAGTTCGAGAGCCTTCTTGGTCCCCTTACCTGAACTGATGCGGCGCAACACATTTGCTGTTTGAAATACTGCTTAACACACTGGGGTTCATTAGGAGTTACATGATGGAAATGCTGAAATTTGGTAAATTCGCCGCACTGAGCCTGGCTCTGGCCGTGGCTGTTGGTTGCTCCTCGAAAGGCGGCGACGCTGCTGGCGAAGGCGCTGTTGATCCTAACGCTGGCTACAACGCCAACGGCAGCGGTGTAGACGGTGCTCTGAGCGAAGAAGCTGCTCTGCGCGCTATCACCACCTTCTACTTCGAATACGACAGCTCCGACCTGAAGCCAGAAGCCATGCGCGCTCTGGACGTTCACGCTAAGGACCTGCAGGGCAATGGCGCTCGCGTAGTTCTGGAAGGCCACGCTGACGAGCGCGGTACCCGTGAGTACAACATGGCTCTGGGCGAGCGTCGCGCCAAAGCTGTACAGCGTTACCTGGTACTGCAGGGCGTTTCCCCAGCTCAACTGGAACTGGTTTCCTACGGTGAAGAGCGCGCAATCGCCACTGGCAACGACGAGTCCTCGTGGGCTCAAAACCGTCGCGTCGAACTGCGTAAGTAATTCGATATGCGAACGTGCCGCCGTGCTTTAACCGTTTTGGCGCTCAGCCTGCCGCTTGCGGCCTGGGCTGAGGTTCCCGTGGTGGATAACAATGCCGGTTACGGCAGCAGTTATCCGCCTGCTGGTTATGGTACGTCCGGCACCTCCGCCGGGACGGGAGCTGCGGCTCCTGTCTCGGCGCAGGGCATGCTGTTCAACCAGCTGCAGCAGATGCAGGACGAGATCGCGCAACTGCGCGGTACGCTGGAAGAGCAACAGAACGAGATTCAGCGTCTTAAGCAAGAGAGCCTGGAGCGTTATCAGGATCTTGATAAGCGTTTGAGTGGTGGCGCAGCAGGTGCTGCAGTCAGCCAGAATTCTTCAGCCGCTGGCGCGATCAATGCCAGTGGTGCGCCGACACCCCCAGCGGGCCAGGCACCCGCAACACCGGCCAGCAATGAGCCGGCCGATCCTGCGAAGGAAAAGCTGTTCTACGAAGCTGCTTTCGACCTGATCAAGGTCAAGGACTTCGACAAGGCCAGTCAGGCGTTTTCCGCCTTCCTGCGCAAGTACCCGAACAGTCAGTACGCCGGCAATGCCCAGTACTGGTTGGGTGAGGTGAACCTGGCCAAGGGCGATTTGCAGGGTGCCGGCCAGGCCTTTGCTCAGGTGAGCCAGACCTATCCGAGCCACGCCAAGGTGCCGGATTCGCTGTTCAAGCTTGCCGATGTCGAGCAGCGCCTGGGCAACTCCGACAAAGCCAAGGGCATTCTGCAGCAAGTGATTGCTCAGTACCCGGGCAGTTCGGCTGCCCAGCTGGCGCAGCGCGATTTGCAACGTTTGCCGTAAAAGCTCAACTTCGGCTCAAGAAACCCGCGCATTGCGCGGGTTTTTTTTGTCGTTGTTTTCTCGAGCATCCACTCTGCGGGCAGCTGTGCGACAAATTTTTTATGGCCTGCCATCCCTGGCGGCCACCCTTCGGGCCGTTGCTGCGCAACGTTAAAAACTGCTCCATGCAGTTTTTTCGTATACAATCCGCGCCCCTTTTCCCGCAACGGAGGCGGACGGCCTGTTTAGCTGTCACGCCCGTGGCTGATATGCAAGAAACCCTGCGAATTACCGAGATTTTCTACTCGCTGCAGGGCGAGACGCGCACCGCCGGCTTGCCGACTGTGTTCGTTCGCCTGACCGGCTGTCCTTTGCGCTGCCAATACTGCGACACCGCCTATGCCTTCAGTGGTGGCGAGATCATGTCGCTGGACGCCATTGTCGAGCAGGTGGCCGGCTACAAGCCGCGCTATATCTGCGTGACCGGTGGCGAGCCGTTGGCGCAACCCAATTGCATTCCTTTGCTCAAGCGTTTGTGCGATGCCGGTTATGAGGTGTCGCTGGAAACCAGTGGCTCCCTGGATGTGTCGGCGGTCGATCCGCGGGTGAGCAAGGTGCTCGACCTGAAGACCCCGGGCTCCGCCGAAGTGGCGCGCAATCGTTATGAGAATATCGATCTGCTGACCCCGAATGATCAGGTCAAGTTTGTCATCTGCTCGCGTGAGGATTACGACTGGTCGGTGAGCAAGCTGATCCAGTATCGGTTGGACCAGCGCGCCGGCGAGGTGTTGATGTCGCCCAGTCATCATGAGCTGGATGCGCGCTCGCTGGCCGAGTGGATCATTGCCGACAACCTGCCAGTGCGTCTGCAAATGCAGCTGCACAAGATCCTCTGGAATGACGAGCCGGGACACTGATATGAGCGATAAAAAAGCGGTAATTCTTCTTTCCGGCGGCCTCGACTCGGCCACGGTGGTGGCGTTGGCCAAGGCCGAAGGCTACAGCTGCTACAGCATGAGTTTCGATTACGGTCAGCGCCACCGCTCAGAGCTGCAGGCGGCCGAGCAGGTGGCGCGGCAGTTGGGTGTGGTCGAGCACAAGGTGATCGGTCTCAACCTCAATGGTATGGGCGGCTCCGCGCTGACCGATGCCAGCATCGAGGTGCCGGAAAGCCCGACCGAGGGCATCCCGGTGACTTACGTGCCGGCGCGCAATACCGTGTTTCTTTCCCTGGCGCTGGGCTGGGCCGAGGTGCTGGGCGCGCGGGATATCTTTATTGGCGTGAATGCGGTGGACTACTCCGGCTATCCGGATTGCCGTCCTGAGTTCGTCGAAGCCTTCGAGCGTATGGCTAATCTGGCGACCAAGGCCGGTGTGGAAGGGCAGGGTTTCCGTATCCAGGCACCACTACAGGCCATGAGCAAGGCCGAGATTGTCCAGGAGGGCATGCAGCACGGCGTCGATTACGCATTGACCGTGTCGTGCTATCAGGCGGATGAGCAGGGCAGGGCTTGCGGCAAATGCGACAGCTGTCGTCTGCGTGCTGCAGGTTTTGCGGCGGCGGGTGTGGTTGATCCCACTCGTTATTTCTAAAAAGTTTTAGCGAAGTGTTGAATTTCTGAATTAAATCAGTATCATGCGCCTCGCGTCGGGTCGTTAGCTCAGTTGGTAGAGCAGTTGGCTTTTAACCAATTGGTCGTAGGTTCGAATCCCACACGACCCACCATATTTCCTTCCTCGGAAGGTCAAGAAAGCCTGAAAGTTCTGGTTAAAGGAATTTTCGGGCTTTTTTGTATCTGTAGCTTTTACCGCCTGTGCTGGTTGCAACCTGCCTGCTCCAGCGCTATTCAGCGCGGGTATACTCGCTGCACTGAAAGCATATTCAGAGCCTGATGATATGACCCAGATTTCCGAACGCCTGCTCGTGCAAGCCCACCTCGACGCCAAGCAGCCCAAGCCGCTGACGCCCGAGCAGGAGGCTTTTTACCGCGCCGAGATCGCCGCCGAGCTGAAAAAGCAGAACGCCGTACTGGTGGCGCACTACTACTGCGACCCGGTGTTGCAGGCGCTGGCGGAAGAAACCGGTGGTTGCGTCTCCGACTCCCTGGAAATGGCCCGCTTCGGCAATGCCCATCCGGCGCAGACCGTGCTGGTGGCTGGGGTCAAATTCATGGGCGAGACGGCGAAAATCCTCAACCCGGAAAAGCGCGTGCTGATGCCAACGCTGGAGGCGACCTGCTCGCTCGACCTGGGTTGCCCGGTGGAGGAGTTTTCGGCGTTCTGCGACCAGCACCCGCAGCGCACCGTGGTGGTGTATGCCAACACCTCGGCGGCGGTGAAGGCGCGCGCCGACTGGGTGGTGACGTCCAGTTGCGCGGTGGAAATCATCGAGCATCTGATGGACAACGGCGAGAGCATCATTTGGGCGCCGGACCAACACCTGGGCCGTTATATCCAGAATAAGACCGGGGCTGACATGCTGTTGTGGGACGGTGCCTGCATCGTGCACGAGGAATTCAAGGCCAAGCAGCTGGAAGACATGAAGGCGCTGTATCCGGATGCCGCCGTGCTGGTACACCCCGAGTCGCCGACGGCGGTGATCGAGCTGGCTGACGCAGTGGGCTCCACCAGCCAGCTGATCGCCGCCGCGCAGACGCTGCCGAACAAGACCTTTATCGTCGCCACCGACACCGGCATTTTCTACAAGATGCAGCAGCTGTGCCCGGACAAGGAGTTTGTTGCCGCACCTACCGCCGGTAACGGCGCGGCCTGCCGCAGCTGCGCGCATTGCCCGTGGATGGCGATGAATACCCTGCAGCGCACGCTGGAATGCCTGCGCGAAGGCAGCAATGAGATATTCGTCGACCCGGCGCTGATCCCCAAGGCGATCAAGCCGCTCAAGCGAATGCTCGATTTCACCCAGGCCGCGCGGCTGCGCCTGAGTGGCAATGCCTGATTGGCAGAGATAAAAAAGCCCGGCTCAAGCCGGGCTTTTTTATGCCACTTAAACGCTTAGCGCAGCATCTGCTCGATGATGCGCTGCTCGTCGAGCAACTCACGCTGGCGGGCGTCGATCCTTGAGGCCAGCTGGAAGTTGTTGATCGCGCGGCGCTTGGCGAAGTCCAGCTGCTCGATGGCCTGCGGGTAATCGCCCACCAAGGCGAAGAACTCGGCGCGGGCCTGGTGCAGGCCGATGGTGTTGCCGCTGAGGCCGCGTACCTCTGCGACCTGATACCAGACGTCAGGGTCTTTGCCACGCTGCTTGAGCATGTCGTCGAGGGCGCGCTCGGCTTCTTGGGTGCGGCCCTGTTTCATCAGCAGGTCGATCCGCGCCTGGTTGGCCGGGTAGTTGCTGGGGTACAGGCTGAGCAGGCGGGTGATGCGTTTCTGGGCGTCGTCCAGGCGTGTGCTGGCCATATCCAGTTCGATCTGCGCCAGGTTGTAGCTCACATCGTTCGGTGCGCCGTCGAGCAGCGGTTGCAGGGTTTCGCGAGCCTGCTTCTGCTGGCCGCTCTTGATCTGCGCAATGGCCAGGCCGTAGCGCGCTGCTTCCATCTGCGGGTTTTCATCGAGCATGTTGCGAAAGCGCTTGGCGGCCAGGCCCGGGGTTTCTTCATAGTTCAACTGCACGCGGGCACGCATCAACTGATAGCGCACGCTGTCCATGGTGCCCTTGGCGGTGTATTGCTCGGCGCGGTTGCGGGTGTCGGCAATCCGCGACTCGGAAACCGGGTGGGTCAGAAGGAATTCCGGCGGCATGCGGTCGTAGCGGTACTGGCGCATCAGGCGTTCGAACATGCTCGGCATAGCGCGCGGATCGAAGCCGGCTTTTTCCAGGTTGACCAGGCCAATACGGTCGGCTTCCTGCTCGTTCTGCCGGGAAAAGCGCCGCTGTTCCTGCATCGCCGCCGCCTGAGTCGAGGCGATGGCGGCGATGCCCAGGTCGCCGGCACCGGCGGCTGCAGCGATGATGCCGGCGAGCATGCCAGCCATCACCGGGATCTGCATGCGCTGCTGGGCTTCCAGGCCGCGGGCGAAGTGGCGCTGCGACAAGTGCGCCAGTTCGTGGGCCATGACCGAGGCGTATTCGGCTTCGGTCTGCGCATACAGGAAGAGTCCGCCATTGACCCCGACAATCCCGCCAGGGGCGGCGAAGGCGTTGATCTGCGGGCTGTCGAGTACCACGAACTCCAGGCGACGGTCCTGCAGCTGGCTGGTTTCGCTCAGGCGGTACACGCTGGTTTCGATAAAGTCCTTGAGCTGCGGGTCGGACAGTTGGCTGACCTGGCCGCGCACCAGGCTTAGCCAGGCGCGGCCCATCTGGTGTTCTTGCTGGGGCGAGACGAGTGCCGAGCTGGCATCGCCGAGTGAGGGCAGGTCACTGGCCATGCCGGGGCCTGCCAGTAGGCAGGCGAGCGTCAACAGGGTAGGGCGCAGAAGGCTCATGCACAAAGCTCATGTCGAACAAAGGCGCTACTGTAGCTGCCAGGCGGCTGTGCTGGCCAGGGTTGTGCGGCCTTGGGTATCCTTGCGGCCTTTCTGGGGTGGAGCGTGACTGAGATGCAATGGCGTGCCGAAGACTTTGATGCGCAACTGGACGCCTGCGGCCTGAATTGTCCGCTGCCGTTGCTCAAGGCCAAACTCGAACTCAATCGTCTGGCCAGCGGTGCGGTACTCAAGGTGGAGGCGACCGATGCCGGTTCGCAACGCGACTTCCGCGCATTCGCCAGCTTGGCGGGGCATAGCCTGTTGCGTGAAGAGCTGGATAACGGTGTTTACCGTTACTGGCTGCGCAAGGCCTGAGTGTTTGTCAGGGCTGCACGCATAAAAAAGCCGGCCCAATGGCCGGCTTTTTTATGCGTGGGATTCAGGCTTTATGCAGTGCCTGGGCTGCCGCCAATACCGCGTCTACATGCCCTGGCACTTTCACGCCGCGCCACTCCTGGCGCAGCACGCCGTGTTTGTCGATGAGGAAGGTGCTGCGGTCGACGCCCAGGTATTCCTTGCCGTAGAGCTTCTTCAGCTTGATCACGTCGAACAGTTGGCAGATGGCTTCGTCCTTGTCGGAAATCAACTCGAAGGGGAATTCCTGCTTGCACTTGAAGTTCTCATGGGATTTCAGGCTGTCACGCGACACGCCGAACACCAGGGTATTGGCCGCCTGGAACGCCGGGTATTGGTCGCGAAAGCCCTGACCCTCGGTGGTGCAGCCTGGGGTGCTGTCCTTCGGGTAGAAGTAGATCACCACTTGCTGACCCTTGAGTGCGGACAGCTGGATGGTCTGGCCACTGGTGGCCGCGGCCTGGAAATCGGCAACCGGGGTGTCGAGTGCTACGGCCATAAACCGCTCCTTATGGGGTTTGTGGGCGCCAGGGTTCAATCAGCGCATCCAGGTTCAGGGCATCGGCGAAGTCGAGGAACTGATCGCGCAGCCAGCTGATCTGGGTGCCGGCCGGCAGGGTCACGGTCAGGGTGGCATTGAGCATGGTGCCGCCGGTCTGCGGAGCCTGGTAGGTGTCGCAAGTGAGGTTTTCCAGCTCGACATGATGGTCGATAAAGAACTGGCACAGCTCATTGAGGATGTCCGGGCGATACGCCGAGCTGACATACGCCACATACGGCAGTGCTTGCGGGCGGTTTTCCGAGGCGGCGCTGCGGATCACGTTGACCGAGAAACTGTGCTTCTTGGCCAGCGCCGGCAGGCTCGATTCCAGGCGCGCCAGGGCGTCCCAGCTGCCGGAAATCTGCAGCACCAGGGCGCTGTATTCGCCGTGTCGGCTCAGGCGCGTGCTGACCACGGCGCAACGGTTTTCGTGACTGGTGCGGCAGAGCACGTTGGTCAGCTCCATGGCGTTGGGGCCAAGGGCGCTGATAAGCAGGAATTGTTCGCGAACTAGGGGGGTGGACATGCAGCCTTCCTAAACGATAAGCGGTCGGCTTGTACAAGCAGCGCCGAATAGATGCAGAAGGGTAGCGAAAAGCGCCGCCAAGGGGAATGCTCGCGGGGATGGTCGGTGAGGAATGCGCCGCGTTTGGGTAATAAAGATTGTATACGCGTAGCTGAGGTACTTCGCTTGTGCAAGGCAGGTGGCCCCAGTACCATTACGGCTCTCTTTTTCCGGCAGGAGCGGTTGCATGATTGCGGGCAGTATGGTGGCACTGGTTACGCCCATGGATGCACAAGGTGGTCTTGATTGGGACGGCCTGAGCAAACTGGTGGATTTCCACCTGCAAGAGGGCACCAACGCCATCGTCGCGGTCGGCACCACAGGTGAGTCCGCCACGCTTGACGTGGGTGAGCATGTTGAAGTGATCCGCCGCGTGGTCGATCAGGTCGCCGGGCGTATCCCGGTGATCGCCGGCACCGGTGGCAACTCCACCCGTGAGTCGGTTGAGCTGACCCGCGCCGCCAAAGACGTCGGAGCCGATGCCTGCCTGCTGGTTACGCCTTACTACAACAAGCCGACTCAGGAAGGCCTGTACCTGCACTTCCGCCACATCGCCGAGTCGGTGGCCATCCCGCAGATTCTCTACAACGTGCCGGGCCGTACGGTCTGCGACATGCTGCCTGAGACCGTCGAGCGCCTGGCCAAGATCGACAACATCATCGGCATCAAGGAAGCCACTGGCGACCTGCAGCGCGGCCAGGAAGTGCTGGACCGCGTGAGCAAGGATTTCCTGGTCTATTCCGGTGATGACGCCACCGCCGTCGAGCTGATGCTGATGGGCGGCAAGGGCAATATCTCGGTAACCGCCAACGTCGCCCCACGCGCCATGAGCGACCTCTGCGCCGCTGCCATGCGCGGTGATGCGGCCATCGCCCGCGCGATCAATGACCGCCTGATGCCGCTGCACAAGGCGCTGTTTATCGAATCCAACCCGATCCCGGTGAAATGGGCTCTGCATGAAATGGGCTTGATGCCGGACGGTATCCGTCTGCCATTGACCTGGCTCAGCCCACGTTGTCATGACCCGCTGCGTCAGGCCCTGCGCCAGTCCGGCGTATTGGTTTAATTGAGGAAATTTTGCGCATGAAGCGACTCGCCGGACTCTCTGCCCTTGCCCTGATCATCACCCAAACCAGCGGCTGCGGCTGGATCTATGGTGAAGACGGCTATTTCCGTGACCGCGGCAGCGATTACCTTGAAGCCCGTCAGACTGCTCCAATGCAGATGCCGCCCAATGTTGACGCCAAGCGCATCGACCCGCTGCTGCCGGTGCCGCAGCAGGTCGCGACCACCACAGATAGCGGCGAATTTATCGTGCCGCGTCCGCAGGCCCTGGCGGTAACCGCTGATGCCAGCGAGTTCAGCCTGCAGAAGAGCGGCGAATCGCGCTGGGTTGTGGCGCAGCGTGTACCGGCCGAAGTCTGGCCGGTGGCGCGTCAGTTCTTCGCCGACAATGGTTTTCAGATTGCCGAAGAGCGTCCGCAGACCGGTGAGTTCAGCACTGCCTGGCAGCGCTTCGATGCCCTGTCCGAATCCATGGCGCGTCGCCTGAGCAGCCGCGTCTCCGGTGTGAGTCCAGATGCCGAAACCCGCGTGCGAGTGCGCATCGAGCCAGGCGTGCAACGCAATACCAGCGAAATCTTCGTGGTCAGTGCCGAGCGTCCAGCCGGTAGCACCGCCGATGTTGCCTTCACCAATCGCAGCAGCAATGCCAGCCTGGATGCCGCGCTGCTCGACGAAATGCTCGTGACCCTGGCACGCAGCGCCGAGCAGGGCGGCTCGGTGTCCCTGCTGGCCGCGCGTGATTACGATGCACCTAACCGCGTCAGCTTGTCGGAAGACGGCAACGGCAATCCGGTGCTGAGCCTGGGTGCCGATTTCGACCGCGCCTGGTCCGGTGTTGGCCGCTCGCTGGAAATGGCTGACGTGCGCATCGACGACATCAACCGCAGCCTGGGCGTGTACTACATCAACCTGGCCGAGACAGCGAAGAAGCCTGAAGACAAGCCCGGCTTCTTCGGCAAGGTGTTCGGCAGCGAGCCGAGCAAGGAAGAGATCGACGCCCGCGCCGAGCGTTATCAGGTACGCCTGACTACCGTGGGTGAAAGCGTGCAGGTCACCGTGGAAAAAGACCTCAACACCATTGCCCCGGCCGATGTGGCGCGCAAGGTGCTGGACCTGATCCAGGAAAACCTTGGCTGACAGCAGGCAACTGCTGCACCTGTAATACCAATAGGCGAAACCCGGTGGGTTTCGCCTGTTTTGTTTACCAAAGGCGGAAATTCCGACATGAGCACAGCCACCACCCTCAGCCTGAAGAAAATCTACTCGGGCAAAGTCCGCGACCTCTACGAGATCGATGAAAAGCGCATGCTGATGGTCGCCACCGATCGCCTCTCGGCCTTCGACGTGATCCTCAACGAGCCGATTCCGGACAAGGGCAAGATTCTCACCGCCATCTCCAACTTCTGGTTCGACAAGCTCAAGGACCTGGTGCCCAACCACTTCACGGGTGACAAGGTCGAAGATGTGGTGCCGGCCGCCGAGCTGCCGCTGGTCGAAGGCCGTGCGGTCGTCGCCAAGCGCCTCAAGCCGGTTGCGGTGGAAGCCATCGTGCGCGGCTATATCGTCGGTTCTGGCTGGAAGGAATACCAGAAGAGCGGCACCGTCTGCGGCATTCAACTGCCTGCTGGGCTGAAGGAAGCGGCCAAGCTGCCACAGCCGATCTTCACCCCGTCGACCAAAGCCGCCGTTGGCGACCACGACGAAAATATCTCCTTCGCCCAGTGCGAGGCGGTCATCGGTGCGGAATTGGCGGCCAAGGTGCGTGACACCGCTATCGCCCTGTACAGCGCCGCAGTGGAATACGCAGCGACTCGCGGCATCATCATCGCCGACACCAAGTTCGAATTCGGCCTCGATGAAGACGGCACCCTGACCCTGATGGATGAGGCGCTGACCCCCGACTCCAGCCGCTTCTGGCCAGCTGACAGCTACGCCGAAGGCAGCAACCCACCGAGCTTCGACAAGCAGTTCGTGCGTGACTGGCTGGAGTCCACCGGCTGGAATAAAGAGCCTCCTGCACCGGCCGTCCCCGCTGACGTGGCCCAGAAGACCGCAGACAAATACCGCGAAGCATTGACCCGCTTGACTGTCTAAAGCCTGTTGGCATGGAAAAGGGGCGCTTCGGTGCTCCTTTTTTATGTGCAACGGCTTCGTTCTAGAGGTTGGCGTTTAGCCAGAGCGCACCGCCTTTGATCGCAAGCACCTGAAAGCATGTGAAAAATTTGCCAACTGGGGTTCGCCAAACGCAATTCAGCTGTTATGATGCGCGCCGCCACGGGGAGATGCCGGAGTGGCCGAACGGGACGGATTCGAAATCCGTTGTGTTAGCGATAGCACCTAGGGTTCGAATCCCTATTTCCCCGCCATATTGCAGTACCTAAACCCCTGATTTTCCTAGCGAAGTCAGGGGTTTTTTCGTTTCTGGCATTCGGTCACTGTCGAAAAAGTGTCGAAGCCACTCAACACTGTTAGGGGAAAGGGATGATCCTGGAGCTATTCAAACCCAGCTGGCGAAAACTGCTGATCACAGCCTGTCTTTACGGGATGGTTGTCTTTTTACCAGTGAGTTAGAAAAGGCTGCCAGCAAGGTTGCACGTGAGGATCTGGCAGCAACTGTTTTAGGCCAACGTTTTTCAGACGAAGTTGAGCGCATCTACAAGGAGGTGCGCTGTGAAGCAAACGAACAGGTTGCGCAGGCCCGTGTGCAGCTTATGGACGAAATGAGAGAGCAAAATTTAGCGAATAAGGTTGAGTCGAGAGCTTTGTTTATCTATGGGCTGATCACCGCTACGTTGATCTTTGTCTGCTACATATTGGCCTGCATAGCGTGCACTGGCGCGGTGATTCGCCTGCGAGAGAAACCGGATTCCATTTAGGCTGTGCGCTGCTACTGAAAGCTCGGCATGAGCCGTTTCGGTATCGGGGCCAAGGCGGCTGAGGTGCCGCCCAGAGTAGGCAATTCTGGGCGGGTAATGCTGGCTGGCGTTAATGTTTCGCCAGCCAGGCCAAAGCACTGACTTTATCGCCGCCCGTGCTTATCTCTCGCCAAGTGCATGGCACGGGTTAATCCGCGTCGAGCATGCCTTCGCCGAGAAATTTGCTGAGGAACTGCCGGGTACGTGGCTCGCGGGGGGCGCTGAACAGTTGTTTGGCGTCGTCCTGTTCGACGATCACGCCCTGGTCGATAAAGATCGCGCGGTTGGCCACGTCGCGGGCGAAGCTCATTTCATGGGTGACGATGACCAGGGTGCGCTGTTCTTCGGCCAGGCCACGGATGGTGGCGAGTACTTCGCCGACCAGTTCAGGGTCGAGGGCCGAGGTCGGCTCATCGAAGAGGATCACATCCGGCTCCATGGCCAGGGCGCGGGCGATGGCTACTCGTTGTTGCTGGCCGCCGGAGAGGCGCTTCGGGTAGGCATCCTCCTTACCGGCCAGGCCCACCTTGGCCAACAGCGCGCGGCCACGGGCAATGGCCGCGGCGCGCGCCTCCTTCTTCACCACCACTGGGCCTTCGATGACGTTCTCCAGCGCGGTGCGGTGCGGGAACAGGTTGAAACTCTGGAAGACGAAGCCGACATGCTGGCGCAGCTTGCGCACCAATGCCTGCTGCTGTTTGAGCGGGCGGTCGGCGTCGATCTCGATGCTGCCGACGCGAATGCTACCGCCGCTGGGCGTTTCCAGCAGGTTCAGGCAACGCAGCAGGGTGGTCTTGCCCGAGCCGCTGGGGCCGATGATCGCCACCACCTCACCGGGCGCAATGCTCAGGTCGATGCCCTTGAGCACCGCCTGGCCGTTGAACGATTTTGTCAGGTTGCGCACGCTGATCATGCTGGATCCTGTTCATGTCGGTTGACCCGCGCTTCCAGGCGACCTTGCAGGTGCGCCAGGACGCTGGCCAGTACCCAGTAGATCAGCGCGGCGGCGAGGTACATGGTGAAGATTTCGAAGGTGCGCGCGGTAATCAGCTGCGCCTGGCGGAACAGCTCGGGCACCTGGATGGTAGCGGCCAGCGCGGTGTCCTTGACCAGCGAGATAAAGCTGTTGCCCAGTGGCGGCAGGGCGGTGCGTGCTGCCTGCGGCAGGATGGTGCGGTACAGCGTCTGCGCGCGGTTCATGCCGATGCTGGCGGAGGCTTCCCACTGGCCACGGTCGATCGAGGCGATGGCTGCGCGCAGGATCTCCGAGACATAGGCGGCCATGTTCAGCGCAAAGCCGATCAAGGCGGCCGGTAGTGGATCCAATTGGATACCCAGTTGCGGCAGGCCGTAATAGATCATAAACAGCTGCACCAGCAGTGGGGTGCCGCGAAAGAACGATATATAGAGGCGCACCAGCCAGCGCAGCGGGGCGACGGCGTACAGCTGGGTGAGGGCGAGGACAAAGCCCAGCAGGAGGCCGAAGAACATCCCGCCGAGGCTCAGTACCACCGTATAGAGCGCGCCCTTGAGCAGAAAGGGCGCGGAGTCCAGCGCAAGCTGCAGGCTTGCTTCGATCATTGGGTCACGTCAGCCTTGAACCACTTTTGCGAAATCGCCTGCAGGGTGCCGTCAGCACGCAGTTTGGCGATGGCCTTGTCGAGGGCCGCAAGCAATTGCGGGTCGCCTTTGCGCAGGGCGATGCCGGCTGCCTGCGGGGCGAATGGCGCGCCGGCCACCGCCAGGCTGTCGCCGGTTTTGGCGATCAGCTCGAACGCCGCGAGGCGGTCGCCGAGGATCGCATCGAGACGACCGACGCGGATGTCCTGGTTGCGTGTGGCGTCATCGTCGTAAGTGCGGATATCGGCCCCAGGCACGTTGTCTTTCAGCCATTGTTCGTAGTTGGTGCCGAGCACCACGCCAACCTTCTTGCCGCTCAGGTCCGCCGGTTTGTTGAACTGGCTTTCCTGGCCCTTGCGGGTCAGCACCTGAATGCCGGAGACGGTGTAGGGCGTGGAGAAGTCGTACTTCTTCTTGCGCTCTTCGGAGATGGTCACCTGGTTGATCACCACGTCCAGGCGGCTGGACTCCAGGGCGGCGAGAATTCCGTCCCACTTGGTCGGCTGGAACTCGGCCTTGACCCCCAGCTCTTTGGCCAGGGCTTCGGCGAATTCCACTTCGAAACCGCTGAGTTTGCCGTTCTCATCCTGGAAATTGAACGGTGGGTAAGTGCCTTCGAGGCCGACCTTGATCGCGCCACGCTGCTGGATCTGTTGCAGCAGGTCATCGGCGGCGAGGCTCTGCCCGACCCAGCCAGCGGCCAGTGCCAGACTCAGGCCGACGGCAGTGAAGTGGCGACGCAATTGAGTGATGTGCATCAGGTAATCCTCGCAGTGCAGTGGGAAGTGGCCCCACTCTAGAGACGTTTTTATATGCAATAAAATACTAATAAATTATTTGCATAGATCTTTTGTGGATATGCAAAGCATCTAGATTGCCGTCGCTGAATGGTAGGCGAAAAGCGCCGGAGAGCCACCGGTGTGCAGGAACAGTAGCGGTCCGTTGCCGGCGAACGCCTGCTTGGCGAGGCCATCCAGCAGGCCGGCGAAGGCCTTGCCGGTGTAGACCGGGTCAAGCAGCAAGCCTTCATGGCGCGCCAGTAAGGCAATCGCCGCCAGCGTCGCGGCATTGGCTTCGCCATAACGCGGGGCAAAGTATTGATCCCACAATTCGATACGCAGCGTCGCCGGTACGGCTATGTCGAGCAGCTCGGCCGTGCGCTGCAGCAAGCCCTCGACCTTGGGCCGCTGGGTGGCATCCGGACGCGACACGGTGACGCCCACCACCCGCGTGCCGGGCAAGGCGTACTCCAAGGCCAGCGCCAGGCCGCTGTGGGTGCCGGCGCTGCCCGATGCCAGCACCACGGCGGCGAACGGCTGGCCGCTGTGTTTGATTTGCTGCGCCAGCTCCAGCCCGGCGCGCACATAACCCAGGGCACCCAAGGCATTCGAGCCGCCAATCGGTACCACGTAAGGACGTTTGCCTGCCGCGCGCAGGCGTTCGGCAGCCTCTGCCAGCAACTGGTCGGCGTTGTCTAGATTCGCCACCAGTTCCACCTCGGCGGCAAACAGGTCGAGCAGCAGGCGGTTGCCATTGCTCAGGTAGTTGCGGTCATGGCTGTCGATGGGGTTTTCCAGCAGCGCCAGGCAACCCAGGCCGAGGCGCGCCGCTATCGCCGCCGTCTGGCGTACATGGTTGGACTGAATGGCACCGGCGGTAATCAGGGTGTCCGCGCCCTGGGCCAAGGCGTCGGCCGCCAGGTATTCGAGCTTGCGCACCTTGTTGCCCCCAAGGGCGAAGGGCGTGATGTCGTCGCGTTTGACGAACACCTCCCGGCCGAGGTGATGCGACAGGCGCTCGAGCTTCTCCAGCGGTGTGGCAGTGGGCACCAGTTCCAGGCGCGGGAGGCGGGCAAGGTGGTCGGCAAGCATGGCGAGGCTCTTGGGCAATGTGCTGATCGGGGGGCGCATCCGTTGAGAACGCGACCTGCAATTACACACTGTAGGCGCAAGTGAAGAGTAAGCGCGTCTCCTTTAGTGCTGGTTGACGGGCTTAGTGCAGATCGCCACGTCGTGTCCTGCCGACCGCAGCGGCGGCTGCATTTGGGGTGGGTGCCGCAGGCGAATGGCCAGCGCAACAGGGGCATTGTCTCGGCACTCGGAATGGCTCAGGGAATCAGCAGTTCGCGGCGGCCGTCGGCGTGTTCGATCTGCTCGCCCGTCAGCTGCAGGCGGCGGTCGCTGAGGTAGTGGTAATCACGGCGGGCGGCTTGCAGCTGATCGAGATCCAGGCTGACCAGCTGCCGACATTCGTCGCGGTCGGCTTCGTACAGCACCCGCCCAAACGGGTCGACCACGGCGCTGCCGCCGGCGAATACCAGGTCGTTATCGCCAGTTCCCGCGCGGTTGACCATCACGGCAAACGCCTGGTTTTCCTGGGCGCGGGCCATGATCGCGGTGCGGTGCACAGGGCCGTAGGGGTCCATATTGCCGTTGGTGACCAGGATCAGCTCGGCACCCAGCTGGCCCAGTGCGCGTGCTGTCTCCGGCAGCTCGATGTCGTAGCAGATCAGCAGGCCGACGCGCACACCGCGCCACAGCACCGTGGTAAAGCGATCACCCGGCACAAACAGCCCGCGCTCATCGGGCCACAGGTGGGTCTTGCGGTAGCTCAGTGCGATGCCGTCCGGCGTCACCAGCACCGAGGTGTTGTAGAAGGTGCCGTTGTCGTTCTCGGCCAGGCCCAGCACCACGGCGACGTTGCGCTCGCGGGCGGCGCGTTGCACCGCTTGCAGGCTGGGGCCATTGAGCGGTTCGGCAACTGCGGCGAGTTGCGTGGCGTTGACGAAGCCGGTCAGCTGGGTTTCCGGAAACACCAGTAGGTCAGCATCGTCCGCGCAGCTGGCGATGGCCTGCAGCGTACGCTCCAGGTTGTAGGCGGTGTCGCCATCGCGACCGGCCAGTTGCATCAGTTCGATCTTCACAAGCGCTCCTTAGGCGTGCGGCGGGCTGCCCATCTCGCAGCCCGCCATCAGTGTTAACGCGGTGGTTTATTGCGCGCCCGGCCAGCCGGCTTTACTCAGGGCTTCGAGCAGGGTTTCGCTATCCAGTCCCTGCACCTTATGACCATTGCCTTCCATCGTATTGGCCGCCAGCAGCGCATTGATAATGGCTTCCTCCACGGCCTCCGAGGCGGCGAGAAACAGGTCGCCGATATGGTCATTGTTGACCATGCGCAGGCCGTCGCAGGTGAACGCACCTTTGCGCTCGTAGGCGGTGGCCTCAATCTGCTGGTTGCCGGTGGAGAAGGCGATAAAGATATCGCCGCTGCAATCTTCGTTACCGCCACCGGTGCGGGCGATGCCGATGCTGGCGCGCTGGGCCAGGCGTGTGCACTGGTGCGGCAGCAGCGGTGCGTCGGTGGCCAGGCAAACCACGATCGAACCCATGCCGGGATGCGGCAGGTCGGCGCGCAGGAACGGCGACGTGGCTTTTTCCATATAACGGCCGACCGGGTAGCCATCCACGCGCAGTTCGCGGCGGGTGCCGTGGTTGGCCTGCACGATGGCGCCTACGGTCCAGCCGCCTTGTGCCGCGCTTAGGCACCGCGATGCGGTGCCGATGCCGCCCTTGTACTCGTGGCAGATCATGCCGCTGCCGCCGCCTACCGCGCCTTCGGCCACCGGGCCGCTCTTGGCGCATTCCAGCGCCTCGGCGACATGCTCGGGGCGCACATGGAAGCCGTTGATGTCATTCAGTAGGCCGTCGAAGGTTTCCAGCACCACCGGCATATTCCAGTACAAGCGCCCATCAGCGGGCTGCTTCTGCCGGTCCAGGGCGATCAGCGCGTCGCGCACCACGCCGATGCTGTGAGTATTGGTAAAGGCAATCGGGCTGGTCAGCAGGCCGGCTTCGCGAATCCATTCCAGGCCCGTGGCGTCGCCATTGCCGTTGAGGATATGCACGCCGGCAAAGCACGGCTGCTCGGTGGTGGAACCGGCGCGCGGTTCGATCACCGTGACCCCGGTGTTGATATCGCGGCCCGCAGCGCTGCGCCCACGTATGTCGCAGTGGCCGACGCGCACGCCGGGTACATCGGTGATGGCATTGAGTGGGCCAGGCTGCAGTTGGCCGAATTGGATATGCAGATCGCGAGCACGTTGTTTCATGGTCTTTCTCATTGTCAGGGTGTTATCAGGAAAATTCATGGGGCTGTGAGTAGGTCAAGAAGCTGTTTACGATCTCGCGAGCTAGAGCCAGACGAGGAAAAACTGGCCGAGGGAGCGGAGTTTACGAGCTGTAAATGAGCATCCAGAGGCCGGTTTTGACGCGGTATGGCCGACGCGCAGCAGATCGTAGACAGCTTCTTATTGGCCGCTCTTGACCTTGCTCCAAACCCGGGTACGGATGCGTTCGGCCTTCATCGGCAGGGGTTCCAGGCTGAACAATCTGGCCATGGCATCTGCCGGTGGATAAACCGCTGGGTTATTGCGGGTTACCGGCTTGAGCAGGGCCGTGGCGCTGCGGTTGCCGTTGGGGTAGCGCAGGTAGTCGGTAATCGGCGCGACCACTTCCGGGCGCAGCAGGTAGTCGATAAAGGCCCAGCCCTGTTCGGGATGCGGCGCGTCCTTGAGCAGCACCAGGGTGTCGAACCACACCGGCGCGCCTTCCTTGGGCAGGCTGTATTCGATGCGCACGCCGTTGTTGGTTTCCTCAGCGCTGGCCTTGGCGTCGAGCATGCCGCCGGCCCAACCGACAGCGACACAGATATCGCCGTTGGACAGGTCGGTGATGAACTTCGACGAGTTGAAATAGGCGATATGCGGGCGCAGCTTGAGCAGCAGCGCCTCGGCTTGCTGGTAGTGCGCCGGGTCCGTGCTGTTGGGCGGCAGGCCCAGGTAATTCAGCACAATCGGCAGAATCTCGGCCGGCGAGTCGAGCAGGGCGACGCCGCACTGGCTGAGCTTGGCCAGGTTGGCTTCCTTGAACAGCAGGTCCCAGGAGTCCACCGGGGCGTTTTCGCCGAGAACCGCGCGAACCTTGTCGACGTTGTAGCCGATGCCGTTGGTACCCCACATATAGGGCACGGCATAGCGGTTGCCGGGATCATTGCTGGCCAGCTTGGCCTGCAACTCGGGGTCAAGATGCTTGAGGTTGGGCAGCTTGGCTGGGTCCAGCGGTTCGAGCACGCCGGCCTTGATCAGGTTGGGCAGGCTGAAGTTACTCGCCACCACCACGTCGTAACCTGTGCCGCCGGTGAGCAGCTTGCTCTCCAGCGCTTCGGCGCTGTCAAAGGTGTCGTAAATCGGCGTGATGCCCAGGTCGCGCTTGAAGTCGGCCAGGGTGGTGGGGCCGATATAGTCGTACCAGTTGTACACATGCACGGTCGGCGCAGCCGCTGCTGCGGTTGCCATCGACGCCGACAGACAGAGGCCAATGCCAAGGCCGATTCCAAGGTTGAGATACGCGTGCTGACGACGCATGATGCGGCACTCCTGGCCTGCTGCAGGCCGGTTATTTCAGAAGGTCTCAGGCTAGTGCCGCGCCGGGGCCAGACCAATTCCCATCAAGGGTTACGCGAAAGGGGTAGTCAGTGGACGCCTTGCTGAAAGAGTTGCCTATGCACCAGAGCCTGGCGCGGATGTTCGCCGCCGTTGGTCAGGACGGTTTCTGGCGCAGCCTGGTGGACGCCCTGCGCCTGCTGGTGCCGCTGGACAATGCCCTGGTGACCCTGATGCAGACCGGGCGGGTGCCGACATTGCTGGCTGACTTTGAGTTCCGCGCCGGCGGTGATGAGCGTGAGGGGCTGGCCGATTACTGCGCCGGCATGTACCTGCTCGATCCCTTCTACCAGGCCGCCTGCAGCGGTATCGCCGATGGCCTGCACAGCCTCGAATCAGTCGCGCCGGATCAGTTTCAGCATAGCGAGTACTACTTGAGCTACTTCCGCCCGGTGATCGGCATGGGTGAATTGCAGTTCTTTTGCACCCTCGACGGCGTGGTGCTGGGGTTGTCACTGGGGCGCGACACGGCCTTCAGTGCAGAAGAGCAGGGCCGTTTGCTGTGCGTGCGCGATTGGGTGTTGGCGGCCATGCGCCGGCATGCAGAGCTGCTGCCGCCGGAGGGCAAGGTCGCCCCCGCAGCGGGGGATTTGCTGGCGTTGCTGGACAGCCTGGATGCACGTCTGACAGAACGGGAAACCGAAACCGCGCGGCTGATTCTGCAGGGCTTCTCCAGCAAGACCATCGCCCAGCGCCTGGGCATTTCCCCGGAAACGGTGAAGGTGCATCGGCGCAACCTCTACAACAAGCTGAACGTCAGCAGCCACGCCGAGCTGTTTGCCCTGTTGCTGCAGCCGCGTTAAACGGCTGTGGCTTAGCGCGCTTCGAATAACTGGCGCAGCGCGCTCGGTGATAACCCGGTCCAACGCTTGAATGAACGGCGGAAGTTGGTTGCGTCGTGGAAGCTCAGGAACTCGGCGATTTCCTCATTGCTGTACGCCTTGATGCGGTACAGGTAGAGCGCCACATGCTTGCGCACCCGGTCATGCTGCTCCTGGTAGTGCGTACCGTGTTTCTGCAGTTTGCGTTTGAAGGTCGCTGGGCTCATTTCGAAGGCCTGCGCGGCCTGTTCCAGGCTGGGGGACTGGCGCACGTTGGCTTGTAACCAGGCGTACAAACGATCCAGCAGGCTGGCCTGGAAACCCAGGCCGAGCAGCTGCCGCGCGGCTTCCTGGCGCGCTACCGCACCGGCGGTGTGTGCGGCGTTGGGCCAGGCGGCGGTCATAAATTCGCGGGGCAGGCGCAGCATGTCCAGCTGGCTGTCGAAGTGCAGGTCTTCGCCCAGGTGCACCCAGTACTGTTCGACATAGCGCGGCTGCGGGTGGGCGAAGTGGAAGCGCCACGGCAGCGGTTGCCCGGACAGCCAGCGGGCCATCGCCACCACCGCCGTCATGCAGGCCTCGACCAGAAAACGCCAGTGCGGCCCGGCACCGCTGCTGTCGACCCAGTAGAGGTAGGCATGCTGCTCGTCGAGCAGCAAGCGGGGGGCCAGCAGCGGGCTGAACAGCGCGCGCATCTCGATCAGCAGTTCCAGCGCCTGTTGCAGGTTGCCGGCCTGCTGCAGCGCCTGGCTGGCCGCGCCGTAGTGGCCAGGCAGCAAGCGTTGGCCGAAGAGAAAGCTGGTGTCGTCGGCCCCCAGCAGGCGTTGCGCGTTATCGATCAGCTCCAGGAACTGCTGCGGGCTGATGCGCACCTGGCCGGCCAGGATGTCGTCATAGAACAAGCCGGTGCCGCGCAGCAGGCGATGGGTGTCGATCTCTCGGCTGATGCCCAGGTCGATCAAGGCCGCAGGCTGGTAATGGGCGGCAATAAAGCGGCTGTCGCATTCGTACCAGGGCGTTTTCACGGTCATGGTCATCGCCTCAGGCGCGCTTGATCTGCGGCGGTTGTTTGGCCCGCGCAAGGGCATGGTTGAGGCGTTGCAGCAGGCTTTCCGGGCTGTCCTGCAGCGCCATTACCACCGCCACGCTGGCCTGTAACTGCAGGCGTTCGCCGTGCTGGCTGGTCTTGTAGGCCAGGTGTTGCACGGCGCTCTGCAGCTCGTGCGCCAACTGCCGCGCCTGGCGTTCGCCAGTGTGCGGCAGCAGCGCGACGAAACGGTCGCCGGCCAGGCGGCAGAGTAGGTCCTGACGGCGCAGGTTGAGCAGCAGCGCCTGGGTCAGCACCTGCAGCACCCGGTCACCTTCGGCGTGGCCGTAATGGCGATTGATCGCGCTGAAGTCGTCCAGGTCGAGGATCACCAGCGACAGCGCTTGCTGCTCGCTGTGCGCTTCCTGCAAGGCCTGCTGCAACTGCAAGCGCAGGTAGTCGGCACCGCCCAGCGGGGTGACCTTGTCGAACAGGCGGTGCTCGCGGAACAGCCGTTCGCGCTTTTCCATCTGCGCGCTGATCGCCAGCTGTTCGCGGTGCCAGTGGTAGATGCCCAGGGTCATCAGGATAAAGCCGGTGGGCATGGGCCCGGACTCCAGCCACTCATCCCAGCCGATGCTGTCCGGCAGGCGGATAAATTCGTCCACCGCATCCATCCACAGCGAGAAAAACAGGCAGGCCAGGCCGAAGAACAGCAGGTTGGTCACGCGGCCGGCGGGGCGGCTTTTCAGCAGCAAGGCAATCCACGCCAGTACCAGCAGTGCCGAACCCCCTTCACCGAAGACATCAGTCCAGTTCAGTTCGGCCCAGGTTTTCACGCTGCCGGCGAACAGATGCGTGAGCAGCCCCAGGTTGGCCAGCAGCAATAGACCGGTGAGTTTCCAGACGTGCAATTTCAGCAGTGGCGGCATGGCCAATAGGCTCCGCAGAGGGTAATGGCCGCCAGCACAACAGATGCAGATGACGCTTTGGTTGCAGTGGGGGAGGTCAATTTGGCTCAGGGCTCTTCGCCGATTTAGTGCGCTTTACCACGCTCAGACGATTTCTGCCGATGCGCATGGGCGCATTTCTGCCGCGCTATAAATGCACGGCTGCGTTGCTCGGCGGCACCTTGGCGGTCATTTCAGCTCAATTGCCTCCCGTAGCCCGCTGAAACCTGCGTGTTTAGCCACCTCGCCGCGAGTGCTGTCACAGAAGCGTCATCACTCCTGCCTAGCGTTCGCTCCCCAGTAGCCCGGCCATTGCAGCCTGGCAGCGATCAATTTGGGTTTTTCGGGGGAGGGTCGATGATGAAGGTACGCAGTAGTTTCGCTCGCAATTCGGGTTTGCCGATCAGCGTTCTGGCCCTGGCGATTGCCGCCAGCAGCCAGCTGATGGCGGCTGAGCCGGCCACCGAATATGTCGAGGTAGTCGGCCAGGCCGTCAGCATCGACAAAGCGTTGAAAGAGCAGCGCAACTCCGACAGCGTGGAAAGCGTGGTGCATGCCGATGGCATCGGCCAGCTGCCGGACGACAACGCTGCCGAAGCGCTGCAGCGTATTCCGGGCCTGTCGGTGGAGCGCGACCAGGGCGAGGGGCGCTTCGTCAGCGTGCGTGGCATCGGCCCGGACCTGAACAGCGTGACCATCAACGGCACCCTGGTACCGTCACCGGAAAGCGACCGCCGCGCGGTGGCCCTGGATGTATTGCCCTCGGAACTGGTGCAGGCGCTGACGGTGGTCAAATCGCTGACCCCGGACATGGACGCCAACTCCCTCGGCGGCACCGTGGAGGTGGAAAGCCTGTCGGCCTTCGACCACGACGGCCTGTTCTACAGCGGCACGGCCGAAGGCAGCTACGACGACAACACCGACCAGAGCAGCCCGAAATTCTCCGGCGCGTTCAGCGACCGTTTCAGCCTCGGCGACGGCATCGATAACTTCGGCGTGGCGGCGGCCATGAGTTGGCAGGAGCGCGATTTTGGCTCGGACAACGTCGAAACCGGCGGGGCCTGGGACTTCGAGGATGGCGCGAAGCTGGAGAGCATGGAACAGCGCGACTACGACATTACCCGCGAGCGCAGCGGCCTGGGCCTGAACTTCGATTACAAACCGGACGATCTCTCCAGCTATTACCTGCGCACCCTCTACAGCCGCTACAAGGACACCGAAACGCGCAATGCCGCCGGCGTCGAGTTCGCCGATGCCCAGCAAGCCGGCGAGAGCGGCGATGCCGAGGGCTACCGCGAGCTGAAAAGCCGCGAGGAAACCCAGGAAGTGCAGTCCTATGTGCTCGGCGGCGAGCGCATGCTCGGCCTGTGGACCGTCGGTGCCCAAGCCGGTTACAGCCAGTCCAGCGAAGACAGCCCGGAAGGCATCGCCGGTGCCACCTTCGAGGGCAACGACGACTTCACCGATGCTGGCTTTGGCGACAGCAAGAAGCCGCGCCTGAGCATCGATTCGGCGTTCTACGACCCGAACAACTTCACCCTCGACAGCGTCGATTGGGAAAAGCAGGACACCAGCGACACCGAGAAGAACATCAAGCTCGACCTGGCCCGCGACTACGACCTCAGCGGTTACGCGTCGCAGGTCAAGTTCGGCGGCAAAGTCAGCCGCCGCGACAAGGACAACGACCTGGAAGCCTGGACCTACGAGGACCTCGACACCTTTGGCTTCAGCGATGAGCAGCTCAACCTCAGCCAGTTCAGCAAGGGCACGGTGGATTACAGCCTCGGCCGCTTCGGCCCCGGCATCAGCGACAAGGCCATCGAGCGTCTGCTCGGCGGGCTGAACCAGGCCGACTTCTACAACGAAGAAGAGTCGCGGGTGAATGACTTCGATATGAGCGAAGACATCAACGCGGCGTACCTGATGAACAGCCTCGACATCGACGACTGGCGCTTTATCGCCGGCGTGCGCTACGAGGGCACCGAGTTCGACGCCAAGGGCACCGGCATCCGCGACGGCGAGTATGAGGCGACCCAGAGCGACAATAGCTACGAGCACTGGCTGCCGGGCCTGCATGCGCGCTACCAGCTGAATGACAGCACCCAGCTGCGCGCCGCCTGGACCAACACCGTGGTGCGGCCGACCTTCGGCCAGTTGGCACCGGGGTTTGTTATCGACGGCGATGAGGCCAGTTTCGGCAAGCCCGACCTCGATCCGCTGGAAGCGATGAACCTCGACTTCGGCATCGAGCACTACATGGGGCGTGCCGGGGTGGTATCGGCCTTCGTGTTCTACAAGGACATCGACAGCTTCGTTTACAACACCGACCTGGCCGGCACCGGCGATTGGCTGGCGTTCTCCGAGGCCAACACCTTCGCCAATGGCGACAGCGCCGAGCTGTATGGCCTGGAGCTGGCCTACTCGCAGAAATTCGACTGGCTGCCGGCCCCCTGGAACGGTTTGCTGATGGGCGCCAACGCCACCTTCAGCCGCTCCGATGCGAGCATCGAAGGCCAGGGCCTGAGCCGTGATATCGACCTGCCGAACCAGTCCGACACGGTCGGCAACCTGATGTTTGGTTGGGAAGACGACAAGCTGAGCCTGCGCGTATCGGCCAACTACAAGTCGGATTATCTGGCGGAAGTCGCTGCGATCGATGACAAGGCCCACGATCTGTATGCCGATGAGCAGCTGTTCGTCGACTTCAGCGCCGGCTACTTCCTCACCCCGGCGCTGCAGCTGACCTTCCAGGCGCAGAACCTGACGGACGAGTCCTACTACGTCTACACCGGGCGCAGCGACTACAACGCCCAGTACGAGGAATACGGCCCGACCTACAAGCTCGGCCTGACCTTTACCCACTTCTGATCGATGGCTCCATCCGTCGTGACGCTGCGCTTTCACGCGCGCGGTGGCGGATGCGGGCCCCAAGGATTATCTGAATCATGCCGTTTTCGTTTAGCCGTATATCCCTGCTGCTGGCCAGCGTGATCGCCCTGGGTGCCTGCCAGAGCCAGGACGCCAAGCCGCACGCCAGCCCCTTGACCTTAAGCGCTGCGCCGTCTGCCGCGGGTGTGCAGGTCGAGGCCGCACAATGGCTGGCCAGCGACAGCTTCTGGCCAGGTGCCGAGCGCCTGCTGAGCAGCAAGAAGCAGGGTCTGTTCCTGCTCGATGCACAGGGTGCTACGCGCACCCAGTTGCCTGGCACTTTTGCCAGCATCGATCACCGCGTCGGCAAAGGCGGCCTGCTGGTCGCGGCGCTGGATGTCGATCGCCAGCAGGCCATGCTGGTCAACCTGGCCAATGGTCGTTGGGGCACGCCACAGTATGTGCCGCAGCCGGCGTTCAAGGTCGACGGGGTGTGCCTGTACCGTGATGCCGCGGCCAACAGCTTTGTGTTTCTGGTTGGTGAGGAAGGCCTCGGCGAGCAATGGCTGGTCGCTAATCAGGAGATTCCCCTGGCGCAACCGCAGCGCGTGCGCAGCCTGAGCCTGCCGCCGGCCAGCGAGTATTGCCAGGTCGACGATGAGGCCGAGCTGCTTTACGTCAACGAGGAGGGCGTCGGCCTGTGGGCCTATGAGGCACACGCCGAAGCCGACCTGCTGCGTTATCCGGTGGGCCTGGTGCAGCCGTTTGGCGATATCGCCAAGGCCGTGGCCGGCATGGCTGTGGTACCCGGCGGCGTGCTGGCGCTGGACCCGGTGAGCAACAGCCTGCATCGCTACCAACGCACGGGCCGTACCTGGCGCGCCGAGCCGGCGCTGGCACTCGGTCAATTGAACGAGCCAGAAGGCCTCAGCGTGCGCACCACGGGCGCTGGCGTGCAGCTGCTGGTGCGTGATGACGACGGCCTGCAGCAGGGCGCACTGGCCTGGTTGCCAGCAGCGCCGAAACTGGACGCGCCGCTGCCGATCCTGCAACCGTTGGTGCAAAGCGAGCCGGTGCCGAGCCTGGGCGATGCCGCCGATGATCCGGCGATCTGGGTCAATCCGCAGCAACCGAGTAACAGCCGCGTATTGGCTACCGACAAGCAAGGCGGCCTGCTGGTTTACGACCTGGCCGGCAAGCAGCTGCAGAACCTGCGCGTCGGCCGCCTGAACAACGTCGACCTGCGTCCTGGGTTTGATCTGGACGGCGTGCAGGTCGACCTGGCGGTGGCCAGTAACCGTGATCACAACAGCCTGCAGCTGTTCGCCATCGAGCGCAGCAGCGGCGAGGTACGCGACCTCGGCCAGGTGCCAACGCCGCTCAAGGAAATCTACGGCCTGTGCATGTTCAAGGACCGTCAGGGCGCGTTCTACGCCATCCCCAACGACAAGGACGGCACCTTCCTGCAATACCGCCTGAGCGCCGCCGATGGCCGGATCAAGGCCGAGCAGGTGCGCCAGTTCAAGGTCGCCAGCCAACCGGAAGGCTGCGTGGCCGATGATCAGGGCGAGCGCCTGTATGTGGGTGAAGAGGTCACGGCGGTGTGGGCCCTGGACGCTCGCGCCGATGCGCCGACCCGCCTTGAACAGGTGATCAGCGCCGGTGAGACGGTGCGTGCCGACATCGAGGGCGTGGTGTTCTACCGCGGTGCCAAGGCCAATTACCTGGTGGTCTCCAGCCAGGGCAACGACAGCTACGTGGTGCTCGACGGTCAGGTGCCGTATGCCGTGCGCGGTGCCTTCCGCATCGGCCTGAACGCCGCACTGGGCATCGATGGTGCCTCGGAAACCGACGGCCTGGATGTGACCTCGGCCAACCTCGGCGGCCCCTGGAGTCAGGGCCTGCTGGTGGTACAGGACGGCCGCAAGCGCATGCCGGAAGCCAGGCAGAACTACAAATACGTGCCCTGGGCCGCAGTGGCCAAAGCCCTGAGTCTGGAATAACGGCAGCTGTCATCAGTGCGCAACACAAACGTAATCGAATAGCGCCCGAGGGATTCCCTCGGGCGCGCTACGCAAGGAGTCAACGATGCACAACACCCTCGAACAGATGACCGTGTGGAGTCTGGTCAGCGACGCCAGCCTGCTGGTCCAGGCCGTGATGCTCAGCCTGCTGCTGGCGTCCTTGCTCAGCTGGTACCTGATTCTCCAGCGCAGCGCCGTATTGCGCCGCAGCGAGCGTCTGCTGAAGGACTTCCAGCAGCGTTTTCGCAGCGGCAATGACCTGGCCCAGCTGTACCGCGAAGGCAGCGACGGGCTGGATACCGACGCCGGCCTGCAGCGCATCTTCCAGGCCGGTTACCACGAATTTATCCAGCTCAAGCGCGAGCCGGGGATTGCCGGCGAGCTGGTGATCGATGGCGTCGAGCGCTCCTTGCTGGTGGCCATCAGCGAGCAGGAAGAGCACCTGGAGAAGGGCTTGCCGTTTCTCGCCACGGTCGGTTCGGTCAGCCCCTATATCGGCCTGTTCGGCACCGTGTGGGGGATCATGAATTCCTTTATCGGCCTGTCCCAGGTGCAGCAGGCAACTCTGTCCACCGTCGCCCCAGGCATCGCCGAAGCGCTGATCGCCACGGCCATCGGCCTGTTCGCGGCGATCCCCGCGGTGATCGCCTACAACCGCTTCAGCGCCCGCGTCGCCACCCTGACGTCGCGCTACTACGGCTTTGGCAACGAGCTGCAAGCGCGTCTGCATCGCAAGCTGCACGCCGCCAGCAGCCACGTCAGCGCGGTTGCCTGAGGAGCCCAGCATGCGCAAACCGATCAGCAAGCACGGCCCCAAGGCCGAGATGAATGTGGTGCCCTATATCGATGTGATGCTGGTGCTGCTGGTGATCTTTATGGTCACCGCACCGATGCTCACCCAGGGCGTAAAGGTCGAACTGCCCAAGGTCGCCAGCGAGGCATTGCCGACCAACACCCAGCAGCAGATTCTCACCCTCTCGGTGCAGGCCGATGGTCGTTACTACTGGAACCTGGGCAGTGAGCTGAACAGCGAACGCCAGGGCGATAGCCTCGTGGGCCTGGAGGAAATGACCGCCAAGGTGACGCAGATCATCGCCGAGCGTGGCGACACCCAGGTGTATATCCGCGCCGACCAGGCCGCTGACTACGCCACCGTGCTGGCCGGCATCGCCGCGTTGCAGCAGGGCGGGGTGAGCAACCTCGGCCTGATCACCGAGACGCCGCAGTGAGTGCCGTGCTGATGCAGCGTTCCACTTCGTTCGCCTGGCCCCACCTGCCGCTGGCGTACCTGCGCAATGCCGGCGCAGCGCTGCTGGCGGCGGCCCTGCACCTGTTGCTGGGCGCGCTGCTGCTGGCCAATTGGGCGGTGGACACGCCGCCTGCGCCGAGCGTCAGGACCATCAGCATGCAATTGCTCAGCGTGCCTGCGCCAGCACCCGTTGTTGAGGTGCCACAGCCTGTCGCAGCGCCCGCGCCCGAGGTCATGGCAGCGCCAGAGCCGCAGGTCGATCCGCGCCGTGAGCAGCGCAAGATCGAGCAGGCGGCCCTGGCGCACAAACGGGTCGAGCAGCAACAGCGTCAGCGGGCCGAGCAGGCGCGCCTTGAACAAACCCGCCTGGCCGAGCAGCAACTGAAACAGCTGGAACAGCAGCGTCAGGCGGCCGAGCAACTGGCCGCGCAGCAACGCCAGCAAGCGACCAGCGCTGCTGCCGAGCACGCACGTCAGGCCGAAGCCCTGGCTGCCGCCAGCCGCCAATACCTGCCGATTGCCAAGCAGGCTCCGGATTACCCGCAGCGGGCGCTGGACAAGGGCATTCAGGGCGAGTGCACGGTGAGCTACCGGGTCAATGCCCAGGGCCGGGTCGAAGACCCGCAGGTGGTCGGCGACTGCCACCCGCTGTTTATCCGCCCCTCGCTTAACGCCGCGAAAAGCTTTCGCTATCAGCCGAGGGTGGTCGACGGCCAGGCCGTGGCCGTGGCCAACGTGAAAAACACCTTTAGCTACCGCATCGAATAACCCCCGCGCCTGCCTCGTCAGCCGCTGCTCTAGGGCGCGGCCTCGGCCAGGCCGCGCCCACTTTTTACGAGACCCCGTGATGAATCAGGATCACCAGCAGTTTCACGCCAGCCTCGAAGCCCACGACGATATCGTCATCAACCCCAGCGCCAACGCGCCGCTGGCCAGTCTGCTCAACCCGGGGCGGCGCAACCTGCTCAAGGGTGGCCTGAGCCTGGCCGCGCTGGGCTTCTTCGGCGGCGGAATCGGTGCCTGCAGTCGCGCCACGGCCAGCCCCTTGCTGAATTTCAACGGCGTAGCGCTGCAGGTCGACCCGCAGTTCGACCGCGTGCTGGTCGCCGAGGGCTACAGCGCCGTGCCGTTCTTCTCCTGGGGCGACCCGGTGGAGGTTGGCGCGCCGCAGTGGAACCCGGACGCCAGCGACGATTGGCAGGCCCAGCTCAAACAGGCCGGGGATAACCACGATGGCATGGAGTTTTTCCCCTTCGAGGGTGAAAGCGACCGCGGCCTGCTGGTGATGAACCACGAGTACGTCAACCCGCCGCTGCATCCGTCCGGCATCATCGACCAGTCCAAGCCACGGCCCCTGGACGAGGTGCGCAAGGAGCAGGCGGCGCACGGCGTATCGGTGATCGAAGTCAAGCAAGGCGAGGACGGTCAATGGCAGCGGGTCATGGATTCGCCCTACAACCGCCGCATCAGCATGCTCACCGCCATGCGCATCGCAGGTCCCTTGGCGGGTCATGAGCTGATGAAGACCGTCAGTGACCCTAGCGGCCTACAGGTGTTCGGCACCCTCAATAATTGCGCCACCGGGATCACGCCCTGGGGCACCTTCCTCACCTGCGAGGAAAACTGGCACAACTACTTTATCAACCGTGATCCGGCCGACTACGCCACGCGCGTTTCGCACAAACGCTACGGCCTGGCGAAGGATGGCACCAGCAAGAACTACGCCTGGGAAAGCGCCGACCCGCGCTTCGACGCCACGCCTTATGCTGACCAGTTGCACGGTGGCCATGTGCATGAGCCGCACCGCTTCGGCTGGGTGGTGGAGATCGACCCCTTTGACCCGCAGGCGCAGCCGATCAAGCGCACCGCCTTTGGCCGTTTTGGTCGTGAATGCGCGGCGCTGAGCCTGGGCAGCGACGGGCGCATGGCCTTCTATTCCGGCGACGACGCCAAGGGCGAGTACGTCTACAAGTTCGTCCCGAGTGGACGGTTCGATGCGGCCAACCCCCGCGCCAACCGCGACCTGCTGGACGAAGGCACGCTGTATGTCGCGCGCTTCGACGCCGATGGCAGCGGCCAGTGGCTGGCGCTGGTGTACGGGCAGAGCGGCCTGAGCGCCGAGAACGGCTTTGCCAGCCAGAGCGAGGTGTTGCTCAATGCCCGCGCCGCCGCCGACCAGCTAGGTGCCACGCCAATGGACCGCCCTGAATGGGCCGCCGTGCATCCGCAAACCCGTGAGGTTTACGTCGCCCTAACCAACAATGACGGCCGTGGCGACAAGCAGCCGACCGACAAGGCCAATCCGCGCCCGCAGAATCTGCACGGGCAGATTCTGCGTTTCAACGAACAGGGCGGCGAGCCCACGGCCACTGCATTCACCTGGGAGTTGTTCCTGCTGGCGGGCGAACACAAAGGGGCCAAAAGCCCGGATGGCCAGGCGGTCGCGGCCAATCTTACCGGCACTATCAATGGCGACATCTTCTCCTCGCCCGACGGCCTGGCCTTCGATCACCAGGGCCGGTTGTGGATTCAGACCGACTACGACGACCTCGAAGCGCCGATGCAGGCCATGGGCTGCAACCAGTTGCTGTGCGCCGACCCCAGCACGCGCGAGGTGCGGCGCTTTCTGGTCGGCCCGCGCGGCTGCGAAATCACCGGGCTGGCCTGGAGCCCGGACGGCAAGGCGATGTGGGCAAACGTGCAACACCCTGGCATCAGCTTCCCGGCCAGCGATGGCAAGACGCGACCACGCTCAACCACAGTGCTGATCACCAAGAACGACGGCGGGGTGATTGGCAGTTGAATGGCTCATGATTGAAGCCGAGCGGCCCCACCCCCTGCAGCGCGGCTAATCCCGCCCAGTGCGGTTGGGCTGTCGAGACATCAGACTATTCACGAAAGAAACGCCCCGACGCTGGCAACAGCGTCGGGGCGTTTTGTTTGCAGTGCTGTTCTGCAGCAAACGGTATTGCGCAGGTTATTCAATTGGAGCAGAATGTTAACTAAAGGTTGCTGTTAACCTTAAGTTAACAAATTTTCTTCCCCGTGTTCCCTGGTGGGGGCGGGTGCAGAAGTCGTCAGCTGCTCAGCGCCAGATAGGCGCATGGCCTGGTTGTTAACTAAAGGTAAACAAGCTCCCGTCGGTTATTGCGATTGCCAACCCCCTGTGCCGAGGAGTGTGTGATGAACGAGTTTGCCAAGCTGGGCCCTGATTTCTGCGCCAATCCCGAAGTGGCTTACACCCTGCCGGCCAGCTATTACAGCGACCCGCGGGTGTTCGATTTCGAGAAGGAGAAGATCTTCGCCAACAGCTGGATCTGCCTGGCCCATCGCAGCGAAGTCGCCGAGAGCAATGCCTATATCACCCGCGAGGTGATAGGC
The DNA here is from genome assembly GCF_049653025.1 of Pseudomonas sp. Taxonomy (GTDB): domain Bacteria; phylum Pseudomonadota; class Gammaproteobacteria; order Pseudomonadales; family Pseudomonadaceae; genus Aquipseudomonas. The sequence continues at coordinate 31,150 of NZ_JBASFM010000018.1, read as the reverse complement.
GAGAGCATCATCGTCGTGCGTGGCCGCGATGGCGTGCTGCGCGCCTTCTACAACGTCTGCCCGCACCGTGGTCACCAATTGCTGCAGGGCAGCGGCAAGGCCAAGAACGTCATCACTTGCCCATACCACGCCTGGACCTTCAAGCTGGATGGCGAGCTGGCCCATGCGCGCAATTGCGAGAACGTGGCCGAGTTCAACAAGGACAGCTCCAGCCTGGTACAGCTGAAGGTCGAGGAATACGCCGGCTTCGTCTTTATCAACATGAACCCGGACGCCGGCCCGGTCGCCGAGCAGCTGCCGGGCCTGGATGAGCGCCTGCGCCAGGCCTGTCCGGTGGTGGACGAGCTGCACCTGGCGGCGCGCTTCGCCACCGACACCCCGGCCAACTGGAAGTCCATCGTCGACAACTACATGGAGTGCTACCACTGCGCGCCGGCGCACCCGGGCTTTGCCGACTCGGTGGACGTGGGCCAGTACAGCCACAGCCTGCATGGCAACTGGACCCTGCAATACGGCCTGGCCAAGCCTTCGGAGAAGTCCTTCAAGTTCGACGAGTCGATCAAGGACGCTTCCTTCAGCGGCTTCTGGGCCTGGCCCTGCACCATGTTCAACGCGCCGCCCGGCGGCAATTTCATGACCGCGATCTACGAGTTCCCGATCGATGCGGAAACCACCCGCCAGCACTACGACATCTACTTCCTCAACCAGGACATCACCCCTGATCAGCAGGCGCTGATCGAGTGGTACCGCGACGTGTTCCGCCCGGAAGACCTGCGCTTGGTGGAGAGCGTGCAGAAGGGCCTGAAGTCCCGCGGCTATCGCGGCCAGGGGCGGATCATGACCGACCGCCAGCGCAGCGGCATCAGCGAGCACGGCATTGCGCACTTCCACAACCTGATCGCCGTCACCCACCTGGATCGCTGATATGCAGTTGCATGACTCCCAATTGTTACGCCAGCAGGCCTATATCGGCGGCACCTGGTGCGCGGCCGACAGCGGCGCGACCCTGGCGGTGCACAACCCGGCCAGTGGCGAGCTGCTCGGCACGGTACCGTTGATGGGCGCGGTCGAGGCCGAGCGGGCGATCCTCGCGGCGCAGGCGGCGCTGCCGACCTGGCAGGCGCTGGCCGCTGGCGAGCGCGCACGCATCCTGCGCCGCTGGCACGACCTGCTGCTGGCGCATGAGGAAGACCTGGCGCTGCTGATGACCCTGGAGCAGGGTAAGCCGCTGGCCGAGGCGCGCGGCGAGATCGCCTATGCCGCGTCCTATGTCGAGTGGTTCGCCGAGGAGGCCAAGCGCGTCTATGGCGACCTGATTCCGGGGCCGGCGGACAAGCGCCTGCTGGTGCTCAAGCAGGGCATCGGCGTATGCGCGGCGATCACCCCGTGGAATTTCCCGGCGGCGATGATCACCCGCAAGGTCGCCCCGGCCCTGGCCGCCGGCTGCTGCATGGTGCTCAAGCCGGCCAACGAGACGCCGTTCTCCGCCCTGGCCCTGGCCGCCCTGGCCGAGCGCGCCGGGGTGCCGCCTGGGGTGTTCAGCGTGGTCACCGGCGATGCCCAGGCCATTGGTGCGCAGCTCACCGGTCACCCACTGGTGCGCAAGCTCAGCTTCACCGGCTCGACCCCGGTCGGCCGTTTGCTGATGGCGCAGTGCGCGCCGATGATCAAGAAGGTCTCTCTGGAACTGGGCGGCAACGCGCCCTTTATCGTGTTTGCCGATGCCGATCTGGACGCCGCGGTGGAGGGCGCGATCGCCGCCAAGTTCCGCAACGCCGGGCAGACCTGCGTGTGCGTCAACCGCTTCTATATCCATGAGTCGCTGTATGCGGCCTTCGCCGAGCGCTTCGTCGCCCGGGTGCGTGAGTTGCGCGTCGGCCATGGCTGCATGGCCGGCAGTCAGATCGGCCCGCTGATCAGCGCCAACGCGCTGGCCAAGGTGCGCGGCCTGATCGCCGACGCCTTGGAGCAGGGCGCGACCCTGTTGGCGGGCGGCAGCGTGCATGAGTTGGGCGGTTGCTTTCTCGAGCCTACGGTACTGGGCGATGTGCGCCCGGGCATGCAACTGCTCGATGAGGAAATCTTCGGGCCGCTGGCGGCGTTGCAGCGTTTCAGCAGCGAAGCCGAGGTGCTGGAACTGGCCAACGCCACGCCCTATGGCCTGGCCGCCTATTTCTACAGCCGCGATATCGCCCGTGTGTGGCGCATGGCCGAGGCCCTGGAGTTCGGCATGGTCGGCATCAACACCGGCGCGATCTCCAGCGAAGCCGCGCCGTTTGGCGGGCTGAAACAATCCGGTCTGGGCCGCGAAGGCTCCAGGTACGGCATCGATGACTACTTGGAAATGAAATACCTGTGCCTGGCCGTGTAAGCGCCAGGACTCGGGTTCAATGCGACGCTGCCTGTATCGGCGTCGCCCAGTGCCACAGCGGAGGTAAGCCATGGCCAGCAAATACGAAATGATCAAGGTGCGGGTGAGCGCGGTCGAGCAACTGACGCCGCTGATCAAGCGCTTCAGTCTGGTGCGCGCGGATGGTCAGGCGCTGCCGGACTTTACCGGCGGCAGCCATATCATCGTGCAGATGCAGGGGGCTGGCGGGCAGCAGTTCAGCAACGCCTACTCGCTGCTCAGCGACCCGGCCGACACCCGCAGCTACCAGATCGGCGTGCGCCTGGAGGAGCAGTCCAAGGGCGGCTCGGCCTTTATGCACCAGCAGGTCGCGGTGGGCAGCGAGCTGAGCATCTCCACGCCGAACAACCTGTTTGCCCTCGACCCGGCGGCGGGCCGGCATGTGCTGATCGCCGGTGGTATCGGCATCACCCCGTTCCTCGCCCAACTGCATGAGCTGCGCGCCCAGGGTGGCCGCTACGAGCTGCACTATGCCTTCCGCAGCCCGGAGCACGGTGCCTTCCAGGACGAGCTGAGCGAGGGACCGCACGCCGAGCATGTGCGTTTCTATATCGACAGCCTGGGCCGCAAGCTCGACCTGCAGCAGTTGATCGGCGGCCTGGCGGACGATGCGCACCTGTATGTCTGTGGGCCGAAACCGCTGATCGACGCGGTGATCGCCCAGGCCAAACAGCAGGGCGTGGCCGACAGCCGCGTGCACTGGGAGCAGTTCGCCACGGCACCGGCGGCCGGTGCTGCCTTTACCCTGGTGCTGGCCCGCTCCGGCCGCGAGCTGCAGGTGGAGGAGGGCATCAGCATCCTGCAGGCGATTGAGAAAACCAATGCCGCCCAGGTCGAGTGCCTGTGCCGCGAGGGCGTGTGTGGCACCTGCGAGACGCACATTCTCGACGGCGAAGTGGAGCACTGCGACCAGTACCTCAGCGCCGAGGAGAAGGCCGCCCAGCAGACCCTGATGATCTGTGTGTCGCGGGCGCGCGGCGCGCGGTTGGTATTGGACCTGTGAACGGGTGCTGGTAGCCCTGAGCGAAGCCGGGCGCTGTGTATAATCGCCCCCCGGCCCGTCATGGGCCGGTTTTTCATCTGTGCTGAGCAAGGTCGATTAATGGATGCCAACAGCTTTGCCTTCCGCCTCAAGGAACTGCTCGAATACAACCGCCTGAGCCTGCAGGCGGTGGCCAGCGTGCTGGGTATTTCGCGCACCGCGGTGCACAAATGGACCCGCGGTGGCGAGATCGACGAAGCCAATCTGCGTCGTCTGGCCGACCTGTTGCGGGTCAACTGGATCTGGCTGCGCTATGGCGAACAGACCCAGCAGGACGCCCAGGTGGCTGCACCGCAGGCGTTGCCGATGACCGATGTGCGGCGCAAGTACACCGCCGAGATCATGGAAAGCGAAGCGCGGATGAAGCTGGCGCTGGAGAACGCGCGCATCGTCACCTGGGAATGGAACCTGCTCACCGACGAGGTGAGCTATTCGAGCAATGTCGAGCAGGTCTATGGCTGGGCGCTGAAACGCAACGAGGAGTTCTGGCCGCTGATCGAGGCGGCGGACGCCGAGGCCCTGCAGCGCATTTATGCGCAGGCCTTCGCGGATGGTCAGCCGTTCGACAGCGATTTCCGCCTGCGCACTCCCAGCGGCGAGCTGCGCTGGATCGCCTCGCGGGCCACGCCGATCCGCGACTCGGCCGGGCGGGTGGTGAAGATGCTCGGCATCAGCATGGACAACACGGCGCGGCGCCAGGCCGAAGAAGGCCAGCGCGCCAGCCGCGAGCTGCTCGAAGCGCTGGGCGCCGGCACCTGGCGTTATCTGCGCGATGGCGGCGAGCTGGAATGCGACGGTATCACCCGCAAGCTGCTGGGCAAGCGCGGTAACGCCCGCCTGAATGATCTCGATACCTTGCTGGCGGGCCTGCAGGAGCAGCATCGTGCGGCCGTGCAGCAAGCCGTGCTGCAGGCACCCGCCGGGCTGTTCCGCCTCAGCTGCCAGCTACTCGACGGCACCCCGCTACAGCTGGCCGGCAAGGTCGCCGAGGATGGTCGCCAGGTTTTCGGCACCCTGCTGCGCAGTTAAGAACCTGTCTCGGATCTGCTACGCGTCGGAAAAACTGCGTTGAAAACGGCTTCGGAATGCTCATTTACAACTCGTAAACTCCGCTTCCTCAGCCGTTTTCGCCTTGTTTTTCTCTAGCTCGCGAGATCTGAAAACAGGCTCTAAGGCTTTTATTGCCCGCTTTTGATCCGGTTCCAGCTGCGCGTCTGCAGGCGTAGCAGCTCGGCGGACTGTGGTTGCAGCACCACCAGGTGGCGCATGGCCTCGTCGCCCGGGTAGAGGATGGGGTCGTTGGCCACCTCTGGGGTCATATGCTGGCGGGAGGCCGGCACGGCATTCGGGTAGCGCACGTAGTCGGTGATCCGCGCCATGACCTTGGGCTGCAGCAGGTAGTTGATAAAGGTCTCGGCGTTTTCGGGATGCTTGGCATCGGCTGGGATGGCCAGCATGTCGAAGGCGATCTTGCCGCCTTCCTTGGGAATCAGGTAACCGATGCGCAGGTGCTTGTCGGCGGTCTTGGCCGCTTCGCTGGCCTGGCCGGCGTCGCCGGCATAGGCCAGGGCGATGCAGATCTCGCCATTGGCCAGGTCGGCGGTGTGTTTCACCGAGTTGAAGTAGGTGATGTAGGGGCGCACCTTCAGCAGCTGCGCCTCGGCCTTGCGGTAGTCGTCAGCGCTGGCGGCGTTGGGGTCGATACCCAGGTACAGCAGCACCGAGTTGAGCACTTCGTCCGGCGAGTCGAGCATGGCCACGCCGCAGCTGGCCAGCTTCTCCATATAGCGCGGTTCGAACAGCAGGGCCCAGGAGTCGAGGATCTCCTCGCCGAGGGCGGTGCGCACCTTGTCGATGTTGTAGACGATGCCGGTGGAGGCCCATAGATAAGGCACGCCGTACTGGTTGCCGGGGTCATTGCGTTGCAGTTGCTCCATCAGTTGGGTGTCGAGCTGCGCAAGGTTGGGGATGCGTGCCTTGTCCAGCTTGCGGAACACCCCGGCCTGGATCTGGTGGCTGAGGAAGTGGTTGGACGGTACCACCAGATCGTAGCCGCTGTTGCCCGGCAGCAGCTTGCCCTCCAGGGTCTCGTTAGAGTCGTAGACGTCGTACACCGGACGGATGCCGGTGTCGCGCTGGAAGTCCTTGAGCACCTGCGGTTCGATGTAGTTGGCCCAGTTGTAGATATTCACCACCGCCGGCTCCGATCCGGCCCAGGTGCTGGTTGCCAGGGCGGTGGAACAGGCCAGGGCCAAAAGGGTTGCTCTGCTCATGGGTGGCTCTCGATCTTGCTGGGCTGGTTCTTATGGTTGTAGCAGGCTGGCCGGCTGTTCGGCGGGTTTTGGCGGAGTCCAGATCACATAGGCCTTGCGCACCAGGCCGAGGTTTTCCCAGAGGCCGCGAAAACCGGCGGCGATGGTGAACTGGCTGCCCGGGCCGAAGGTCTTGGCATAGCCCTGTTCATCGGTGAGGCGCACGCTGCCCTGAATAATGTGGCAGAACTCTTCGTGCTCGGCGACGAACTTCTCGATACAGGATTCTGCCTCCCAGACCCCAGCCGCGAATACCCCACTGGGGTCGCTGTAGTGGGTCCAGGTCTTGGCCTGGTAGGGTGGGGAGAACAGGTCTGGGTGGTCGATGGTCTCTTCCATGGGTAGCGCCTGGCTGGTGGCAAAATCGATGATGCAGTCGATGCTTGGGTTCACGGGTGGCTCCTGTTGATCAGCTGTGGACGATGATGCGTTCACGGCGGAAGGCGATGGCTTCCTCCGACTCTTCCAGTTCGCGGGCGGCCTGGTGACCGTGGTACACGGCGCTGGCGATGATCCCCGGCGCATGGCAGTCGCCGATGGCGCGCAGGGTCTTGATTCCGGCGTCGTGCAGCGTCGCCGAGTTGGCCTGCAGGTCGAGCAGCAGCTGCTCGTTGGGGCTGCGCTCAGTCACCAGCACCACGGCGTCGGTGGCCAGGCGGCTGATGCGGTCGGTGTAGCCGCAGGCCAGCAGCGCGCCTTCGCCGTCCAGCGCATGCAGGCGCTGGTTGGTCAGTAGGGTTACGCCTAATTCCATCAGTCGCGCCTGAATGCGGCCCTGTTCCATGGTGTTCTGCGCCCAGGGCGAGACCACCGCAAAGGGCGTCACCAGGCTTACCTTGCAGCCTTTCTTCACCAGCAGCTCGGCGAGTACGCCGCCCATATAGAAGGTCTCGTCGTCGAAGATCAGCACCTCGCCGCTGGGCAGTCGGCCGGCCATCAGGTCGTCCGGGGTGTACACGGGGCGATGCTGCAGGCCTTCGATGGCGCGGTGATGGGTGCGGCCGACGCCGTCGTTACGCCAGGTCGAACCGGTGGCCAGCAGCACATGGGCGAAGCCGAAACCGAGCACGTCTTCGGCACCCAGGCGGCTGTCGCGGTAGATGTCGACCTTGGTGGATTTCTGCAATTGCAGGATGCGGTAGTCGGCCACCCGTCGCCATTCGGCCAGGCCGGGCAGGGCACCTTCGAGCATCACCCGGCCACCGAGAGTGTCGCCAGCCTCGGCCAGGGCCACGCTGTAGCCGCGTTCGCCGAGGGCGCGCGCCGCTTCCAGCCCGGCCGGACCGGCACCGACCACCAGCACCGAGTCGTCTGAGCGCTTGGGATTCATCCGTTCCGGGTGCCAGCCGCGGCGCCATTCCTCGCCCATGGTCGGGTTCTGCGTGCAGCGCAGCGGCACGATGTTGTAGTCGGCTGATACGCAGATATTGCAGCCGATGCACTCGCGAATATCGTCGAGGCGGTCTTCGCGGATCTTGTTCGGCAGGAAGGGGTCGGCGATCGACGGCCGCGCCGCGCCGATCAGGTCCATCACCCCGGACTTGATCAGACGCACCATGGTGTCCGGTGAGGTGTAGCGGCCGACGCCGACCACCGGCTTGCTGGTAACCCGTTTGACGAAGTTGATATAGGGCTCCTGGAAGCCTTCCTGGGTGAAACGCGAGGTGCCCGAGTCGTTCTCCCAGGAGCTGATATTGACGTCCCACAGGTCGGGAATCTCCGCCAGCATCTCGACGATTTCGCGACCCTCTTCCTCGCAGCGCAGGCCGTCCGCGCCCATCAGCTCATCCACGGCGAAGCGCAGGGCCACGGCGCAGCGGTCGCCGACCGCCTCCTTGGTGTCTTCCAGCACCTCGCGCAGCAGGCGCACGCGGTTGGTCAGCGAGCCGCCGTACTGGTCGGTGCGCTGGTTGTACCGCGGCAGGAGGAACTGCTGGAGGATCGACAGGTTGTGCGCGGCATACACATAGACGATGTCGAAGTCGGCGCGCTTGGCGCGCAGGGCGGCGTCGCGGTGCCACTTGCGCAGGTCGCGGATGTCAGTGAGCGACATGGCGCGGGCCTGGATCGGTTCGTCCAGCACGATGGAGCGGTGCGACGGTGCCAGCGGTGCCATGCGCGAATCCTGGTTACCGAAGGCCAGGCCCAGGTGCGCCAGTTCGATGCCGGCCAGCGCACCATGGGCATGCACGGCCTTGGTCATGGCTTGTACGGCGGGAATATCGCCGTCGTCCCACAGCTTGCCTTCGGCGTAGGGGCTCTGATCCGAGGTCGGGTGGATGTCGGTGACCTCGGTGCAGATCGAGCCCCAGCCGCCTTCGGCCTTGATCCCGCGCATGGCGGCCAGCATGTTCGGCCGCAGATGGCCCATGCCATTGCAATGCGGCACCTGGAAGAAGCGGTTGGGCGCGGTCACCGGGCCGATCTTGACCGGCTCGAACAGGATGGAATAGCGCGGATCAGTAGACATGTGCGGGTTCCTCGGCTGCGGTGCGCCTGCGGGCAGGCAGCTTGTTGTTATGGGGCCGTGTGCTTGTTGCGCAATTGCCAGGCTACGAGCGCTTTTTAGCGGCGCTGAACTGCTCTTTTTGTATTGAACATTTGTTCAGTAGATTTTGCAATGCTGAAAATGCAACCTGCCGGCTTAAATGATGGAGCCCTGCGGATCTAGATAAATAGCGCATGGCTCTGCTGTTAATGGCCTGTACGCCAGCTGCTTGGCAAAAGTGGAGCTGCGCATAAGGCCCGTTTGTCGCCTCTTGGTCGTCGCATTCGCTCGATCCTGGTGCGGCGATATTCTGTGTTTTTGCGTGTTTTCCTGAGCGCTGCAGCTTCTGCAGGCCAGTCGATAAGGTCTTGCTACCCTTGGAATACGGACTCTATAGGCTGTTTGTGCGGCTAATAAACTTTATTGAGATAATTGATTGAACGTTTATTTAGTTGTAGGGTTGGTGCAAGCCCAACCTGCCATGGCTGAGTGGCCGGGAGCAGGGGGTGTCGAGGTGTGCTGGCGGTTCCGTCGCCGGGCACCGTGGCTCACCAGATGTATGTGCGAGGACAACAACAATGAACAATCGCCGACTCAACCACTGGCTCGCCGGCGCGCTGCTGTCGACCTGCGCCGCTACGGCGCTGGCTTCCAGTGAACTGAATATCGTCAACTGGTCCGGTTACGTTGCGCCGGAGGCTCTGGATAGCTTCGAGAGCAGCAACGGGGTCAAGGTCAAGTACGACGTACTGGACAGCGACGACAGCCTGCAGGCCAAGCTGCTGGGCGGTAACACCGGTTATGACGTGGTCTATCCATCGTCGACCTTTATGGCCAAGCAGATCGAGGCCGGGGTCTACGAGAAACTCGACTGGTCGAAGATCCCCAATCGCACCAACCTCGATCCTGGGCTGATGGAGAAGCTGGCCCAGCAGGACCCGCAGAACCAGTACGGCGTGCCCTATGTATGGGGCACCGACGGCCTGATCGTGAACATGACCAAGGTCCGCGAAGTGCTTGGTGCGGATGCCAAGATCGACAGCTGGGACCTGATCCTCGACCCCGTCATCGCGCAGAAGCTAAGCAAGTGCGGCATCTCGCTGATGGATTCGGCCAGCGACGTGTTCCCCATCGTTCTCGCCCATATGGGCCGTGACCCGAACAGCACGGACCCGAGCGATTACCTGGCCGCCTACGCCGAGCTGCAGAAGGTGCGCCCGTACATCACCCAGTTCAGCACCTCCTACCTCAACGACGTGGTCAGTGGCGACATCTGCATCGCGGCCGGCTGGTCCGGTGATGCCACGGTGATCCAGCAGCGCATGGCCGAGGCCAAGCTGCCGGATGAGATCGTCTACCTCACACCCAAGGGGGCGACCGGCGTGTGGTTCACCCTGATGGGCATCCCCAAGGACGCGCCGAACAAGGACAACGCCTACAAGTGGATCAATCACCTGCTGAGCAAGGAAATGGCCGCCAGCACCACCAACCACATCACCTACACCACCGCCGTGCTGATCGCCAAACCGCTGGTGGCAGCCGAGCTGCAAGCCAGCAACACGGTGTTCCCCAAGGACGAGGACATCGCCAACGCCTTCACCTTCCTGCCCATCGCGCCCAAGGTGCAGAAAATCATGAACAAGTACTGGCTGCGCTTTAAGTCCGATAGCTGAGGCCGGTAGTCAGCCGCGCTGGTCGAGCGCGGCGCTGCTAACGCGCTATCATGTGCCCCGGCTGGCGGCCTGCAGAACGGGTCGCCAGCTCACTGTGCCCCGAATGGAAATGCCTGGCGGCCACGGCCCAGGCTCAGCAGCGAATTGAAACTTATGACTAGCATGGAATCGCCCCGTCCCAAGCCAAAGCGCAGCAGCGAACCGCGTGTGCGCGAAACCGTTGAAGTGCGGCGCAAGTCGCTGATCCAGGCGGCCATGCGCTCGATCGCCAAATACGGCTATGCCGGCAGCACCATCGAGAAGATCTGCGACGAGGCCCAGGTGTCGCGTGGGCTGATCAACCACCACTTCCAGAGCAAGGACGAGCTGATTCGCCAGGCCTACAAGGAACTGTGCGAGGAGTGGAGTTTCCAGACCCGGCACATGCTGCTCAGCGCCGACCGTGACCCCGAGGAGCAGCTGCGCTCGATCATCCGTTCCTCCTTCGGCCCGGCTTTGTTCAAGCACGACTACATCGGCATCTGGGTCGGTTTCGTCAGCGTCATCGCCAAGTCGCCGACCCTTAAGCGCCTGCACCGCGAGTTGCTGGGCGAGGACATCGCCGCCTATCAGAAGATCTTTGAGGCGATCTCCGCCAAGCGCGGGCTGAGCCTCAATCCACGCCTGGCCGCCATCGGCCTGCTGTCGATGATCGACGGCCTGTGGACCCAGTGGTACCTAGACCCAACGGCCTTCACCGCCGACGAGGCCGCCCAGGCCTGCTCTGACTACGTCGAGAGGCTCTATACCTAGCCGATTACGGCTCTGTCACCCCTGGCTGTTGGTTGCTGCTTAGCAGTGACAGCGCGGCGGCCGTCAGCACCAGTCCCGCGCCCAGCCACAAATTCCAGCTCGGCCAGGTATCCCAGATCAGATAGCCGAGCAGCAGCGACCACAGCAGCGAGGAAAACGAGATCGGGCTGGCCAGCGCCAGTGGCAGACGGCGGATGGCCATGATGTACAGTAGGTTGGCCGCCGCGCCGAGTACCCCGAGCAGTAGCAACAGCAGCCAATCCACAGCCTGTAGCGGTTGCCACACCCAGGGCAGCAACAAGGCGCAGACCAGCAGCATCAGCAGGTTGTTGCTGGCCATCAGCTCGGCATCGCTGTGGCTGGCCACGTTGCGTCGGTACAGCACCGCGGTGAGCGCCCAGAAAATCGGCGTCAGCAGTCCGGGAACCAGCGCCTGCAAGGCCGGCAGGCTGGCCAGCGGCGGCCCGGCGATCAATACCCCGACAAAGCCCAGGGCGCAGGCGAACCAGGCCAGCGGCGCGGCGCGCTCACCGAGCATGGGCCCGGCCAGCAGGGTGCTGAGCAGCGGGGTCAGGTAATACAGGCTGTACAACTGGGTCAGGTCGAGGCCAATGGCGGCGGTGTAGAAGCAGGCCCAGCCGGCCAGGTTGCACAGGTTCATCGGCAGCAGCCGCCATTGCACCCCGGCATCGCCCAGGCGGGTGAGGGTCGAGCGGCGTCCCAAGCTCAGGCCACAGGCCAGGCCGAACAGACTGCGCATGGCCAGTATCTGCCACACGCTGATGCTCGCCACCAGCCACTTGGCCGCCGCATCGCCGCCGGCATAGACAAAATAGGCCAGCAGCAGGAGCAGGATGCCCTGGCGTTGTTCTGGGGAGATGGCGTGCATGGCGGACCTGCGTGGTTGGGGGAGATGCAGCTGCAGGCCCAGCCCTCTTCAAGGCGCAAGAGGGCAGGGTGACGAGTCTGTTAGGGCTCCTGAACCAGGCGCACCAGTGCATCCACCGCCACTGCGCCATGCTCCAAAGCCAGCAGCGGGTTGACGTCCAGTTCCAGCAGGTGCTCGGCGTTGGCCTCGGCGTAGCGGGCGATGGCTTCCACCGCGTCGACCAGCGCCGCGATATCGGCCTTGGGTCGGCCGCGATAGCCGTCGAGCAGGGCGAAGCTGCGCAGGCCGCGCAGCGCCTGTTCGATCTCCTTGCGCGAGGTCGGCAGCAGCAGGGTGCGCGCGTCCGCCAGCAGCTCGACCAGGATGCCGCCGGCACCCAGGGTCAGGGCCAGGCCGAACTGCGGGTCACGAGTGACGCCGACCAGCAGCTCGGCAACCACGCCAGCCGCCATCTTCTCCACCAGGAACTGCTCGAAGCTGGCCGCCAGCTCGCTGAATGCGCCAGCCAGTTGTTGGGCGTCGCGCAGGTTGAGTTTTACCGCGCCCAGCTCGGTCTTGTGCGCCAGGGTGCTGGACACCGCCTTGAGCACCACTGGGTAGCCGATCAGCTCGGCGGCCTGCAGCGCTTCCTCCAGGCGGCTCACCAGGTGCCCGGTGGGGATCGCCAGACCGTAGGCGGCCAGTTGGCGCTTGGCCGTGTATTCATCGAGCATGCCGGCCTCGCCAGCCCGCAGCGCGGTCGGCGGGTTGAGCGGCTCCACCGTCATCAGCTGGGCGCGCCGCTCACCGATGCGGGCGGCTGCAGCGATGGCCCGCAGCGCCTCGCGCATGCCTTGCATCGGCGCGATGCCGGCGGCTAGCAGGCGGCGTGCGGCGGGACCGTTCATCAACTCGGCCATGCCGCTGACGAAGATCGCCGGCTTGCGGACTCGCTGGTGGGCCTGGATAAAGCCGGTGACCGACTCGTCCCAGCCTTCGATGCTGTCCTGCTGGCTGTCGGGGAAGTCCATCACCAGCAGGCTGAGGTCAGTGTCGGCGGTGGCCATGGCGGTGAAGCAGTCGGTCAGTGCCGGCACGTTGCCCCAGATATAGGTCTGGTAGTCCAGCGGGTTGTGCAGTGGCACCAGCGGCCCGAGCACATTGCCGAGGGCGTCGCGGCTGGCGGGATTTAGTGTCGGATAGATGATCCCGGCGCTCTGGCCCAGGTCGGCCAGCAAGGAGGCGTCGCCGCCCGAGCAGGCCAGCGCGCCGACCCGGCGGCCCGGCAGGGCACCGCACACATGCAGCAGCTTGAGGGTCTCGAGAAAGTCGGCCAGATCCTCCACCCGGGCGATGCCCAGGCGTTTGAACAGCGCGTCATACAGCGCGTCGGGGCCGGCCAGCGAGCTGGTGTGGCTGGCGGTGAGCGCCGCGCCGATGTCCGAAGCCCCGGCCTTCAGGGCGATCACTGGAATGCCGCGCTGCAGCGCCTTGTGTGCGGCACGGGAGAAGGCGGCGACGTCCGACAGGCCTTCGATATGCAAGCCGATGGCGGTGACGCGCGGGTCTTCCAGCAGGGCGTCGATCAGGTGCTCGAAGTCGGTCACCGCCTTGTTGCCCAGGGCCATGATGTAGGCAACCGGCAGGTGGTGCTGCTGCAGCGACAGGTTGAGCGCCAGGTTGCCGCTCTGGGTGATGATCGCCACGCCGCGTTCGACGCGCTGGCCGCCCTGGTGGTCGGGCCACAGGGCGCAGCCATCGAGGTAGTTGAGCAGGCCGTAGCAGTTGGGGCCGACCAGGGCCAGGTCGCCGGCCGCCTCCAGCAACTGGCGCTGCAGCTCGATGCCGTCGCCACCCACTTCGGCGAAGCCGGAGGCGTAGCACACCACGCCGCCGGCACCGCGCGCGGCCAGGCCGGCCACCAGCGGGATGCTTTCTTCACGCGGCACGGCGAGAAAGGCGGCGTCCGGCACGCCGGGCAGGGAGGCCACGTCGGCGTAGCAGGGCAGGCCCTCGATCTCCTCGCGGCGTGGGTTGATCGGCCAGATCTCGCCCTGGAAGCCGATCTTGCGGCACTGGCGAATCACTTCGGCGGCCACGCTGCCGCCGGCCACGGCGATGCTCTTGGGGTGCAGCAGGCGGTTCAGGTTAGCGGTATGTCGGGACATCGGGGTACTCCGGAATCAGGGCGTGCTCAGCGCAGGCGGGCGATGGTGGTTTTCAGCTCGCTGTACTTCTCCAGCGCGTGCAGCGAGTTGTCGCGGCCATTGCCGGACTGCTTGTAGCCGCCGAAGGGGAAGTTCATGTCGCTGAGTTCGTCGTAGCAGTTGATCCACACGGTGCCGGCGCGCAGCTGGCGCGACAGCGCGTGGGCCTGGGCGAAGTCGGCGCTCCACACGGCGGCGGCCAGGCCGAACTCGCTGGCGTTGGCCAGGGCCACGGCGTCCTCTGGTTCGTCGAAGGGGATCAGCGACAGCACCGGGCCGAAGATTTCCTCACGGGCGATGCGCGGGCGCTGGTCGGCGCAGGCAAACAGGGTCGGCTGCAGGTAGTGGCCGCCACTGTCGGTGCGCACCTGCTGACCGCCGCCGAGCAGCTCGGCCTCATGGCGGCCGCTGTCGACGTACTCCAGCATCCGTTGCAGCTGGCCCTGGTCGATGATTGCGCCCATGCGCGTCGCCGGGTCCAGCGGGTCGCCGGGCTGGTACTCGGCCAGCTCGGCGCGTACCAGCTCACTCAGTTCGCCCTGGATGCTGCGCTGCACCAACAGGCGCGAGCCGGCGCTGCAGACCTCGCCCATATTGCTGTAGATGGCGGCGGCCGCGGCCTTGGCCGCGCGCGGCAGGTCCGGGCAGTCGGCGAGGACGATATTCGGCGACTTGCCGCCCAGCTCCAGCCATACCCGCTTCAGGTTGGAGTCGGCGGCAGCGTGCAGAATGCGCCGGCCGGTAGCGCCAGAGCCGGTGAAGGCCAGGCAGTCGACGTCCGGGTGCGCGGCCAGCGCCTGGCCGACCTCGCCGAAGCCCGGCAGCACTTGGAACACCCCGGCCGGCAAACCGGCCTGGCGGCCCAGCTCGGCGACGCGGATGGCCGTCAGCGGCGATTTCTCCGACGGCTTGAGGATCAGGCTGTTGCCGGCGGCCAGGGCCGGGGCGAACTTCCAGGCGGCCATCAGCAGCGGGTAGTTCCACGGCACGATGGCGGCGACCACGCCGATCGGCTCGCGGGTGACCATGCCGAGGAAGTCGCGCTCGCTGGGAATCAGCTCGTCGGGCAGCTTGTCGATGGCTTCGGCGAACCATTGCAGGCAATAGACCACGGCGGGGATATCGCCGCTGCTGGTGTCGCCGATCGGCTTGCCGGCATCCAGGGTTTCCAGCAACGCCAGTTCGTCGTTGTGCGCCTCGATCAGCGCGGCCCAGCGCAGCAACACGGCCTTGCGCTCGCGCGGGGTGGCGTGGGCCCAGGCACCGTCGTTGAAACTGCGCCGCGCGCTGCCGACGGCGCGCTCGACATCCTCGGCCGAGCAGCGGCTCACCTGCTGCAGCAGACGGTTATCCAGGGGGCTGTGGCAGGCGAATTGGGCGTCGTCTGTGGCCTGGCAATAGTCGCCGGCGATAAAGGCGCGGCCTTCGATGCTCAGAGCCGCCGCGCGGGCGGCCCAGGTGTCGCGGGTATCGGTCATGCTGGCATTTCCTGTGGGCAGCGCAGCGTCAGGCCCAGCTCGCGCTCGAGGTCGCGCTGGGTGCGCAGGATGGCTTCGTGAAGGATGTCGAACATCTGGCCAATCTGTGCGTGGTCGATGATCAGCGGCGGGGAGAACACGCACTGGTTGGTCAGCGGTCGCACCATCAGGCCGAGCTCGTGGCAATGCTGGTCGATGCGCAGGCCCAGTTCGGTCTCGAAGGCGTACAGCTCGGCCTCGGGCACGCCGGATTCGACCATCTGCCGCACCGTGCACTCGACCACGCCGACCAGGCCCAGGCCGCGGGTGTCGGCCACCAGCGGGATCTCGCGCAGGGCGTGCAGGCGTTCGAGGAAGTAGGGGCTGACCTCACGCACGTGTTCCAGCAGGTTTTCCCGCTCGATGATCTCGATGCTCTTTAGCGCCGCGGCGCAGCACACTGGATGGCCGGAATAGGTGAAACCGTGGCCGAAGCTGGCCCCCTTGGCGTTGTCTCCGGAGACCTCCTGGAACAGCCGGTCGGACATCAGCAGCGCGCCCAGCGGCAGGTAGCCGGAAGTCAGACCCTTGGCGCAGGTGATCATGTCCGGCTGGACGCCGAACACCGCTTCGGAGGCGAACCAGTGGCCGAGGCGGCCGAAGCCGGTGACCACTTCGTCGGCGATAAACAGCACGTCGTGCTGGCGGCAGATTTCCCAGCAGCGCTTGAGGTAGCCGTCCGGCGGCACGATGACGCCGCCCGAAGCCTGCACCGGCTCGGCGATAAAGGCCGCGACGTTGTCCGCGCCGAGTTCGCGGATCTTGTTCTCCAGGTCCGCCACCCGCGCATCGCAGAAGGCCTCGACGCTCATCCCGGCGGGACGCTTGGACGGATTCACCGCTGGCAGGAAGTGACTGAACGGGCTCTTGATATCGAACCAGTTGTGCTCGCGGTCCTTGCCGGTGACGCTGGCGCACAGGTAGGTGCTGCCGTGGTAGGCCAGCTCGCGCGAGATGATGTGCTTCTTCTGCGGGCGGCCCTTGAGGTTGTTGTAGAAGTGCACGAAGCGCAGCGCGGTATCCACCGCGGTGGAGCCGCCGGTGGTGAAGAACACATGGTTGAGATCGCCCGGTGCCAGCTCGGCGAGCTTGGCGGCCAGGCGCACCGGCGTCGCGCTGGTCAGCGAGAAGGGGTTCATATAGGGCAACTGCAGGGCCTGCGCGGCGATGGCCTCGGCCATCTCCTGGCGGCCGTAGCCAACCTGCATGCACCACATGCCACCGGGACCGTCGATCAGGCGCTGGCCCAGTTCGTCGTAGACATAGATGCCGTCAGCGCGCTGCACCTGGGTGCGGTTGGCCTGGCCGGCAGCGGCCAGGTATTCCCAGGGGTGGAACCAGCTGTGGTTATCGGCATGGCGCAGCTGCTCGATGCTGTCGAGGCCGTTGTCCAGGCTGTTTGCATAGGTGCTCATGCCGGCTCCTTGCGCACTGGCGCGGCAGCGCTGAGCGCCGGACTGGCGCTAGGGCGCACGACCGTTTGGCTAGCAGTGGGGGCGTCGCCGCGCAGGGCCTGACGGATTTCCTCTTCACGGCGGCGTTCGCGCTTGAGCATGTAGTGGTTGTTGACCAGCACCAGCACGGTTACCACGGTGATAAACAGGGTGCCGAGGGCGTTGATCTCGGGGTTCAGCCCCAACCGTACGCGCGACAGCACCACCAGCGGCAGCGGGGTGGCACCCGGGCCGGAGAGGAAGGCCGACATGATCACGTCGTCCAGCGAGATGGTGAAGGCCAGCAACCAACTGGCCAGCAGCGCCTGGGAGATCTGCGGCAGGGTGATGTCGAAGAACACCCGCAGCGGCGTGGCACCGAGGTTCTGTGCGGCCTCCGCCAGCGATTGGTCCATGCTCACCAGGCGCGACTGAATGGTGATGGCGACATAGGACAGGCAGACCATGATGTGGCCGATCCAGATGGTCAGCATGCCGCGCCCGCTGGGCCAGCCGATCAGCTGCTGCATGCTGAGGAACAGCAGCAGCATGGACAGCCCGGCGATCACCTCGGGCAGCACCATCGGCGCGCTGACCATCGCGGTGAATAGGGTCGAGCCCTTGAAGCGGCGATAGCGCGCCAGCACAAAGCCGATCCAGGTGCCGACGAACACCGCGGCGAATGCGGTGGCCACCGCCAGCTTGAAGCTCAGCCAGGCGGCGTCGAGCAGTTCCTGGTCGCGGAACAGCTCGCCGTACCACTTGAGCGAGAAGCCGGTCCACAGGGTGACCATCTTCGATTCGTTAAACGAGTAGAAGATCACGCTGAGCAACGGCACGTAGAGGAACAGCAGCACCAGACCGAGGAAGGTCTTACCGAGAAGCTTGCCGGGACGTTTCATGGGCGTTGCAACTCCTTGTTCTGGATGGTCTGGAACCAGGCCATGGGCAGCAGCAGGAGCAGCACCATGACGCAGGTGGCGGCGGCGGCCACCGGCCAGTCGGTGTTGTTGAAGAAGTCGTCCCACATCACCCGGCCGATCATCATCGAGTCGGAGCTGCCGAGGATTTCCGGGATCACGTATTCGCCGACGGTGGGGATAAACACCAGCAAGGAGCCGGCGACTATGCCGCGCATCGACAGCGGCAGGGTGATGGTCAGGAAGCTCTGCCAGGCCTTGGCACCCAGGTCATGGGCGGCCTCCAGCAGGCGTGTGTCCATCTTCACCAGGTGCGCGTAGAGCGGCAGGATCAGGTAGGGCAGGTAGGAATAGGCCAGGCCGATATGCAGGCCGATGTCGTTGCGGTACAGCCGCAGCGGCGAGTCGATCAGGCCGAGCCACAACAGCAGCTGGTTGATCAGCCCCTGGTCCTTGAGCAGGCCGATCCAGGCATACACGCGGATCAGATAGCTGGTCCACAGCGGCAGGATGATCGCCATTAGCAGCACATTGCGATGCCGTGGGTCGGCGCGGGCGATCAGGTAGGCCGTGGGGTAGCCGATCAGCAGGCAGATCAGGGTGTTGATCGCCGCCACCTTGAGCGAGCTCAGGTAGGAGGTTAGGTACAGGTTATCGGTGAAGATGGTCCGGTAGTGCTCGAAGTTGAGCCGGATATTCAGCGCGTAGTCTTCCACCGAACTCAGGTCGCTGTAGGGCGGAATCGAGAACTGCTGATCGGCCAGGCTGATCTTCAGCACCGCGATAAAGGGCACCAGGAAGAACAGGATAAGAAAGGCAAAGGGAATGCCGATGACCAGGCTCCGGCCCGACGGAAGCCAACTGTGTAGACGGAGGGCGAGGGCTGGGCTGCTCATGGGCTGACCATCACCAGGCTGTCCGGCTGCCAGGCCAGGTACAGGCGGTCGCCGTAGGTCGGGCGTTGCTCCAGGGCGTGCAGGGCGTGGTGCGAGACATGCACGCCGAGCAGGCGGCCGCTGTCCAGGCGCACATAGAACAGGGTGTAGCTGCCCATATAGGCGATCTGCTCCAGGCGGCCGTCGCAGTGGTTGCTGGTCTGGGCGAAGGGGCGGCTGGAAATGGCGATGCGCTCGGGGCGCAGCGACAGGTTGACCGGCATGCCGGGGTAGCCGTTGAGCGGGCTGCACAGCTCCAACGCCGCCGGCATCTCCGCGCAGTCGAGCGACAGATAGTCCTCGCGCAACTCGCCGGCGAGCATGTTGGTGGAGCCGATAAAGCCGGCGCAGAAGCTCGAACGGGGGAATTCGTAGACCTCTTCCGGCGAGCCGAGCTGGACGATATGGCCGGCGTCCATCACCGCCAGGCGGTCGGCCATGGTCATGGCTTCTTCCTGGTCGTGGGTGACCATCACGCAGGTCACGCCGACCTTGTAGAGGATGCTGCCCAGCTCGAACTGGGTCTGCTGGCGGATCTTCTTGTCCAGCGCCGACATCGGTTCGTCGAGCAGCAGCAACTTGGGCCGCTTGATCAGGGTGCGGGCCAGGGCCACGCGCTGCTGCTGGCCGCCGGACAGCTGGTGCGGCTTGCGCTTGGCGTAGTCCTGCATCTGTACCAGCTGCAGGGCATCGCTGACGCGGTCGCGGATCTCGGCCTTGGCCACGCCTTCGCGCTTGAGGCCATAGGCGACGTTGTCTTCCACGGTCATATGCGGGAACAGGGCGTAGGACTGGAACATCATGTTCACCGGGCGGCGGTGCGGCGGCAGGTCGGTGATGTCCTCGCCGTCGAGAATGATGCGCCCGGAGGTCGGCGTTTCCAGGCCGGCCATCATCCGCAGCAGGGTGGATTTACCGCAGCCGGAGCTACCGAGCAGGGCGAACATCTCGTTCTGCGCCACCGACAGGTTGAGGCTCTTGACCACGGTATTGCCTTCGTAATCCTTGACCACGTCGACCACCTGGAGGAAGTCGGCTCGGCCGATATCGCTAGGCGATTTCTGCACGCTGGTTGTGTTGTTCATCTTGGCGTTCTGCTTTATTCAGGCTGGCGGAATGGCCTGCAGCGATAACGCCGCAGGCCGCCAGGCAGGGCACGGACCCTGCCGTTGCGACAGGGCTTAGCCGATCAGGCGCTCGGCGCCGCGCTTGTACAGGCTGCGGGCGATGATCAGGCGCTGGATTTCGCTGGTGCCTTCCCAGATACGGTCGACCCGCACCTCGCGGTAGAAGCGCTGGGCGGCGTTGCTGCGCATATAGCCGCGGCCACCGAATATCTGCACCACGCGGTCGGCCACGCGGTTGACCATCTCCGAGGCGACCAGCTTGGCCATCGAGCAGTGGGCGTGGATCACCGACAGGTCTTCGCCGCGGTCCTGCATCTTGGCCGCCTCGTAGGTCATCAGGCGCGCGCCCCAGATATCGGTAACGCAGTCGGCGAGCATGGCCTGGATCATCTGGTGCTCGCTGATCGGCTGGCCGCCGACCACGCGCTGCTGGGCGAACTCGCTGGCCATTTCCAGCATGCGTTGGGCCGCGCCGAGGGAGCGCGCGGCGATCATCAGGCGTTCGCGGCGGAACCAGCTCTTGGTGTAACCCATGCCGGCGCCCTCGGCACCGATGCGGTTGCGTGCCGGCACCCGTACGTCGCTGAAGGTGTAGGTGGGGTGGTGCGAGGCGAAGTTATGGCCGAACAGCGGGTTGTCGATGATTTCGATGCCCGGGCTGTCGATATCGACGAAGAACAGTGCGTCTTCCTGGCCACCTTCTGCAGTCGGGATGACCGCCTGGACGAACATAAACTGCGCCTTGTTGGCGCTGGTGACGAACCACTTCTCGCCATTGATCAGGTAGTCGTCACCATCGCGCACGGCGGTGGTGGCGATAAAGGTGTCGGAGCCGGCCTCGCGCTCGGTGATGGCGTAGCACTCGCTCTTCTCGCCGGTCCAGATCGGCTTGATATAGGCCTCGATTTGCGCGGCGTCGCAGGCCTCGTACATCCACGAATGGGCCTCGGAGATGCACCAGCTGAGCGCGTTGGTGACTCGCCCGAGCTGCTCCCAGACGATCACCTGATCGAGCATCGGCAGCTGCAGGCCACCCTGCTCGCGCGGCACATCCAGGCGGCTGAAGCCCAGTTCGATGCCCATGGCGCGGTGCTTGGCGTGCAGCTCCTTGGGCAGTAGGCCGTCGTTGAACTCGGCGGTTTCTTCGTGAGGAATCAGCACTTCGGCGAATTCACGGGCCTTGCGTTGCCACTCCAGGGTTTCGGCGGAAAGGGCATAAGACATATTGCGGGTCTCCTGTCTTGTTGTAGTTGTCAGGCTTTATTGAACGCTAATACAACAAGATTGACCGGTCAACAGCTGGATGGCGTGGTTGCTGGACTTTGGTTAACGACTTCTTGTTTTATCTATATGAAAAATAAGTAATTTTTCTATATTGAAAATATGTTTGGTTTTTCATATGGCGATGAAAGGTGCGTTGAGAAGGGCGCTTGTGGTGCTTTCTGTCGGTATCGGTGGACGGGGCTGTTGAGGCGTACGGCTCTGGATTGCTGGCCTCTTCGGCTAGCCGCTTGGCATGTTTTCTGCCAATGACCGCTCGGTCGATAGCGCTTGACGCTTACTGAATGATCGGTTTATGTTTTATTGAACGATCATATAGCAGTGATTGATAGGCCGGTCTGTCATGCCTTTGCCGGGCGAACGGCATCGAGCAGCCCGCAGGCGGGTCCCCATGCAGTCGATAACAACAAGGAAACAGCCATGTACGAGCGCAGCGCCTCCCATCCAGTCGCGGACGACAGCGACAACCACACCCTGCCGAGCTGGATCTACAACGATGCGCGCTTCTTCGAGCTGGAGAAGGAGGAGCTCTTTTCGCGCAGCTGGCACATCGCCTGCCACGTCAGCGAGATCGCCAACCCAGGCGACTACATCACCCTGACCTTCCTCGGCGAGCGCATTGCCGTGGCGCGTACCCAGGAGGGCGTGATCACCGCCTTCCACAACACCTGCCGGCACCGCGCGCACCAGGTCATCACCGGTGAGCGCGGCACCTGCAAGCGCGTGCACGTGTGTCCCTACCACGGCTGGACCTACGGCCAGGACGGCGCCATCCGTGGCATTCCCGGTGGCAGCGAGGCGGATGTCAAACAGGTCGGCCACGGCCTGCTGCCGGTCGACCACGAGGTCTACCTGGGCTTCGTCTGGATTCGCCTGAAGGCCGAGGGGCCATCGGTGGCCGAGCGCCTGGCACCGTTCGCCGAACTGCTGGCGGCCTATCGCATCGACGAGATGGTGAGCAACGACGACCTGTGCGTCGAAGACCACCCGATCGACTGGAAGAACATGATGGACAACTACCTGGAGGGCTACCACGTCGCCGTGGGCCACCCGGGGCTGAACCAGATGTTCGAGAGCGCCTACGACGTCACCGCCAATGTCGAGCTTGGCACCAGCTTCGCCACCCATCGCCTCAAGGAATACCCGGCCGGCGGCCCGGACGAGTTCGCCTACCTGAGTATTCGCTCCCCTGGCGACCACCTACCGGGCGACCACGGTCGGCGCTGGAGCTACCTGTCGATCTTCCCCAACGTGAACATCGGCCTGCAGCCGGACAGCATCGACTATTTCATCTTCTACCCGCAGGGCCCGGGCAAGGCGACCTTCCGCACCGCCAGCTTCTCGCTGCCCAACGCCAGCCCCGAGGTGCAGGCCGCGCGGGTTGCCGCCGGGCGCGTGTGGGCCGAGGTACAGGAAGAGGACAACCAGCTCACCGCCTCGGTGCAGCAGGGCCTGCAAGGCTCGGTCTACCAGTTCGGCTACCTGTCGCCGCGCGAGACCGGCGTGCGCGCCTTCCGCGACTGGATTCGCCAGCGCCTGCCGATTGCCCGCGAAGAGGCGCGGCCGTCGCAGCACTTGGTGCGTATCGGCTGATTCACCCAGCGCCCTCCTCAATACCGGGGAGGGCTTTCGCGTCTTACAACAACAAGAAGGAAACGCGTATGCCCGTAAGTAAGTGGAGCACCCTGGCCCTGGCGATTGCCGCCTGTGCCGCACAGCTGGCGCAGGCCAGCCAGCAGTCCGAGGCCGAAGGCTTTATCGAGGATGCAGGCCTGACCCTGACCAATCGCAACGTCTATATGAACAGCGATTTTCGCGACAGCGGCCCTGACGAGCAGAGCTACCAGGAGGAATGGGCCCATGGCGTACTGACCGACTTCAGCTCGGGCTTTACCCAGGGCACGGTCGGCTTCGGCGTGGATGCTTTTGGCTACTTCGGGCTCAAGCTCGACAGCGGTCGTGGCCGCACCGGCACCGGCCTGCTGCCGGTGGGCAGCGACGGCCGCGCCGAGGACGAATACGGCGAGGCTGGCGGTGCCATCAAGCTGCGCCTGTCCAGCAGCGTGCTGAAGTACGGTGAGATGCAGGTGGAGACCCCGGTGTTCGATACCGGCCACCTGCGCCTGCTGCCGGAAACTGCCACCGGCGTGCTGCTGACCAGCAGCGAGATCGAGGGCCTGGATCTAACTGCCGGCCACTTCACCGCCTTCAACAACCGCGACTCGACCAACAGCGGCGACGAGTTCTACGGCTACGGCGGCGACACCTCGGCTGGCGGGATCGACTTCGCCGGCGGCTACTACAGCTTCAGTGACAACTTCAGCGCCGGCTTGTTCGCCTCCGAGCTGCAGGACACCTGGCGGCAGTACTACGGCAACCTCAACTACACGTTGCCGATAAGCGATGAGCAAAGCCTCGGCTTCGACCTCAACCTCTACCGCAGCAACGAGCAGGGCGACGCCCTGGCCGGGGAGATCGACAACACCACCTACAGCCTGGCGCTGGCCTACAACCTGGGCATCCACACCCTGACCCTGGCGCACCAGCGGGTCAACGGCGACACGCCGTTCGACTATGTCGGCGGCGACTCCATCTACCTGGCCAACTCGGTGCAGTACTCTGACTTCAACGGTGCCAACGAGCGCTCCTGGCAGCTGCGCTACGACCTCGACCTGAGCGGCTGGGTACCGGGCCTGAGCTTTATGACTCGCTACGTCACGGGCGACGATGTCGACGGCACCGATGCCGAGATCGGTGGTGCCTACTACGCCTTCGATGAGGACGCCGCCGACTTCGTGCCGCTGCAAGGTGCGAACGGCAAGCACTGGGAGCGTGATATCGAGGTCAACTACGTGGTCCAGGAAGGGCCAGCCAAGGACCTCAGCATCGCCGTGCGCCAGGCCACCCACCGTGCCAACAGCGACCAGGGCGAGGGCGACCTGAACGAAGTGCGAGTGATCCTCGAATACCCGCTGGAGTTGCTGTAAGGCGCGCTGGGCGTACCTGAGTACGCCTTAGCTTTGTAGGCGTTAACGCTCGCTTTTGGTCGATAGCAGCCAGTCACGAGGCTCGCTTTCGGCCAGAAGCAGTCGCTCGTAACGGGCCAATTTCGACCCAAAGCTGTCAGTGATTCCAATACAACGTCGCACCCTGTTTCAGCTGCCACGCATCGCTTTAGCCATCGCTTGATCAACATGATCCCGCCAGTCGCGGTCGCGTCTATCGTTGTCTCGCAGTTCTAGTTCAATGGCACTTTCCAGGCCCTCTTTGCATTGGCGGAAGCCGTCGTCCCAACCTTGTGCGTATTGGGGGTGTTGCAGATAGCGCGGCACATCCTTGCGAAAGCTTTCGAGCGCTCCCGCAGCTTGTCTGCCGCTGCTGCAACCCTCCTCGAAGCCGTCAATAAAGGGGGCTGGATAACCCTCAGCCATCATCTGCTCGCGGGTACTTTGGCAGCCACCTAACAAGATTGCGACGAGGCCCATGGCAATCAGCGCTGGCCAGGCAGACAAGCTCTTACCTGGCTTGGCTGAGTAGTCGAACGGCATGCTTGTAGTACCGTTCATGCTGCATCTTCGCGCAAGCGATGCACTGCCTGCGGCACTTGTTTGACATCGCAGGACGGTGCTGGTCGGTACAGCAACCAGCGATAACAAAGCGTGCAGATCAGCCAGTCGAACAGCAAGGTCCACAGGTTGTGTGAGAGGAAATGCGCGCCCTGCATCATGCGCCCTATGGAAAACAGCGTGCCCAGTCCCAAGGCGACAGCCAGCGCGATGCGTGCGGTTCGCGGGCGTCTATCACGTAGCGCAAAAAATAACGCGATCAGTGAAAAACCGGCCGATGCATGGCCGCCAGGCCAGCAGCGACCAGGGTTGTCGGTTGCTGCGCGCTCACCGAGCAGCGAGCTGAAGACCTCTGTACCACCGAATTCGCTCAGGCTCCATGGACATTGCATGGCGGTGAGCTTTTTCAGCGGTGTAACGATGCTGGTCGATACGGCTAACGAGAGCACCAAATAGCACAGCGGACGACGCCAAGTCCGCCATTTGACGGTGAACAGGCTTAGCAAAAAGCCGACGATGGCCAGTACGCCCAGAACAATCACCGCTTGTTTGGCGCGGTCATGCAGGATGTCTTCCAGCCAGAAATTATGCCGCCCGATGAATCCCAAGCCAGGTTTATAGAACAGATGCTCCAGTGCGAAGTCCAGGCCACTTGGATCAAGCAAGAGGAGCAGCGCCATCAGCGCCAGGGGAATCCCCAGGCCAAGACGGAAATCAAAGTAGCGGGTGATGCGGGGTGTCGGTGCTTCAGCCATGACTGAACTCCAGTAAAGAGAATGCCTATGCAGTGCCGGGGTTAGCGTTTGCTGAGTTGTTCTTCAGGCATGGCAGTGGGACGCCAGGCAATCAAACGTTTCTGGAAGGCATGGCTGGCCCCCTGGTAATAGGCGATATCACGGCGCAGTAAGCTGTCGCTGACGGAGCTTGAAGACTCATGGCTTCGTCCGAGTGCGTCGTCGTGCCGGCGCATGCCGCGACGTGGACTGAGAATGGCCAGGTTGGCCCCATCGAACAGGCCTAAGTGCTGATAATTGCCAACCAGCGCGCGCCCAGGTGCGCGGTCTTCGCGCAGCACGTTGCGGCCAAAGAAGGTTGAGCTGTAGTCGACATTCAGCAGACCCAACAAGGTCGGCGCCAGGTCGATCTGGCTGGCTACCTCGCTGAACTCACGCGGCTCGATCAGCGCCGGCGCGTAGATAAACAACGGGATGTGGTAGTTGGCCACGGGCAGGTCTTCATGACCGGCGCTGCCCGCTGTGTGATCCGCCACGAAGACGAATACGGTTTGGTTGAACCAGGGCTTCTCTCGGGCCTGCTGGAGGAACTGGCCAATCGCATAGTCGGTGTACTTCACTGCGCCTTCGCGACCCTCACCGGACGGGATGTCGATGCGCCCCTGCGGGTAGGTGTACGGCCGGTGATTGGAGGTGGTCATCAGTTGCAGGAAGAAGGGTTTGCCTTGGGCATGGTCAGCGTCGGCGACCTTGATGGTTTGCTGGTAGATGTCTTCATCGGACATGCCCCAGGCGTTCTTAAACACCATGTCGCTTTCGGCCACGCTGCTCTGATCGACGATGCGGTAGCCATTACCACCGAAGAAGGCATTCATGTTGTCGAAGTAACCGCGCCCGCCGTAGATGAATACGCTGTCATAGCCGAGGGCATTGAACTGCTGGCCAAGGCTGCCATAGCCAGACTCACGGCCGATGCGTTTGACGATGGAGCGCCCCGGCGTCGGTGGTATGGATAAGGTAATCGCCTCCAGGCCGCGGTCGGTACGTGTACCGGTGGCGTAGAAGTTACTGAAGCTCAGGCAGTTCTTGCGCAGCTCATCCAGGCTGGGGGTTAAACCTCGCGTATCACCGAAGCTGCCGAGGTATTTGGCACTCAGGCTTTCGATGGTCACCAACACCACATTCAGGGGCTGTGGCTGACCTGGGTTGTCGATCAGCCGGCGAATGTCCTGAGGGTCGCTACCAATAAAGCGGGCATTGGGCTCGCTCACTTCATCGCGCAGCAGGCTGGCCACCGCTTGCTCGGGCAAGGTTGTGTAGAACTGCTGGTAGTCCAGTTCGTTATTGCGGAAGGCGGCGAAGAACTGAAAGGGGCCGTTGCTGGCCAGCTCCCGCTGGTAGGTGTTGCCGCCCAGGCCGCGCGGCGTGTCCTGACCAATCGACAGGCCGCTCAGGCCCGTCAGAAAAAACAGTATCGCCAGGCTTGTAAACGCGTGAACTCGGGACAAAAGAGGCGCGTTAAATGCAGCCTCCAGAGACTTATGCAGTGCAACGCTGGTGCCTGTGGCGATAACCGCGAGCAGCGCAATCAGGGGGTAAATCGGGTAGGACTCCAAAATGTTGTTGATCACCTCTTCCGAGTAGACCAGGTAATCCACGGCGATAAAGTTGAAGCGCACGCCGAACTCATCCCAGAACAGCCATTCGGCCACAGCAGTAAACAACATCGCGAACAGGCTGATGCCCACCAGCCCAATGAGCAGCCGTTGGTGCCAGCGCCGACGCCATAAACTGGCCGGGCACACGAGCAGATACAGCGCCAGTGGCAAAATGGCGTACAGCAGAAAACCCAGATCGTAGACCAGACCAATGCCATAAACGCCGGCCAGCTGCAGCAGGCTTACGTTGGCATCAGCCAGGTGGCTGGCCAGCAATAAGCAGCGGGTCAGGAAGAATACCGCTAGCCATGACAGCACGATGATGGACAGGTAGCGAAGTTGAGCGTAATGGAGCTGAGGCATCGTATGATCCTTGTTGGATGAACGTGCCGCAGTCTGTTGTGGGGGCTGTGAGCCGCGCGTCAACGCGATGTGAAAAAAGTGTCAAAACCAGAGAAAGAGATAACCCTGTGCGCATCCTAGTCATCGAAGATAACCGCGACATCCTCGCCAACGTGCTCGACTATCTGCAGCTCAAGGGCTTCAGCGTCGATTGTGCGCAGGATGGTCTGACCGGTCTTCATCTGGCCAGCACTGGGCATTACGACCTGATCGTGCTGGACATCATGCTGCCTGGCATCGATGGCTATCAGGTGTGCAAGCGCCTGCGCGAAGACGGCCGTAATGAGGTGCCGATCCTGATGCTCACCGCCCGCGATGCCCTGGATGATCGCCTGCAAGGCTTGCAGGCAGGGGCCGACGATTACCTGATCAAGCCGTTTGCGCTGTCTGAACTGGTGGCGCGGATCGAAGCGATCCTGCGCCGCAGCCAGGGCAGCCGGAAACGCCAGCTGAAAGTCGCCGACCTGAGCTATGACCTCGACACCCTGCATGTCAGCCGCGCAGGCCAGCCGCTCAAACTCAACCCGCTGGGCCTCAAGCTGCTGGCGGTGCTGATGCAGAAAAGCCCGGCCGTGGTGCGCCGTGAAGCCTTGGAGGAAGCGCTGTGGGGCGACGACTGCCCAGACAGCGACAGCCTACGCAGCCATATTCACCAGCTACGCCAAGTACTCGACAAGCCCTTCGCATACCCGTTGCTGCACACCCTACATGGCGTCGGCTACCGACTGGCGGAGCAGACCGATGGTGTCTAAGCAGCCCTTTGCGCGGCGCATTCTGATTGCCTTCGTGCTGATGACCACGCTGGTCAGCGGTCTGTTCTCGTTGAGCATCGTGGCGGTGGTGCATTTCATCGAAGAGAACCTGGTTTCCGAGGAACTGGGCCGTGAGTTGAGTAAAGTGCTGGAGGAGGACATCCAGCAAGGTCGGCCACCCAGGCTCGATTCCATGACCCGGTTCTTTAGCTCGGAACAGCCGCAGTACGCGATTCCCAAACTGTTTTCCGGGTTACCAGAAGGCTTTACCGAAGTAGTTGACGGTAAGAACGCGTTCTATGTTTACAGCCGCAAAAACAATGATCAGACCTATCTGCTGGCACAGGAACAGCATGAGTTCGAGGCGCACGAACAGGCACTGTTCGATGTGGTGCTGGCGGGCTTTCTGCTCACCGTAGTGGGTGCCTGGGGACTGGGACTGATCATGGCCAGAAAGGTCATGGCCCCGGTCAGCCGCCTGGCGCAGCAGGTACGCCATCGCGACCAGTTGCATCCTCTGGCTCCACCACAGGCTCCCGAATACCCCGACGATGAAGTGGGCCAACTGGCTGCAGCCTTCGACAGCACCCTGGGCCAAGTTCGCCAGTCACTGGAGCGCGAGCGCTTATTTACCAGTGATGTCAGCCATGAATTGCGCACCCCGCTGATGGTTATTGCAACGTCGTGCGAGCTGTTGGCCGAAGGCAATTTACAGCCACGCGAGCGCGAGCAGATTGAGCGCATCGGCCGCGCCAGTGAGGAAATGCGCGACTTGGTGCAGACGTTCCTGCAACTGGCGCGGGATAAAGCCAACGAGAGCGCCTTGGTTGGCAGCAGTAGCCTGGCGCAAGTGGCCGCCGAACAAACCAGCCGCTGGGAGCCACTGCTCCACGAGAAGGGCCTGGACTTCCAGCGCAGCCAGGAAGGGCCTGATCATGGTCTTTACAACCCGGTACTGCTCAATACGGTGATGGCCAATTTGCTGCGCAATGCGCTGCATTACACCGAGCGTGGTTTTGTCCGCCTGGTGCTTGTCACGGATGGGTTTCGCGTAGAAGACAGCGGCATGGGCATTGCGCCAGAGCAGCATGAGCAGATCTTTCAGCCCTTCGTGCGTGGCTCAGAAGCGCGCGGCGAAGGCTTGGGGCTGGGCCTCTCGCTGGTGAAGCGGATCTGCAGCAAACAGGGCTGGACGATCTCGGTGCACAACCTGGCCGATGGCGGTAGCTGTTTCACCGTGGCATTCAATAGCGGCAAATAACGAATTTTTCACATCCTTTTGACAGAGCCTTGATGCACGGCTCTCTAGTGTGGCGAGCGTACCTATCTACGGACGCCTCGCCATGCCTAGCCCCATTGAACTCGAGTTCTCACGCAAGTACGACCGCGCACACGCTTACGAATACCTGCACAAGCACCAGGACGGCCTGTCCCGACGCCTCTCGCATTGGCGCGATGAGCAGATGGCCCGTCATGCGCTGAAACTGGCTGGCGATCCTGGCCTGGTGCTGGATCTACCGTGTGGAGCCGGGCGCTTCTGGCCGCTGTTGGCTGAAAACCCCAATCGATTGATCTTTGCAGCAGACAACTCTGCCGACATGCTCGACATCGCCGAAGCCTCACAGCCAATGGAGGTGCTGATGCAGGTCGAAACCTTCCGCACTTCGGCGTTCGCCATCGATCTGACTGCCAATGCCGTCGACTGCATCTTCTGCATCCGCCTGCTGCACCACATCGAACAACCCGAACACCGCCTGGCGATCCTGCGCGAATTCCACCGTGTCAGTCGCGACACGGTGATTCTCTCGCTCTGGGTCGACGGCAACTACAAGGCCTGGAAACGCAAACGTCTTGAGCAACGCCGCGCGGCCGAGGGACGCGCCGAGCAGAACCAGAATCGCTTTGTCGTCGCTCGCGACGTCATCGAAAACGAATTCCGCCAAGCTGGGTTCAAGATCATCGGCCAACAGGATTTTCTGCCGGGCTACGCCATGTGGCGCACTTACGTGTTGCGTAAGGAGGACTAGAAATGGTCGCGCTTACCAGTGGTGCATCTGCACAGCCCTACATCACGCATTTTGATCGCTGGTGGAACAGCGCAGGGGCTTGGGTCGAACCGGTCAATCAGCGCCGTGGTGGGGAGAGCGGTGTGCAGCTACTAACCCGCAGCGATGCCAGTCAGCTGCCTTTGTATTGCAAGCGACAAGTCGGGCATCTCTATCGTTCTATCCGCTACCCTTTCGGTCGTCCCACCGTGCTACGTGAGTGCGATGCATATCGGACACTCGCGCGTTTGGGCATCAAGACGCCAAACATCGTCTACTGCGCCACTCGCCGACAAGACCAGCAGTGGCAGTCCCTTCTGGTGACCGAGTCACTGCACGGCTTTGTGAGCCTCACTCAATGGTACGAGGAGAGTGATTCCCCGGTGCTCAATCAGCGCGTGCTGCGGCAGGTAGCCGTCACACTGGCACGCATGCACCAGGCCGGCTTTCAACATGGTTGCTGCTACCCCAAGCACATCTTTGTGAAGCTTCAGTCGGGTATCGCGAGCAAAGCAGGCATAGAGATTGCCTTACTCGACTTAGAGAAAAGTCGGCATCGATTGCGCGCCAAGGATGCCTCCAGACACGACCTGCGGCAGTTAATGCGTCACCGGGGAGCGATTCCAGAGGCTGATGTACTGTTTGTTAACCAAGTCCACCAGAAAATGCTGTCAGGATCTATGGAGTAAGTAGCCTCTGGTCCATAGAACATCGTGGGGCGGATTTTGGCCGGTTTCTGACTGTCGCCACCGGTTGCTTTGGGTCAAAAGCAGCCGCCTGAGCATCCCAGTGCCGTGCCGCGCGGTATGCCTGTGCATGGGTTAGAACCGGCCTGTGCTCAGGCCGGTTGCCATCCAGGCGTTACAGCAGTGGCAGGCTGTAGCTGAGGATCAGGCGGTTTTCGTCCTGGTCCGCCGCTGTGGTGTTGCTGCGGAAGGCAGCGTTACGCCAGGAGACGCCCAGGCCCTTGAACGCGCCGCTCGGCAGG